>JARSSO010000045.1 GCA_029624765.1 Candidatus Contendibacter sp. | reverse complement strand
AAAAACAATGAGTTCACCGGATTCGATTTCCGCCTGACGCGCCGCCAGTTTTTTTTGCTAGGATAGCAAACTGAGCTAGAGGGTCTAATGGTGTATCCCTGTTAGGACGCGAGTGGGGGAGAGACGCCATGGCCAGAATCACACTGCGGCCACCAGCGACCCAAGAGCTGGTGTTAAGCTGCCTGAACCGGTGCTGTCCGGTGTGCGGGGGACCGCTCTGGTTTGCCTATGAGAACGACCGCACGGTCACGACCTTGGACGCGGTGGTGGCGGTCACGCTGCAAGTCCGGCGCTGCGTGAATCCGGCTTGTGCGCTGTACCACCGGCCGTACCGACCGGAACTGGAAGGACGGCTGGCCTTGCCGCATCACGAATTTGGCCTGGACGTGATCGCCTGGATTGGGGCCGGTCGATACCAAGAGCACGACAGCCTGCCGGAGCTTCATCGGGAGTTGACCGGACGGGGCGTCGTGATCGCGGCGCGCACGGTCGATCATTTGCTGGCGCGCTACGAGGAATTGGTGAGCGTGGCGCTGGCGGCGCCGGCCCGGCGGGCGGGGTTGTGCCAACAAGGCCGCCTGGTGCTGGCGGTGGACGGGTTGCAACCCGACAAGGGCCACGAAGTGCTCTGGGTGGTGCGGGAGGTGCTGTCGGGAGACATCCTGTTGGCCCGCAGCCTCTTGGCATCGGGTCGCGACGATCTGAGCGACTTGCTCCGGGCGGCGGTGGCCGGATTGGAGGAGGTACCGGTCGCCGGAGTGATCAGCGATGGGCAACTGGCGTTACGGCAGGCGGTCGCTGACGTCTTTCCCGACGTCCCGCATCAGCTCTGTCAGTTCCATTAGTTACGGGAAGCCGGGCGGCCGATTTGGGAAGCCGATCGGCACGCGCAGAAAGAATTACGGAAACGGGTGCGCGGGGTGCGGACCGTGGAGCGGGCGGTCGAGGAGCGGACCGATCCGGAAGCCGAGGTCATTCGCGGTTATTGTGTGGCGGTCCGCGGGGCGCTGAGCGATGGCGGCCACCCCCCGCTCGACCCCGGCGGGCTCCACCTGCAACAACGGTTAGCCGCGATCGCCGCCAGCCTCGACCAGGTGGCCAAAAAAGGGGGGTGCCCGCGCCGCTGAGCCGCCTCCAGAACGCACTGCGGCGGGCGTTGGACGCCACCGCGCCGCTCTGGCCGGAACTGGCCATCGGCCAAGGTTGGCTCGTGGAGGCGGCCCAGATCCTGGCCAATCCCGACCGGGCTGATCGGGGAACGGTCGAGGCCCGTTATGCCGTGCTGCTGGCGGATATTCAAGAGGAAGCGGCTCCCTCGGCACGCTTGCAGGCGATGGCGGCCCAGTTTGCCAAGGTGACTGTCAGTTATGGTCCGCTGATCTTCACCTGCTACGAAGTGCCCGACTTACCCCGGACCAATAATGATTTGGAGCAGATGTTTGGCGGGTTGCGCCATCAACTGCGTCGCGCCACGGGACAAAAGAATGCCCCGGCCAGCTTGGTGGTGTGCGGTGCCACCCGCTTGCCGGCCGCCGTGGCGAGTCAGCTCCACACGTTTACCGCCGCCGAGTTGGCATCCGCCGACCTCGATCAGTGGCGGACCGTGCGCGCCCGCGGGGAACAGCGCCGCTGGCCCCGGGTGTTGGGTCGGCGGTTTCGGCGGGATACAGAGGCCTATTTGCAGGTCCTGGAAGAACGCTTGATCAAGCTGAGTTTGCCACCCTAGTTTTTTTGATCACCTCCCGTTGGCGCAAGACCTCCGCTTCATCGCGTTTCGGATTCACCGCTTGGGTCTGATGCCAACTGAATCCCGCCGCGTGCAACAGGTCATAATAGGACTGCTTGGATTGATAGACAACCCCAAACTGGCGCTCGATATAATCGCGCAATTCCTCCACGCTACAATGGGACTGGCTTTCGATGTGAACGATCACTTGAATACGCTGCGCTTCAGTGAGAAACCCGGTACCCCCTTGATAGTTGACCTTTAAGGCGCTGGCCCCTTCGTTTTCATAAATGATCTTCCATTTACTCACAAAGGAGTCTGATACATTGAGTAATATACAAATATCCTGGGTCTTGTAATCAAAAAGAAACATTTTTACGGCCAAGGCCCGTTTAACTTCCAGATTTTCTGGCGAGTCAATTATATCCTCTAACGTTGACATGGCTCGGTTCTCCTCTGATGCGATCAATTAAATTATAGCACATTTTTGGTGCTTTCAGGTACCATAATTTAACAATTCCATAACCTGCAAAGGATCGCTATAGTGAACAGCAGCAACTAATCTTATTTTATTTCCGCCAACATTAAATACGGTCAGCTTACCTACCTGATCTGCGTTAGGGAACATCAAACGTAACTCTGAAAAGGAAGTAAAATTATTTTGTTTCACTAGCTCATACCAATGAGCGAGGGCCGATTTAGTATCAGGATACTTTTCTGCAAACTCATTCAGCCGCTTTCGAGTTATAACATGCATTTCGTTTGTATCATTTTGATAAATATTAATGTTTCAGAACAGGCAATAACACGACCTTAGGTATAGCAATCAGTTAGCCGTTTTTTAGTTAAGTGTCCTCATTCATCGCATCAGCAACTGTAGTTCAGTAGGGCAGGTCAGGATGTGAGTCCGTAACCCGCCGATTGTGGAGTCGTTCAATTCCAGCGGGTTACGCTGCGCTAACTCGCCCTACGCCCTAGGAGGATAGCCACGAATATATGCTTATGAAAGTAAATATCGGCAGTAAAGTAATTGCTATAAAAATCCCTAAACATCCACTTTTACTACTTCCAGATCGAATTGGTTGTTCAGGTTCTGGCTGTGTAACTAACCATTGCTGATGACATGCAGAACAGTATAATTTAAATACTCCCTTATTCCATGCTTGTATTGTTCTTTTATCGAATTCGGCAATGGATTTACAACGCGCACAAGTAAAATTTTTTTCTTTCGGTTTCTTTTGTCTTGATAAAAATATAAATGATACTATTGCGACAATGCCATATAAAATGATCTTACTTAAATCCCTAGTTTGATAAAATGTAAATCCTCCTGCAATAATAGATAGAAGCAAAATAATGATTGCGATATAATCGAATGTATTTTTCTTTACAGGTTCAATATTACTTTTATTTTTTATGGATGATAACCCATTGATAGTAATATGTTTGGCTTTTAATCTCTGCTGATCATCCCGTATCAAATCGAAATCAACCAAATCATCAACTTTTGGCCTTCTTTGTTTAGTTTCAATATCTGAGATATGAAAGAAAATCTTATTTGATTGGTTGTCAGAAACAATAAAGCCAAAACCCTTATCATCTTTCCAGTCACTAATTTTACCTTTCATCGGTGATTAATCTTTGGGTTTTAGGTAATAAGGATGTCTAATGTTAAGTTAAGCAGGGCGGGCAATCCCCACCCTGCCATCCTTTACATCTACATCACCCTCACGCCGCCAGGCGCTCGTTCAACTCCACCAGCACCTTTTGCGCGGCGATGGGGATCACCGTGCCAGGGCCGAAAATGGCGGCGGCGCCGTTGGCCTTGAGGTACTCGTAGTCCTGGGCGGGAATGACGCCGCCGATGACCACCATGATGTCCTCGCGGCCCAGCTTCTTCAGTTCCGCGATCAGTTGCGGCAACAGCGTCTTGTGGCCGGCGGCCAGCGAACTCATGCCGACCACGTGCACGTCGTTTTCCACCGCCTGCCGGGCCACTTCCTCCGGCGTCTGGAACAGCGCGCCGATGTCCACGTCGAAGCCGAGATCGGCGAACGCGGTCGCGATGACCTTGGCGCCCCGGTCGTGGCCGTCCTGACCCAGCTTGGCGACCAGGATGCGCGGCCGGCGGCCTTCGCGCTGCTCAAACTCGTCGGCCATCTTGCGCACCGTGGCGATTTCCTCGGCGTCGCCGAATTCGCTGCTGTACACCCCGGAAATGGCGCGGATGATCGCCTTGTGCCGGCCGAACACCTTCTCCATCGCGTCGGAGATTTCGCCCAGCGAGGCGCGGGCGCGGGCCGCCTCGACCGCTTTTTCCAGCAGGTTGCCGGAGCCGGCGCTGGCGGCTTCGGTGATGGCGTTCAGGCAGGCCCTGACCTTGGTCTCGTCGCGTTGGGCACGGAGCTTGTGCAAGCGTTGCACCTGCGCCTCGCGCACGGCGGTGTTGTCGATGCTGAGAATGTCCAGCTTGTCTTCCTTGGCCATCCGGTACTTGTTGACGCCGACGATGGTTTCCTTGCCGGAGTCGATCTGCGCCTGCCGCCGCGCCGACGCTTCCTCGATGCGCATCTTGGGGAGACCGGTTTCGATGGCCTTGGCCATGCCGCCCAGGCTTTCCACTTCCTGAATGTGACTCCAGGCCCGCTTGATCAGCTCGTTGGTCAACGCCTCGACGTAATACGAACCGCCCCACGGGTCCAGTACTTTGCAGATCGCGGTTTCGTCCTGCAAATAGAGCTGGGTGTTGCGGGCGATGCGCGCCGAGAAGTCGGTCGGCAGGGCGATGGCCTCGTCCAGCGCGTTGGTGTGCAAGGACTGGGTGTGGCCCAGCGCCGCCGCCAGCGCCTCGATGCAGGTGCGAGCGACATTGTTGAAGGGGTCCTGTTCCGTCAAGCTCCAGCCCGACGTCTGGCTATGTGTGCGCAGCGCCATCGACTTGTCGCTCTTCGGGTTGAACTGCTTGATGATCTTGGCCCACAACAGCCGCCCGGCGCGCATCTTAGCCACTTCCATGAAGTAGTTCATGCCGATGGCCCAGAAGAACGACAGCCGCGGGGCGAAGGTGTCGATGTCCATGCCCGCCTTGATGCCGGTGCGCACGTACTCCAGTCCGTCGGCCAGGGTGTAGCCCAATTCCAGATCGGCGGTCGCGCCGGCTTCCTGCATGTGATAGCCGGAGATCGAGATGCTGTTGAACTTCGGCATCTCCCTGGACGTGTAGGCGAAGATGTCGCCGATGATCCGAATCGATGGATCGGGCGGGTAAATGTAGGTGTTGCGCACCATGTACTCTTTCAGAATGTCGTTCTGAATGGTGCCGGTGAGTTGCTGGTGGGAGACGCCCTGTTCCTCCGCCGCGACGATGTAGAACGCCATGACCGGCAGCACCGCGCCGTTCATGGTCATCGACACCGACATCTGATCCAGCGGAATCCCGCCGAACAGGATTTCCATGTCCAGCAGCGAGTCGATGGCGACGCCCGCCTTGCCCACATCGCCGACCACGCGCGGATGATCGGAGTCGTAACCGCGATGGGTGGCCAGGTCAAACGCAATCGACAAGCCCTTCTGTCCGGCGGCCAGATTGCGGCGATAGAAGGCGTTGGACTCCTCGGCGGTGGAGAAACCGGCGTACTGGCGCACCGTCCACGGCTGGGTCACGTACATCGCCGGATAGGGGCCGCGCAGGAACGGCGGCACGCCCGCCGCATAGCCGAGATGATTCAAGCCTTGCAGATCGTCGCGCGTATACAGCGGCTTGACGTCGATGTGCTCCATGGTCGCGGAGACCAGTTGCTCCAGGGTCTTGCCGGTGGCTTTCTCGACCGTCGCCCGCCAGTCGGCGAAGCTGGGCTTGGGAAAGTCCACGCCGTAGGCCATGGTGGTGAAATCGGGTGACTTGCTCATTGGGCGACCCCCATCTTCTTCTGCAAGGTTGACAACAGGGCTTGGCAATTGGCGTTGAGGTGAATGAAATCGTCCACGCCGGCGGCCTTGAACGCTTCGATGTGATCCGCCGGGTAACCGGCCAGCATCACGATCAAACCGGGCGCGGCCTGCTTGAGTTTCTGCACCAGCGGCGGGACGATTTCGGGATAGGTCGGATCGGTGGAGCAAATCACCACCGCCTTGGCGCCGGAGGCCAGCGCCGCGTCGGCCGCTTCGTCCGGGGTGTTGAAACCGGACGGATAGATGGTCTCGAAACCGCCCACGCCGACAAAGGCGGTGGCGAAATCGGCGCGGGCCTTGTGCTGGGTCAGCGGCCCCATGGTGGCGAGGAACACCTGCGGGCGCTGGCCGATGCGGGCGACATAGGTTTCCGCCGCTTGCCGCAGCGCCTCGAACGCCTGCGCGCCGCGATGGGCGTGAACGGCGTTGGCGGTGGGGCCGGGCTTGGCGTTGGCGCGGGCGGCTTGGGCGATTTCGCCCAGGGTTGCTCCCGCGAGCGCGGCCTGAATCGCGGTTTCGACCACGTTGCCACCCTTGGCCAGCGCATCCAGCGCGGCTTGCTTCTGACCGACATTCGCGCCCACCCGATACGGCTTCAGCGCCGCCGCCCGTTCCGACTGGACCGCCCAGGCATCCACTGGCGCCGGCTCGATTCGGGTTTCCTTCAGGTTCGGGTACATGTTGGTGCCGACGAAGATGTCCTTGCGCTTGGCGAGGTTGGCGGCGCGCTTGGCGGCGGTGTCGGCGACTTGGGATTGCGGCCAACCGGCGGCCAGCGCCTTGGCCATGCCGCCCTGCTTCTCGACCTCCTGGAAAATCGCCCAGGTCTTGCGGGCGACCGAGTCGGTGAGGTTTTCGACGTACCAGGAGCCGCCCGCCGGATCAATGGTCTTGGTGATGTGGCTTTCCTCGCGCAGCACGGTGTGGGTGTTGCGGGCGACGCGGCGCGAGAACTCGTCCGGCACCCGCAGCAGCTCGTCGAATGGCGAGATGTGCAGGCTGTCGCAGCCGCCGACCGCGCCGGAAAACGCTTCGGTGGTGGCGCGCAGCAGGTTGACGTGCGGGTCGTAGACGGTTTGATTCCAGGCCGAAGTGCGGGCGTGCAGGCTCATCTTTTGCGAGGCTTCGTTGCCGCCGAACGCCTGGACGATCTTGGCCCACAGCAGCCGCGCGGCGCGCAGCCGGGCAATTTCCATGAAGAAATTCGTGCCGATGGACAGGGAGAAGCGGATGCGCGGGGCGATGTCGTCGATGCTCAAGCCGCGCGCCTGCATGGCGCGAACGTAATCGACCGCCGTGGCCAGCGCGAAGGCCAGCTCCTGGGTGGCGCTGGAACCGCCGTTGTGGTAGGGGCTGCCCTGCACGGTGATGGTCTGCACTTGCGGGGCGCTGGTTTTGGCCCAGCCGACGAGTTGCGCCATCACGTCGTAGATACCGTCCAGATCGCGGGGCAACCGGCCGTCGCGGGCCAACTGGCCCAGCGGGTCCATGCCGATGGCGCCGCGCACCTTGGCCAGCGATTTGCCCTGTTTTTGCACCAGCGCCGCCAGCAGGGCGGTGAAGGTCAGGGCGCTGGTGCTGGCCTGGATGTAGACCGGCGTGGCTTCCAAATCGACGCCGTCCAGCGCCTGGGCCAGATCGGCGACGCTGGAGATGGACAGGCCGCCCCGGCCGACATCGTCGGCTTCCGCCTGATCGGCATCGACGCCGGCCAAAGTCGGGCGGTCGAGCACCAGGTTGATGGCGTTCTGGCCGCGGGTCAGATCGGCGCGCAGGGCTTCGTTGAACGCCGCCGGGGTGGCGTAGGGCAGTTCCTGGGCGACATCCCAACTGCCGCCGACGTAGCCCAGCGGAGTGGCGCCGCGCAAGTAGGGGGCGAAACCCGGCAGGCTGTCCAGGTGGGGCAAGCCTTCGATGTCTTCCTGCCGGTACATCGGCTGGAGATCGATGTCCTCGTAGGTTTTGGTGACCAGCCGCTTCTCGAACGGCGCGCCTTTCAGCGCCTTGTCGACGGCCTTGCGCCATTCCTCGTAGGGGGTTGGGGGAAATTCGTTGAACGTCGGGGTGGCCGCGTCCGCTTGTTGTGGGTTCGACATGCGCATCCTCCAGTGGATCGAAACGCGAGGGGTGGACAGTACCGCGAAAGTATAACCGAAGACTTGCCCGATTCCCGGTAGGGATACCGTCGGAAGATCCGGGGCACGGTTGCAATCGGGAAGTGGAATGACATACTGAAAAGGTTCGTTATGTTTCCCAACCTGAAACCCCAACCCTCATCAGGAGGTTTTTGTGTCCGATAGACCCTTTAAAGTGCTTGGCATTCAACAAATTGCCATCGGTGGCCTGGACAAGTCCAAGCTGAGCCGGCTGTGGATCGATACCCTGGGACTGACCCTGACCGGGAACTTTCGCAGCGAGCGGGAGAATGTGGACGAGGACATCGCCGCCATCGGTTCCGGCCCGTTCAAGGTGGAAGTAGACCTGATGCAGCCCATCGATCCCAACAAGGCGCCCAAGGTCCACGAGCCGCAGCTCAACCACATCGGCCTGTGGATCGACAATCTGGCGGGAGCGGTGGAGTGGCTGACCGCCAAGGGGATGCGCTTCACCCCCGGCGGCATCCGCAAGGGCGCGGCCGGTTTCGATGTCTGCTTCCTGCATCCGAAGGGCAACGACGCCACCCCGCTGTCCGGCGAGGGCGTGCTGATCGAGTTGATCCAGGCACCGACGGAAGTGATCGAGGCGTTCGCCAAGGTGGCGTAGAGGCTATCACCCCCTCCCCTGAGAGGGAGGGGTCAAAACCCATCCCCAAGGAGGCGCAAATGCACATCGGTGCGTTGTTGACCCGACATGCTCGCTATCGGCCCGACTATCCGGCGCTCGCGGTGGGCGACCAACGCCTGACCTTCCGCGAACTGAACGCCAGGGTCAACCGGCTGGTCAACGCCCTGCTGGCCGCCGGTTTGCGCAAGGGCGACAAGATCGCCACGGTGCTGCCCAACGGCCTGGAACTGATGACCGCCTACTGGGCCGCCGCCAAAACGGGGCTGGTGATCGTGCCGTGCAGCCCCTTGCTTCAGGAAAGCGGCCTCGCCACTCTGCTGAACGATTCCGACACGGCGCTGGTGCTGGCCGACGCCGGCGCCGCCGCCACGCTGAACCGCATCCGCGAGCAGTTGCCGGCGATTCGGGCGGATCGCTACGTTCTGGTGGGCAAGGGTTCCCCGCCGGGTTTTCGGCCTTATGCCGACTTCGTCGCCACGGCCTCCGCCGACGAACCGCCCGACGCCCGCCTGGAAAGCGGCGATGTCTACAACATCATGTACTCCAGCGGTACCACCGGCGCCCCCAAGGGCATCGTCCACACCCATGCGGTGCGCGCCAGCTACTGCACCCTGTTCGCCGCCGCCTGGCGGATGACCCCGGAGAGCGTGGTGCTGCACGCCGGCTCCATCGTCTTCAACGGCGCCATGCTGACGCTGATGCCCTGGATGTTTCTGGGGTGTTCCTACGTCCTGCACGAAGCGTTCGACCCCGAAGCGGTGATCGACGCCATCGAGCGGGAGCAAGCCACTCACGTTCTGATGGTGCCGTCGCAGATCGTCGCGATCCTGAACAGCCCGGCGTTTCGGCCGGAGCGGTTGCGGTCGCTGGAAATGCTGCAAAGCCTGGGCGCGCCCCTGTTGCTCGAATACAAAAGCCGCATCAACGAGGTTTTGCCCGGCCGCTTCTACGAACTTTACGGGCTCACCGAAGGGTTCGTGACGATTCTCGACAAACGGGACAACCAGCGGAAAGCCGGCTCGGTCGGGGCGCCACCGCCCTTCATGGAACTGCGCATTCTCGACGAGAACGGCCGCGATTGCGGCGTCGGCGAGGTCGGCGAAATCTGCGGCCGAAGCCCCATCATGATGCCAGGCTATTACAAGAAACCGGAGCTGACCGAAAAAGCGATCATCGACGGTTGGCTACACAGCGGGGACGCCGGCTACGTGGACGAAGACGGCTATCTGTTTTTGGTGGATCGCATCAAGGACATGATCATTTCGGGCGGGCTGAACGTCTATCCCCGCGACATCGAAGAGATCGTGATTCGCCACCCGGACGTCAACGAAGTGGCGGTTTTCGGCGTGCCCGACGCTCGCTGGGGCGAAACCCCGGTCGCCGCCGTGACGTTGCGGCCCGACGCCAAGGCGACGGCCGCGGAACTCAAGAACTGGATCAACGGCCGGGTGGACGCCAAGTTTCAACGGGTCAGCGATGTCGTCATCATGGACGCATTTCCCCGCAACGTCGCCGGCAAGACCCTGAAACGCGAAATGCGGGAACAATATCGCGGACGCTGACGCGGGGCTGAGTTGGTAATTCAGGCGTTGGACGGATAAACAGGTGAGTGAAAGGGAGTTGTCTACATGAACGATGCAGAAGAAGAGGTCGATGTTGCCCATGAAGAGCAGGTGCACGAATTCGACGACGGGACGGAGATATGGATAATGACTGACGATACGCTCCGACTCAAGTTGCCCTGCATGCCGCCCTCGTGGAATCATCGTCTTGGGGCGTTCGATTCATTCGAGCAAACTCTGTCGCATGCTTTGGGTACTTCAGTGGAGGGTCTGGACAAGGAGTTTTTCGGTATTCATAAGCCACAGCCTGATACGGTAGTGAGGTTGCGCGCCTTTCTTATTGACTTTCGGCAAAGGAATGAACTGGCATGACGTCCGTCTGGGGATTTCACCGGGTTTGATCCCGCCTCGCGGGTCCAAATCTCCCTCGCCCCCCTTTGCCAAAGGGAGAATGCCCGCTGGATCATTCGCAGTTCAGGATTACCGATTTCAGCAATTCCTCCACCGCCGCCGCCCGCGCTTCGGCGTCGGGCAGGTCCTTGACGAAACGCAGCTTGTCCTTGCCGTCCAGCTTGTAGACCTTGGGCTGCCGCTGAAGCAGCCGTACCAGCTTGGCCGGGTCCACCTTCGGCTCCGGCCCAAACACCAGCCGTCCGCCCTTCGGCCCAGCTTCGATTTTCCTCACCCCGACCGGCAGCGCCCGCAGCTTCAGTTCGGTCGCCCGGAACAGGGTCTTGACCGGGACCGGCAACAGCCCGAAGCGGTCGATCATCTCCACTTGCAGTTCCCGCAACTCCCCGGCGTCGCGGGCGCTGGCGATGCGCTTGTACAGGATCAGGCGGCTGTGCACGTCGGGCAGATAATCGTCGGGAATCAACGCCGGGCTTTGCAGGTCGATTTCAGGACCGTGGTCCAACGGCCGGTCCAGTTCCGGGACCTTTCCGGCTTTCAGCGCCGCCACCGCCCGCTCCAGCAAATCCATGTACAAGGTGAAGCCGACCTCGTGAATCTGGCCGCTCTGCGCCTCGCCCAGCAACTCGCCCGCGCCGCGAATCTCCAGATCGTGACTGGCCAGCAGAAAACCCGCGCCCAGATCCTCCAGCGATTCGATGGCCTCGATCCGCTTGACCGCGTCCGCCGTCATCGTCTTGCGCGGCGGGACGATCAGATAGGCGTAGGCGCGGTGGTGCGAGCGCCCGACCCGCCCGCGCAACTGGTGCAACTGGGCCAGCCCCAGCTTGTCGGCTCGGTTGATGAGAATCGTGTTGGCGTTGGGTACGTCGATGCCCGATTCGATGATGGTGGTGCAGACCAGCAGGTTGCAGCGGCGGTGGTAGAAATCCAGCATGGTCCGCTCCAAGTCCCGCTCGCGCATCTGGCCGTGCGCGACCGCGATCCGCGCGCCCGGCGCCAGCGCCGCCACCTGCGCCGCCATGCGCTGAATGGTTTCCACCTCGTTGTGCAGGAAATAAATCTGCCCGCCACGCTTCAATTCGCGCTGGCAGGCTTCCCGAATGGTGGCCGGGTTCCACTCGCCGACAAAGGTCTTGACCGCCAGCCGTCCGGCCGGCGGGGTAGCGATGATCGACAGATCGCGCAAGCCGGCCATCGCCAGGTTCAGCGTGCGGGGAATCGGGGTGGCGGTCAGGGTCAACACATCCACTTCGGTTCGCAACGCCTTCAGCCGCTCCTTGTGCCGCACCCCGAAGCGGTGTTCCTCGTCCACCACCACCAGCCCCAGCCGTTTGAATTGGACCCCGTCCTGCAACAGTTTGTGGGTCCCGATCAGAATGTCCACCCGCCCCTCGGCCAGCGCCTGGAGCGTCTCGGCCTGCTGTTTGGCCGAACGGAACCGCGACAGCAATTCGATCCGTACCGGCCAATCGGCAAAGCGATCAAGAAAATTCTGATGGTGTTGCTGGGCCAGGAGGGTGGTCGGGGTCAATACCACCGCTTGGCGCCCGTCCTGCACCGCCACGAACGCGGCGCGCATCGCCACCTCGGTCTTGCCGAAGCCGACGTCGCCGCAGACCACCCGGTCCATCGGCCGGCCGGACCGCAGGTCGGCGATTACCGCCGCGATAGTCGCCTCCTGGTCGGCGGTTTCCTCGAACGGGAAGGCGGCGGCGAACGCGGCGTAGTCCGCTTCGTCCAGGCCGAAGCCGTGACCAGGTCGGGCCGCGCGGCGGGCGTACAGGTCCAGCAGTTCCGCCGCCGCGTCGCTGACCTGCTCGGCGGCCTTGCGCCGGACCCGTTCCCATTGGCCGCTGCCCAGCTTGTGCAGGGGAGCGGCGTCCGGGGAAGCTCCGGTGTAGCGGCTCAGTAGATGCAGATCGGCCACCGGGACATACAGGCGGCCATCGGCGGCGTAGTTCACCACCACGAACTCGCCGTCGATGCCAGCGACTTCCAGCCGCTCCAACCCGGCGTAGCGGCCAATTCCGTGTTGCTCGTGGACAATGGGGGCGCCCAGGCTGAGATCGGTCAGGTTGCGGATGATGGTCTCGGGGTCGCGGCTGGGCGCGCGCCGGCGGATCTGCCGCGCCCGTTCGCCGTACAACTGGGGCTCGGCGATGATGGCCAGCGGCGGTTCGGTCAGCAATAGGCCCTGCTCCAGCGGCGCCACCGTCAGCGCTAGCGGCGCGTCCTCCCGCGCCAGGAATTCGGCCCAGTTCTCGCACGTCACCGGGCGCAGCCCATGGCTACGCAGCGTCTCAAGCAACACTTCGCGTCGTCCCGCCGATTCGGCGGCGAACAGGACCCGCCCCGGAAATTCCGTCAGAAACCGTTCCAGCGCGGCGGCCGGCCGCTCGGCGCGCGGTTCAAGCGGCAGGACCGGCGGCGGCGCGGTCGGCAAGTCGACGTCGCCGCCGCTCGCCTCTTGCATCTCGACCCGAAGATAGCGCGCCAGCGCCTGTTCCACCTGGGCGGCTTCCAAAAAGAGCAGCGGCGGCGGTAAGAGGGGCCGCTCCGCGTCGTGCCGGCGCTGCTCGTAGCGGTCCATGATTTGTGCCTGGAACGCCGCCATCGCCGCGTCCACGCCCTCCAGCCGGATCGCCAGCGTGCTGTCGGGCAAATGATCGAACAGGGTCGCGGTTCGCTCGAAGAACAGCGGCAGGTAGTATTCGATCCCGCCGGGCGCGTGACCGGCGCTGACCTCGACATAGAGCGGGCTGCGCTGGGGATCGCCCTCGAACTGGCGCCGCCAGCCCTGGCGGAAGCGGGCGATGGTGTCCCGGTCGAGCGAAAACTCCCGCGCGGGCAACAGTTCGATGCGTTCGACTTTCGATACCGACAACTGGGTGTCGGGATCGAAGTCGCGAATGCTTTCCACCTCGTCGTCGAACAGTTCGATCCGGTAGGGCCGTTCGGCGCCCATCGGAAACAGGTCGAGAATGGCGCCGCGCACCGCGAATTCGCCACGCTCGACCACCTGCGAAACGCAGGCATAGCCGGCCGCTTCCAGCCGCTGGCGAAACCGTTCCAGGTCCAGCCGTTCGCCGACCGTCAGCAGCAGCGCGTGGCGATCCAGGTAGTCGGGCGGCGCCAGTCGCTGCATCAGCGTCGCCACCGGCGCCACCAGCACCCCGCGCCGCCGCCGCGGCAGGCGGTACAGGGCCGCCAGCCGTTGCGATACGATGTCCTGGTGTGGCGAGAACCCGTCGTAGGGCAGCGTCTCCCAGTCGGGAAACGCCAGAATCTCCAGGTTCGGCCCGCCGAACACCCGCAGCTCGGTCTCCAGCCGCAACGCGGTTTGACTGTCCGGCGCGACGACCAGCGTCGGACCGCGATACCGGGTGGCGGCGGCGGCGATCAGCAGGGCGGGGCTGGCGCCATGCAACTGACTCCAGCGTAGCGGCCGCTGGTTGTCCGGCGGCAGCGCCGGTCGCGGCAGGCGGGACAGGATGGGCGTGGCGGCGGGCGCGGACATGGGCGGAGACGAATCCGGGTTACGCGACAGGGCGCTCATTGTCCCATGGCGGCGGTTCGGATTGAACGGAACGGAATGCGCGCTGTCCGCCGTCCAGGCGCAAAAAAAGCCCGGCGCTGGCCGGGCTTTCGGAATCCGGGCGGGGTTAATCGATCGGACGGATGTTGGTGGCCTGCTTGCCCTTGGGGCCGGTCGCCACATCGAAGGAAACCTTCTGATTTTCCCTGAGCGTCTTGAATCCCCGCGCCTGAATCGCGGAAAAATGCGCGAACAAATCGTCGCCACCATCGTCAGGCGAGATAAAACCAAAACCCTTCGATTCGTTAAACCATTTCACGGTACCAGTGGACATGCGAGATTCCTGAAAACTGAAGGACTATTGAACAGTCGGGGCGATCACCCAAACAAGCCGCACGAAAATCAAGGCAGGGAATATGACGAACGGAACTGCCGACCGAGGGGAGTTGCAATGAACGAGCAAATTCACTTGCTTGAGAATCATACGACGCCACTATAGGTGAAGAACCGGGATGAAGCAAGCCGATTCTTCGGCAACCGGTCGGTCATCCGGATCTGGAAGTCAGGCGGCGGCGAAAGCCAGCGAAATCGAGTTGGGGCCAAGATAGGCGCTGCCGGTGGCGCTCATGATCGAGACCAAGACCTCGATGCCCCATCGCCGGGCATGGCGCTCGAACTCGATGAAGGCGCGCTTGCGCTGGAGTCCTTGCGGATCGCCGGCGTAGCTGAGCACGACCAGTGAATTGCGCAGACCCTGATCGATTTCCAGTTTGGCGTGCTCAAACAGGCCGGCCAGGGCGCGCTCGAAACCGCGCGCCTTCAGCACCAGCTCGGTTTCGCCTTCCACGAAGCGGGCGACCGGCTTGACGCCCAACAGCGAGCCGAGATGGTAGGCGAAAAACCCGATGTCATTCCCGCCCTTCCCGCCGGCCTGATAGCGAAGGTGGGACAGGCTGTCGAACAGGACGTAACAGCGGATGTAGCGCCGGAACGCCTCCGCCTGCCGGCGCAGTTCGCCAAAGGGCAAATCGGGATTTTGCAACAACCGGATCACCTCAAGCGCCAGCACCGCCTGGCCGGCGAAGGCCGTCCGGCTGTCGAGCACGTTGAGCTGGAACGGCGTGTTCAGTCCGGCGCGCTGGCGCCGTTCGCGATAACCGCGCACGACGGCGAACGACGCTTCGGTCGCGTTCTGGAACAACTGGCTGCGGGTTTGCGAGATCGTGAGCAGAATCGCCCGATCGTGGTCGATGACCAGACGATTCAAGAACAGCTCGGCGATGACGTTGACCGAGCAGGGATCGACCGCCGCTTCCCAGTTCCGCGACTGGACGGCGTGACGGTGATGAAAGGCCAGCGTCAGATTGACGTCGCGGGTATCGGTCAGGATCTGGTCGCCCACGATCACCCGGTGTGGCAGCAGATACAGTTGATGCTGCTGAATGTAGCTGGCTGGCAGATCGCAGGCCGAGTCAATCACCACCGCCGTTTTCATCGTCGCGGCACTCAACCCGCATCGACGAAGGGGCCGCTGTAAATCGCGTCGAACCGGCAGCCGTACCCAAGCCGTCCATCTTGCCGCGCGGGCACCAGGCGCACGATGGTCGCGGTCACCTCCATTTCCGTGTCCCCCAGTTCCTCGGCCCTGATGCGCAGATACAGCGTGGTTCCGACCGGCAATTCATCCTCGGCCCATAATAGAACGCCGCCCGCGCTGATGTTGCCCAGCCAGCCGTCGCGCGCCGCCTCGCCGTCGGCAAGGCGGTACTGGACCGCCGCGTTGACCTCGGTGCGGGCGAAGCGCCGTTTTTCCACGCCATCCTGCATGACCATGCTCCAAAAAGGAAAACGGATCTTGGGTGGGAGGGGGAAAGGTCATGCTATCGTACCCTCCGTGAAGTGGGCTAAACTGGAAACAGGCCAGACTGTCATGAGATTATCGCATCCGCTGGCCAGTGTGCCAAGGTGCAAGGAGCTGGCAACCGTCTTCATAGATCCTCATTGCGCGAGGAGGACTCGCTCCATGCCACATCAGGATCCCTCGAACCAGATCGAGAAATACCAATCCTTCGCCCAGGGCGAGATCATCTTTCGGGAGGGCGAGCCGGGCGACTGTCTCTATATCGTGGCCGAGGGCCAGGCGGATATCGTGGCCGACAGCCAGGTTTTGGAAACGGTGGAGGTCGGCGGCATTTTGGGGGAGTTGGCGCTGATCGACGACAGACCGCGCAGCGCGAGGGCGGTCGCCCGCACCGATTGCGTGCTCACCCTGATTACCCGGCAGCACTTTTTGAATCTGGTGCAGCGCACGCCGCTGTTCGCCCTGCAAGTGATGCGGGTCATGGCCGAGCGGTTGCGCCGCGCCAACACCCGTTCCCGCGCCTAGCGCCGCTCCCGCGCCGTTGCCCTTTTCAAACCGCGCCGTCGGTGGTGTCGCCGTTCCCGCGCCGCCCGCCCCCGCGCGAACCCCAGGCCGGGTCGCGGCGGCGGGCGAGGTGGCGAGCCGTTCCTCTCCATGGAAAAGTTCATGATCGAAGCCGTCTCCCTCGCTTATCCCGACGTTCCGAGCACGCCCGGCGATATCTGGCGCGACCACTACCCGGTCCCCGAGTCCGGTTACGACGAGATGTGCGCGGCGTCCGGCGTCCTGCGCTCCCACTGGTGCGAGTTGGCACGGTTTTTGGCAGAAACCGGGGGCGAGGAACTGGAGCGCCGCCATGCCGAGGTCCAGCGTCTGCTGCAAGCGGACGGCGTCACCTACAACAGCTACGGCGACCCCCACGCCGCGCCGCGCCAGTGGCGGGTGGATATCGTTCCCCTGCTGATGACCGGCGAGGAGTGGACCGTCCTGGCGGCGGGGATGGAGCAACGTTCGCGCCTGCTGAACGCCCTGCTGGCGGACATTTACGATCGACGGCTGGCGCTGCGCCAGGGTTGGCTGCCGCCGGAACTGGTCTACGCCTGTCCCGGGTTTCTCCATCCGTGCCACCAGGCTCTGCCAGCCGGCAGTCGCTGGCTGATTTTTCATGGCATGGACCTCGCCCGCGGCCCGGACGGCGTGTTCCGGGTCTACGGCGACCGCGCCCAGTCGCCTTCCGGCGCGGGCTACACGCTGGAGAACCGGATCATCCTGGCGCGGGCGCTGCCAATGCTTTACCGCAATGCGCCGTTGCGTCGGCTGGCCAGTTTTCTGGAAACCGAGCGCGCCACCTTGGCCAGGCTGGCGCGTCACCATCCCGAAAATCCCCATGTGGTGTTGCTGACTCCCGGCCCCAACAGCCCGGTCTACTTCGAGCACGCCTATCTGGCCAACTACCTGTCGCTCAGTCTGGTCGAGGGCGAGGATCTGGCGGTGCGGGACGGTCGGGTCTGGTTGAAGACGCTGGGCGGTTTGCGGCCGGTGGACGTGATCCTGCGGCGGGTGGCGGACGCCTGGTGCGACCCGCTGGAACTGCGCGGCGATTCCCTGCTGGGCGTTCCCGGCCTGCTGCAAGCGGCGCGCGGTGGTCATGTCGCGCTGGCCAACGCCCTGGGCAGCGGCCTGATCGAAAATCCCGGTTTGGCCGCTTTCTTGCCGCTGCTGTGCCGGCAACTGCTGGGCGAGGATCTGAAGCTGCCGTCGCTACCGACTTGGTGGTGCGGCAATCCCGACGACCGTGGCCATGTCCTGGCCCAGCTGGAACGGCTGGTGGTGCATTCGATCCTGCCCGACCAGCCCCGCTGGGATGGTTCCCAACTCGATGCGACGGCCCGGGCGCGCCTGGTGGAGCGCATCCAGGCTGCCCCACATCTTTATGTTGGCCGGGAAATGCTGCCCCTGTCCACCGCCCCGGTGCTGGAGGATGGCCAATTGACACCGCGGCCGGTCATGTTGCGCGGTTTCACGGTCGTTGACGGCGACGGTTACCGGGCCATGCCGGGCGGTCTGGCCCGAGTCTCCTCGGGGTTGGAGACCTTGCAGGCGGCGGTGCGACAGGGCGGCATCAGCAAGGACTGGTGGGTGCTGGCGCCGACGCCGCAGAAGCACGTCACCCTGCTGCGCCAGAGCTACGGTCCCATTTTCGTCACCCGCGACGGCGGCGACCTGCCCAGCCGGGTGGCCGACAATCTGTACTGGCTGGGTCGCTACAGCGAACGGCTGGATGGCACCGCCCGCCTGTTGCGGGAAGCGTTCGGGCGGTTGCTGGAATGGGAGCAGGACAACACCGACGAGCGTTGTCTGGACGATCTGCTCGATGCCCTGGACATCCCGGCGCCGCCGGTGGCGGAATCGCCGCGCGCCCGCTTTTTCGCCTTGCGGCAAGCGTTGCTCGGTCCGATGGTGGACGCGGACCATCCCGGCGGCCTGCGGATCACCCTGGACGGAATGCTGCGCACCGGGCGGGCGGTACGCAACCATCTGGGCGACGATAGCTGGCGCCTGCTCAATCGGTTGCAGCAGCGGATTCAGGATCCGCCGGCGAACCTGGGCGCGCGGCAGGCGCGCGAACTGCTGGAAGAGCACTTGATGCTGGTCGCGGGATTTTGCGGCTTGAACAACGAAACCCTGCCGCATCACCAGGGCTGGCTGTTTCTCGACATCGGCCGTTATCTGGAGCGGGTGCTGCGCACCCTGGATCTATTCCATCTGGCCTTCATCACCGCCCGCAATCCGGGTCTGCCGCTGTGGGAAGTGGTGTTGACCATCACCGACAATCTGACCGCCTACCGGCGGCGCTACCGCTCGGCGCTGCACCCGACCGCCATCATCGATCTGCTGCTGTTCGACGAGGACAACCCGCGCGCCGTCGGTTACCAGTTGCGGCGGCTGCATCGCCACATCGGCCGGCTGCATCAGGCCGGCGGCTCCCCATACCGCAGCGCCGAGGAACGGTTGATTTTGGAAGCCACCACCACCTTGCAACTGGCCGACATCGAGGCGCTGGCCGACCTGTCTCCCGACAGCACCCATGCCAACGCCGAATTGTCCCGGCTGCTGGAAGCCTTGCGGCGCCCCTTGCTGGAGCTTTCCGACGCGCTGACCCACAGCCATTTCAGCCACGCCGAGGTTCCCCGGCAATTGATCGCCATGAAGCCATGAAGTACCTGATCACCCACCGCACCGTCTATCGCTACAGCAATGACGTAGCCCTGTGTCACAACGAAGCGCGGTTGCTGCCACGGGAGGCCGCTTGGCAACAATGCCATCCCAGCCGGCTCACGATTCGCCCGCGCCCGGCCCTTTCGGTGGAGCGGCGGGATTTTTTCGGTAACCGGGTGCTGTATTTCGTCATTCAGGATATCCATCAGGAGCTGGACGTTACGGTCGCCACCGGGGTGCGGGTGCTGCCCGCGCGGCCGTTCGCCGAATCCGGCTCGTCGCCTTCCTGGGAGCAGGCGCTGGCGGCGTTGCGGGAAGACGCGGATCCGGAGATCATCGAAGCCCGGCACTTTACGCTGGACTCGCCCTTCGTGGTCGCCGCGCCGCCGTTTCAAGAATACGCGGCGCCGAGCTTTCCACCGGGCCGGCCGTTGCTGGAGGCCGTGGCCGATCTGAACCGGCGCATTCACCAGGAATTTACCTACGATCCGCATTTCACCACGATCGCTACCCCACTGGACCAAGTGCTCGCCGAGCGGCGTGGGGTCTGCCAGGATTTCGCCCATCTGGCGATGGCCTGCCTGCGCGGCCTGGGGCTGGCGGCGCGCTACGTCAGCGGCTACCTGGAAACGCTGCCCCCGCCGGGCCAGCCGCGCCTGGTCGGGGCGGACGCCTCCCACGCCTGGCTGGCGGTCTATGTGCCCGGCGTCGGCTGGGCGGAATTCGACCCGACCAACGATTGCATGCCCGGAGAAAAACATATCACGCTGGCCTGGGGGCGGGATTACGGCGATGTCGCGCCGCTCAAGGGCGTCATGACCGGCGGCGGCACGCATTCGCTGGAGGTGTCGGTGGACGTGGCGCCGCAACCGGAGGAGGAGGAAAGGCTGAAGGCGGTTAGCGGTTAGCCGTTGGCCTTGAAGCCTCAAATCCTTACCGCCAGCACGTCGCAAGGCGCTCCATGCAGCACGGCGTTGGCGGTCGAGCCCAGCAGCAGCGCCAGCCCATGGCGACCGTGGCTGCCGACCACGATCAGATCCACGCCGTGATCCCGGGCCGCGCCGAGAATGCCTTCCTTGGTGGACGGCGCGCTGACCACCCATTTTTCGGCATCCTCCGCGTCCAGCCGCCGCGCCAGTTCCCCAAGCAACTCCCGCGCTTCCCGCAGCAAGGCTTCGTCGGGCAGTTCCGGCAAGACCGGCAGCAATTCGTAGCCCCCGCCCAGGCTGATGTTGAGGTCCTCGACCACGTGAATCAGGCTCAAGCGCGCCCCGCAGCGCCGGGCGATCTCCCGGGCGCGTTCTCCCACCTGGAGCGCATCGTCGGAAAAATCGGCCGCGAACAGAATGTGTTGGTACGTCATGTCACGTCCTCCCACTGATTGAACCCGCGGCGCTGGATTGTCCGCTTCCGGTCATTGCGCCGCTTCCAGGAGCGTTTGCAGGAACTCGCGCGTTTCCCGACGCGCCGGATCGTCCGGTGGCAGGCGTCGTTGCGCCTCGCGCAGAGCGCCGACGCCCAGCCTGACCTGCACCAAGCCAAGATTGTGCAGGGTTCGGGCCTCGTCGCGGCGGCGCAGCGCCTCCCGGTAGGCGCGTTCCGCCGCATCCAGCCGCCCCTGCTCGGCGTACAGATTGCCGAGTTGAAACCAGGGTCCAGCGTCGTTGGGTTGCAGCCGGATCCATTGCAGATAGTAACCCTCCGCCACGTCCCAGCGGCCGGTTTCGTAAGCTTGCCGGGCGCGCTCCTCGACGAACGCCGGGCTCGGTGGTTTAGTAGTGACAGGTGCCGGCGAAGGAGTCGGCGGCATGGCTGTCGGCCCGGCATCCCCGATCCGCGGGGAGGTGGTCGTGGCCGCCGCGCCAAAGCCGCTTTCCAGCGCGGCACAACCCGCCAGCGCCACGGCACCGAGGGCGGCCAAAAACGTTTGGGGCAGGGGACGTCTTGGCGATGGAAAAGCCGATGGCGCTCCTGTTCCCTTGACCCCAGCCTCGTTCAAACGCTGAAGCTTTCCCCGCAGCCGCACTGATTCTTGGCGTTGGGGTTGTGGAAGCGAAAACCTTCGTTGAGTCCCTGTTTAGCGTAGTCCACTTCCATGCCGTCCAGATAGGGCAGGTTCGTGGCGCTGACCACGACCTTGATTCCCCGCGATTCGAACACTTCGTCGTCGGGAGCAATCGCGTCGGCCAGTCCAACGGTGTACATGTAGCCGGAACAACCGGTGTTGCGCACGCCCAGCCGCAGGCCCCGCGCCTGTTCCTTTTTGGCCAGAAAGACGCGGGCACGGGCGGCGGCGGTTTCGGTAAGGGTGATCGTCATGGCGGTTTCTCCGGATGAAGGCGTTTTAGAGATGATCGGATTGGACGGCGACGGGTGGAGTTGGTTGCGTGGGGCCAGCGCGCAGCGCCTTTTTGAGCGCGGTTTCGGCCAGCACGGCGCAATACAGCTTCTCCGGCGGGACGTCGAGGGTCTCGACCAGTTCGTAATGCCGCAAGCGCGCGGCCCGCTCCAGCGTCCGGCCCTGGAGCCGTTCGGCCAGCAGCGAGCCGCAGGCGATGAGCCAGCCGCAACCATAAGCCTTAAACCGGGCGGCAGTGATCGACCCCTCCGCGCCGATTCGCAGATGCAGTTGCAGGATGGCGCCGCTGACCGGTTCGCCCACCCGGGCCATCGCCACGTCGGGGGCGTCCGCGTCCAGCGCGCCAACATGGCGCGGGTGCTCAAAATGAGCGCGCGCCGCCTCGCTAAGTTCCAACATGGCCGCGTTCAGGCCGAAGCGCCGGCGTTCGTTCGGCCGGAGTCGCGCCCGGATCGCCGGGCCTGGACCAGCCCTCCTGGCTGGCCGCCGAGTGCAGCGCGCAGCCGTTCAACTCGGGCAGACACGGTTCGCCCGGATCGATGCCCGCGTCGCGCAGCGTTTGGCAGAGCTGGCGGACGGTGCGATCCAGGACGTGAATATGGTCCAGCATCCGGTTGATGGCGTGAGCCTCGGGATCGGGCTGATCGGGAGTGGCGCCGTAGGCGTCGAACCCGAGCTTGCGGGCGATTTCCCGGCGCAGGTCGTCGGTTGCGTCGCCGCTGGCCTCAACCACCCGGCCCGGCACGCCGACCACCGTGGCGCGGGCGGGCACCTCCTTGATGACCACCGAGTTGGAGCCGATGCGGGCATGGTCGCCGACCTTGAACGGCCCCAGTACCTTGGCGCCGGCCCCGATCACGACGTTGTTGCCCAGCGTGGGGTGGCGCTTGCCCTTGTTCCAACTGGTGCCGCCCAGGGTGACGCCCTGATAGAGGGTGCAATCGTCACCGATCTCGGCGGTTTCGCCGATGACCACGCCCATGCCGTGGTCGATGAAGAAGCGCCGGCCGATCCGGGCGCCCGGATGGATCTCGATCCCGGTCAGCCAGCGAGCGATGGCCGACAGGAAGCGCGCCAGCCACTTCAGTCCCAGATTCCACAGGGCATGATTGAACCGGTGGAACAGCACGGCGTGGATGCCCGGATAGGCGGTGAGGACCTCAAGGACATTGCGCGCCGCTGGATCGCGGTCGAATACCGAGTAGATGTCTTCCCGCAGACGTTGCCAAAACGCCATAGGATTGTATCCATGAAAATTTTTATGAAGAGAACCTGCCGCGCGCGGCGGTGGCGAGGACCAGGATTATAGCAATCCGTCGAATGGGCATCGCGTCGGTTTGCGGATTGTCGCCCGGTTCGAGGGTACGACGATTGCGAGTGGGTTGGGAACAATTTGAGAACCGGATTGGCTTTAACCGACGCTCGGCCCTAAGATGGATTACTTTTTTGGCGCCGTCCGCGGCTCAAGCATGGCTTGAAGCCGGCGGCTGGACGATTTCCTGAGGGGTGGAGGGTAGCGACCGTGAAGCTGTGGATTCATGAAGATATTTTCAAGACTTGGACCGACGCTCAGAAACGGCTGTGGGAAAGCCTCTGTTCGGCCATACCGTTGCAACCGCCCACGGGCGTCGAGTCCTGGCGGGAAACCTACTTGAAAAATCTGGCGAGTTGGGAGGCGGCGATTCAGCGATCGCTGGAGCAGGAAGCGGCTTGGGTGGAGGAGTGGGTACGGCGCATCGCCCAGGAGAAGGGTACGCCCGAGGTGATGGCGTCCTGGGCACGACAGATGGAAGAGGTTTTGCAACGCTGGATTCAAACCCAGAACCAATGGTGGAGCGACTACTTCGCGATTTTGCGCGGCGGTGGGTTCGCTCCGTCGGCGTCGGCCGGATCGTCGGCGCCGACGGATGCGACGGAAACCGCGCCGTCGGAATCGTTCGTCGCGGTGGAACCACCTCCCGTCACGCCCGCGCCGCCGGCCGCCCCCGAACCAATGCCGGTCGCCGAAGCACCGGTCACCGAAGCGCCCGTCATCCAGCCCGCTGCCCCCGTCCCGGAATCGCCCGACGACCTCAAGCTGATCAATGGGATCGGTCCGGCCTTGGAAAAGAAGCTGAACGCTTGCGGCGTCGCCAGTTTCCGAGAATTGGCCACGCTGAGCGACGCCGATATCCAGCGGATCGAGACCTTCATCAAGTTCACCGGTCGCATCCGCCGCGAGGACTGGATCGGTCAAGCCAAGGCACACTACTTGCATAAATACGGTCAGTCACTTTAATAAGGTCACACGGAGTGGATCGTTCGATGTCCGTTCATCCCATCGCCGCCGTGCTGGGCGGCCGCGTCCCGCCCGGCAGTCGGACCGTGGTACAGGGTTGGGTGCGTACCCGCCGCGATTCCAGGGCGGGTCTGTCCTTCGTCTCGGTCCACGACGGCTCGTGTTTCGAATCCTTGCAGGTGATCGCACCCGTCGAACTGCCGAATTACGCCAGCGAGGTGACGCATTTGACCGCTGGTTGCGCGATTCGCGTCACCGGCGAACTGGCGCTCTCCGTCGGCAAGGGCCAGGGCGTGGAATTGCGGGCCGAGCGAATCGAGGTGGTGGGCGGGGTCGAGGACCCGGAAACCTATCCCATCGCGCCCAAGCCGCACAGCTTTGAGTATTTACGGACGGTGGCGCATCTGCGTCCCCGCACCAACAGCATCGGCGCGGTGGCGCGGGTACGGCATTGCCTGGCCCAGGCCATTCAGAATTTCTTCCACCAGCGGGGCTATTTCTGGATTCACACGCCGATCATCACCGCCAGCGACTGCGAGGGCGCGGGCGCGCTGTTCCGGGTCAGCGCCCTGGATCTGGTCAACCCCCCGCGCGCCACCGATGGTGGAATTGATTTCAGCCAGGATTTCTTTGGCCGCGAGACCTTTCTGACCGTTTCCGGCCAGCTCAACGTCGAGGCCTATTGCCTGGCGCTGTCGAAGGTCTATACCTTTGGTCCGACCTTTCGCGCCGAGAATTCCAACACCAGCCGCCATCTGGCCGAATTCTGGATGGTGGAGCCGGAAACCGCCTTCGCCGACTTGCACGCCAACGCCGATCTGGCCGAGGCGCTGCTGAAATTCATTTTTCAGGCGGTGCTGGAGGAACGCGCCGACGACATGGCCTTCTTTGCCCAGCGGATCGATAAAGCCTGCGTCCAGCGGCTGGAGCAGGTGGTGCGGTCGCCGTTCGAACGCATGGACTACGACGAGGCGATCCGGATTCTGCAACGCAGCGGCCGGTCGTTCGAGTTTCCGATTGCCTGGGGCATGGACTTGCAGTCCGAGCACGAGCGCCATTTGGCCGAGGACCATGTGGGCCGACCGCTGGTGCTGATGAACTATCCCAAGGAGATCAAGAGCTTCTACATGCGACTGAACGACGATGGCCGCACGGTGGCGGCAATGGACGTGCTGGCGCCGGGCATTGGGGAGATCATTGGCGGCAGCCAGCGCGAGGAACGACTGGAGGTGCTGGACGCCCGCCTGGATGCGCTGGGGATGAGCAAAACGGCTTATAATTGGTATCGGGACCTGCGTCGTTACGGCAGCGTGCCCCATGCCGGATTTGGGCTGGGCTTCGAGCGCACGGTCAGTTACGTGACCGGCATGGCCAACGTCCGGGACGTCATCCCATTCCCGCGCACGCCCCGCGGCGCGGATTTCTAGCGGCCCGCTTCACGCCACATCCGGTTCCGCCGTCATGAACACAAATACCGCCCAGCCGTCCACGCCCTCCAAGAGCGGCGCTCGCCGGACCAACGCCTTGCCCTCGGGCTACCATCTGGATGAGTATCGCATCGACGCCATCCTGGGGGCCGGCGGATTTGGGGTGACCTACAAGGCCCTGGACACGCACCTTGATGCCTGGGTCGCCATCAAGGAGTACTTTCCCGTCGAATGGTCGTTCCGCGATGCCGACGGCGTGATGGTCTATGCCAATACTCAGGGGCTGTCCAGCGCCGCCGGCGGGCAAACCTCGGATTACGAATGGGGGTTGGAACGCTTTCTCGACGAGGCGCGGGTGCTGGCCCGAATCCAGCATCCCTACGTGGTGCGGGTCAAGCGCTACTTCCGCGCCAACGGCACCGCCTATATCGTCATGGAGTACGAGGAAGGCGAGCCCCTGAGCACGATCCTGGACGAGAGTAGAACCCTGGGCGAGGATCAGGTGCGCGGGCTGCTGGAAGACGTGCTGCCGGCCTTGCAGGCGGTCCACGAGCAGGGTTATCTGCATCGGGACATCAAGCCGGCCAATCTGTACGTCCGCGCGCGCGATCATCGGGTCATGCTGATCGATTTCGGCGCGGCCCGGGCAGCCATCAGCCGCCACAGCCAGAGCGTGACCAGTCTGGTGACGCCCGGATACTCGCCGCCGGAGCAGTACACCACGCGCAACGACCGCTATGGCACCTGGACCGATCTCTACGCTCTCGGCGCGGTGCTCTATCGCTGCGTGATCGGCCACACTCCGGCGGAAGCCGCCGAACGACTGTTGGATGACCATTTGGCGCCGGCGGTCGAAGCGGGCGCCGGGCGCTATAGCAGCAATCTGTTGCGAGCCATCGACCGGGCACTGGCGGTGCGGCCGGAAATGCGGTTCCGCGACGTGGCCGAAATGCAGGCCGCGCTCGCCGGTTCGCAGGATGAAGACAGCGACGAAACCGTAATCATGATGGCGGCCCCGGTGATCAAATCCGGCAAGCCGTCGATGCAGGAGCCGGCCGCGCGGTCCGCGCCTGGCCATCCGCCGGCCGCGCCACCGCCGCTGAAGATGGAGTTCAAGGAGGGAAAAGCCAAAACCGCTCCGCCCGCCATTGAAAGTCTTGACCTTGATCTCACCAGGCGGCGGGAAGTATCGTCCGCGCCCCCGGCGAGCGCCAGCCCGCCTCCCCGCCGCGCGCCAGTGGCGATCCTGGCCGGCGGCGCGGTGGCCGTGGCGGTGGCGACGGTGCTGACAGTGGCGTGGCTCTGGCCGTCCGCGCCGACGCCGAAGCCGTCCCTCCCTGGCCAGGATTCGCGCGGACGACCGGCCGGGTCTCTCACCGCGCCGCCACCATCGCCGGCGTCTGGAGTGGTGGGGTCGACCGTCGCGCCGCCGCCATCGCCGGCGCCTGGAGTGGCGGGGTCGACTGTCGCGCCGCCGCCATCGCCGGCGCCTGGAGTGGCGGGGTCGACTGTCGCGCCGCCGCCGCCCGCGGTCCCGGCGGAAGTTGGATCCGCCGCCGGAGCTTCATCCGGGGAGTTGGTCACGCCCTCCACGAGTCCGCCGCCGCTCATCGTCGAAACCACCCTGCGCGAATCTCCACCGGCGGCGGCCGGGGCGCCGCCGCCGGGCGGCGAACTGCCCGCGCCGCTGCTGGAGCAGCAAGGCCAGGGCGCGCAACCAGTTCGGCTTCAGGAAGAACCGGCTGTCGCGCAACCGGTTCAGCCACCGCGGGAACCCACGCCCGAAAGACCGTCGGAACCGGTCGCGACGGAAACCGCGGCGCCTCCTTCTCCCGCGCTGCCTCCTTCTCCCGCGCCGACGCCGGCGTCCAGGCAGAGCGGGCCGCGACTGGGCGCGGTGAGCGAACGATCCGCGACCAAGCCGGACGCGGACAAGAAAGCGCCCGCGCGCGCCGCCGAGCCGGCTCGGTCGAGGACCGTCCGATCAAGGGATCGTCGCGGCCAGACCCGGCCTACGCCGACCGTCGCAACGCCGGCGGCACCGGCCCGAAGCGCGCCACCGGCGCGCGCCGGCAATCCCTGGGAATCGCCTACCTCGACGGGGTTCAATCAGAAATGAAATTGACATTCTGGCCATTTTCGCGTCGGCGGGCCAACCCACCGGAAACCACGGTGACGCGGGCGCGGTTCATTCGCACCGACATGCCGGGCAAGGGCGATCTTCGACTGCGCTCGCCGTTGTGCCGGTTGGGTCGGCTGCCGGAAAACGATCTATTCTTCAATAACAATTCGGTTTCCAGCCGTCACGCCGAGATTTATCACCTGCCCGATGGCACGTTTCAAATCTGCGATCTCGGCTCCACCAACGGCACCCGGGTCAATGGGCAGCCGGTTCAAAGTCAGGTTTTGCACCATGGCGATGTGGTGGAACTGGGCGAGGTGCGCCTGCACTTTCGAATCGACGGGTGAATGCGCGAAGCATCGTTTGCCATTAGTTTTCAGCAGAGATCAGATCCATGCCTCTTTATCGTGGCTTCTTCAAAAAGGGTCCAACCATCCCCGAGCAGCCGGTCGAACCCACCCGCCGCATCGTTCGCTCCGAGCCGTTGGAAAAGGCTCGACCCACCGCGCCGGCCGCGCCCCCGCCGGCCACGCCACCAGCGCCTCCACCGGCCACACCCGCGCCCCCCGCGCTGGTCCCCGGTCGGACAGTCCCTCCCTCAGTCACGGAGGCGCCGAGCGTTGCGGCTGGCCCGGTTGTCGGCTGGCTGGCGATTGTCGCCGGGCCGGGACGTGGTCAGACCCTGCAACTCAGCTATGGCGTCAACGATATCGGCAGCGGGCCGCACGCCCGGATCCGCCTGAACTTTGGCGATCCGACCATCGCGGCCGACAATCACGCGGCGATCATCTACACCACGCGGTCGCGCCGTTTCTACCTGGCGCAGTCGGCCGCCTCGGAGACCTGGCTGAACGGCCAGCCCGTTCGGGAATCGGTGGAACTGGTGGGTGGCGAGACAGTACGGTTCGGCCAAACCCAGGTGCGATTCGTCCCGCTGTGCGGGCCGGGGTTTGACTGGCGCGACGGTGACTGACGCCAAGAAGGATGAATAACATGGCGGCGTGGGTACATGACGAAGGCGCGGCGCAAGGCAGTCGTTCCCGGCAGGAAGATGATTATGGAATCTTCGAGCTGCCGCCGGAGCTGGAGGCGGGCGACCTGTTGCTGGTGCTGGCCGACGGCATGGGCGGCGAACAGGGCGGCGCCCGGGCCAGCGCCCTGGCGGTGCGCGGCTTCGTCGAACTTTATGACGCGGCGTCAGCCGCCGCCATCCCCGAACGCCTTGAACAAACCCTGGCGCGCGTTAACGAGCGGATGGCGAGGGATGTCGCCAGCGACCCCCACGGGTTGCGGGGCATGGGTTGCACTCTGCTGGCGGTGGTGCTGGCGGAGGACGGCCTGTACTGGATCAGCGTGGGCGACTCGCCGCTGTGGCTGTGGCGACGGGGGCGACTGCACCGGCTGAATCAGGACCACGCCTATCGCAGCATCCTGGCCTATCAGGTGATCAATGGGGAAATCAGCGCCGCCGAGGCCGCCCGCCACCCCGACCGCAACGCGCTGATCAGCGCGGTCACCGGCGCGGAACTGGAACTGGTGGACTTGCCGCGCCAGCCGTATCCCCTCAGGCCCGAGGATCAGATTTTGCTGGCCAGCGACGGTCTGCTGACGCTGGGTGAAAAGGAAATTGCCGCGGTGCTGGGCCGCGCTCACTCTGAAAACTCTCCTTGCGCGCGGTTGTTGGCGGCCGTGGCGGACCGTCGCAATCTCCGTCAGGACAACGTCACGGTGCTGTGGGCCCGATCGGCGGCGCATCGGCCCGCCACGCCCTGGTGGCGCCGGTTCTGGCTCGGCGCGTCGTTGCTGGCGGCCGTGTTGAGCGCGCTGGCGGTTGGCGGTCTCTGGTGGTGGCTGGGGCCGGTCGGCGTCTCGCCGACGGTCAGCGCCATCATGACCGGCGCGCGCTAGCCGCGCCCAGCCAGCCGAGCAGATCGGTCGGCTGGTCCAGAAAGCCGGCGGCGCCCCAGCCCTCCGGTCGATCCTCGGCGCCCAGATAGCCGAAACGGGCCACCAAGGTAAGCAAACCGGCTCGGTTGCCGGCTTGCACGTCGCGCTCGGCGTCGCCGATGTACAGCGCGCGGGCGGGCGCGACGCCCACCCGTTCGCAGGCGTGCCACAGCGGTTCGGGGTCCGGTTTGCGCTGGGTCAGGGTATCGCCGCTGACCACGCAGGCCGCCCGTGGCCAGAGCGCCAGCGCCTTCAGCAGCGGTTCGGTCAGCCAACCCGGTTTGTTGGTGACCACACCCCAGGGAATGCCGACGGTTTCCAGATGGGCGAGCACTTCGGCCATGCCGGGAAACAGTACGGTGCCGACGGCGATATGCTCGCGGTAAAGCTCCAGAAACCGCCGATTCAGTTCAGCGTAGCCCGCGTCGTCGGGTTCCAGCCCAAGACCCAGCTTCAGCATCCCCGGCGAGCCGTGGGAAATCGTCGGCCGAATGGCGGCGGGCGCCAATGCGGACTGGCCGCACTCGCGCCGCAGCCGGTTCAGGGCCGCCGCCAGATCGGGGGCGGTGTCCAGCAGGGTGCCGTCCAGGTCGAACAACACGCAGGCGGGCGGCGGGTTCATGCCGCGTCGTCCGGCCGGCAATGCGCCATGTAGTTGACCGCTACCCCCGGTCCCAGCCGATAGCGACCGGTCAGCGGGTGGTAATGCAGGCCGGTGAGATGGTGGAGCGTCAGCCCGGCGGCGCGAAGCCAGTCGTCCAGCTCCGAGGGCCGGATGAACTTGCGGTAGTCGTGGGTGCCCCTGGGCAGCATCCGCAAGACGTATTCCGCGCCGACGATGGCCAACAGATAGGCTTTCGGATGGCGGTTGATGGTGGAGAAGAACAGATGACCGCCGGGCTTGACCAGCCGGGCGCAGGCTTGAATCGTCGAGGCCGGATCTGGAACGTGCTCCAGAAGTTCCATGCAGGTGACCACGTCGAAACCGGCCGGTTCGCTTTCGGCCAGCTCCTCGGCGGTGATCCGCCGATAATCCAGTTCCGCGCCGGACTCCAGGCCCGATTCCAGTTGGTGCAACTGGGCGACCGCCAGCGGCGCCTCACCCATGTCGATACCCAGCACGCGGGCGCCGCGCAGGGCCATGCTCTCGGCCAGGATGCCGCCGCCGCAGCCGACGTCCAGCGTCCGCCGGCCGCGCAGCCCCCCGGCCCGTTCGGCGATGTAATCCAGCCGCAGGGGATTGATGTCGTGCAAGGGCTTGAACTCGCTGTCGGGGTCCCACCAGCGGCTGGCGAGCGCCTCGAATTTGGCGAGTTCTTGTGCATCCACGTTGAGAGTCGCGGTCGTCATATCCAGGATCACCTGAAACGGGCAAAGGGTACGGGAACGGATGCGCTGGCGATTCGGAGCGGGGGCGCGATCTACGCCTGGTCGCCGGCGTTGATTTTTTTCCGCCAGCCGCGCGCCCGTTGAAGAATGTCGTCCAGATCCAGCGTGGTCAGACGCCGTTCGGCCAACAGATGCTGACCGGCGACCCAGACATCGGTCACCTGATGGCGTCCGGTCGCGTAAACCAGTTGCGAGATGGGGTGGTAGACCGGTTCGGTTTCCGGCTGACCGAGATCGACAGCGATCAGATCGGCGGCCTTGCCCGGCTCCAGCGAGCCGATTTCCGCGCCCAGGCCCAGCGCCCGGGCGCCATTGATGGTGGCCATCCGCAATACCCGCGCCGCTGGCAGAACGGCGGCGTCGCCGGCCACCCCCTTGCCGAGCAGAGCGGCGGCGCGCAGTTCCCCGAACAGATCGAGATCGTTGTTGCTGGCCGCGCCATCGGTGCCGATGGCCACGTTGACCCCGGCGGCGTCGAGCCGGGCGGTTGGACAGAAGCCACTGGCGAGCTTGAGGTTGGATTCCGGGCAATGGGCGATGTGGACGCCCGCTTGCGCCAGCCGGTCGATCTCGGCGGGTTCGATCTGGGTCATGTGAACGGCCAGCAGGCGCGGCGACAGGAGGCCGAGCTGTTCCAGCCGGGCCAGCGGCCGGCAGCCGTGCCGGGTCTGGAAGTTGGCGATCTCGGCGGCGGTTTCGTGGAGGTGGATATGCACCGGAATCGCCAGTTCCACCGCCAGCCGGCCGATTCGCTCCAGGGCCGGCCCCGAGACCGTGTAAGCCGCATGGGGAGCAAAGGCGGTGTGCAGTCGCGGTTCGGCTTGCAACTTGGCATGCAGGGCCAGTCCCTTCTCCAGGTATTCGTCCAGATCGCGGGCGTAGGCGGTGGGAAAATCGACGGCGATCAGGCCGATGCAGGCGCGTATTCCGCAGTCGCGCGCCACGGCGGCGGTCGCTTCCGGGAAGAAATACATGTCGTTGAAACAGGTCACGCCGCCGCGCAGCATTTCCGCGATGGCCAGCTGGCTGCCGTCGCGGACGAACTCGGGATCGACCCAACGGCTTTCCGCCGGCCAGATATGATCTTGCAGCCAGCGCATCAGTGGCAGGTCGTCGGCGAAACCGCGCAGCAGATTCATGCTGGCGTGGGTGTGGGCGTTGATCAGACCGGGCAGCAGCACGTGCCGGCCGAGGTTCAGGCAAGTTTCGGGGTCGTAGCGAACGGCCGCTTCCGCCTGGGGCAAGATGGCGAGAATGCGGCCCGTCTCAATCGCCAGGGCATGCCGCTCCAGAACCTGTCCTTCCGGTTCCACCGGCACGATCCAGCGGGCGTTGAGCAGGGTGGCGATGGGTTGCGGCATGGCGGGGATTCTCCAAACGAGGGCGCGTGGGATTATACCGGCGGGCGTTCGGGGCGCAAAAAAACGCCCCGGCGAACCGGGGCGTGGGTGCGGCAAGTTAAACAGCCGGCGAATTACTCGCGGCACATCTCCGTGATCGTGGTCACGTCCACGCGGCGGTTCAGCGCGCGGCCTTCCGGGTTATCCTTGCCGTTCGGCAGGGTGTTGGGCGCGACCGGATTGAGTTCGCCATCGCTACTGACGGCCATCTTGGAACGCGGCACGCCCTTTTCGCTCAGAAAAGCGGCCACGGTGTTGGCGCGGCGATGGCCTAGCTTGTAGTTATACTCCTCGGTGCCCTTGCTGTCGGTATTGCCGACGATCTTGACCTTGGTGACCTTTTCGGCCCGGTTGATGTCGGACGCCAACTGGGTGAGCCTGGCCTGCCCCGTCGGTTTCAGATTGTATTTGTCGAACTCGAAGAGAGCGTCGGTGCCCAGTGTGACCTTCTCGCACGCCGGGGTGGGCGGTTCGACCGGCTTGCCGCCGCCGCACTCGGCGACATCCTTCTCGGCCGTCCAGTACGGTGTGCGGATGCAGCGGCCCCAGGGATCCTTGACGATCTTGTCCCAAGGATCCACGGCATAGATGCAGCCGTACTTGTTGGCTGCGTGCGCGGGCAGGGCGGCGAACAGCACCATCGAGGCAGCCAAGCCCAAGCTAAGTTTATGCAGTTTTACTTTCATCGGTATACTCTCCCAAACAGGCACTCGGAAAATCCCGTGCACGGCACGTCCAGACTTTGAACTGCGGGGACCAGGGTCGGTTGAACCGCGATCCGCCACTCGATCAGCCTACCGGAACGGTGAGCCGGCCGGTCATGAGGTAATGATACAACACTGTGTCAGAATTGCAAAAAATGTTGTGCCGGCAATAAATGCCTGCATTTTGCGCGCTGTCTTGGCCTGTTGGCAAGCACTTTTTTGCGATAATCCCATGTGAATTCCGCTTGTTGCAAGAGCACAACCGCCTTTGGCCACAGCGGATGACCGCCGAATTTTTTACTGGATTCAATCGCCATGGTCTCTCCCCATGATCGCACGCGCGCCGTCGCCTGGCGCGAGGACGCTTTGGAACTGCTGGATCAACGTCGGTTACCGGGCGCGATTGTTCATCGGCGGCTGACGGTCGCGGCGGAAGTCGCCGAGGCCATTCGGAACATGGTGGTGCGGGGCGCGCCGGCCATCGGCATCGCCGCCGCCTATGGAGTGGTGCTGGCGGCGCGCGTCCGCTACGCCGAGGACCCCCATTGCTGGCGCGAGCGAATCGCGGTTGATCTCGCGATGTTGGCGACCGCCCGGCCGACCGCCGTCAACCTGGTTTGGGCGTTGCGGCGGATGGAGGGCGTCATCGCGGAAACGGAGGGCGATCCGGTGGGGTGGTTGCTGGCCGAGGCGCGGGCGATTCATGAAGAGGACATCGCCGCCAACCGGCGGATGGGCGAACTGGGCGCGGCGCTGCTGGGCGGGCGTTGCGCGGTGTTGACCCATTGCAACGCTGGCGCGTTGGCCACCGGCGGCTACGGTACCGCCTTGGGGGTGATCCGGCGAGGTTATGAAATGGGGCTGATCGAGCGGGTTTACGCCGACGAAACCAGGCCCTGGTTGCAGGGCGCGCGGTTGACCGCCTGGGAGCTGGCCCAGGATGGCATTCCGGTGACGTTGCTGGCGGACAGCGCGGCGTCGGCATTGCTGCGCCAGGGCGCGGTGCACTGGGTTATCGTCGGGGCGGACCGGATCGCCGCCAACGGCGACGTCGCCAACAAGATCGGTACTTATCATCTGGCTGTGGCCGCGCGCTATCACGGGGTGCGGTTCATGGTGGTGGCGCCCACCTCCACAATGGATATGCGCATCGCCAGCGGCACGGACATTCCCATCGAGCAACGCGCCGCCGAGGAACTGTTGACGTTCGGCGGCCAGCCGGTCGCCGCCACCGGGGTCGAAGCATGGAACCCGTCGTTCGACGTGACTCCGGCGGCGCTGGTGGACGCGCTGGTGACCGAGCGCGGGGTGGCGCTGGCGCCGGATGGGGAGAAGATGGCGCGGCTGATGGCGATGTAAGGGGGGACAGCGAAAAAACATCGAGTTTCCATGTTCCGGCCATTCCGTTGTGGAACGGCGGAAACCCTAAGTCTTTGAAAATCTTTATTTCAAAGTTTGACTTTTCGAGGGGGGATGATGAACAACTGTTTCGGCGGGAAAGCCGCCATCGTGGGGATGATCGGCCTGTTGTGGGGCGTCATCGTCCCGCCGGCCCACGGTTCCGTCACGGCGAATCTGAGTCCGAACGGAGACGGTTTTTACTTGCAATGGAGTTTGGGCCTTGCTCGCTACACCTGGGTGGACGAGGCCGTCGGCTGTCCAGGCGACACGAGCGCAAATCTGACCGAAACCTGGACCAAGCTGTTGCAGGTGAACGATAGACAGTCCGCGACCATCGACCTGGCTTCCATCCCGAACGGAGCGCGCATCACCGCCGTGGATATCATTGCTTGCCAGAGTTCCACTGCTTTAGGGAACGGTGGGGCGTTAACCTCGGGCGGAACGTTCCAGACCTTCACCCGTCTGAATGGCGCCGATACGGATTCTGGGACGAACATCACCACGGCCGGAGGGTTCGCCAGCAGAACCGCAACCACCCAGACCATTGCCGTGGGTCCCGTGACGAAGACGGGCGCGACCACCTTGGAAATCGGAGTGATCAAGACTGGGTTTGGTGGTGTCTTGAACGCCAGCAGACGTTCCGTCAATGTCTACACCCTGGCCGGAAATGTCACTTACCTGGCCTCCGATCTGGTGGTTGCCAAAACGGACAGCCCCGATCCGGTGCTTGCCGGTCAAACACTAACCTATACGCTCAGCGTGACGAACAATGGCCCCGACGCCATCCCCGCGAGCGAGAATATCGTGGTTCTGGACACCTTGCCCGCTGGCTACACGGTGACGGCGAGCAGCGGGGATGGTTCCTTCAATACCGGGACCAATGAATGGACCATCAGCGGTGGCCTGGCCAGCGCGGCTACCGCAACGATACAGCTGACGGTACCCGTGCCTAGTTCCGAGGCGCAGGGGGCGGTTCTCAGCAATGCGGCGGCGATCACCAGCACCCACCCGGATACGGACAACACCAACGATTCGACGACCATAACGACCACCGTCGACCGTTCGGCGGATTTGAGCGTCACCATCGCCGACGCGCCCGATCCGGTCATTTCGGGCGGCAGCGTGGCCTATACCGTGACCCTGACCAACAATGGGCCGAGCGATGCCTCGGGAGTCGCGGTGAACATTGCCGAGATTTTCCCCGTCGGCGTCACCGAGGGTTCCGGAACGCCGAACGTCGGAACCTGGGCCAGCCCCGTTTGGACGGTGGGCACTCTGGCCGCGGGCGCACCCGCGACGTTCACGCTCAACGTCAACGTCGCGGCCGGCGCGGCGCCGGGCGTCGATGTCATCTCGGTCACGGCGACGGCCACCAGCGCCGAGTCCGACCCCAACGCCGCCAATAACGCGGCAACGGCGAGGACGAGCATTCTGATACAAACCGCAGTGGACATTCCCACTCTGCAAGAATGGGCGTTGCTGCTGATGGGTCTGCTGCTGGGCGGCTTGGTCTGGCGCCAGTCGCGGCGCAAGGGGAGCATGGCGGCGTAAGCCTTTTCCTTCCAATCCACGGCCTTGCGTAGCGGAAGAGCCCGTCCTTCAGCGGGCTTTTTTTACTGGAACCAAAGGCGATTCAAGCTTTTCGGCTCCGGTCAGTCCGACTTGGGCGTGGCCGGAGCGGCCAGTCGGGTTTGCGGCAGCAACTCGCCCAGAAAATCCCGGTGCAGCGCGGCCCAGATCAGGATCGGCGTCACCGCCGGCAGGATCAGATAGCCCAGTTGGTAAGCCAGCGCCAACAACTCCCGCGTCACCGGCGTGGTTCCCATTTGCGCGGCGATGGCGGGGTCCATGTCGAAAACCAGCACCTTGAGCGCCTCGCAGGCGATGCCCCAGACTGGCACCGGAATGAGCAGCAATCCACCCACCACGCCACGAAACAGCTTTTCGCCCGCCGGGACCGGCGCCGCCAGGGTCAGCGCCAACAACAGCGGCAAGCCATAGGCGTACTTCAATGCGTTGATCGTGAACGCCAGTTGCCCCCGCGCGCCGGCCGGCGCCGAGCCCTCCGCCGGCGCGGCGACGGTGAACCGCGTGATGACGTCGACCGCTGGACCCTGCTGCTCGACGGCGGCGATGGCGTGCGGGAACAAGGCGCTGAGGGCGAAGTGGGTCCAGCCCGCGACCGGCTTCAACAGCAGCGGCGCCAGGACGTACCACAGCACGAACATCGGCGCCAGCCATAGCAGCGTGCGCAGGAGGAAACGGTCGATCGGGCGGCGCGGCGTCATGAGGAAGCCCCCGCGGCCGGCGCGGGTCGATCCTCGACCCCCGGCACCGGCAACATCCGCACCCATAGCAGATAGACGATCAGGCCATCGAGCATGATCAGCGCCTGCCACAGATACAGGTGCGCCCACTCGAACCAGACCGGATTCCATTGCAACAGATAGAACAGGCTGATGATCCGCGCCACGTTCAGGGCCTGAATGGCCAGAAAGCCAATCGCCAGCCCGGCGAGCTTTTGTTTCCAGGTCGCCGGCGTGGCCGCGATGGCGGCCATCACCACGATCATGGCCTCGACCCCGTTGCAGCCGGGCTGGATGCTCACCGCCGCGCCCGTTTCGATATCGCGCAGCACGATCCCTTGCGCCTGCACCGTGCTGTCAAAAGCCTGAAGCACGACGGCGCTTACCTTGGCCACCGCCGCGGTGAACGGCTCAATGACCCAGGTTTGCACCGGCCCCATCAACTCGATGGTAAACAGCGCCAGCAGAATTACTACAAATCTAATCAAAGGCATGATACGCAGATCCTGCGGACAAGCCGTGGTTTGGCAAGACACGGGGATGGACCGGCCACCATCCTGCGAAGGCTGGGATACGCTCTCTTAACGTGTCGCAATCACGGTTTCCCGCTCCACATTCCGGGATCGATGCAGTGGTGCTGGCGCCACCGGGACTCGGGGGTTTTGACCCCGATTCGCGTTAAGGCTCATTTCGCCGAGCCCGCCGGCGTCTGGTCCTGGAGCACACTTTCACCGGGGGGGGTGGAATTCGCGGTGGTTACCGACGCGCTCGCGGGGCGGCTGCCGATAATGCTTTGCTCGATCCGCTCCAGCATGTAGGGAAAGAATGGGTTGGAGGACATGCGCACCAGCGAATCGAGACTGACGATCAACGTTCCGCGCTCCCCTCGTGGGGCCACGGCGCCCAGGCTGATGCCATATTCGTCAAAAGGCTCGGGATGCATCCCGTACAGGGAATCGTTCAGGGGGAAAGGCACCGCCACATGCGAGAGCGAGAACACGCCCTTCGGATAGGACAAGCCTAATTCGCGAGTCTGCTCCTCCGTAGCCCCGGCTTCCGTCACACGCTCCATCACCTCATCGCTGTCCGGATTGACGTTGGTGATGATCGTGGTTCTGAACGCGCGCGGCGGGTCTGGCAGGATACGGTTGAGCATGGTGCTGGCGCTGGTGCGCATCAGCACACCCAGTTTGGCATTACGATTCAGATCGAACAGCACCAGTTCGCTCCCGTTATTGGGAAGCTGTTGATACAAGGCGGTAATGATCGATCGCGTGCTGACGGTGAAATCGACCACGGATTGGAATGTCAAGATCGGCGGCAGCTCGCCAAGCTTCCCTTCCCTGGCGTATTGGGCGATCCGGGGTTGCAAGGCGCGGGTCAATAACGACGACTGCCGTGCGCCATTGATTGGAAAGGAATTGTATTTAAAGGGATTGAACTCCGGCATCACACTCAGCCACGCCGCCTTGGCGAAGGGTGGGAATACCGCTGGCCAACCGAATATCCCGGCAAACCGGGCCATTTCGGTGATGCCGATCATCGGCGCAATCAGCACGACACGTTCTGGGCGGGTCAGTTTGGGGTCACCGACCGCGTCGAGCGCGTACTTCATCGCCAACGCGCCGCCGTTGGAGAAGCCGATGATATGCAGCGGCGACTCAGGGCTGATCCGCCGCCGCGCTTCCCGCACCGCCAGATGCGTCGCGGCGACCCAGTCCTCCCAATCGACATTAGTCAGGCCGGCGGGCACGGTGCCATGCCCCGGCAGGCGAATGGCGATGGAAACGAAACCACGACTCTGATAAAGCCGGGCGATATGGCGCAGGCTGTAGGGCGAATCGGTCAGTCCATGCAAAAACACCACGGCGCCGACCGGCTTTCCCGCCGGCTCCAGAATATAAGAGCGGTTCCAGTCGGTGACGAACTTGCCTGGATAGATCGGGCTGCCGGAATAATAGCGATTGGATGAAACCTGATGTTCCGGGGCCAGCTTTTCCGTGACATTGAGGCGCACGCTTTCAAAGATTTTTTGCTCGGCGGCCAGGTAATCGTCCCAACCGACCTTCGCCAGTTCCTTCGCGGTCAGTTCGGCGGGCGCATAGGTATGCCAAACCGCCAGTGGCTCTCCGCGCTGTGACTGCCAGGCACGGAACACCAGCACGGCGACCATGCTGCTCACCAGCACCAGCATCACAATCTTCAACAGCTTAAGCAGTTTCGCCCTCAACCTCTGGTTCCTCTTTGATCTTTGCACGGCCTGTGAACGGGCTTGCGCACTGGGAAAATAAAGCGTTCAGTCACCGCTGGCCTGGAGCAGAGCGACCAGCGCGTCCTCGGCGGTGCGCAACTCCAATTGCCGGCCCTGGATCGCGTAGGTGGCCGCTGTCGGGAGCGCCTTGAGGTATTCGCTTTCCTGCCGCATCACCCCATCAGGGCGGGGACACGTCTTGCGCGTCGCCGCCGGGGCCTGGATGGTGATGGATGATCCCTGAGTGACATAGGCGGCCCGATAATGATTGCAGCCGGCCGACCCGCTCAGTACGCCGTCGGCGCCAAATGTCGCCGTGATCTCGCTGCCGTCGATCAGCGAGACGGCGGCGTTGCGGCCGTTGTTGTAAACGGTCGCCCGCCAGGTGACGCCCTTCAACGCCACCGGTTGCCACACCTTGAAGGTCGCGATCTTCTGTCCCCCAGCATCCAGCAAGCTGAGTTGACCGTCCTCGATTTGGTAAGCCCTCGTCGCCGCCAGCGCCGCCATGAACGGCTGTTCGACGGCCGTCTGGGGTTCGGGGCACGCCATCATCGTGCTCGCCGCCAAACCGATGGTCAGCTTGCCAGCATCCACGGTGTAACTGGTGGTGTAACGATTGCAGCCGCCGCTGCCGCTCACCGAGCCATTGGCAAAGGTTGCGGTGGCTTCAACGCTGTTCGGGACGGCGTGAAGCCGACCATCGGCACGAGCGATGCTCGTCAAACGCCAGAGCGCGCCTTCAAGCGCCGTCCTGTCCATGTCGCCAGCCAGCGCCAGAGCGGGCGCCGCCCAAAGGATCAACATCCCCCAAAAGTGTGCATTCGCCATCTTCCGTCCTTCCTTCTCGTCATTGCACGGGCGCTGGAGGAAGCTCCGCGGAAACTTGCGTCGTTCGGAAAAGGAGCCAGAGACTCAGAATCAACACGACCAACTCGGCGAGAACAAAGAGGCTTAAGGCCATCAAACTCATCATGTCGACGGCGGACACCCAACCCGCCGCGCCAGTATCGGACGTTTGGAACACGGGAACGCCCCCTTGAGGCGCCGCCAGGAAATAAAACAGCAGGTGCCCGGTCTCGATCACCATCACCATCATGGAAAACAGCAGACCAATACTACTGGCCACCAATCCCGTCCAGACCGATCGAATGACCGAGGATGCCGGCGGACACGCTTGCGGATCCGCAATCGTTTTGGCCAGGCGGGTATGTCGGTGAAACCAGACGATGGTGAAAATCAGGATCAACAAGCTGGCTAGCGTTAGGTATTCAACGACAGCCAGCCCGGCGCGCGGACCGGAAGGAGAGCGTGTGAAGATAAAAGCATAGGCCATCAGGAGAAAGGGAATTGACCCCACCACGATCTGCACCCAAAAACCGATCCAGCCCAGACGGGAAAAGGTTTTGGCGAGGTTCTGGGTTCCCGACCGTTGCAGATTTTCCATGAGTTTTTTTAGCATGATCATTCCTGCCTGTTTGGTGTTTGCTTTTGGAAGGCACGAGCGGGCGATACCCACTCGACGAAAGACAGCGCCGATTGCCAAATCCAGCGAACGGCGCGGCTAAAGCTTAACGAATCTCAAATTCGGCGCGGCAACCACGGTCCACCCATACCCCGCGCCGGTTGTAACCCCAAGAACTGTTGAAGCGACAGGGCGCTCTGCTCAGTTGCCGGATCAGGATCACCTCGTCTCGAACGTCCGCCCGGCATAAGTGACGGCCGCTGCCTTCGGCCGAGCAAGTCAAATGCTCGCTGCGCCAGCGATCGCCGCCGCCGATGCGAAATTCGGCGCGACAACCGCGATCCACCCAAATGCCGTCCCGATCATAACCCCAGGTCTGGTTTTTTCGGCATGCCGCGTTGCTCAACTGCCGCTGGATCTGTACGCCGCCCCGGGTGTTGACGCGACAAAACTGGTAGCGGTTATGGATCGACTCGCAGGTGACATGACGCGAGCGAGCTTCGGCATCCCGAACCGGCAAGCCAGTGAATGCCCCCACCAACACGCTGCCCAGCAGGGCCGTCGTCAAGGTGATCAGTCTGGTTTTCATTAATAGTACCCTCAGCTTGCGTCATGGACCGTGATGGGTTGTGTGGCCGGAATCAATGTCCATCGAAGAACATCGCTCCGCCCAGGATCAGGATCAGCATCAGCAGGGACAGGCCCGCCACCGGCCATCGCCGCAGTACGCCTTCCACCCCTTCCAAGGCATCTCCCCATCGGACAACGACGCGCATGGCTGGTTGACTCACGACCACGATGTCGCCTTCCGGTGCCCGCGGTAGATATCGCCCCCAGCGCCAAAGTCCGAGCGCCAGTCCGGCGCCGATCAAAAGGGGCCATGAGGCCGCCCAGAGAATCCCCGGTTGGAGCGCATCGGACCAAGTGCCGATTCCGGTTGCCGAATACAGCATCCAGGGAACCACGAGAGCGGCAACGAACATCAACATCCAGGGTAAAGCGGTTCCCCAAGGCGCCGCCGCCGCTGAATCCGGCGAGGCGCTTGCTGCCAAACAGCGGAGAAAATGCAGCATCAATAGTGTAGTCCCAATTGCCGACAGAGCCGCGAGCAGTTCCACGAGTCCATCCTCTAAAACCGGTTTCACGGCCAGCTTCGCCAAGGCGCCGCCGGTCAGGGGCAGCCCGCCGATTCCCAGGGCCAGGATCGCCGCTGGCAGCAGCATCAGCCAGAGTTGGCGCCCGCCCGTCGTGGCGACCACGCCCGCGGCGAGGAACAGCGCGCCTTTCACCAGCAGGTGATGGGCGGCGTAAAAAGACGCCACCCGCGCGGCCCCAGCGTCACCCGCCGCAAGCCCCATACCGATCACCGCGACCAGGAATCCCATCTGGCTCACGCTCGAATACGCGAGCACGATCTTCGGCCGCGACTGCGTGATCCCGATCACCACGCCATAAAAGGCGCCGAACAGTCCGATCGCCGCCAGCGGCAGGCCAAAGTCCGGCAGCGCCACGTCAAGCGGCAGGAAGCGGATCAGCGCGAGGGCGCTCGCCTTGACGACGGCGCCGCTCATCACGGCCGCGGCCGGGATCGGCGCCACGCCATAGGCCAGCGGCATCCAGAAATGCAGCGGCACGAGGCCCGCCTTCATGCCGAGGCCGACGATCAGAAGCACCAGCGTGAGATCACGCCACGGCGATGTGGGAATCGCGGCGGCGGCGTCGCGGATCAGCAGGCTGCCGTCCGGCGTCGCCAGCGCGAGCAGCACCAGGCCGGCGAGCAGGAACGCTTCGGCGATCAGCGCGAGCCCGAGGTAGACGGCGCTGGCCCGCAGGGCTTCCGCCGTGCCACCCTGCAGGACGAGTCCGCTGGCGCCGACCGACAGCACCGCGAGCAGGAAGTAGAAGCCCACCAGATCGGCGGCGAGAAACACGCCGATGCAACCGGTCAACGTCATCAGCCAGCACACGACGAAGCCGCCGGCATGGGTCGCGCCTCGTAATCCCGTGGCGGCGTAGGCCCCCGCCGCGCTCCACAGGATCGCGGCGACCAGGAGCAGCATTCTCCCCGGTTCGTCCAGGACGAACGACAGCGCATACTGGGCATTGCCGAGTACGAGGGGCGTGTCGTCGGCGAACAGGGCGGCCGCGAGCGCTGGGATCGGCGCGAGCGCCAGCAGCGGCGGCATGCGCTCGCGAATTGCCGGGACGATGCAGGCCAGCAACAGCGCAAACGGCACGCCGACGGCGGCGATCAACAGGAGCGAAGTCGTCATGGCGACCCGATCCCCGGTACGACCGCCCGGCCGATCCCCGCCACGTCCACCGGGCAGAGTACGGCCAGGCCGAGCAGAAACGAGCACAGGGCCAGCGCCAGCACGGCCACCTGCTGATAGCAGGGAACGCTCGCCTTCGGGGTCCAGCCTTCGGGCGCGGGCGCCAGCGCGCGCACGACGACGATGAAGACGTAGGCGCTGGTGAGCAGGCCCCCCACCAGCATCACCAGCGCCCACCACCACTGCGCGGTCGTGATGGCCGCCGAGACCAGCAGCCACTTGGCGAGAAATCCTCCCGAGGGGGGTAGCCCGATCAGCGAAGCGCCGCCGAGCGCGAAGGCGACCAGGGTCATCGGCAACGCCCGCGCCACACCGCGCAAATCGGCGATGCGATCGTGGCCGAGCGTCGTGTAGACGAGTCCCGCGGCCATGAACATTGCCGCCTTCGCGGTAGCGTGAGAGATCGCCTGCAACAGACCGCCGTTCACGGCCGCCGCGTCGTCGAGCTGGGCGGCGGCGAGCCCGGCCGCGAGCGGGAACATCAGGAACAGATAGCCGATCTGCGCGACCGTCGAGTACGCGATCAGCAGCTTGAGCCGCGCCTGCCGGAGCGCGACGATGTTGCCGACCAGAATGGCCGCCGCGCCGAGCGCCGCCAGCGTCTGCGCCGACGGCAAGGTCACCACGCCTACGAAGACGTCGAGCCAGAGCCGCACGGCGAGAAACCACGAGCCCTTGATCACCAGGCCCGACAGCACGGCGCTCGCCGCCGCCGGCGCGCCCGCGTGCGCTGGCGGCAGCCAGAGGTGCAAGGGAAAGAGGGCGGTCTTGGCCAGCAGCCCCACCGTCATCAGCGCGGCGGCGGCCCAGGTGACCGGTTCGGGATGAACCCGCGCGGCGAGCAGCCCGATGTCCAGCGTGCCATACGCGCCGTACAGCAGCACCGCCCCCAGCAGATAGAGCACCGAGCCAAACAGGGCGTACAACAGATACCGCAGCGCGGAACGCAGTGTCTCCGGCTGACCGCCGAGGCTGACCAGCGGCACGCCGGCGAACGTCAGCAGTTCCAGCGCAACGTACAGCGTGAAGAGATCTCCGCTCACGAATACGAGGTTCAGCGAGCCCCACACGGCAAGCAGCAGCGTCCAGAACACGAACGGCGCGCGCGCCTCTCGAACCCCCGGAGGCGTGCCGAAGTCGGCCCGGGCATAAACGCCGATGCCGCCGATCACCACCGCGACGGCCAGCAGCATGATCACGGCCAAGCCGTCGGCGCGCAACGCGACGCCCAGCGGCGGCGTCCAGCCGCCCAGGAGATAGACCACGGCAGCGCCGGATCGCACCAGCGTGTCGGCGATGGCGATGGCGATGGCGAGTCCGGCCGCGAGGGTCGCGAGCGCCACCCGCCGAGCGCCGCGGCCGCCGAGAACCATGCCGGCCAGCACCCCGACAAACGGGACCAGCACCGCCAGCACCAGCAGCAGCCCGCCGGGGGTCGTCACGTCCGGGGTCGAGAGGGAATGCGGCATCTAGGCGTCTGGGGGTTCGGCCGGTGCATCCGGGGCCAGCGTGACCGAGCCCGCTTCGTCGAACAGTCGCAGCACCAGCGCGACGGCGAGCGCGGTCGCCGAGAAGGCGACGACGATGCCGGTGATCAGCAGCGCCTGCGGCACCGGGTCGCCACCCATTCCGACAGCCGCGCCCCGGCGCGCGATGGCGCCGAAGAGCAGGAACACCCCGCTGCCGATCAGGTTGAACGCGAGGATCTTGCGCAGCGGCTGCGGGTTGACGATCAGTCCGTACAGGCCGACGCCGACGAGCGCCACGGCGCACAGTCCAAACAGCGTCGGCGTGTTCACTGGGGGGGTATCCGTTGCGGGGCGCCGGCCACCAGCAGGGCCAGCGTCAGCACGAGCGTGGGCATCAGCGCGATTTCGATGGCGACGATCAGCGGTTTCGCATGACCCTCCGGATAGGCGAGAACCGCTCCCGCAGTGATGGACCCCGCGAAGCCAATGACGATGAACACCAGCGGTCCGGCCACCAGCAGGACCCGCAGCCAAGTCCGGCTGATCGGCGGCGTGTCGGCGAGGCCGGCCCAGATGACCAGCAGCCACATGGCCGCCAGGATCGTGGCGCCCTGGAACTTGCCGCCGGGAAGATCTGCCCCGATCCAGAAGATGTAGAGGCCCACGACGATCCCGATCGGCGGCAGGAGCCGGGCGAGCCAGGCCAGGACGCCGTCGGGATCGACAAGGCGCCGTGGTCCCGGACAGCCGCCCCAGGCTCGGTCGGGCGCCAGCGACCACACGCCGAGCAGCGCCAGCAGCACCACGATGGCTTCGAGCAGCGTGTCCATGGCGCGAAACGCGAGCAATACCGCGGTGACTGGATTGCCGACCCCGGTCGTGGCCAGATTGGCGGCGGCGGCGGGGGCGAGCGTGGGCGTGGGATCAGGCAGCGCCAGGACGCCGATGGCCAGCGCCGCCGCGACGGTGACGGCCAGGACCGCGGCGAGGGTCCGGGTGAGGGCGCCGGGGTATTCGGCGCGCGCTGCGGCCTCCGTCCCGCGCAGCCGGGCTGCGGCGCCGATCAGCAGGGCGCCGGTCAGACCGCCGCCGATTGCCGCCTCCGTCAGCGCCACATCCGGCGCGGCGAGGCGCACCCAGACCAACGCCAGCAACAGCCCGTAGGCTACGAAGCCAATCATCGCCGCAAAGGTGTCGCGCACGGCGATGATCCACCCAGCCACCGCCAGGACAAGCAGGGTCAGACTGATGTCGACCGCCAGGGCCAGGGTCATGGGGTCGTCTGTTCGCGTCGCGCCGCGCGCGCCATGAGCTGGCCAACCGTCGCCCCGGCCAGCAGGGCAAACAGCCAGATCGCGATCAGCTTGATACTGTCGAATGGCCACTCGGCTTGCGGCAACAGGCCCATCACCACCAGGCCGAGGCCCAGGTTATCCGCCTTGGTCAGGGCGTGGAGGCGGGTGAGCGTGTCGGGAAAGCGCAGCAGCCCGACCGTGCCGGCGAGGAAAAAGAAGGCGCCGGCCGAGACCGCAACGATCGTGAAAATGTCCAGGACGAGGCTCATGGACTGTTCGTCTCCTTGGGGTCGTCGCCCTCCGAAGAGGAGGCGCTCCGCACGAAGGCCACCGAGGCGAAGGCGGCCAGCAACGCCAGGGTCAGCGCCACATCGAGCACTGCCCGGGCTTCGGTGGCCACGCCCAGCAGCAGCAGCGCCGCGATGCCGCCGGTGCCGAACAATTGCGTCGCCATCATCCGATCGGCGTCCTCCGGTCCCCGCAGGATGCGGACCAGGCCCAAGGCCACCGTCGCCAGCACGAAGACGGCGGCGGCGAGCAGAAAGTCAGGTATCGTCATGCGTTCCACCCAGCGCCCGGATCAACAGACCCTCGTCGATGGCGAGTTGCGCCGCCACCGGCTGTTCGACATCGAGGCAATGATAGAGGAGCGCGCCGTGGTCGTCGACGCCGGCCGGCAGCGTGCCCGGCAGCACGCTGGTCAGCGCGCCGAACGTATTGCAGGCCGGGCCTGGGGGGAGGCGTACCGGATAGACGAGGAACCCCGGTCGCAACGGCAGCCGCACGGATAACACCCGCCGGGCGACGTCCACTCCCCCCATGATGGACTCCTGCCCAAAGCGCAGCGCGAGCCTGGCCAGGACAGCGTACCGCAGTCGGCCACCGCCGGGCGGCAACAGGCGCAGGCTGGCCCCGGTCGCGGCGGCGGCGGCGAACAGGCCAGCTACGCCATCCACCGGATCCGTACCGATCAGCACCAGCCAGAAGCCGAAAAAACCCGCCCCTCGGGCCATTGCGGCGCGCACGGAAACGTTCTTCATCGGGTTCTCTCCAGCGATGGCGGCATTTTCATTTTCTTATTAATCGCTAGCCCGGATTATTCATAAAAAAGCAAACATCGCTCAACTCATTGATATGGCCGGCGTTCCGCCAAGAATGCCTTGGACAAGCTCAATAAGCTCGCCCATGTTCGATTCTACCCCAAAGCCGTTGCGATTTGCTCCCGTCGCCGGCCTGACCGCGCGTGCCGCGTTCGACGGTGTGACGATGTCGTCGGATTTTGGCACGCTGATGTTGCGCGGTGCCGACCGGCGGACCGGGCTGATTGACCGTCTGGTCCAGGTCATGGATTGCCGTCATTGCAATTTTAGAACAGCCTGCCCAGCATCAGATACAGCGAGGCATCACCCTTGGCCACGCCGCCGGCCAGATAAAGCGGTCCCAGTGGCGTATCCGCGCCCAGGAACAGACTGCCTGCCGGAATCAGAGAATCGAGAGTAATGTCGTCAAGTTCGTTCCAGGCCCCGCCGACTTCCAGCGAGCCGCCTGCGTAAAGGGGGATGGTAAATGCCGCCGAGGCGTTATCAAGTCGATACATATAGATCAGTTCGCCAAGGGCGGCGTACTGCCCCGAGATCTGGCCCACCTGGTAACCCGACAGTTTCAGGAATCCCCCCAGTAGAAACAGATCCTGAGCGTCCAGATCCCCCGACAGCCTGCCAGCCAGAATCACGCGCGGGATGAGCGTCTGTTTGCCCCAGGTGTAAGGTTTGGCGGCGTTCAGGCTGAGGGTGCTGAAATTATTGCTGGCGCCCAGCGCGGTCAGGGAGTCGTAGAAAACCAGGCTGCCATAGTACCCCGAGGTTGGGAAATTGAGGTTGTCCAGCGTGTCCGCCGCCCAGCGGATCGAATAACCGCCATCGTCGAAGCTGCCTTCGCTGATTGTGTTCGCGTTCGTGGAGATTTGGCCAAAGCGGAGATCGTTCTTGCCAGGACCATACCGCAAACCCAACGACAGCCGGCCCCAGTGCTCCAGATTGCGCCCCACTTCCAAGCCGATGTTGGCCCGATAGATTCGGAAGCTGGCGTTGTCTTCATTGGAATCGTCGAACAAATCCAGGTTGTATTGTTGGTAGCTGAAGTAGGGGTTGATGAAGTATTCCTGGACCGCGTCGAGCGGTTGGTAGAAATCGGTTTCCAATTTGATATTGCCGCCGATCTGGACGAAGGTGCGCCATTGTCCACCGAGAGAATTGAGTTGGGACATGGTGTAGGCGACGCTGAGGTCGAACAGGGAATCCCCCTTCATGTTGGCGCCGAGAAAGAGCCCGAAATTGAGGGTGTTGGCGCCAATATGCCGCTGTGTGGCCTCAACGACCAGCCCGGTTTTGCCCTCTTCCTCGACCAGCGAGTAGGTAACCTGCTGGAAATCACCCATGCCAAAAATAACGTTGAGATTGCGATTGAGTTCCTGGGGATCGAGCGGTTCGCCCGGCTTGACGTGCAGTTGGTTTTCGATGACTTGATCGGACAAGCGGGTATTGTTCTTGATCCGGATGAAGTCGATGGTGGGGTGATGGGTTTCGGGCAGATCGGGCCGCGCGGCCAGATGCGCTTGATAGGCGTCCGGAGATAGCGACAGCCGGCTCAGTTCCCCCCGCTTGTCCTGAGCCGCGGCATAGCCGATGGCGACCGCTTCCCGGGAACGATCGAAAGCGAGGCTGGAAAGATCCCCCAGGTCCGGCGTGATCAGGATGTCCCGGCGCCCCAAGGTCTTGATCTGTTGCTGGGCGTTGCGCACGGTCAGGATGGTGGTGAGTTGCCCGGTGATGGAGAGCAGCGAATTCAGTTCGCTGGCGGGGGCCAGCGGCGAGCCTACGTCGACAACGATGATGACATCCGGGCGGCAGAGTTTCCGCACCACATCCACGGGGATATTGTCCGACACGCCCCCGTCCACCAGCAGCTTGCCGTCCAGTTCGACCGGCACCAGGGCGCTGGGGATGGACATGCTGGCACGCATCGCCATGGCCAGTTCGCCGGACTTCAGCACCACTGGAGCGCCAGTGGCCAGATCGGTCGCCACGGCCCGGTAGGGAACCTGCAATTTGTCGAAGTCGCGGATCTCGGCGGCCGGCAGCGACAGTTCCTGCAACAGCAGCAGCAGGTTCTGCCCTTGCAACAACCCTTGGGGAAGCTGCACCTGGCCGTCCTTGACACCAACTCCGTTATTGGTCAGCAGAACGCGCTGTTGCTGCTTGGTGCGGAAGGGTAGATCGGCGCGCGGTGGCCCGTCGGTGAACGCCGCTGGCCAGTCGATGCGCTGTACCGTCTCGGTCATTTGCTCGGGGGTCATGCCGGCCGCGTATAGCCCGCCGACGATCGATCCCATGCTGGTGCCGGCGATGCAGTCGACCGGAACGTGCAACTCCCGCAGCATCTTCAGTACGCCGACATGGGCGATGCCGCGGGCACCGCCGCCACCCAGCACCAGGCCGACGCGGGGACGGTTCGGCGCGGCGTCCGCGACGCTGGCCGCCAACGGGCCGGCCAGGGCTAGCAGGAATAAGGCGAAGAGCAACCAGAATAGAGAACGATGCATTCGGTGGTTGTACATGGAAGGTGACAGGATAATGAATCGGATGTCCTCTAAGCTATGTCGTCTCGCGGCGTGGCCGACCGTGGAGCCGCCAGGTCCGCATCCGGAGCCGGGGTCTCGGCGATCTCCGGGCCGAGCAGGATGGCCAGGGGGCGGGTATGAGGATTCGCGTCCAGGGCGATGACGACGGCGGCGGTCAGGGGTACCGCGAGGAACATGCCCACGGTGCCGAACAGCCAGCCCCAGAACAAGAGCGAGATAAAGATCGCCAGGGTGGAGACCCCGAGCCCCTTCCCCATGATCCGGGGTTCGAGCACGTTTCCGATCACGGTATTGATCACCAGATAGCCGATGGCCACCAGCAGCGCCGTCCATGGGTCGATCTGTATCAACGCGAGCAAGACCGGGGGGATCATCATCACGATGTTGCCGACCACGGGCACGAAATTCAGGAAGAACGCCAGCACCGCCCACAGAATGGCGAAATCGACGCCGAAAAGCCGCAGCAAGAGCCAAACGCAAGCGGCGGTGCCGAGGCTGGTCAGGGTCTTGATTTGCATGTAGCGGTTAACGGTGTCCAGCAGCCGCTGCAGGCGCGCGTCGCCCTCTTCGGTCAAGTGAAAGGCCGCCCGCAGCTTGGCGGGGATCGTGGGCGCCTCGAGCAGGATAAAGATGGTGGCGAGCAGGACCAGGAAGCCCATCGCGAGGATGCCGCTGGCGTTGGACAGGAACAGCCTCGCGCCGTGAGCCAGCAGATCCGGATTCAGCAGGTCCGGTATCGCCTCGCTGGAACCACTGGCGCCCACGCCCTCCAACCAGCCGCCGAATTGGTGGCTGAACGTCATGAACCGCTCTTGATAGGTCGGCAAGCGGTCCCTGAATCCTTCCACGGCCCCGGTGGTCACCAGCGCGAGCAGGCTGCCGACATCGAGCAGGACGAAGGCGATCGCCGCCAAGGCGCCCCACTTCGGGACCCCGCGACCGCGCATCCAGTGCAGCATCGGGGTCGCAACGATGGCGATGAACACCGCGAGCAGGATGGGTACCAGGATCGGCGCGGCGGACTGCAGGACGGTCACCACCAGGGCGAAGGCCCCGGCGACCAGCAGACCGCGGGCCGGGGCGCTGAATGGGCGGTTGGATGTCATGGGTTGCTCTCCGCTGGACAGTTCTTGGGTCGGGAGGAGTGACTCATTGGGGCGCGGGGAATACGGCGGCGGCGACAGGCAACGGTTGTCCTTTGCGCGAACCGAACCGGTGGGAGTAAACCCAGGTGAATTCCGCGCCGAACAGGAAAATCTGCGCGGAGTAGTAAACCCACAGCAGCACCACGACGAGGGATGCGGCGGCCCCGAAGGCGGACGAGATGCCGGTCCTTCCGATGTAGGCGCTGATCAGAAATTTGCCGGCGAGGAACAGCAGCGAGGTGACCACCGCGCCGACCCAGACATCGCTCCAATCGATCCGCGCCCGGGGCATCGTCTTGTAGATCATCGCGAATACCACGGTCGGCAGCACGACGCCGAGAGTCAGTTCGATCGTGTTCACGAGGGTTGCCCATTCGCCGAACAGCGGATTCCAATACCGGTTCAATACGGCCAGGCCGGCGCTGAACGCCAGCGGCACCATGAACAGGAAGCCGATTCCGAGGACCATCCCGAAGGACAGCAACCGGGCGTGCAGCAGTCTCCACAAGCCGGAGTGTCCAGTCCTTGCCGGCGCCCGCCAGATGCGATCGAGAGCGTCCTGCAATTCGCCGAAGACGGACGTCGCGCCAATGAAGAGAAAGACGAGGCCGAAGACGGAAGCCGGCACGCTGGTGGCCGGTTTGCCCGCGCTCTCGATGAGGCTCTGTACCGCCAGCGCCCCCGGGGTGCCGAGCACGCTGTCCAGTTGATTGAAGATTTCCCCGCGAGCGGCGTCTTCGCCAAAAACAAACCCGGCGATCGAAATCACGATCAGCAACAGGGGAGCGATCGAGAACATCGTGTAAAAGGCCAATGCCGCGCCCATGCTTTGGGCGTAATCCCGCACCCAATTGACGGCGGCGGCCTTGAACAAATCCGGGATAGCCTGGTAATTCATGTTCGCATTCCGCGGTACTCCATGAACTCTTGTATTTGATTCCGCTCACTTGCAAGCGCCGCGCGCACCCCGGCGCGGCAGCGCTGCTACTTGTCAAAATTTTACCGCAGCCGGCTTGGCGGTGGGTTATCAACATACTCATCATTGTAATGAATAATGTCCTATGATGATAATCAAGAATCATAACCTCTGGAGGAACGATGGAGCTGTCATTGGATCGGAAATTTTCACGACCGACCCTTGTGATTAAAGGCGCCAGCGGCGAGCCAGCGCTCACATTATCGTATTTTTTTGTTGAAGCAACAGAGTGATAGCGGCGAGGAGGCATCATGTACACGCAACTCGATATCGACGAGATATCCGGATCTTCCCCTGTTTCAACCGGTCATTTGCCGCCGGACGGGGAGGTGGCGACGCTGGTCGCCGCGGCATACGAACGCTACCAGTCCCTCGATAAAGGGAAGGTCGCGGACTATATACCCGCCCTGGCGCGCACGCCTCGCGAACTGTTCGGCGTGTGCGTGGTCGGGATCGAGGGTGGCACCTTTGCGGTGGGGGATACGGCGCATGAGTTCTCGATCCAGAGCATATCGAAGCCGTTCGTGTTCGCGCTCGTTTGTCAGGCCGTGGGTAGCGAGGAAGCCCGCAGGAAAATCGGGGTGAACGCCACGGGGCTGCCGTTCAATTCGGTGATGGCGGTCGAGCTGAACGAGGACCGGACCATGAATCCGATGGTGAACGCCGGAGCCATCGCCACCACCAGCCTGGCGCCGGGCGAGACGGCCGAAGCCAAGTGGCGGTTTATCCAGGAGGGATTGTCCCGTTTCGCCGGCCGCCAGCTTGCCATCGACATGGAGGTGTACGAGTCGGAGGCGGCGACGAACCTGCGGAACCGCGGCATCGCCAAGCTGCTGGAAGGCTATGACCGCCTGTATTTCGATGCCCTTGAAGCGACGGATGTCTATACCAAGCAGTGCTCCCTGAACGTGACGGTCAAGGACCTGGCGGTGATGGGCGCCACCCTGGCTGACGGCGGGGTGAATCCGCTCACCAGGGAGCGCGTGATTGACGCCGCCATCGCCAAGCGCGTGCTGGCGGTGCTGGCCACCGCCGGGTTGTACGAGCGCTCCGGCGACTGGCTGTACGAAATCGGGCTGCCCGGCAAGAGCGGGGTCAGTGGCGGGATCGTTACCGTGTCGCCGGGGAAGGGCGGTTTGGGCACCTTCTCCCCGCTGCTGGACAGCGCCGGGAACAGCATCAAGGGCCAGCGTGTCACGAAATATCTGTCGGAACGACTGGGACTCAATCTCTTTGCCTCGAAGCCGGCGGTTTGAGCCGGTCAATCATTCAATGACCGACATTCAGTCCATCATTCAGTCCATGAGGAAAACGACATGACTGCAACAACCGGCGCAATCACCAGCGCTGAGACGGAAATCCGGGAATCCTGGGTGCCGATGATCGCGATCGCGCTCGGCCAGGCGCTGATGTCTTTCAACGTGGCCTCACTGCCGGTCGCGCTGAGCGGCATGGTCAACAGCTTCAACGTGCCGCCGACCACGGTCGCCACCGGGATCGTAATGTACTCGCTGGCCGTGGCGGGTCTCGTCATGCTCGGCGCGAAGCTGACCCAGCGTTTTGGCGCGGTATACGTCTTTCGCGCCGTAGTGGCGCTGTTCGGCGGGGCGCAGGTATTGATGACCTTCAGCCCGACCGCGACCCACATGCTGGTCGCCCAGCTCCTGGCCGGTATCGCGGGCGCGGCGCTGGTCCCCTCGCTGGTCGCGCTGATCGCGAATCAGTACCACGGCCAGCAGCAGGCCACCGCGCTCGGCGCCCTCGGTTCGGCGCGGGCGGGCGCCGGGGTGCTGGCCTTTCTGATCGGCGGCATGCTGGGCACCTTTATCGGCTGGCGGCCCTCGTTCGGGATCCTGATTGTGCTTTCCGCGGTGGTCCTCCTCCTGAGTTTCAAGCTTAAACCGACGCGGGGTCGGCCCGAGGTGCAGATCGACCTGTTTGGCGTGTTGCTAACCGCGGCGGGGATCACGCTCATCAGCTTCGGCTTTAACAATCTGAACCGGTGGGGTCTCGGTTTTGCGCGGCCCGCCGCGCCGTTCGACCTGTTCGGGATGTCGCCCGCGCCGTTCATGATCGTCGTCGGCATCGTGCTGCTCCAGGGCTTTGTGTTCTGGACGCGCCGCCGCACCGCGGACGGGAAGACGCCACTGCTCGCGCTGGAGGTGGTCAAATCCGCGTCCGAGCGAGCCGCGGTCTACGCGATGTTCGCCGTGGTCGCGCTGGAGGGCGCGCTCAACTTCTCCGTGCCGCTGTACATCCAGATCATCCAGGGCCGTACCCCGATCGAAACGGCGATTGCCATGATGCCGTTTAACCTCACCGTGTTCTTCACGGCGATGCTGATCATCAAGCTCTATAACAAGCTGACGCCGCAGGAGATTGGACGCTGGGGTTTTGCCCTCTGCACGATCGCGCTCCTGTGGCTCGCCTGGGTGGTGCGCAACGATTGGAGCGCGCCGGTCGTCATGATCGGGCTGGTCGTGTTCGGTATCGGCCAGGGGTCGCTGGTGACATTGTTGTTCAATGTGCTGGTCACCGCCTCGCCCAAGGAGTTGGCGAGTGACGTCGGCTCGCTGCGCGGGACCACCAACAACCTCGCCGCCGCCGTCGGCACCGCCGTCTCGGGCGCGCTGCTCGTCGGCCTGTTAAGCGCCTTCATCATCGGATCGCTGGGCCAGCACCCGGAACTGAAAGCGGAACTCCAGTCCCAGATCGACCTGGACAACAACATTACCTTCGTGAGCAACGACCGACTGAAGACGGCCCTGGAGCGCACCAGCATTTCGCCGGAGAAGATCCAGGAAGCGGTGCGCATCAACGAGGAGTCGCGGCTGCGGGCGCTCAAGATCGGCCTGCTGATCATGGCGGCGCTCTCGCTGCTGGCGATCTTCCCGGCCAGTCGGCTGCCCACCTACAAGCCGGGTGAACTCCCGACGAGTCCGCCGCCGAAGCCCAGGCTCTCGCTGGCAGGGCTGGACGAGCGCCTGACCCATCTGGAACTCCAGATTGGCGGCAAACCGGGCGAGATCCCGGCGAATTCGCCGCCGAAGCGTGAGGGCGATACGCTGGAGGAGGAAACATGACATCCACGAGCAGGCCACGCCTTCTCATCCTGTCGCTCGGCGGGACCATCACCATGGTGCCGAGCGATTCGGGGGGGATCACGCCCAAGCTGGGCGCCACCGAGCTGGTGGCGTCGGTGCCGGCGCTCGCCGAAGTCGGCGACATCGACGCGCGGTCGCTGTTTCGCCTGCCCAGCCCCTCGCTCACTCCGGCCAACCTGGTCGAAGTCGCGCGCGTGATCGAGGAAGGCTTCGCAGCCGGCTTCGACGGCGCGGTGGTGATCCAGGGTACCGACACCATCGAGGAATCGGCTTTTCTCCTCGACCTCCTGGTCGATTCCGACAAGCCGGTGGTGGTGACGGGCGCGATGCGCGGCGCCGACGCGCCGGGGGCGGATGGACCCGCCAATCTCCTGTCGGCGGCCATCGTCGCCGCCTCTCCGGAGTCGCGCGGTCTGGGGACGCTCGCGGTCCTCAACTACGACATTCATGCGGCGCGGTTCGTCCAGAAGTCGCACACCGCGCTGCCCTCGGCGTTTCTCTCGCCACTGGTGGGGTCGATCGGCACCCTCATCGAACGGCAGCCGCGCTTCTATGTGCGCGTGCAGCGAAACCCCAACCTGTCGGTGGCGGAGGGTCCGCCCGCGCCGGTGGCGCTGGTGAAGGTCGCGATGGGCGACGACGGGCGTCTGCTCGGTTCGCTGCCCGGCTTGGGCTACGCGGGCGTGGTGATCGAGGGGATGGGCGCTGGCCATGTACTCGCGGATGTCGCTCCGATCGTCGGCGACCTTGCCGCGAAAATCCCGGTGGTGCTCGCCAGCCGCGCGATGACGGGTCCGGTGTTCACCCATACCTACGGGTATCCCGGCGCCGAGATCGATCTGATCCAGCGCGGTGTTTTGCCTGCGGGTTACCTCTCCGGCCTGAAGGCGCGGTTGCTGCTCGGACTCGTCATGCGCGGCGGTCAGGGTGGCAATGTCGCCGAGGCGTTCGCGCCCTATCAGTAGGGGCCCAGATCAACAGGCCGGCGGCATCCTTCGACCGTGACCAAGACACCACAGCGGAAGAGGGATGCCTTTTTCAGAACGGGATTTAACGAGGAGGATATGAAATGAGTGACCTTATTTGCTTGGCGTTCAAGGAATTGGACACCGCCGATCATTTTCTGAACGAACTTCGGGCATTGCAGAAGGAGTACGTTCTCGAACTCGAGGACGCCTGTGTGGTGGTCCGCGACGGCGACGGTAAAATTCATCTCAAACAGAGCGTCAATCTGGTGGCGATCGGAGCCAGTCAAGGTGCCTCGCTCGGTATGTTGATGGGAACGCTCGTCGGCCTGTTGTTCATGAATCCGCTGGCCGGCATGCTGGCGGGCGGGCTGGTCGGCGCCGGCTCCGGCGCCCTGCAGGGGAAGCTGGCCGATTACGGGATCAACGACGACTTCATCAAATCGCTCGGCGGCACGATCGAGCCGAATAGTTCGGCGATCTTTGTTCTCGTCCGCAAAGCCGTCGAGGACAAGGTGATGCCACGGTTGTCCCAATACCAGGCGACGGTCCTCAAGACCTCCCTGTCCGACGAACAGGAAGGGAGATTGAAGGCGGCTCTTTCGCAGGCCGCCTGATCCTTTTAAGCAATGTAGCCGTTCGCTCCCCTCGCCCGCTTGCGGGAGAGGGGTTGGGGGTGAGGGCAAGCAGTTTCGAGGCGTTCGCGCCTTATCAGCGGACTGGGAAGGTGGGACTGCGGGCGGGCAATGGGATAAGGGAGAAAATTGATGACGATGCGTACCCGGTTGATCGTTGTGTTCACGCTGTTGTGCATCGCGGCGGCGTTGCTGCTGCCCGCCGTGCCGCAATCCCTCGAATACCATCATTTCGCCGATCGGCGCCATCTCTTGGGAATCGCCAACTTTCTCGATGTGGTATCCAATCTGGGGTTCCTGGTCGTCGGCATCGCGGGGCTGGTCATCGTCTTTGGGGGGCGCGCGCGATTCGAGTTTGGGAGCGAGCGGTGGCCCTACGCCGTCTTTTTCCTCGGCGCGCTGCTGACCGCCCTGGGATCGGGCTATTACCACCTGGCGCCGGACAACGAAAGTCTGTTCTGGGACCGGTTGCCGATGACCATCGCGTTCATGGGGCTGGTTTCGAGTCAGATCGTCGATCGAATCAACATCCGGGCGGGGCTGGCGTTGCTGGTTCCGATGCTGCTGCTCGGGGCCGCGTCGGTCATTTATTGGCGGGCCACGGAGCGGGCCGGGGTTGGCAACGTGCTGCCTTACGGGATCCTGCAAGGCTATTCGGTGATCATCGTACTGTTACTGGCGATGCTGAGTCCGTCGCGCTATACCCGGAGCAACGATCTCTATTGGGTATTCGGGTGGTATGTGCTGAGCAAGTTTTTGGAAACATTCGATGCCGAGGTTCTCCACCTGGGCAGTGTCGTCAGCGGCCACACGCTGAAGCATGTTGCGGCGGCTCTCGCCGGCTGGACCGTTTGCTACATGTTGATGCATCGGACCCTCAAGGTGCCCGATCCAACCCAGGTTTAGCTTCCACTACCCAGGGTGGGAAATTTCGTAGATTCCGCCGACCTTCCATCCATGCTACTCGAGGACCGACCCTCATGACGGATACCGACCCGACCACGACCTCGCCCGCAGCGGCCCCGCCGCACGACCTTCGGGAGACCATCGAGGAGCGCCGCGCGACCGGCCAGGCCGCCCGAAAGCAGGCTCCTCGAAGCGCGCGGGCGCATTGGGACGAGGCCGCGCGCGGGCACGACGCCCTCGACACGATCCTGGCGCAGAACGCCATCCGGGTCCCCGAGTTGCTCCCCATCCGGCATGGACGCATGGCGGCCTCGCCGTGGACCTACTACCGTGGAGCGGCCGCGGTGATGGCCGCCGATCTCGCGTCCCGACCCCACAGCGGGCTGCGGGTTCAGCTCTGCGGCGACGCCCACGTCCTCAACTTTGGCCTGTGGGCCACGCCAGAGCGGAATCTTCTGTTCGACCTGCGCGACTTCGACGAGACGCTGCCCGGGCCCTTTGAGTGGGACGTGCAGCGACTCGCCGCCAGCCTGGTGGTGGCGGCGCGGGAGGATGGCCTCAAGGCGGCCACGGCCGATGAGGCGGTGGTCACGGCGGTGGAGGCCTACCGGAACCAGATGGCCCGCTACGCGACGATGACGGAACTCGACCTCTGGTACGACGGGACTTACGTCGACAGTCTGATCAAGTACTTCGCGCCGGCCGACCGTGGGCAGTTGTTGGTCCACATCGAGAAGGGGTCCAAGCGCCGCACCCACCACGGCGCGTTCGCCAAGCTCGCCACGATGGTCGACGGCCGGCCCCGGATCGACGAGGCCCCACCCATCCGCGTCACCATCGACGACGGCGAGCAGGACGCGCTGACCGACCAGTTCCTGGCCGACTACCGGATGACCCTGCAGGAGGATCGGCGCCACCTGTTCGATCGCTTCACGCCCGTCGACCTGGTCCGCCAGGTCGTGGGGGTGGGCAGCGTGGGCATGCGGGTCTACCTGGCTCTGCTTGAGGGCCGCAGCGGCAACGACCCCCTGTTCCTGCAGATCAAGCAGGCCGGTCCGTCGGTGTACGAGTCCCACCTCGGCCCCAGCCAACACGATAACCACGGTGCCCGGGTGATCGCCGGAAAGCGGGCGCTGCAGAGCGCAACCGACATCTTCGTCGGCTGGGGTTCGTTTCAGGGCAGGGACTACTACGTGCGGCAGTTCCGCGACATGAAGATCATCCTCGACATCGAGTTGCTCGCCCCCATCCTGGTTGAGTTCGCCGCCGCTTGCGGCGAGACGCTGGCCCGGGCCCACGCCCGCACGGGGGACGCCGTGGCGATCAGCGCGTACCTCGGCAAGAGTTCGCGGTTCGCCACCGCCCTCCGCGACTTCGCCCGCCGGTACGCCGACCAGAACGAGCGCGACCACGCGCAGCTCAAGCGCGCTATCGCCGCTGGCGCGGTCGAAAGCGCACCCGGCTGGTAACAGCCTGTCGGGCGCTAAACTGGATCGACGATGCGCTCACAGGTCAAGCGGCGTTATCCGGGTGCCATTCAGGCTCACGTTCGCCCTGAGACCCGAGTTCGTCAACACGAAACCCACGATCGGCTGCTGCGCGGTCTGGGTCGTGACCCGGGCGTTGGCGCCCACCGTCAGCAACGACATGGAGCCATCGACGCCGGCGGTCCAGCCCCGGCTCGCCTCGAAGCGGTCGAGCGCGTCCTGGGTCATGAACAGGATGAACAGTGCCTGCGACTGCGTACCCGCCTGAAGTCCGACCGAGGCCTCGGTCATGCGGAAGTAGCCGGTGGACTTGCCACCCCGCCTTAATGCGCCTTGACCTTGCGCTCCGCCGACGATGAAGCCGGCGGAAATCACCGACGGAAATACCAGTACGCCCCGCGCCGACGCGGCGATTTCCTCCGATCCGGGCGCTTCCCGGTACAGACGCGACAGGGCGCTGTCGACCGCGGAATCGATAGCCGCGCGCTGTAGCGCCGGATCGCCGGGATTTCCGCTGGTGGTGGTGCAGCCCGTCATGAAGAGCGCAAGAGCCGCCAGCGAGAGACCTGCGGTAACGAAGTGTCGTCTATTCATTGTTTACCTCTTGTGAGTTGTTCAATGGAGGGCGGCCGCAAGCTACGACCGGTGGTAAGCGGGTCATCCGTGGTGTTACTTCCCCAGCATCGATGCCAGGACCCAGACATAGAGCGCCCCGACCGACAACTGTACCACTGCGATTGGCAGTCCGATGCGCAGGAATTGCATGAAGCTCACGTGCCGGCCCCGCGACGCGCAGATGCCGGCGGCGACGACATTGGCCGAGGCGCCGATCAAGGTAGCGTTGCCGCCGAGGGTGCCACCGAACATCATCGCCACGAACACCGGCAGGGTGACATTGGGCCAATTGACGAAACCGGGGGCGAGCGCGATCTCCGGAACCGCCTGGGCCGCCACCAGGTAGCCGGTGATCATCACCAGCGCGGCGGCGACCACCGGGATGTTGGCGAGCAGGCTCGACAGGATACCGATGCCGGCCAGCGACAGAAAAGCCACCGCCAGCAAATCGGCGCCGAACCACTGGTAGATCTGAATCGACAGGCCTTGCAGCAGTTCGGTCTTGATGAAGGCCCGGACCAGGGTGAAGATGGCGCCGAGAAACACGAGCGTCTTCCAATCCACGTCGCGGATCACCGCGCCCACCGGCTCGATGCGCGCGCCGTAGACCACGAGCAGCGCCAGCGCCGCGACGATGATCGCGACCTGAGGCGGGACGATGCGGGTCGGCAGGGACTCCCCGACCAGGAACAGGACCACCATGATCAGGAGCACCAGCAGCGCCAGCACCAGGAAGGCGGGTCGCTCGATGGCGATCCGCGGACGCTCGGCCGGCAGGGTCACCCGCGCCGCCCAGATCTTCGGCAGAATGAGCGGCAGCAGCGGCACGACCGCCAGCACGGCCAACAGACCGCCCAGGCTCACCATCCGCAGATAATCGGCGAACGACAGCCCGATCGCGCTGCCGACCAGAAAGGTCGCGGGATCGCCCACCAGGGTCAACATGCCGGCTGCGTTGCTGACGATGGCGGTGATGATCAGCGGTCCGACGAAATCCACCTTGATCGCCTGACAGACGCCGACGATGACCGGGGCTACCAGGATGACGGCGGTCGCGTTCGGCAGCACGGCGCACACGGGCGCGACCAGCGCGACGATCAGCAGCAGAAAGCGCCTGCCGCTGCCGCCGGTGGCGCGGAGGAACGCATCTCCGATCCAGTCGAAAATGCCGGTCTTGCCGATCACCCGCGCCACCACCATGCCGCCGAAGAGCAGGGAAAGCGGACCGCCGGCGGTGTGCACGATCGGCATCAGATCGCTGCCGTCGAGGATACCGAACACGATCAGAACGCTGACCCCGAGCAGGGCGGTCACCATCATATCGATCAGGTCGAACGCGATCAGGATGATCACGGCGGCGAAGACGCCGATGGTGAGGTAAATCTGAAAGTCGGTCATCCGGGCGTCACTCAGTCGATCGGTGGAGCGTAGTGGAGTCCGCCCTGGTTCCAGAGCCGGTTGAGGCCGCGCTCGATCTTGAGCGGACTGTCGCGCCCGACGTTGCGCTCGTACATCTCGCCGTAGTTGCCGACGGCCCGCAGGGCCCGGATCGCCCAGCCGGACTCGATCCCCATCGAGCGGGCGATGATGTTCGCCTCCTCGGCGGTCCGTCGCACCAGGAGATTCCTGTTCTTCGCAATGACCGCATCGAGGTTGTCGCGCGTGACGTCGTTTTCCTCCGCGAGGACCAGGACGTTCAGGACCCACCGGATCACCGTGGCCCACTCCGGATCGCCGCCCCAGACGGCGGGGCTGAACGGTTCCCTGGAGATGCGTTCGGGCAGGATCACAAAGTCCCGCGGATCATTCGCCCGCAGGCGCATGGCGGCCAGCAGGCTCGCGTCCGAGGTGTAGGCGCGACAGCGACCGGCGAACAAGGCTTTTGCGGCTTCGGGAGCCGAGTCCATCACCAGCGGCTTCATGGACCAGCCTTTCACCTCGAAATAGGTCTCCAGGTTGCGCTGGTGCGTCGTTCCCCGTTCCACGCAGATGGTCGCGCCATCGAGCTCGGCGAGGTTCGCAATCTTGGCCGGGACCAGAAAACCCTGACCGTCGTAGAAGAGGATGCCGGGAAACTGCACCTTCAACACCGCCTCGCGGGTGAGGGTCCAGGTGGTGTTGTTCAGCAACAGGTCGATCCGGCGCGTTTGCAGTGCGGGGAAACGGGTCGAGGCGAGCAGCGGCACGAGTTCGACCTTGTCCGGATCCCCCAGGACCGCCGCCGCCACCGCGCGGCAGAAGTCCACGTCGAACCCGCGCCAGCGTCCGTCGGCGTCCTGCTCGGAGAAGCCTGGGATATCCTCGCTGACCCCGCAGCGCAGTTGCCCGCGGGCCTTGACCCCATTCAATACCTCGGCAGCCTCAACCCGCGGCAAGACCGCGAATGCCAAGACCAGGAGGGCGGCACAACAAACAGTCCAGTTGATTTTCATTTTCATCCGGAGTTTCCGGGAGGGGTGAGTGTTGACATCGAGAGAGCGTACCCGCGCTATCCTGGATGCCATGATTCTCTGGCAGTTTCGGTTTGAAGGACGGAGTTAGCATGGCGTCAAGTATAGCCGATGGGACCACTCAGGCCGGCAGCAGAACGCACGCCTAGTGCCGTTCATCGGTGGCGAGGAACTTGCCGACCAGCATGGCGATGAGTATCGTCATGTACAACTGGCCGGAAAGACCGATGAGGATCGCCACGGACCGGGTCAGGTGGGAAACGGTCATCACGTCGCCGTAGCCGACGGTCGTCAGGGTAATGAACGACAGATACAGGTAGTCGCTGTATTCCGGCGTGCTTTTGTCGGGAAGCAGGATGCCCGCGCTTTCCGCGCCATGGAAGAACCTGTGGGCGCCGTTCGCGATGCTGAACAAGGTCGCGCCGAGCACGCCCAGAAGCACGTACCCGTTGACCGAGCTGAGGATGATGGTTGGCGTCACGACCCGGCTGCGCGCGATGTGGCGGATCATCAGCACCACGATGACCGCCAGCGTGACCGAGGACGTGCCGAAATCGATCAGGGACATCCAGTCGGTCTCGATGTAATGATGGATCCACGTGGTTGCGGCCGTCAGGCTCGCCAGCGGCAGCAGGACCATCCTGGAGCGTGCGGAAAACTTGAGCGAGTAGATGCCCGAAAAAAAGATCCCGGTGAGCAGCAGGTCGCGGACCAGCGAATTGTCCTTTTGGAACAGCGGGTAAAACAGGATCAGGGCCAGCAGGCAGACGAGCAGGATGATGTTATTGCCGGTAAGGCGTTCGGGATGCGTCATGCTGGCGGAACCGTTAGAACTGCATCCTGAACGTCGCACCGAGCAGGGGCGCGGGATCGAAGGACTCCTCACGCAGTGTGTTGCCGCCGGAATCTTCGACGCGCAATTCACCCCCGACAATCGCCCCCGCGTACAGGAAGAGCGACGCCTGGTCCGAGAAGTCAGCGGACAAGCGGAGGAAGATCGGCACACCCCGTTCCTCGCCCACGCCGTCCGGTGTTGGGCCGGTTTCGCGCAGACGGAACCGCAGGCTGCGGTAGGCGGCGCCCAAACCGAGATCCCAGCCGTTGTCGAAGCGATAGTTGAGTTCGAGTCCCGCCGGACCGGCCGGACCGGCGGGCAGCGGATTGACCAGGCTCCAACGGTCGTTCAAACGCCAGTTAACGACCAAAATCGGGATCACCTTGGTCTCTTCAATGTCGCTGAACACTCCCAAGCCGAAGCCGAGACGCTGGTCGGGGGCAAATGCTTTGGTCGCACTCAGGATGCCGCCGTAGACCACGGATTCGCCCAAGTCGGCGCCGTTCTCGCGGGACCATTCCACCGAGGGCGCGACGCCGTAAAACCATCCGTCGGCCCCACCGAACACGAGCGGTACGCTGAATCCGAACCGCTGCACCTGGCTCCAAGGCGCATCACCGAAAGCCGTCCGACTCGAAAAGTCGTAGTCGAGGTAATCGTAATGGAGCGTGACGCTGGCGCGATGGCCGGCCCCGAATCCGCTGCTCGTACCAGCGCGAATCCCGACGCCGGTGGCATCGAAGTCGCCGCCGTTATCGATATTGGCGTTGCCCTGCCAGATCGGGGTGACGGAAAAGAACGACTGCCACGCTTCGGCGGCTCCGCCGGTTCCCGGAGCCAGCATCAGCAGCATCGCGCCGATGGTCGCCGCGCCAGTCCGGCGGTTGTTGGCGGCGAAGCCGCGGAGTTTGGGTTTCATACGTTCTCCAAATTTCGAGGCGGGGAGCGAACTCGCATTCAGGCCCCATCTACCAGGCGTACAAGGCGCCTACACCGTAAATCGATTGATTTTTGGAGCCGCGCTCCGCAATGATCGGGCTGTCGGCAGCGTCGCCGACCAGGCGCGAGTACATCACGCCCGCGCCGAGGTGCCACTGCGGGCTCAGGTGAAGCACCGCCGCCGCCCAACGCTGATGGCGTGGATGCGACCCGACATCCGATCGCACCCACGCCAGGCCCGCTGTTCCGCGACGGGCGGTAGCCGGTTGCCCTCCAGCATCAATCGCCGACCAGCGGGTTCACGAGGTCGCGCACCTCGAACGGCTTGGGCGCATCGGTCTGTTGCCTGGGGGCAGTGCCCGGCAGAATCTCGAAGTCCGGCGTGAACGGGACGAGGATCGAGCGCAACTGGTCGAAGCCCGTCCGGTCGCCGTCGAACTTCGCCTTGCCCGCTTTGATCATGTCGTCGAACGACGCCACGCCCATCATCACCTGGTTGAGGTCGGCGCGGTTCACCGTGACCGTGAGGTCCGGGCTCTTGGCCTGCTCGCCCTTGATCGTGGTCAGGGTCGCGTTGCTCATCTCGACCACGAAGCGCTCGCCGTTGTCGGGCGTGACGAGGTTGATGACGAACCGGATGCCGTCGGCTCTCTTCGGATCCATGCTGATGCCGATGAAGTCGAGCCACTGCTCGGTCGACATCGCGCGCACGACATCCGGCCCCGTCGACCGCGCCGGCACGCCGCCGGGCAGTCCGTTGCGCAGCTCAAATGCACCCTGCAGGAAGCTGTTGCGCGTGCTGGTGCTCTCGGCCTGGTAGCCGAGCTGCTCGAAGGCGTCGGCCAGCAGGCGTCGCGCGGCCTGGTTGCGCGGCTCGGCGAACACCAGCTTGTTGAGGATTTCGGTGGCGTAGAGATAGGCCCCCTCGTCATAGAGCTGCTGGGCGCGCGCGAGGATCTTCTCGGCGCCGCCCATCATCTCCACATAGAGCGGGGCCGAGTCGGCGGGCGACAGCGGGATCAGGTTGGTCGGGTTGCCGTCGTAGTGGCCGAGGAAGCGGTTGATCACGCCGCGCGTATTGTTCTGCACGTCGCCGTGGTAGCTGCGGGCGGCCCACTGCTCGCGCAGGCTCTTCGGCACTTCGTAGACGTTGTGGATCTCGTTGATCGTGACGCCCCGGTTGGCGTAATGCAGCGCCTGGTTGTTGAGGTTGGCGTAAGTGTCGCGCTGGGCGCGCAGCACCTCCTGGATGCGGGCGTTGCCCCAGCGCGGCCAGCTATGCGAGGCGAACATCACCTCGGCTTCCTGGCCGAACTTGTAGAGCGCTTCGTTGATCTCCTTCGACCAGTTGAGCGCGTTGCGCACCGCGGCGCCGCGGATCGTGTAGATGTTGTGGATCGTGCCGGTGATGATCTCCGCCGCCCAGAGGGCCTTGAACTGCGGGAAGTAGGTGTTCATCTCGACTGGCGCCTCGGTGTCCGGCGCGTTCTGGAACACCATCTTCACGCCGTCGAGCGTGATTTCCTCGAAGTCCTTGTTCACCAGCCGGTTCGGCGGGATCAGGCCGATGTTGCCGCTAGCGATGTTCTTGCCGATCGCCTGGTCGACGTGGCCGAAGGGATCGCGCTTCAGCAGTACGGAGTACTGCCATTGCGAGCGCCGCGTCATGGCGTTGCCGGCGAACACGTTCTCGGCGATCGCCGCTTCGAGGAAACCCGCCGGCGCGATCAACATCACCTTGCCGCTGGCGACATCGGCCTCATCGACCACGCCGCGCACGCCGCCGAAGTGGTCGGCGTGCGAGTGCGAATACACGACGCCGACCACCGGCCGCTTGCCGAGCTTCTCGTTGATGAAATCGAGCGCGGCCCGCGCCGTTTCCTTAGCGGTCAGCGGATCGAAGACGATCCAGCCGGTGTCGCCCTTGATGAAGCTGATGTTGGCGAGGTCGTAGCCCCGAACCTGGTAGACGCGCCCCGGGACCACCTCGTAAAGACCGTAGGCCATGTTGAGCACGGCCTGCCGCAGCAGCGATGGATTGATGCTCTCAAAGTCCTTGCCGCTCAGTAGCCACTGGTAACTGCCCATGTCCCAGGCGACGTGTCCGGCGTCCGCCATGATCTGCTTATAAGCCGGCTCGGCGATGAAGCCTTTCTTGGCTTCCTCAAAGTCGCTTCGATCCGCGAACGGCAGCGTGACCTTCAGGCGCTCGCGCAACTCAATCGTGAACTGGGAAGGCGCCTTGCCCAGGGAATCGAAGTGCCCTGGATGGATCGGCTGGGTCTCGACCGGTGCCTTCGAGACCAGCGGCACCGGCTCGGCCTGCGCCGACTTCGCCGCGACCAGTTCGGCCGGCAGTACGTAGGGGACGCCGGCCCACAGCCGGACGGCGGAGTCCAGCTTCACCGCCGCCGGATCGTTCCAGACGTAGCCGAAGCGATCATCGAACCACTGCCGGTTGGCGAACAGGATCTGGGTCACACAGTCGGCCATCGAGACGTTGACGCCGGACTGGCGGATGGATGCGCACAGGGTCGAAAGGTTCTCACCCCGGTTCAGGGTAAAGGTGTTCGCTTGAGCGACTTTGGCGGGCGTTTCGGTCCCCACCGCCAGACTCGCTACCGACATGGCGGCAAGAAAGGTGATGATGATCGGGAAGCGGGTCGTCATCGGATTTCCTCACTAGGTTTGGTGGTTAGGGTCGGAGCGTGCGGTTTCATCACGCTGGCGTGGCTGTCACAGCGGCGCACCCATCAGAACCGCACCGTGAAGCCGAGCAGCGGGCCGTTCAAGTCGATCTCGACGTCGCGCCCGTTGATCGTCTTCTCGATAGCGACATAGCGCCAACCGCCCTGGACCGACCAGTGCTCGTTGAACTGGTAGCCGAGGCTTCCGAAGATCTGCCAGGTCAAGTCGGAGCCGACCCGGAAGCCGCCGACGTCGGCGAAGACCGTCGCGAACCACCGGTCGGTGATGTCGAAGCGCACGCGCCCGCCGATCAGCGGATCGACCCAGGTCTCGCTCATCCCAAAGCGCTGGCCCGCGAGCAGGCCGGGTGCGAGGGATAGGTCGAGGTTTATGGAGTTGACCCGGAAGCCGGCCATCAGGTCGACGGCGACCTGGCCGCCCTCAAGGACCCGATAGCCGGCATAACCGCTCAGAAGCTTCGCCTCGATTTCGATCTCCGCTCGCGAAAAGAGTACGCCGAGCGGGGTAGAGCGGCTTTGCGAGAGGTTGGCGTAGAACAGGTCGGCGATCAGGCTCCAGCGACCGTTGCGTGCTTCGAACGCACCCATGAAGGCAAGATCGAGATCGGAAAGTACGTCTCCGATGCTTTTGTCGACTTCAACCGTTCCCGACGCCACTTCGACCGAACTGGTGAAGCCCGGCGTCCAGGCGTAGGGCGAGAGCGCGAAGCTCCAACCCGAATCCTGCGCCAGGGCCGGCGTTGCGAGCGCGACCGCCAGGCATGCAACCGTTGCCTTCATGGGCCGATGGTTCCGCTCTTCATCGCCGGCCACCCCGGATGTTGCCGGCCACCCCGCCAGCGACGCCGCCGATGGCCGCGCCGGTCCAGGCGTTGCCCCCGGAAATGGCCGCAATGCCCGCCCCGCCCGCCGCGCCGATCGCCGCGCCGCTCAGGGTTCCCTGCTGTTGCGGCGTCATGTCCGTGCATCCCACCATGCCGGCCACCGCCACGATGACCATCATCGATCCAAGCCGTTTCAGTTTCATGATTTTTCTCCGCTCTACTTGTTCTTTTGCAGTCCGGGCACGGCTATTTCGAACCAGATCGTCTCGATGACCGGGCGCTGTAACCGGTCGGGATTTGCGGCGTACCAGCGGTTGAGGCCGTCCCGCACGCTATCGAGGGTCTGGCCCCGCAACCCCTTGACGAGACGCGGGACGAAGTTCTGAGCATGGGTCGGCGGATTCTTCGCGTAGTAGGCGGTTTCGACCTGCATCAAGTTAGCGATGCCGATCAGATAGGCCTTCTGCACTTCCGGCGAAGAAGAGGTCCATTGTTCGCCGGTGATCACGGGGATATCGGCCGCGCCGGCGTTGCTCCACGTCACTGCCAACGTCAGGCACGCCAAGAACATCGCCGTGCGTAATTGCCGTTTTGTTGTCATCACGTTCTCCATAAAAAAATTGCATTTTCAAACAGTTTGAACTCCGGTAAAGCGGAGCGATTCTATCGGACGCCGCGCGTCGTCTTCAAATCCATCGTTCGTCGGACGTGAATTCGACGATTAGCCATTGATAGGATCGCTGGTCGCTGATGGCGGTACTGATTTCCCGGCGGATGGCGTCCAGCGTGGCAATGCTGCCTACTTGAAAGTCGGCTGGCGTGACGATATAGATCTCGATGAAGTAGGCGCGTCCGACCTTGGCGACATAGCTCGTGTACTTGCGGAAACCGTGGCGTTCGACCACCGCGTCCATCACCGTGCGCACCACCTGGTCCAGCTTGGGCGGCGTAATCAGCAAAATCTCATTCAGCGCCTGGCGAACCGTCTTGATCGGAACCGTGATCAGATACGAGGTCAACAGCGCCAGCACGGCCGGGTCGACATAGGGCGCGAGAGGGGCGAAGCGTGTTCCCTTGATCGCCTTGGCCAGCGCAAAGGCCACCAGCAAGGCCGATGCGATCAGGGCGGACATCAACCAACTCTGGGCGTCGAGGCGCAGAAGATTGGACCGGACCTGCCGATTCGCCCGGCGTTCGTAGAAATACATGCCGAAGGTGACGATGCATGCGGCGGCGGCGTAGCCGAGGGCCCAATCCAGCTCCAGTTCGCGTCCACCCGCCAGAAAACTGCCGACCGCGTTGATGAACGCATACAGGCACAGGAACATCAGCACGCTGCCGTTGAACGCTAGCACTATCGGTTCGATATGCCAGTAGCCGTACTGAAAGCGGCGGTCGCCTTCGCGCTGCACCAGCCGCGCCGCCGTCAGCGCCAGCATCAGCACCAGGGTATCGATGACCGAGAACAGTCCATCGAACACGATGGACTGCGACCCCGACAACAGGCCGAGCAGAATTCCGGAGCTGGCGAAGATCACCGTGATCGCTATCGACCGTTTGAGAATTCTTTGCTCTTTCTCAGAAGAAGTCGTCATGGGCGCCGATATCCGTCTTACGCGCTACTCCGGTGGATTCGCTGGCGGCAGTGCTCCGATCTGCTCCTGAAGGTAGATGAGCGGCTGCTGGCTTACCTTGAGGAATCCCTCACGCGGTCGGTCGAGATCGACCACAAGGGTAATGACCGCGCCAAGGACGATCACCAGCCCGAGGGCGGTGAGGGGGCTGCGCCGCAGGGTGAGACCCGCGTTGTAACCCACCATCGCCAGCGTCAGCATCGAGCAGAGGAGAAGCAGGATGAGGATCGTCTCGGGAACGCGCGCGTACAGGCCCGCAATGACTCGCGTCTGGTGCAGGTCGATCATCTCGTTCAGTGAAGCGATGTAGAGGGCCAGGACATCCGAGTTGGGCGTGGCGCGGGCCAATTTTTCGGCGATCGCCCAGAGCTTATCCTGGATCTCGACCGAGCGGGCGATCCTCGCCCGGATATCCGTGAGATCATCGGTCAAGACACGCAGGGGCACATATTCACGGAGCAGAGTCTTGGTTTCGATCGAAGCCGGCTCCGGCAGGTAGCCGGCCCGGAGATACGTGGTGCCCACCGAGTTCGCCTCGGCAAGCACGACCGCACGGCGCGCGTTGAAGCGATCGGATGCCATCCCCATCGTGATCGCCAGGAGGAACGCCATCAGGGCCAGGAGCGAGCCCACGATCATGGCCGTGGGACCCTCCTTTTCGTCGGACGTTCGCTCCTGCCACCAGCGCCCGAGGCGGTAACCGAGTTCAGCCGTGATCAGCGCGAAGATCACGAACGCCACGAAGAAGCCGACTATCGGCAGTGAATCGATCAACTGCTGGAAACGCATCATTCCTCCCTCACGTTTGGGTCATCGTCAGGCTCGCCAGACGTTGCAAGCGGTCGTCGGACTGCATATCGGAGTAGGGCATTGGATTATCCTCTTTGTATCGGTTCCAGGCTGAGCGTCGCGATCCCCGGCCGCGCCGCTCATCCGTGCTCCCCGGCGACGGCCGCCTTGGGAGGCTTTCCCCCGAACCAGGTGACGTAGAGCGTCGGCAGGAAGATCAGCGTGAGCAGCGACGCCACCAGCAGGCCGCCCATGATGGCGTAGGCCATGGAACCCCAGAACACGGTCGGCGCGATCGGAATCATGCCGAGCACGGTCGACAGGGCGGTCAGCATGATCGGCCGAAAGCGCGAAATGCTGGCCTCCACCACCGCGTCCCAGACCGCCTTGCCGGCGGCCCGTTCGGCCTCGATCTGATCGATCAGGATCACCGCGTTCTTCGCGATCATGCCGACCAGCGCCAGGATGCCGAGGATGGCGACGAAGCCGAGCGGCTTGCCGGATGCCAGCAGGGCGGCCACCACGCCGATCAGGCCCAGCGGCACCAGGCTCAGGACGATGGCCAGGAGCTGGAAGCTCTTGAGCTGGAAGATCAGCAGGGTCAGCATGATCAGGATCATCAGCGGGACCACGGCGAATACCGAGGCCTGCGACTGGGCGCTCTCCTCGACCGAGCCCCCGACCTCGATCCGGTAGCCGGCCGGCAGCTCCGCGTTCAACTTGGCGATGGCTTCGGTCAGGTTCGAGACCACCGAGTCGGGCAAGAGCCCCGGCGCCAGATCCGCCTTGACCGTCAGGGTTGGCAGCCGGTCGCGTCGCCACACCAGCGGGTAGGCTTGACCGTATTCGAAGGTCGCGAACTGGGCGAGCGGGATGGTCCGCCCGTCCGGCATCGACACCGGCAGGGTGCGCAGGGTCTCGATGGACAGATTTTGTCCTCCCGCTTCGCGAGCGACCACATTGATGAGATAGATATCGTCGCGGACCTGGGTAATGTTCCTCCCCGAGATATTGGCGCCGAGCGCCGTAGCCACTGCCTGGGAACTCAGGCCGAGCAAACGCGCCTTCTCCTGGTCGATGCGGATCCGCAACTCCCGTTCCGGTTCCATCCAGTCAAAATTGACGCGGAGCGTCCCCGGCTGGCTCGCAACGACCTGCCCAAGCCGCAAGGCGATCTCGCGCAACTGGGTCGGGTCCGGGCCGAGAACGCGATACTGCACCGGCCAGCCGACCGGTGGTCCGAGTTCGAGCGGCGAGACGTTCCCGACCACCTGGGGAAACTCCTCCGCCAGCAGGTGTTCCAGTCGCGGTTGCAGGCGCTCGCGAGCCGCCATGCCCTTGGTCACGATCACCGCCTGAGCGAAGAAGGGATTGGGCAACTGAACGTCGAGGGGCAGATAGAAGCGGATGGCGCCCTGGCCGATGTAAGTGCTCCAGCGCTCGATCCCGGAAGCCAGGTCGGGATCATCGCGCAGGTATCCCTCAAAGCGATTGACGAGCTGTTCGGTCGCATGGATCGAGGCGTTCTGCGGCAGCCGGAGATCGACCAGGAGTTCGGGCCGGTCCGAGGCGGGAAAGAACTGGCGCGGCACCTGACCCAGCGCCACCAGGGACGCGACGAAGGCCCCGACCGTCACCGCGATGGTGAGCCAGCGGGCCCGCATGGCCAATGTCAGGAAGCCCCGATAAAGCTGGGTCACGCGGCTCGGTTTCTCGGCCTGATCGGTCTTCGGTGGCCGTAGCAGCACCATGCCGATCAGGGGGGCGAACACCATCGCGACGAACCAGGAAGCCAGGAGCGCGATGCCGACGACGGCGAAGATCGAGAAGGTGTACTCGCCGGCCGAACTCTGGGCGAAGCCGACGGGCACGAAGCCGGCGATGGTGACCAGGGTCCCGGTCAGCATGGCGAAGGCGAGATGGCGATAGGCATAGATGCCGGCGCTGACCTTGTCGTCGCCCAGCGCCAGGCGTCGGCTCATGGCGTCGATGGTGGTCATGGCGTCGTCGACCATGAGGGCCAGCGCGATGATCAGGGCGCCGAGCGAGATGCGCTGGAGATCGATGTTGGCCAGGTCCATGATGGGGAAAACCACGGCCAGCGTGAGCGGGATGGTCACGGCCACCACCGTGCCGGCCCGTACCCCCAGGGCGATGAAACTCACCACGAGCACGATGCCGATCGCCTGCCACAGGGAGGTGGTGAATTCATTGATCGCCAGATCGACCGTCAGGGGTTGGTCCGCCACCAGTCGGGCCTCGATGCCGACCGGCAGGTCCGCCGCGATTTTTTTGATGGCCCGCTCGATGTTCCGGCCGAGCGCGAGGGTATCGCCGCCATCGCGCATGGCGATCGCCAGGCCAATCGCCGGCTGGCCATTGATCCGGAACATGGGCTGGGGGGGATCGGTGAAGCCACGGCGGACCTCGGCGATGTCGCTCAGCCGCAGCATGCGGTCACCGATCGCGAAGGTAACATTGGCGATGTCCTGCTCGGAGGCGAAGGCGCCCGAGACCCGCAGCGCGATCGTCTCCTCGCCGGTGCGCAGCACGCCCGCCGGAATGACGATGTTCTGCGCCTGCAAGGCCGCGATCAGAGCGCTCGGGGCGAAGCCCAGACCCGCCAGCCGTTCGGCGGAGAAATCGATGTAAATCACCTCGTCCTGAGCGCCGAGAATATCGATCCTGGAAACATCCGGGACTTGCAGGAGTTGCGAGCGGATGTCCTCGACCTGGTCGCGCAACTCCCGGTGGGTGAAGCCGTCGGCGGTGAAGGCGTAGATGATCCCGAAGGTGTCGCCGAACTCGTCGTTGAAGAAGGGTCCGACGATCCCCTGCGGCAGGGTGTGACGCATGTCGGCCACCCGCTTGCGGACCTGATACCAGGCGTCCGGAACCTCCTTGCCCGAGGTGCTGCCCTTGAGATTCACGAAGATGGTGGTGTCGCCGGCGCGGGTGAAGCTGCGCAGATCGTCCAGATTCGGGACTTCCTGCAGGGTGCGTTCAAGGCGATCGGTCACCTGCCGGATCGTTTCGTCCAGCGTGGCGCCCGGCCAGATCGCCCTGACGACCATGGTGCGGAAGGTGAAGGGCGGATCCTCGGCGCGACCCAGCTTGTAGAAGGACGCAATCCCCGCGACGAGGGCGACGATCATGATGAAAAGGGTGATTGAGCGGTTGCGGATGGCCCACTCGGAAAGATTGAAGCGGTTCATGGTTGCGTCCCGAGCAGCCGGACCTGCTGGCCCGGACGCAGGGTCTGGACCCCGGCGGTCACGACGATGTCGCCCGGTTGCAGCCCTTCCGCGACCGCCACCCGGGCCAGGTCATAACGCAGCACCTCGATATTGCGCAGCGACACGGTGTTGCTGGCGGGGTCGAGCACCCAGACCGCCGGGCGCTGATTGGCCGCCGTCAGCGCCGAGGCCGGGATCTCGATACCGGGTCCGGCGCCGAGCTGGACGCTGCCGGTCACCGTCGAACCGAGCCGCATCGCCGCCGGTGGATCGTTCAGGCCGATCCGGACCTTGAAGGTTCGCGTCACCGGATCGGCCTGCGGAGCGACCTCCCGCACCCGTCCGGTGGCGCGCACCTTCGGGTCGCTGCTCAGGGTAACGACGACTTCGACATTGGCCGGCGTGATCTCGATCACCCGCGCCGGTACGTCGAACACGGCATCCCGACCACCTTCCCGGGCGAGCTGGATGATGGGTTGACCCGGAGCCACGACCTCACCCGGCTCGGCGCGGCGGGCGGTCACGGTGCCGCTCGAAGCGGCGATAAGATCGGCGTAACCCAGTTGGGTCTCAGCGATGTTCACCTGCGCCTGCACCGAATCCACCTGGGCTCGAGCGGTCCGATAAGCCTGTTCCGCCTGATCGAACATGGCGCGCGTGATAAAACCCCTGTCCAGCAGCGATCGATGGCGCTCGAAGTTATTCTGAGCCTCGACCAGTCGCGCTCGCACGGCGGTGAGTTCCGCGCGGGCCGACCGCAGGGCGTTGCGCGGAGTATCCGATTCCAGTCGAGCGACCACCTGGCCGGCCCTGACCCGATCGCCGACATTGACGGAACGCTCGATCATGCGTCCCCCAACCCGAAAGGACAGGTTCACTTCCTCCCGCGCCTCAACTTGCCCGGTGAGACTCACGGTTTCGCCACCTTCCCGGCGCTCGACGGTCGTCACTCGAACCGGGCGAATGGGCTCAGGCTCGGGCTTTTCAACCGGCTTGCAGGCGGCGAGCAGCACGAGGAGCGCGAGCGCGGACAGCCCGGCCACTCGCGCGCCAGGGGTTGGGTGGGCCGATTCAAACAGCGCGGACGTGGCTACTTTTTCCAATGGGGGACCCTCAGCGGATTTTACACGCGGATAATAATAGCTTAAATTTGAAGTCGTTGAGACGCGCATGCCGCAACCCGACCGAACTGAATCCTGATCGAACTGAATTCCTGACCGAACTGAATGGAGAAATGTAGTGAGCAATTTCTGGGATGTTCTGTGGCTGATCGCCTCGTCCTTCTTTTTCGTAGCCTACCTCATCGTCCTGTTCCAGGTCGTCGTCGACCTGTTCCGGGACGCCGAGCTGGGCGGGGGCTCTAAAGTCCTCTGGCTGATAGGCCTAATCTTCCTGCCAGTCTTGACCGCGCTCCTCTACATCTTGGCCCGCGGCAGAGGCATGGCGGAGCGGCAGCGGGTGGCAATGCAGCGGGCGAAGTCCGATACCGACGCCTACATCCGGGAAGTGGCCGGAAAATCGCCGGCGGACCAGATTGCCGACGCCAAGGCGCTGCTCGACGCCGGCACCATCAACCCGGAGGAGTTCGCCAAGCTCAAGGCCAAGGCGCTCGCGTAACCTTTTCGCCGCTCACACGGCGCCTTGCCCACGATCCATTTGCGAGGCCGTTGTCAGCCGACGCGAAGCGTTGCATTCATATTTTTCAATTCTTTAGTTCAAGGAACTCGCATGACCACCAAGACCCCCGCCGAGGCGCGGTCGCCTCGTGATATCGTCCTCGTCGATCTCGGGCTGCAGGGGGGTGGCGCGCACGGCGCGTTCACCTGGGGCGTGCTCGACCGTCTGCTCGAAGTGCCCTGGCTGCGCTTCGACGGGATTTCCGGTACCTCGGCTGGCGCCATGAATGCGGTGGTGATGGCTGACGGTTATGCGGCGGGTGGACCGGAGGGCGCCCGGGCGGCGCTCGAAAAGTTCTGGAAGCACGTTTCGGACGCTGCGCTGCTGAGTCCTCTGCGCCGTGGCCCCCTCGAAATCCTGACCGGTCTCTGGACCCTCGATTACTCACCGCTCTACCTGGCGCTCGATCTCGCGGCGCGGGTCGTTTCGCCCTATAGCCTGAGTCTTGGCGGTTCGAACCCCCTGCGCGCGATTCTGGAAGAGCACATCGACTTTGCCCGGGTCGCCGGCGGTCCGATCCGCCTGTTTGTGACCGCCACCAACGTGCACACCGGTCGCGGCCGCGTGTTCCGCAACGCCGAGCTGAGCATCGACGCCCTGTTGGCCTCGGCCTGTCTGCCCACGATGTTCCAGGCCGTGGAGATCGACGGCGAAGCGTACTGGGACGGCGGTTATGCCGGCAACCCGACCATCACCCCGCTGGTGCGGGATTGCGTATCCCAGGACACCATCCTGATCCAGATCAATCCGATCAACCGGCCCCTGGCGCCGCGCACGGCGCGCGAGATTCACAACCGACTCAATGAAGTCGCCTTCAACTCGCCCCTGCTGAAGGAGTTGCGCATGATCGCCCTGTTGCGGCAGGTGGCCGATCCCGGCAAGGGCGAGGGCGCGGTCTGGGCCAAGATGCGCATCCATCGGATCGCCAGCGAGGAGATGGCTCAGTTGAGCTCCTCCTCGAAGCTCCTGGCCGAGTGGGAGTTTTTCTGTAAGCTCCGCGACAAGGGACGGCGCGCCGCCGAGGCGTTTTTGGAGGTGCACGGGGCGGATCTGGGCGTGCGGTCGACATTCGATCTCGACGCGCTGCTGGAAGGGGTCTGAGCCATGGGGCTGCTCGGCATTCTGCTGGGCCTCGGAGTCCTGATCTGGCTGTCGTTTCGAGGTTGGAGCATTCTGGTGCTCGCGCCCGCGGCGGCATTGATCGCCGCGCTTGCGGCGGGAGAACCGCTGCTGGCGCACTGGACCCAAACCTTCATGATGTCGGCGAGCGGGTTTCTCGCTCAGTTCTTTCCGCTCTTCCTCCTGGGCGCCGTGTTCGGGAAACTCATGGAAGACAGCGGCTCGGTCTCGACCATCGCCCGCTTCATGACCGAACGGCTCGGGCCGCGCCGGGCCATGCTGGCGGTCGTGCTGGCGGGCGCACTGGTCACTTACGGCGGCGTGAGCCTGTTCGTCGCCTTCTTCGTGATCGGGCCGATGGCCCAGGCCCTGTTTCGGGCGGCCGACATCCCGAATCGTCTGATGCCGGCGGCCATTGCCCTCGGCACCTCAACCTTCACCATGTCCGCCTTGCCGGGCACGCCGGCGATCCAGAATGCGATTCCCATGCCGTTCTTCGGCACCACGCCCTTCGCCGCGCCGGGGCTGGGCATCATCGCGGCTGTCATCATGCTGGGCTTCGGCCTGTGGTGGCTGGCGCGCGCCGAGGCCGTCGCCCGCCGCAAGGGTGAAGGCTATGGCGACGCCCTCGTGGCCCCCGATACTGCCGCCGAGGACACCCTGGTGCGCGAACGGGCCACGACCGCCGGCGCGTTTGACCCGCCGGAAGTGCATCGCGGCCATCATAGCGAATCCGGTCCCTCAATCCTGGTGGCCATCCTCCCGCTGATCGTGGTGATCCTCGTGAATCTGGTCATGTCCCTGTGGGTGTTGCCGCGTCTGGACACGAGCTTCCTGGCCGAAGCGCGGTGGGGGGGCATTCCGCTTTCGTCGGTCAGCGGGGTCTGGTCGGTGATCGTGGCGCTGATTTCGGCCATCCTCGTTCTGGTCGCATTCAACCAACGGCGGCTGCCGGCGCTGCGTGATACGGTCGACGCCGGGGCCAACGCCTCGGCCCTGCCGGTGCTCAGCGTGGCCAGCCTGGTGGGTTTCGGGGCCGTCGTGGCCGCCGTGCCGGCGTTCGAGATCGTGCGTGACTGGGTGCTGTCCATCGAAGGCGGGCCACTGGTTTCGCTGGCCCTGTCCACCAACATCCTCTCCGCGTTGACCGGTTCGGCGTCGGGCGGGATGACCATTGCCCTCGATGCGCTTGGCGCGACCTACCTGCAAATGGCGGTGGAGCTGGGCATCGACCCGGCACTGCTGCACCGTGTGGCGGTTATCAGCGCCGGTACTCTGGACAGCCTGCCACACAACGGCGCCGTGGTTACCCTGCTCGCCGTCTGTGGTTCCACGCACCAGAAAAGCTATTTTGATATAGTGATGGTCGGTATCGTCGGTGCGATGGTTGCACTGGTGGCCGTCATTGTCCTGGGGACCCTGTTCGGCTCGTTCTAGGTCCGTCAACTCCGCCGCGCGGGCACGATCAATTCGCTGACCTGCTGGATTGCGGAATGAAACAAACCATCCCCCCTTTTTCATAAGGGGGGAGACAAGCCCGGTTCGATATAATCTTTTCAGGCAATCGCGTTATCGTCGGTTGATCCAACTGCCCCCAGAACCACCGCTGCGGTTAGCCCAGCTCCCACCCCGGTTGTGCCAGCCGCCATTACGGTTGTACCAGCCACCGCCACCCCGGTTGGCCCAGCCGCCACTGCGATTGAACCAGCCACCGCCTCGATTGTGCCAACCACCACCCCGGTTGAACCAGCCACCGCCACTCCGGTTGGCCCAGCCGCCACCCCGGTTGTACCAGCCGCCACCCCGGTTGTACCAGCCGCCACCCCGGTTGTGCCAGCCGCCACCCCGGTTGTACCAGCTCGCCCGAGCTTGCTCGGAGGTCGTTACCGCTCCGCCCAGCACCACGCCGCCGATTACCGCCCGCGACCACTTGCCCAAGCTGTGCAGAAACTCGCGCCGCTCCTGTGTAACCGGTTCTTCAACCAGCTCTTCAAGGGTGTTATTTCGTTGTTCATCATCTTGGTCAGTCATGTTGAATCTCCACTTCGTTAGAACCTTCTCGCGACGTCCTCCGCTTCCACCTTCTCGCCGGGTAACCGTTCAGCCCTCCTCCCCCGGCACCCTGACAGGCTTCACTACGCGTAGCCAATCCTAAGGAAAAACAAAAACTTGCAGGATGGGCTGAGTGTAGTGAAGCCCATCAAAGCAGGGCAAACCGGAAGGGGGCTGAACGCTTGCCTCGCCGGTTCCAACGCACGCCCTGGCGGATACGGCCAGGACGCCGCCCGAATTATCGCCCCTGGCTGTGGTAAAATCCATCGTTTAACGGCTGCCCCGGCGGCCGAGTCGAATGCTGACGAGGGTTCCGCATGACTGAAATCGCCAAAGAAATCCTGCCAGTCAATCTGGAAGACGAAATGCGGCAGTCCTACCTCGACTACGCCATGAGCGTGATCGTGGGCCGCGCCTTGCCGGACGTGCGCGATGGACTCAAGCCGGTGCATCGGCGGGCGCTGTTTGCCATGAGCGAACTGGGCAACGACTGGAACAAGCCCTATAAGAAATCGGCCCGTGTGGTGGGCGACTGTTTCGTTAAGGGTGCTTTGGTTCATACCGAAAACGGTTTGACGCCTGTTGAAGAAATGGAATCCGGCTCCCACGTACTCCTACCCGATGGACGATTAAGTGAGGTATTGCAATGTTTTGCCAATCCTCCATCGTCGGTGGTCAAAATCGAATTATCCAATGGCTATCATTTCGTGGTCACTCCCGGCCAATTATTCAGAGTATTACGGGATGATTTGACGATTGCTTGGGAAAGAGCCGAATATCTGGCTAACCAGCGCATTTTGGTCACCAGCGCCCGCTGCTTGGGTAATGCCGAAGAGCATCCCGATGCAAATAAAAGTTCGCTGGCTTACTTGGTAGGCTTGCTGGTGGCCGAAGGTTTCCTGACCGACCGAGGGCGTTCCAAGCGTGTCGGCATCAACATGGTTGATCGGGAGCCGCTGGAATTTTTATACGAATTTTGCGTCGAGCAGGGAATTTCGGTCAGTTGGCGTGAAGTTACCCCTTCAAAAGCACACTATCAACTGCAACATTGCGTGCGATTCACCCATTTGGCCGGGGCTTACGAAGTTTGCGGACCAACTTGCCAAGACAAGAGTGTTCCTCCCTGGATTTTGGGAGATCGCCGTTTGTTTGCTCCATTTCTGGCGGGCTTCACCGATGGAGACGGGTTTATTCGCGATAGCGGCCGATCAAGCTCGAAGCGTGAAGTGGTCTTGGTTTCCACCTCGGAACGGCTATTAATCCAGATTCAGGCCATGCTGGCTGACAGTGGCATCCATGGTGGCCTGACTCGCGAGGATTTTTCGACGCGGAATTATGGAGAAAATTGCCTGACTCGTTATCAGCTTTGGCTGACGGGCGAAAATGCCGCCCGTTTCGGAGGGCTGGTATATCCGCACTTGAAGATTGCCAGAAAACGGGATAGCGCTCTGCGCCTGGTGGAATGGCAAGGGCGAACGTTGAATACATCTTCCGAGTGTATTCCTGGCCAGAAGATTTTCGAAACGCTGAGTCGGCATCACTTAGGAGGAGGCTGGTATAGGGATCTGAATGGAAGAAAGTTCAGAGCAGGGATCAAATATCCGGGCGGCGCCAAAATCCGTTACGATGCCGAATTACATCAGCGGGATGTCTCTTTCCGGCAACTGGAAGAATGGGGCATTCTCGCCAAGCTGGATCGCGTGGGTTCGCCGCTGGCCGGGGATTTGCGCAAGCTGATGGATACCTATGCCGTTTTGTCCGTCTCAGCAGTGCTGAGCTTGAGCGAAAACGTGGAAACGTTCGACGTGCGGATCGCCGATTCGGACCACGAATTTTTGGTGCAAGGTTGCGCGGTGCATAATTGCATCGGGAAGTACCACCCGCACGGCGATACCGCCGTTTACGACACCATCGTCCGCATGGCCCAGCCGTTTTCCCTGCGCTACATGCTGGTGGACGGGCAGGGCAATTTTGGCAGTATTGATGGAGATACGCCTGCAGCCATGCGTTACACCGAGGTCCGCCTGGCCCGGATCGCTCACGAGCTACTGGCCGACCTCGACAAGGAAACGGTGGATTTCGTCCCCAACTACGACGAATCCGAGCGCGAACCGGCGGTATTCCCGACTCGTCTGCCCAATCTGCTGGTCAACGGTTCCTCCGGCATCGCGGTCGGCATGGCGACCAACATCCCGCCGCACAATCTCGGCGAGGTGGTGGACGCCTGCATCGCCCTGATCGACGATCCGGCGCTGACCATCCGTGAGCTGATGCGCCATGTTCCGGGGCCGGATTTCCCCACCGCCGGTCTGATCAACGGCGTCCAGGGCATTCGCGACGCCTACGAAACCGGACGCGGCCGGATTCAGATGCGCGCCCGCACCGAGATCGAGACCGACGAGATCCGCAACCGCCAAGCCATCGTCGTCACCGAACTGCCCTATCAGGTGAACAAGGCCCGGCTGATCGAGAAAATCGCCGACCTGGTCAAGGACAAGAAGATCGAGGGCATCGCCGAACTGCGCGATGAGTCCGACAAGGACGGAATGCGCATCTACATCGAACTGCGGCGCGGCGAGTCGGCCGAAGTCGTGCTCAACAATCTGTTTCTGCACACCGCGCTGCAATCCGTGTTCGGCGTCAACATGGTGGCGCTGGTCGAAGGTCAGCCGCGCCTGCTCAATCTCAAGCAGATGCTGGAGGCGTTCCTGGCCCACCGGCGCGAGGTGGTGGCGCGGCGCACCATATTTGAATTACGCAAGGCCCGCGAGCGCGCCCATCTCGTCGAGGGACTGGCGGTGGCGCTGGCCAATCTCGATCCGCTGATCGCCCTGATTCGCGGGGCCGCCGATCCGGTCGCCGCCCGGGCCGCGTTGCTGGAGCGGGTGTGGGCGCCGGGCCAGGTCACCGACCTGCTGGCCCACGCCGACGCGGACAGCTCGCGGTCGGAGGACCTGCCGGTGGAATTCGGTCTGGGCGCGGCGGGTTACCGGCTGTCGCCCGCCCAGGCGCAAGCGATTCTCGATTTGCGGCTGCACCGGCTGACCGGTCTGGAACAGCAAAAGCTGTTGGACGAGTATCGGGACCTGTTGCGCCGGATCCAGGATTATCTGGAGATTCTCACCGTGCCGGAGCGGTTGACGGCGGTGATCCGCGCCGAGTTGACCGAGTTGCGCGCCCAGTACGCCGATCCCCGCCGCACCGCAATTTTGATCGATGAGCAGAATCTCAGCTTGGAGGATCTGATCAACGAAGAAACGATGGTGGTGACGCTGTCGCACGCCGGCTACGTCAAAGCGCAGCCGCTGTCGCTGTACCGGGCGCAGAAGCGCGGCGGGCGAGGGCGGGCGGCCACCACGGTCAAGGAAGAGGATTTCGTCGACAAGTTGTTCATCGCCAGCACCCACGACACCCTGCTTTGCTTCTCCAACCGGGGCAAGGTGTACTGGAAAAAGGTGTACGAACTGCCGCAGGCCGGACGGACGGCCCGTGGCAAACCCATCGTCAATCTGTTGCCGCTGGAGGAGGGCGAGCGCATCAACGCGGTGTTGTCGGTGCGCGAGTTCGGCGCCGATCGTTACGTGTTCTTCGCCACGACCAACGGTACGGTCAAGAAAACCCCGCTGTCCGAATACTCGCGTCCACGTCCGGGCGGCATCATCGCCCTGCACTTGCATGAAGGGGATCAACTGGTCAACGTGGAATTGACCGACGGTCGACGCGACGTGATGCTGTTTACCGACGCGGGCAAGGCAATTCGCTTCCCCGAAACGGCGGTGCGCGACATGGGGCGCTCGGCGCATGGAATGCGGGGCATCCGCCTGGATCAGGGGCAGAGGGTCATCGCGCTGATCGTGGTGGCCGAGGGCGCGGTGCTGACCGTAACCGAGAACGGCTACGGCAAGCGCACCCCGGTCGATGACTATCCCCGCAAGGGTCGCGGCGGCCAGGGCGTCATCGCCATCCAAACCTCCGAGCGCAACGGGCGGCTGGTCGGCGCGGTGCAGGTGGAAAGCGACCATGAAATCATGCTGATCACCGATGGCGGCACCCTGGTGCGGACCCGGGTCGAGGAAATTTCGCTGGTGAGCCGCAACACCCAGGGCGTCAAGCTGATCAGCCTGCAAGGCGGGGAGAAGCTGACCGGGATCGAACGGATCGAAAGCATCGGCGAGGCGGACGGTAACGGCGACCCGCCGCCGGACGACGACGGTTTGGCGGCGGACGCCGGCGAGGAAGGCGGAGAGGAGCCATGAACGAAGCGGATCGCCTGCAAACGCTGCGGGAACGAATCGACACGCTGGACCAGCAAATTCAGACGCTGATCACCGAGCGGGCGCGCTGCGCGCAGCAGGTCGGAGCGATCAAGCAGGCGGCCGGGGCCACCGGCAATTTCTACCGCCCCGAACGCGAGGCGCAGGTGTTGCGGCGGGTGATCGAGGCCAACCGGGGGCCGCTCAGCAACGAGGAAATGGCTCGCCTGTTCCGCGAGATCATGTCGGCCTGCCTGGCGCTGGAGGAGCCGTTGCGCATCGCGTTTCTGGGGCCGGAAGGCACCTTCACCCAGGCCGCCGCGCTCAAGCATTTCGGCCAGTCCATCCGCAGCATTCCGCTCCGGGCGATTGACGAGGTGTTCCGCGAGGTCGAGGCGGGCTCCGCCGATTACGGGGTGGTACCGGTGGAAAATTCCACCGAGGGCGTGGTCAATCACACCCTGGACATGTTCCTGCAATCGCCGCTGCGGATTTGCGGCGAGGTGCAGATGCGCATCAACCATCATTTGATCACCCGCGCCGCCGAGCTTACGGCGCTTCGGCGCATCTATTCGCACCGCCAGTCGCTGGCGCAGTGCCGGGAGTGGCTGGACGCCAACTTGCCCCGCGTCGAACAGATCGAGGTCGGCAGCAACGGCGAGGCGGCGCGGCGGGTGCGCGACGAATCGGACGCGGCGGCGATCGCTGGCCAGTGCGCGGCGGACATTTACCGGTTGCCGACCCTGGTGCGTAACATCGAGGACGAGCCGAACAACACCACCCGATTCCTGATTATCGGGGGCCAGCCCATCGAGCCTTCCGGCGACGACAAGACCGCGCTGCTGGTGGCCTCGCTCAACCGGCCCGGCGCGCTGTTTCGGTTGCTGGAGCCGCTGGCCCGCAACAATGTGAGCATGAACCGGATCGAGTCGCGGCCTTCGCGACGGGGGATGTGGGATTACGTGTTTTTCATCGACCTGGACGGTCACGTCCGGGACGAGCCGGTGGCCAGAGCGCTCGCCGAATTGCGCGAGCAAGCCAGCCTGTTTCGAGTGCTGGGGTCGTATCCCAAGGGCGTGCTGTAAGCGGCGGGAGCGTCTTTTCAGCAAGTTGACTCACGGAAGGCCGCCTGAAGCCGCCTTTCGATGACGAGGAACCGGGAGAAGATCGGAGCATGACCGACGGAACCGCGAACCCACGTCGAGGCACGGTCTTTTCACGATGCCGGCGCGACAGCCCCGGCGACAAGGCGCGTCGCTGGTTCCGACCCGCCGTTCGATCCTGACCATGTCCAGTCCTGTCTTGCTCGATACGATCCGTCGCGTCGAAACCCCCGAGGGGATCACCCTGAACCTGCGGGTGGCCGGACCGGTGGCGCGCGCGCTGGCCTGGGGCATGGACAGCCTGATCCGCTATGGCGCGCTGTGGGGGTTGTCGATGGGATTGGCCGTGCTGGGCTGGGGTGGCTTTGGCATATGGCTGATCGCCCTGTTCTTGATCGAATGGTTCTATCCGGTCGCGTTCGAGATGTACGCCGATGGCGCCACGCCGGGCAAGAAGGCGCTGGGTTTGCAAGTGGTGCTGGTCAACGGCGCCCCGGTGGACTGGCCGGCGGCGCTGATCCGCAACCTGCTGCGGGCGGTGGATTTCCTGCCGGTGTTTTACGGGTTCGGCGTCGTGGCCATGCTGATCAGCCGCGATTTCCAGCGGCTGGGCGATCTGGCGGCCGGCACGATGGTGATCTACCGCGATCCTCCGGTCAAACCGCTCGCGTTGCCGCCAGGGCCGGCGTTGCCGCCGCCCTTGGCGTTGAGCACCGCCGAGCAGCAATGGCTGATCGCCTTCGCCGAGCGTGGCCCGGTGTTGAACCCCGAGCGGCAGGAGGAACTGGCCGCGCTGCTGGCGGATTGTACCAGCGGGTTGCAAGGCGTGGCCGCCGTCGAGCGGTTGCGCGCCCATGCCCGCTGGCTGGTGGGGGAACATCCGTGAAACAACGTCCCTTCGAACAGCGCTACGCCGCCGACTGGCGGGCCTTCGCCGCGACGCTGGACCGGCTGGAGCGTCGCAAGCCGGATCGCAACGCCGCGCCGTTGTCGATGGCCGAGTTTCCCGCCGCTTACCGCCGGTTGTGCCAGCAATTGTCCATCGCCCGCGCCCGCTGTTACAGCGGACCGCTGCTGGACCGGCTCAACCAACTGGCGTTGCGCGCCCACCAGCAGCTTTACCAGGCGCCGCGACGGCGGGGACGGGCCGCGCTGGATTTTCTGCTGGCGGACTTTCCCCGCCGGGTACGGGCCGACGCCCGGCTGTTCTGGCTGTGCGCGGCGCTGTTCTACCTGCCGCTGCTGGGGATGGGTCTGGCGGTTCATCAGTCCCCGGAGTTGATCTACAGCCTGCTGTCGCCGGAGACGGTGGCCGAGATCGAGGAGAATTACGCGCCTGGCCAGGAGGCGGTCGATCGCGCCGCCGCCGCCGATCTGGCGATGTTCGGCTACTACATCCACAACAACATCGGCATCGGCTTTCGCACGTTCGCCGGCGGCGTTCTGCTCGGCGTCGGGGCGGCGTTCATGCTGGTGTTCAACGGCGTGTTCATCGGTGCCGTGTCCGGCTATCTCACCGCGCGCGGCTACATCGAAACCTTTTATACGTTCGTCGCCGGCCATGGCGCGTTCGAGCTGACCGGCATCGTGCTGGCCGGGGTCGCCGGCTTGAAGCTGGGCTGGGCGGTGGCCGCGCCGGGCCGCCTGGGGCGGGCGGAAGCCCTGCGCCGGGCCGCCGCCGAGGGGGTGCGGCTGATCATCGGCGTGGCCGCGCTGCTGGTGCTGGCGGCGTTCATCGAGGCGTTCTGGTCTTCCAACCGCGCCATTCCCGCCGCCGCCAAATACGCGGTGGGCGGCGCGGGCTGGCTGCTGGTGATCGCCTATCTCGGCTGGGCGGGCCGTCGTGCGCCTTGACGCCGTCGCCGCCGAGTTACGCCCGCGCAATCCCTGGGAGGCGACCGACCTGGGCGCGGTGATGCTCCGACACTGGCCGGGGCCAGTCTATCGGGCGTGGTTCGCGCTGGCGCTGCCGCTGTTTCTGTTGTTGCACCTGCTGTGCTGGGGCCATTGGTGGCTGGTGCCGTGGCTGCTGTGGTGGCTCAAACCCCTGCTGGACCGTCCGCCGTTGTACGTCCTGGGCCACGCCCTGTTCGGCGACACGCCGGATCGTCGCCGGTTCTGGCGCGAACTGCCGGGCCTGTTGCGCCGCCAGGCGCTGGCCGCGCTAACCTGGCGCCGCTTCGATCTCGCCCGTTCCTTCCATTTACCGGTGACGCAACTGGAAGGGCTGGCGGGCAAGGCTCGTCGCCAACGGCTGCGTGATTTGGGCCAGCCGGGGCGCGGACCGGCCGTGTGGCTGACCGTGATCTGCGCCCATCTGGAAATCGGCCTGGATTTGGCGCTGGTCGCCCTGACGTGGATGTTGATCCCCGATTTCGTGGATCTGGAATGGTACGAGTTGTTGGACGACTCCGAGCCGTGGGGGCAGTTGTGGCTCAACGCGGTGGGTTTTTGCGGGATGAGTCTGGTGGAGCCGTTTTACGTCGCCGCCGGCTTCGCGCTGTATCTCAACCGGCGCACCTGGCTGGAAGCCTGGGATCTGGAGCTGGGTTTCCGGCGCCTGGCGGCGCGGCTGGCGCCAGCCCGACCGGTGGCGGTCGTGGTCGGGCTGGTGCTCGGCGCGGCGCTGTGGGCCAGCCAGCCTACGGTCGGTTTCGCCGATGTCGTGCTTGATGATGACTGGGAAATGGATATGGTGAAGATGCGCTGCGCTCAATCGCGAGCACGGATGGCGGAATTGGCCGAGGCCACCGACCCGGTGCGACAGGCACTGGCCGAAACCCTGCGCGACCCGGAATTGCGAACCTGCGTCACGCAAGAACGCTGGCGCTGGCGAGAACGGGATCAGCCCGAGCCGCCGCCGGAACCGCGAACCTCCGCCGACACCCTGGCGCACTGGTTCGCGCTGGGGGTCGAATACGCGCTGTGGTTCGCGCTGGGCCTGGTGGTGGCCGTCGCGGGTTGGCGACTGTGGCGGCTGCCGACGATTCCGCGCGGCCCGCGCCCGCGCCGCGCCCGCGTCAAACCGGCGCCGCTTCTGGGTCGGGACGATCCGGTCGCGCCGCCGGACGCCGCGCTTGGCGAAGTCGCCTGGCGGCTTTGGACCGCCGGCCAGCCGCGTGAGGCGATGCGGACGTTGTATCGGGGCAGCCTGGCGGGATTGGCGATCCATCACGGTGTGCCGGTTGCCGTCGGCGCCACCGAGGAGGATTGCCTGCGTCTGGCCGCCGCGCGACTGGGCGATAGCGAGTTGCTGGAGTTTTTCCGCCGTCTGACCCGCGTCTGGCAGGCGACGGCCTACGCGCATCGTCCGCCCAACGCAACCGGCGCGCGCGCGTTGTGCGTGGAATGGCCGCGCCATTTCCCCACCCCGGCCGGATCGTCGCCATGACGCAGCCCCGGCTTGTCCTGGTGGGGGTGGGAGTGCTGGCGCTGCTCATCGTGGCCGGCGCGGGCCTGTGGCTGAGCCAGAATCTGGTCAAACGCAGCGAGGACGTATGGACCGGTTACGGCGAAGCGGCCCGGCGCAATCCGTTCTACGCGGCGGACCGGTTGTTGACCCGGCTGGGTCGCGCCGTTCACAGTGTGCGTCGGCCGCGCGACCTGCCGCCGACTCTCGATCCCGCCGACACCGTGCTGATGACCGTGCCCAGCCATGTGTTGACCGCCGCCGAAGTCCAGCGCTTGCTGGCCTGGGTCGACCGGGGCGGTCATTTCCTCATCGGTGTGAGGCGCGAATACGAACCGGGTCAGAGCGGCGATCATCTCCTGAACGCCCTGGCGACGCGCAGCCATACCCCGACGCAATGCGCCCCGAACCAGCCGGTCCCGGTGCAACCGGACCCCGCCGCGCCACCCCTCCAGGTCGATTTCCACGCCGGCTTGCGACTGAACGGCGACTTCTGGCGCACGATACCGTGGGGCCAGGGCCAGGTGACGCTGTTGACCGACTTGCGGCTGTTCGCCAACGGACGGATCGAGGACCACGACCACGCCGGTTTTCTGTGGGCGTTGATGCAGCGCAACCCCGCCGGCACGATCTGGTTGCAATACCGGATGCAGCTCCCGTCGCTGACGCAACTGCTGTGGGAGCAAGCCTGGATGCCGCTGGTCGGGCTGATGTTGACCCTGCTGGCGGCCTTGTGGCATTACAGCCGGCGGCTGGGGCCGATCCTGTTGCCGCGCGCCGACGCGCAACGCCGACTGGTCGAGCATCTGGACGCCAGTTCGCGCTTCCTCTGGCGGCATGGGGCTGGCCCCGCTCTGCTGCACGCCGCCCGTCACTACACCCTGCGCCGCTTGCGGCACCGCCAGCCGGGGGCCGCCGAATCCTCCCTGGACGCCGCGCTGGCCGACTCGGATCAGCCGCTGGACGCCGCGGCCCTGCTCCACACCCTGCAAACCCTGCAACGACTCAATCGCACCCGATGAACGCACCCTCGGACGTTACCGACTCCGTCCCTCTCTCCGACGCCCAGTTGCGCTGGGCCTGGGATCTGTTGCAAAGCCTGCGCGGCGCGATCGGCCAGGCGCTGATCGGCCAGCAGGCCGTGGTCGATCAGACGCTGGCGGCGTTGTGCGCCGCCGGCCATGTGCTGATCGAGGGTGCGCCGGGCCTGGGCAAGACGCTGTTGGCGCGGGCGCTGGCGACCAGCGTCGCCGCCCGTTTCGCCCGCATCCAGTTCACCGCCGATCTGATGCCCAGCGACGTGACCGGTCACGCCTTGTACAACCTGCGCGACGAGCGGTTCGAAATCCGCCGGGGGCCGGTCTTCTGTCACTTCCTGCTGGCCGACGAAATCAACCGCGCCCCGGCCAAGACCCAGGCGGCGCTGCTGGAGGTGATGCAGGAGGGGCAAGTCACCATCGAGGGCGAGTCGTTCCCGTTGCCGCCGCCGTTCATGACCCTCGCCACCCAGAATCCCATCGAGCACGAAGGCACCTATCCGCTGCCGGAGGCGCAACTCGACCGGTTTCTGCTGAAAATCCAGATCGACTATCCACCCCTGGAGGAAGAAACCGTGCTGGTGCGTTCGGTCACCGGCGACCGGGTCGGCGACACGCTGGACTTGTCCCGGGTGCGGCCGGTGGCCGATGTCGCGGCGGTATTGGAGTTGCAGCGCATCGCCGCCCGTCTGCGGCTGGACGACGCGGTGCTGAACTATGCTGTTCGCCTGGCGGCGACCACCCGCGCCATGCCGGCCTTCGCCGTCGGCGCCGGTCCGCGCGGCGGCATTGCCCTGGTGCGGGCGGCTCGGGCCCAGGCGCTGTTGAACGGCCGCGATTTCGTCACGCCCGACGACGTGAAGGCCATGGTCAAGCCCGCCCTGCGCCATCGTTTGACGCTGGCGGCGGAGTACGAGATGGAAGGGGCGCGGGTGGATACATTGCTGGACGAGCTATTACGGCGGGTGGCGGCGCCGCGGGTATGAGGCTGAGTCCAACATCCCGGTTGCTGCGAGGACTGCCCGGGTAGATATTCGGCGAGGCGTTGCCGCCGGGCTTGCGGCTTGTCGATTGATCGTGCTGAATTCCCCTCCTTGGATAAGGAGGGGTGGCCCGTAGGGCCGGGGTGGTTTGATCAGTCAGGTTTAGCGCACGGCACCGGGGTGATTCGATGGCAAACAGTCTCCAAACACCGCTGCTCCATCTGAATAAAGCCCACTACCCGGTCACGACCCTGGGTCCGGGCCGACGCATCGGGTTGTGGTTCCAGGGTTGCGCACTGACCTGTCCCGGCTGTGTCTCGCAAGACACGTGGGCGTTCGACGGGGACCAAGCATTGCCGCTGTCGGTGCTGCTGGCTTGGTGCCAGGAGGCGGCCTCAAATGAATTGGATGGGGTGACGATCTCCGGTGGCGAGCCGTTCGCACAACCGGCGGCGTTGCTGGCGCTGCTGGAAGCCTTGCGCGACTGGCGGGAGGCGGCGGGGTTGCATTTCGACATCCTCTGTTACAGCGGCCTGCCGTGGCGGCGCTTGCAACGCGAGTTTGCGCCGATTTTGGCCTTGCTGGACGCCAGCATTCCCGAGCCGTTCCAATCGCGCCATCCCACCCGCCTGCTCTGGCGCGGTTCCGCTAATCAACCATTGATTCCCCTGTCGCCGCTGGGACGGGAACGCTATGCGCCCTATCTGGATCGGGAAGCGGAACGCCGGCCGTTTCAGGTGGTGGTGGACAGCGAGCGGGTATGGGGCATCGGCATTCCGGGGCCGGGGGATATGGAACGCTTGGAGCAACAGTGCGCCGAACGGGGTGTTCGCTTGGGAGCGATGTCATGGCGCGGGTGAGAATCTGTCCAACCTGTGGTCGGGAAAATACGTTGGCGGACATCCGCTGCGCGCAATGCGGCGTGTCGCTTGCTCATGTTTCGTCCACGGAAGCCGCGCCGCCGCGTACTCTGGTGCAGTTGCCTTCGGCGCTGGCCGGGCGTTACCGCATCACGCGGCAGTTGTCGGCGGGTGGGGAAGCGGATTTGCTGCTGGTGGAGGCGGCGGATGGGCAGCGATGTGTCGCCAAGATTTATCGTTACGGGATTCAGGTCAAGACCGAGGTGCTGGACCGGCTGAAGCGGGCGGGGTCGGATGCGGTGGCGCGGTTGCTGGAATACGGCCAGTCGGACGGGCATGGCTACGAGGTGTTGGAATATCTGCCGGAAGGTTCGTTGCGGCCCCGGTTGGCGGCGGGACCGCTGGCGGAGGAGCAGGCGCGGGCGCTGGTGGTGGAATTGAGCGCGGCGCTGGCACTCCTGCACGAGCACGACATTTTGCACCGCGACCTCAAGCCGGAGAATGTGTTGATCCGGCAGTGGCAGCCGCTGCGGATCACCTTGACCGACTTCGGGATCGCCTCGGTGGCGGAGGCGACGCAGCATTTCACCACGGTGGCGCGGACTTTGCACTATGCCGCGCCGGAGGCGGCGACGGGAGTGATCGGCCGAGCGACGGATTACTGGTCGCTGGGGATGCTGGTGTTGGAGGCGTTGAGCGGGCGGCATCCATTCGCCGGCTTGTCGGATGCGGTGCTGAGCTATCAGTTGGTGACGCAGCCGGTGGATTGCAGGGGGGTGGCGGAACCGTGGCGCATGCTGTGCCGGGGGTTGTTGCTGCGCAATCCGAAGCAGCGCTGGGGGCGGGTGGAGGTCGAGCGCTGGCTGGCGGGGGATGCCAGTTTGCAGTTGCCGGTGGAGGACAGCCTGACCACCGAATCGCAGGCGCAGCGGCCGTATCGGCTGGGTGGGGTGGAGTGCCGAACGGCGCGAGAACTGGCCGTGCAGATGGCGAAACAGTGGGAAGTGGCCAGCAAGGACTTGGGACGGGGTTTTATCACCAATCCGCAACCAATCATTGATTTTTAAGAAAAATTTTTCGTAGGCTAGGCTAAGTGGGCTGGATAGGCCAAAAAAACCGGCTAAGTGATAGTACTCACTTGACATGGCCGATCATCCCGCCCCTCCCACTTGGCCCCGCTGGCTCGCCGACATCCACCGGCTGCTCAGCATCGCCCCGCAGTTCGTGCTCGGCGGCCAGATTCGCGACATCGTGCTGACCTCCATCGACGGGCAATACGTCCTGCTGCCCTTGCTCGACGCCCTGTGGGAGGCGCTGGCCTCACGCGGCTATCAATTCCTGCTGGTTTACGACCGGGCGGTGCTGGACTACGCCGCCCGCATTCCCGTCAGTGTCCAGCATCTCAGCGAAGCCGAACACGAATTCTTCATCAGTTGCGAAAAGCTTGCTCACATCGCCCATCCCATCGCCGCGCCCGATGGTTCCGCGCCGCGCTACAACCCGCTGTTCTGGCTGTGCCACCGCGAAACCGATCTGCCCTCGTGGTTCACCCTCGACAACGACCGCCTGCACCGCCTGAGCCTGCCGCCGCCCGGCTTCGAGGAGCGCCAGCACGCTGCCCGCCTGCTGGCCCCGTCCTTCGCCGACCACGCCACCGCCCCCGACGCCGCCCGCGCCCAGTTCGCCGACAGCTTCGCTCAACTGACCGATGGGTTGAACCTGCACCATCTGTTCGCCATCGCCCGCTTGGCCGAGGAACAGCGGCTGCCGCTGGCGGACGTCGCCGACGCGGTGCGCTGCTTCAAGGTCGGGGCGCTGGACAACCCCTGGAAAAAAGCCTACCTGCGCGACCGCATCCGCCGCGCCCCCGACGAGATCGGTCGGCGGGTCAAGGGCCAGACCCCGGCCATCGTCAAGACGGTGGATATCCTGATGCGCTCGGTGACCGGCCTGACCGGCGCGCAAACCGCCGCCACCTCCAACCGGCCGCGCGGGGTGTTGTTCTTCGCCGGTCCCACCGGGATCGGCAAAACCGAACTGGCCCGTGCCCTGACTGCACTGATCTTCGGCGACGAACGCGCCTACATCCGCTTCGACATGAGCGAATTCGCCGCCGAACACGCCGACGCCCGCCTGCTTGGCGCGCCGCCCGGCTATGTCGGCTACGATGCCGGCGGCGAACTCACCAACGCCGTCAAGGCCAGACCGTCCAGCGTCATCCTGTTCGACGAGATCGAAAAGGCCCATCCGCGCATCCTCGACAAGTTCCTGCAAATCCTCGAAGACGGCCGGCTGACCGATGGGCGCGGCGACACCGTGTACTTCTCCGAAGTCATCTTGATCTTTACCTCCAATCTCGGTATCGCGGTCCGGGACGAGACCGGCCAGCGCCGCCTCCAGATCCAACCCGGCGAACCCTACGAGCAGGTCGAGCGCAAGGTGCGCGCCGCCATCGCCGACTATTTCAAATTCACCCTGGGCCGCCCGGAAATCCTCAACCGCATCGGCGACAACATCGTGGTGTTCGACTTCATCCAACCGGCCGTGGCCGAACGGATTCTCGACGGGATGCTCGTCAACATCGTCCGGCGGGTCGCGGACGAACACGATCTCACCCTGCTCGTTCCCGACCCGGTGCGCCGGCAACTGCTGGACTGGTGTACCCAGGACTTGAGCGACGGCGGGCGCGGCATCGGTAACCGGCTGGAAACCACCTTCGTCAATCCATTAGCCCGCGCCCTGTTCCATTTGGAAGAAGATCCCGAACGCCAGCAAATCACCGTCGTGGCGGTGCGGCTGGAAGACAACGTCTACCATGTCGAGTTGGCCTGAACTAGCGATCCCATACAGGCTGTAGAATGTCCCCTCCTTGGCTAAGGAGGGGTGGCGCACAGCGCCGGGGTGGTTCGAAAACGATGATTTCACCAGTCAGATAGGAGCGCTATATGAGCGGTCCCAAGTGCTACCGCTACACCGTCGACCGTGCTCGCCTGCAACGGCAGTTGGAGACCGAACGCCGACAGCGGGAACTGCAACAGCACCAACAGGCTATCAAACAATCTCGCGCCGAAGTGCAAACCCTGGTGCAGGTGCTGGCCGATCTGCAACAGCGTTACCCCGCCGAACATCTCACCATTGACTTGACCCCGCCCGCGCCACCGGATGAAAACACGGTTGAAGCCGTCCAACGGTGTCGGGAAATCCTGAGTCGGCATCTGGCCCAGGCCCGCGCCGACGTGCGGCGACTTGGCGAACGCGCCGCCGCCAATAGCACAGTCAGGCAACTACTGGCGGAATTAACTCCCGAGTCGCCCGCCACGGTTCGCACCGCCACCGAACCCTGTTTGTCGAAGGCGGCGTGGCGCATATCCGGAAACCGGATTGGGGCGACTACCACGTGCGGCTGCGGGTCAAGCCCGACATTGGCGATCTCAATCTCAACGTGGTGCGGATCAGCGACGATGGCCGCGCCACCGTCTCGAACGAACAGGTCCAACGCGACCGCGAGATGGAGGAAAGCTGGTGCGCCGCGCATGAGGAGTTGCTGCGACGCTTGCGGGAACATGGCATTGCCAACCAGCAAACCCGCGCTCTCGCTCCTGGTGAAGTGCCGGTACAAACCGTCAAGCCGGGCACGGAACAGCTTGGCCGGATCTGGCGTCGCCAGACGAGTTTGCACCGACAGCGGCGAGAGGCTTGAGAGGCGTGGGTAAGCTTTCCGCCTCTCGTCAACTCAACATGCGCTTCTCTTTCAGTCCCACCTCACGCCTGCTGCGCGGGCTGGCTGGGTGGACCCTGCTGGGTCTGGTCCCGGCGGTCTGGCCGGAACTGACCGGATTCTGGTTGCTGGTCAGCGGGTTGTTGCTCGTGGTCGCCGCGTGGGATGCTGCCTTGCTCCGTCGCCGTCCCCCGTTGACGGTCGAGCGCGCCATTGCGCCCGTGCTGCCCTTGGGCCTCTGGCGCGCGGTGCGGCTGCGGGTCGTGAACACCGACGAGCGACCCGCCGCGCTGACGCTGTTCGACCATTACCCCACCGCCGCCGCCGAGATTGCCGACCTGCCGCAACAACTCACCGTGGAACCCGGTGGTTGGGCCGAACTCACCTATCGATTGCGACCGGTGGTTCGCGGTGAGTGGACATTCGCGCCCGCCCAAGTCCTGCTGGAATCGCCGCGCGGCTGGTGGCGGCGCGACGACCGCCTGGGCGAGCCGGAGTGCGTGCGGATTTATCCCAACTTCGCGATCATCGCCCAGGACATCCGCCTGACCGTGGACCGGCGCGAGGCGCTGTTGGGCATTCATCGACGGCGGCGGCGCGGCGAGGGACAGACGTTCCTGCAACTGCGCGAGTACCGGATCGGCGACAGCCTGCGCCAGATCGACTGGAAAGCGACCGCCCGCATGCGCAAGCCGATCGCCAAGGACTATCAGGACGAGCGCAATCAAACCGTACTGTTCCTGCTCGACTGCGGTCGGCGGATGCGCGCCCAGGACGACGACCTCAGCCATTTCGACCATGCCCTCAACGCTCTCATCCTGTTGGCCTACGTGGCCTTGCGGCAGGGCGACGCGGTCGGCTTGCAAAGTTTCGGCGGTGAGCGGCGCTGGCTGGCGCCCCGGACGGGACCGGGCATGCTGGCTACCCTGATCAATGGCGTCTACGATCTGCAACCGGGTCTGGAGCCGCCGGATTACGCCGACGTGGCCCAGCGGACGCTGACCCGGCAACGCAAGCGGGCGTTGATCGTGCTGCTGACCAACCTGCGCGACGAGGACCAGGATGAGTTGCGGCCGGCGGTGGCTCTGTTGCGGCGCCGGCATCTGGTGCTGATCGGCAACCTGCGCGAGCCGGTCCTCGACGAGTTGCTGGCGCGGCCGATTCGCGATCTGGCCCAGGCGCGGCTGTACGCCACGACCTGTCACTATCTGTTGCACCGGGAACGGGTCCAGGAGGAGCTGCGCCAGCAGGGCGGCATCGTGCTCGACGTTCCGCCGGACAAACTGCCGGCCGCCATGGTCAATCAGTACCTGGACCTCAAGCGCGGCGGGCGGCTGTAAGGCCGGGGTGGACACGGCGCGACGATTTTGCTATGAAAGACCGTGCCTTGACCCAGAAAATACTCGCCGGTTGAACCGAAAACGCGTTCGCATGGTCAATACCGACAGTTACTCACCATCCTGAGGAGATGCTGCAAACATGATGCAGAGAAACGACCTACTGGCCAAAACGCCGATCACGTTGACGGACGCACAGTCGGCTGTGCCGGCAGTCGGCAACAAGGTGCTGCGCAACACTTATATGCTGTTGTCGATGACCTTGCTGTTCAGCGCCCTGACCGCCGGCGTCGCCATGGCCGTCAACGCGCCGCCGCTGCACTGGCTAATCACCCTGGGCGGTTATTTCGGCCTGTTGTTCGTCGTCACCCGGCTGCGCGACAGCGTCTGGGGACTGGCGGCGGTGTTCGCCCTGACCGGCTTCCTGGGCTACACCCTGGGGCCGATCCTGAACTTCTACCTCAGCTTGCCTAACGGCTCGCAAGTGGTGATGACCGCCCTGGCGGGCACCGGCGCGATTTTCCTGGCGCTCTCTGGCTACGCCGTGGTCAGCCGTAAGGACTTCAGCTTCATGGGTTCCTTCCTGATGGTGGGCATCCTGGTCGCGTTCCTGGCCGGGCTGGGCGCGATGCTGTTCAATATCCCGGCGCTGTCGCTGGCGGTGTCGGCGATGGTGGTTTTGCTGATGTCCGGCATGATTCTGTGGCAGACCAGCGACATCATCCACGGCGGCGAAACCAACTACATCATGGCGACCGTCACCCTGTACATCACGATCTTCAACCTGTTCGTCAACCTGTTGCAAATCCTGGGCGTCTTCTCCGGCGACGACTGATCGCCCGGCGGCCTTCGACCCAAGACCCCGCCCTGGCGGGGTTTTTCGTGGGTGGCGCGTTCAATCCAATCCCAGCTTCTTCAATCGGTAACGCAGCGCCCGGAAGGTGATGCCCAGCTTCTCGGCGGCGGCGGTCTTGTTGTAGCGGGTTTCCTCCAGCGCCCGCAGGATCGCCGCCCGCTCGATCTGCTCCAGATAATCCTCCAGGTTGCGAACCGACGCCGATTGCAAGATCGGCAAGGTTTTCGGTTCGAACCGGTGGTCGGCCACGGCGCTGGCGATTTCTTCCTTGATCGTGGACATCGTCGGTGGCGGCGGTGGCGGTTCCCCTGCCGAGGGTAGCGACAAATCCGCCCCCTGGATGATTCCATCCTCGCAGAGGGTGAATGCCCGCTCCAGAATGTTTTCCAGTTCGCGGATATTGCCCGGAAAGGCGTAGGCCCGCAGCGTCGTCAGCGCCGAGGGGGCCAGGGTGGCCCGCGGCAGCCCGGACTGCCGGCCGAGTCGCTCCAGAATCGCGTTGGCCAGTTCCGGAATGTCCTCGGAATGCTCGCGCAGGCTGGGCAATCGCAACTGGATCACGTTGAGCCGGTAGAACAAATCCTGGCGGAAACCGCCGTCCTGGACCAGCAGGGTCAAATCCTTGTGGCTGGCGCTGAGGATGCGCACGTCGATGGGGATTTCCGTCGGCGCGCCCACGGGCCGCACCGCCCGTTCCTGAATCGCCCGCAGCAGCTTCACCTGCATCGGCATCGGCAAGTCCGCGACTTCGTCCAGAAACAGCGTGCCGCCCCGCGCCGCCTGGAACAGTCCGCCCTTGTCCTGGGTGGCGCCGGTGAAACTGCCCTTCTTGTAGCCGAAAAACTCGCTCTCCATCAGATGCTCGGGAATCGCCCCGCAGTTGACCGGCACGAAGGGCTGGTCGGCCCGCGGCCCCGACAGGTGGATCAGCCGCGCGGCCAGTTCCTTGCCGGTGCCCGACTCGCCGCTGATCAGGATTGGCGCCTGGCTGCGGGCCAGCTTGGCGATCAGCGCCCGCACCTCGGCCATCGCTGGCGATTGGCCGAGCAGGACGGGACGGTTGGCGCCGGAACCGTCGCCGCTCCGGTTCAGCCGCAGCGCGGTCGCGACCATCTCGCGCAGTGCCGCCAACTCGAACGGTTTGGACACGAAGTCGAACGCGCCCAGCTTCAGCGCTTCCACCGCGATTTCCATGTTGCCGTGAGCCGTGATCACCGCCACCGGCAGGTTGGGATGGTGTTTTTGGAGGTGCGCCACCAGTTCCAGTCCATTGCCGTCGGGCAATCGCAGGTCGGTGATGCACAGACCGAAGCTTTGGCGCTTGAGCAGGGCGCGCGCTTCGTTCAAGGTCTCGGCGGGCAGACAGGTCACGCCCAGGGGCAGCAGCGTCATCGCGATCAGTTCGCGGATATCGGCTTCGTCGTCCACGATCAGGGCATTGCAGGCATCCATGATTCCGTCTCCGGGGCTGGGCCAACGGGGGTGAAGGTGATGCGGAAACAACAGCCACCCTCGGCGATGGGCAGGTATTGCAACTGAGCCCGGTTGGCCTCGCACAGTTCCCGGGCCAGGTACAGACCCAGTCCGGTGCCCTTGGCCCGGGTGGTGAAGAATGGCTCGAACAGTTTGACGGCGTTTTCCTCCGAAATCCCGAAACCGGCGTCGCGCACTTCCAAGAACGGTCGCCCGCGGTGGTTGTCCAGACCGGCGCGCAGTTCGATGCGTGGCGGCTCCCCGGGTCGGACCCCATGCTGACAGGCATTGACGCACAGATTCCACAGCACCTGCCGTAACTGATGCGGATCGAAGCAGACCGTCAGGAAGTCCGGCTCCACGATTCGGCGCCACTCGGGTGGCGATCCGTCACCCTCGCGGGTAAATTCCTGGCTGAAATCCTCCAGCCACGGCCCCAGGTTCAGTCGCTGCGGTTTGATCTGGCCGCGCCGGGCCAGGTTGAGTACGTCAGTGATAATCCGATTGGCGCGTTTGACGTGATCGTGAACGATTTGCGCCAATCGCCGATCGCTGGCGCTGGCACAGGTGGATTCCTGCAACAATTGCGCGGCGTGGCTGATCGCCGCCAGCGGATTGCGGATTTCATGGGCGATGCCGGCGGTCAGCCGCCCCAGCGCCGCCAGCTTGATCTGTTGCAATCGTTCGGTGACCTGTTCGGAATCGTCCAGCAGGATGAGCACGTTGGCCACCCGAAGTCCGCTTAGTCGGGTAAAACGCGGGATGAGTTCCGGACGGTGCTCGGCCGGGCGGAAGGCCTGCGTCTCCAAACCGGCGCCGTTCAACCACTCCCGCAGCCGTTGTGCCAGCGGCGGCGACAATGTCTCCAGCATCATGCCGGATCCCGCATCGGTCCAGCCCAGCGCCTCCCGGGCGGTGTCGTTCAGGAGCAACACGCGACCGGCGTCGTCCACCGCCACCACCCCGTTTTGCAGGTGGCGGATGATGCCCTGATTCAATTCGGCGACTTCCAGCAGCTCCAGCGTGCGGCGGCGGGCCAGCGCCTCGCCGCGCCGCGCCCGTTCCGCCAGGGCGTAGGTCAGCACGGCGGCGATGAACAGCGCAGCCCCCAATACCCCCAGACGAACCCAGTCGTCGGAGATTTGACCCAGCCGCTCCCACAGGCCGGGCCAGCCGGTCGGCCCACGCCCTATCCGGGCCAGCGCGACGGCGATTTGCCACTGACTCATCGACCAGGAGCCTATCAGCAGGAAGAAGCCCAGCGCGGCGGCCAACAGCGCCGAACTGAGCGGCAACAGAATGCCGCTGGCGGCGACGGCGGTGATCAGCAGGCTGTTCAAACTGCTGGTCAAGCCCCCTGACGCATGGATCATGACGGTCAAGGCCAGCAAATCCACCAGCATTTGCAAATGGGCCTGAACCGCCAGCACCGGACGCCGCCAATAACTGCCGGCGATCGCGAGCAACGTCAGCGCGATGTAGATCAGCGTCGCGCCCAGAAACAGATCCGGGTTCTGCTTGCCGAACAACCGATTTTGCGCATCCACTCCGAACGCGGTCAGCAACAGCGCCGCCAGCGCCAGCCGGTAGACATGGGAAGCGCGGAATACTCTCCACAGATGGCGGCGATCCGGGGGATGGTCGGGGAGTTCGGCGAGCGGGTTGGGGGCGGTCATGACGGAGGTGGGGACGCCTTGCGTTCGGGAAGAGCCGATGTTCGGGGTAGCGAATCGATGGCGAAAGGTCGCGCGCGCCGCGCGGATGGCCGCGCGCGCGCCCTCAATTTTAAACCTACCGCCGTTCCCCGTGCGTCGCTATGTGAAGATTACGGTTTTTCGGGATAGAATAGACACTCCAACAGCAAGGGGGATGTAATCCGCATGAACCTGCACGAATACCAAGCAAAAGAACTGTTCCGGCAATTCGGCGTGCCGACGCCGAAGGGCATCAAGGTCAACTCCCAGCAGCAGGCGGTCGAGGCAGCCAAGGAAATCCGGCCGGGCGGACCCTGGGTGGTCGCGGCCCAGGTCCACGCCGGCGGACGCGGCAAGGCGGGCGGCGTCAAGTTCGTTCGCACGATTCAGGATGTGGAAGAAGTTTCCGGTCGCCTGCTCGGCTCCACGCTGGTCACCAAGCAGACCGGCGCCGAAGGCGTCCCGATTCACGCCCTGCTGATCCGGGACGGGGTGGACATCGCCAAGGAGTACTACCTGAGCTGCCTGGTGGATCGCAGCAAGAAGCGCGTCATTCTGATCGGTTCCTCCGAGGGCGGCGTGGACATCGAGGAAGTCGCCGCCAAAACTCCGGAAAAAATTCTGACCCTGACCATCGATCCGATCGCCGGTATCCAGCCCTACCAGGCCCGCGACCTCGGTTTCAAGATGGGCATGAACAAGAGCGAAGTCGATCAGTTGGTCAAGGTGGTGACCGGGATCTACAACCTGTTCGTGCAAAAGGATTGCAGCATGGTCGAGATCAATCCGCTGATCGTGACTCCGGAAGGCCAGGTCCTGGCGCTGGACGCCAAGGTCAGCCTGGACGACAACGCCCTGTACCGGCACAACGACACCGCCGAGATGCGCGATCCCACCCAGGAGGACGAGCGCGAGCATATCGCCCACGAAATCGGCCTCAACTACGTCGCCCTGGACGGCAGTATCGGCTGCATGGTCAACGGCGCCGGCCTGGCGATGGCCACCATGGACGTCATCAAGCTGCACGGTGGCGAGCCGGCCAACTTCCTGGACGTGGGCGGCGGCGCCACCGCCGACCGCGTGGCCCGCGCCTTCAAGCTGATCCTGTCATCCTCCAAGGTCAAGGCCATCCTGGTCAACATTTTCGGCGGCATCGTCCGCTGCGACACCATCGCCGAGGGCATCATCGCCGCTGTCAAGGAAGTCGGCCTCACCCTGCCCGTGGTGGTGCGCCTGCAAGGCACCAACGTGGAAGCCGGCCGCGAGATGCTGGCCAAGTCCGGCATGAACATCATGGCCGCCGACGATCTCACCGACGCCGCCAAGATGGCGGTGGCCGCCGCCAAGTGATCCGGCGCGCGTTCGGTTTCCACGATCCAGAGAGAACGAGACGACCATGAGCATTCTCATCAACAAAGACACCAAGGTCATCTGCCAGGGCTTCACCGGCTCGCAGGGCACTTTCCACGCCGAGCAGGCCATCGCCTACGGCACCAACCTGGTCGGCGGCATCAGCCCCGGCAAGGGTGGCACCACCCATCTCGGCAAGCCGGTGTTCAACACCGTCTACGAGGCGGTGGCCGCCACCGGCGCCGACGCCACCATGATCTACGTCCCCGCCGCCTTTGCCGGCGACGCCATCCTGGAAGCGGCCGACGCCGGCATCAAGGTCATCGCCTGCATCACCGAGGGCATTCCGGTCATGGACATGCTGAAGGTGAAGGCGGTGTTGACCAGCAGCTACCCGAACGTCTATCTGATCGGCCCGAACTGTCCAGGCGTGATCACCCCCGGCGGCTGCAAGATGGGCATCATGCCCGGCCACATCCACCTGCCCGGCAAGATCGGCATCGTCTCCCGCTCCGGCACGCTGACCTACGAGGCGGTCTACCAGACCACCCAGGCCGGCCTGGGCCAGAGCACCTGCATCGGCATCGGCGGCGACCCAATCCACGGCATGAGCTTCGTGGACGTGCTGAAGCTGTTCAAGGACGATCCGCAGACCGAGGGCATCGTGATGGTCGGCGAAATCGGCGGCAGCGCCGAGGAAGAAGGCGCCGAGTACATCAAGGCCAACATCAAGAAGCCGGTGGTGGCCTACATCGCTGGCGTCACCGCGCCCCCCGGCAAGCGGATGGGCCACGCCGGCGCCATCATCATGGGCGGCAAGGGCACGGCGGCCGACAAGTTCGCGGCGCTGGAAGCGGCGGGCGCGAAGATCGTCCGCTCCCCGGCCGACATCGGCGCGGCGATGAAGGCGTTCTTCAGCTAATCGTCGTCGGTCCTTGATCGTGCGGGGCGCAATGGTTTTTCGCTATTGCGCCCCGCATGGTTTTTAGGTGGTGGATCGATGGGGCGCGGGCGATACCCGTTCGTTGTGGCGCCTGGCGCAAGGCGAGGATGCGGCGATGGCTTACAATCGATTCACTATCGAATCCGTCCGCAAGACCTTTGGGATCAATATCCTGGGAGACGTTTCCCTGTTCGGGAACATTGCGCCGGTCGAGCCGAGCGCGATTCTGGCGGAATTTCTTGACCGCTATCTGCCGCTGGGCAGTGCGATCGGGACGGAAAAGGCGCGCTCCGAATTCATCATTGCTCCAATCCTGGCGGAAATCACCGAACTGACCCATCACGCGGTCAGTTTATTTTCGGGAGTCGAGTTCAATGTCGACGAAGAAAAAGGACTGACGGGGCGATGCGACTTCATTCTCAGCGCCTCGGCTATTCAATATGCCATCGAGGCGCCGGTTCTGGCCGTGGTCGAGGCAAAAAACGAAAACATCAATAGCGGCCTGGGCCAGTGCATGGCCGAGATGATCGCGGCGCGGCTGTTCAACCAGCGAGAAGGGAAAAATCCAGGTTGCATCCACGGAGCGGTGACGACCGGCAGCGTGTGGCGTTTTCTTAGATTGCAGGACGACCGCATTCATATCGACAAACAGGAATACTTTGTTGATAACTTGAAGAATATATTGGGAATTCTGATGAAGGTCGTTTCAAGTCATCAGCCTCTCCCTGGATAGGCGGGCGATGCCCGATTGAGGAATCGCGAATGCAGAAAGCCAACGCCGTGCCCGCCGATGCGACGTCCTTCCGAGTCGTCATGGCCCAGCTCGATTTCCCGGTCGGCGACATCGCGGGCAATACCGACAGGATCATCGCCGCCGCCCTGGAGGCTCGCGACCGGTTGCGGGCCGACGTGATCGTATTTCCCGAACTGACCTTGACCGGCTATCCGCCGGAGGATTTGCTGCTGCGCCCCGGTTTCGTCAGCCAGGTGGAACCGGCGCTGCAACGGTTGCGCGCCGGGATTTGGGGAATTACCGCCGTGGTCGGCTATCCCGCCACGACCCCGGAGGGATTGCGCAACGCGTCGGCGGCGGTCGGCGACGGGGCTAGCCAGGCGGTTTATTACAAGCACTTGCTGCCCAATTACAGCGTATTCGACGAAAAGCGCTATTTCGTGGCGGGAACGGAACCGGTCGTGGCGACGATCCGGGGCGTCCGGGTCGGCCTCACCATTTGCGAGGATGTGTGGCAGCCGGGCCCGGCGCGACGGGCCGCCGCCGCCGGCGCGCAACTTCTGCTCAATCTCAACGCCTCACCGTTCCACGCCGGCAAGGGCCGGCTGCGCCTGGAGATTCTGCGCCAGCGGGTGGCGGAGTGCGGCCTGCCCATCGTCTACGTCAATCTGGTCGGCGGACAGGATGAACTGGTGTTCGACGGCGGCTCGATGGCGGTGAGCGGGCGCGGTGAGCTGACCCAACGCGCGCCGTTCTGCGTCGATGGCCTGTATCCGGTCGATTTCAACGTCGGCGCGACGGTGGAGCCGACGCCGGGCGCCGTCGCGGCGGAGCCGGGCGAGGAGGAGGCGATCTATCGGGCCATTGTGCTGGGGGTGCGCGACTACGTGACCAAGAATGGCTTTCCCGGCGTGGTGCTGGGGCTGTCCGGCGGCATCGACTCGGCGCTGACCCTGGCCATCGCGGTGGATGCGCTGGGGCCGGAGCGGGTCGAGGCGGTACTGATGCCCTCGCGCTATACCGCCGACATGAGCAACACCGATGCCGAATTGGAAGCCAGGGCGCTGGGCGTCAAGTATCACGTCCTGCCCATCGAGCCGGCGTTTCAATCCTTTTTGCACATCCTGCAACCGGTGTTTGCCGGACTCCCGCCGGACATCGCCGAGGAGAATATCCAAGCCCGCTGCCGGGGCGTGCTGCTGATGGCGATTTCCAACAAGACCGGCAAGATGGTGCTGACCACCGGCAACAAGAGCGAAACGGCGGTCGGTTATTCCACTCTGTACGGTGACATGGCCGGCGGCTTCGCCCCGATCAAGGACGTGTTGAAAACGATGGTTTACCGACTGGCGGCCTGGCGCAACCGGCAAGCTCCGGTGATTCCGCAACGGGTGTTCGACCGGCCGCCGTCGGCGGAACTGCGCCCGGACCAGACCGACCAGGACAGTCTGCCGCCCTACGAGGTGCTGGACGCCATCCTGCGCGATTACGTGGAGGAGGACCATTCGGTCGAGGAACTGATCGTGGCTGGCTTCGACCGGGCGACGGTGGAGCGGGTGGCGCGGCTGGTGATCGTCAACGAATACAAGCGCCGGCAGGCCGCGCCCGGCGTGCGGATCACGCCGCGCGCCTTCGGCCGGGACCGGCGTTATCCGATCACCTCGGGATTCCGCCGCTAACGCGCCAGTGCCGGGGTCAGGTGCGGCCGGATCTCCTGCAACAGCGTCTTGAACACCTTCGGGTTGCCGGCGACGATGTTGCCCGACTGCAAGAAATCGTTGCCGCCGGCGAAGTCGCTGACCAGCCCGCCCGCTTCCAGCACCAGCAGCGCCCCGCCGGCCAGGTCCCAGGGCTTGAGGCCGATCTCCCAGAAACCGTCGAGCCGTCCGGCCGCCACATAGGCCAGGTCCAGCGAGGCCGCGCCGGCCCGGCGGATTTCCAGGCACCGCCCCATCAGCGCGTTGAAACCGCTCAGATAGGCGGATTGATGCTGAGGGTGGCGGAAGGGGAAGCCGGTGCCGAGCAGGGCGTTTTCCAGGGGCGCGACGCCACTGACCCGGAGGCGCCGGTCGTTCATCCGCGCGCTTTCCCCGCGCGAGGCGACGAACGTCTCCTGCCGGATCGGATCGTAGACCAGCGCGGCTTCCAGCCGGTTCCGGTGGCGAAAGGCGATGGAAATGGCGAAATGCGGGATGCCGTGCAGGAAGTTGGTGGTGCCGTCCAGCGGGTCGATGAGCCACTGGTACTCGTCCTGACCCGGCTGTTCGCCGCTTTCCTCCGCCAGGATGCCGTGGCTGGGATAGGTCTTGCGCAGGGTCTGGATGATTTCGCGCTCGGCCTGAAGGTCCGCGTCGCTGACGAAATCGCTGCGCTGCTTGGTGGTGACGGTCAGCCGTTCGAGGTGATCGAAATGGCGGAGCAGGATGCGGCCGGCGCTTAGGGCGGCGCGCTGGGCGATGGTCAGAACGGGATTCATGATGGGATTGGATCGACAGGGAAAGCGAGTGGCCCGCGTACCGGCGCGGGTGTCATGACCCGCGCGTCGGCGGCGCCGGATGGAAAGCGGCGTCAATCCCGGCCAGCGGTCTGGCGCAGGGCGTCGTAGCGCTGGCGCTGGCGCTGATTGCCGAAGTACGGCGCCATGATGCCCTCGACCGAGCGCGGCGTGATGCCAAGCGCCTCCAGTCCGTTGCAAGCGCAGACGCTGTCCACCTGCAAGGATAGGTAGTTGTCCATGGTGAAGAGCTTGACCGGCAGCATTCCGAGGATTTTGGCCTGCAACCGGGCCAGCCCATCCGGCAGACCCACCACCCGCCGCTTCAGGCCCAGCATCCGGGCGATGTCCTCGACCAGTTCCTTGAACGTATAAACCCGCGGTCCGCACAACTCGTAGCACTGACCGATGGTCGCGTCGTCCTCCAAGGCTTTTTCAAAGGCCGCCGCCACGTCGCCGACGTAGACCGGCGCGAAGCGGGCGTTCGGACAGGCCAGCGGCAGCACGGGAACGCCCTTGAGCATATTGGCGAACTGGTTGAGGAAGTTGTCGTTCGGCGCGAAGACGATGGACGGCTTGAAGCAGGTGACCGCCAAGTCCCGCGACTCCATGACCTTCCGCTCCCCGGCGCCCTTGGTGAACAGGTACTGGCTGGGACCCTGGGCGGCGTCGGCGCGCAGGGCGCTCATGTGCAGCAGACGTTTGATCCCGGCCGCGCGGCAGGCGTCCACCACCTTGCCGGGCAATTCGGCATGGACGGCGGCGAACGTCTGACCGGGATACTCGTGCAGGATGCCCACCAGATTGATGACGGCGTCACAACCGGCGAATTGCGCCTGCAGCACCGTGGGGTCGTGAATGTCGGCCTCGACCAGTCGGGCGCCGGGCAAGACCTCGATGTCCCGGTGCCGTTGCGGATGTCGGGTCAGTACCTTGATCCGGTAACCCCGGTTGGCCAGTCGCGTCGCCAGATGCCGTCCGACGAAACCCGTGCCGCCCAACACGCAGATGGATTTGCTGTTCATGCCTGTGCCTGCTCCTCGCTGTTCCTGGATCGCCCGCGGCGCATCGATGCCACGGGGTCGCTGTGATCTGGGTGGGGACATGCCCGGCGCTCCCCTTTACAATAACCGCCTTGCGCGGCGGCCGTTCCATGGTGAAATTTACCACAGATTCACCGTGCGCTCCCTCCAGCCAAGATCACATAAGGATAATCCCGCCTTGGAATTCCTGGTACCGACCCTGTTGTTGTATCTGGCGCTGGGCGCGTTCGCCGGCGTCATGGCTGGACTGCTCGGCGTGGGCGGCGGCTTGATCATCGTCCCGGTGCTGGCCTGGATCTTTCACGGCCAGCGAATCGACGACGCCATCGTCATGCATCTGGCCATCGGCACGTCGCTGGCGACCATCGTGGTGACTTCCATCTCCTCGGTGCGCGCCCATCACCGGCGGGGCGCGGTACTGTGGCCGGTGGTCTGGCGCCTGACGCCGGGCATCGTGATCGGCGCCTGGCTGGGCGCGGCGGTGGCCGACGCCTTGCCCAGCGCGGCCTTGAGCAAGATCTTCGCGCTGTTCGTGCTGACGGTGGCGGCGCAAATGGCCTTCGGGGCCAAGCCGGCGCCGCATCGCGGTTTGCCGGGCGCGGTCGGGATGGCGGCGACCGGTGGGGTCATCGGCGCGGTATCGGCCATCGTCGGCATTGGCGGCGGTTCGCTGACCGTGCCGTTCCTGACCTGGTGCAACACCGCGATGCGGCAGGCGGTGGCGACCTCCGCCGCCTGCGGCCTGCCCATCGCCCTGGCCGGGGCCATCGGCTTTATCGTCACTGGCTCGAACGCCGCCCATTTGCCGACCTGGAGTTTCGGCTACGTGTACGGTCCAGCGCTGATCGGCGTCGCCGCCGCCAGCATGGTGTCGGCCCCGCTGGGCGCCCGGCTGGCGCATACGCTGCCGACCGAGGTGTTGAAAAAGGTGTTTGCGGTTTTTCTGACGTTGGTCGGCGCCAAGATGCTGTTGAGTTGAGGGACGGACGCGATGCTCGGAACGCTGGTGAACACGGTGGCGGTCGTTGTCGGCGCCGCCGTCGGTCTGGCGGTGGGGCCGCGGCTGCCGGAGCGGATCAAAGCCATCCTGATGCAGGCGCTGGGGCTGGCGGTGGTCGCCATCGGTCTGCGCATGGCGTTGAAGGCCGACCATACCCTGTTGGCCATCGCCTGTCTGCTGCTGGGCGGCGTCACCGGCGAGCTGTTGCGGATCGAGCAGCGGCTGGAAGGTCTGGCCGAAACCCTGCGGCGCAAGCTGCGCTCCGATTCCAGCCGCTTCGTCGAGGGCTTCGTTACCGCTACTCTCCTGTACCTGACCGGAGCGATGACGATCGTCGGCTCGATCCAGGATGGCACGCTGGGCGATCCCAGCGTGCTGTTGATCAAATCGCTGCTGGACGGCGTGGCCTCGGTCGCGTTGGCCTCGTCGCTCGGGATCGGGGTGATGTTCTCGGCCGTGCCGGTGCTGGTGGTCCAGGGCGGCATCACTCTGTTGGCGGCGCAACTGGCTTTTTTGTCCCAGCCAGCGGTATTGGACGCTGTCAACGCCACGGGCGGATTGCTGATTCTCGGCATCGGAATCAATCTGTTGGAAATCGGTCGGATTCACGTGGGCAATTTGTTGCCGGCGCTGCTTTACGCCATCGTCGGCGCGTTGCTGTTTCCCTGATCTTGAAAAGGGTTCGGATCGACTTCCCATGCGCGACTCTCTGAAAAGCGCGGCGCGGATCGCCGCATTCGTCCTGCTGACCGGACCCGTTTCGATTTTGGCCCAGCAAAAACCGCCAGAACCGCCACCGATGCCGGTCAGAGCCGCGCCGGTGACTCGTGCGACCTTGAATGTCGAGGTCACGGCGGTCGGGACGCTACGCGCCGACGAGATGGTGATGATCCGCCCGGAAATCGCCGGCCGGGTGGCGACCATCCATTTCAAGGAAGGTCAGACCGTGAGCGCGGGCGATCCGTTGATTACCCTGGATCAGGACGAGTACAAGGCCCAACTGGCTGGCAGCGCCGCTCAGGTGGGACTGGAGGAGACCAGCTATGAACGCCTCCGGGATTTGCAGCGCAAGAACCTGACCAGCCAGCAGGTTCTGGACGAGACCAAGGCCAGACTGGACGCCGCCCGCGCCCAGCAGGAACTGAACCGGGTCCGGCTGGACAAGACCGTGATCCGCGCGCCGTTCGCTGGGACGGTGGGCTTGCGGCTGGTCAGCCCCGGCGCCTACGTCAAGCCCGGCGACGACATCGCCAATCTGGAAAGCCTGGGTTCGATGAAGCTGGATTTCCGGGTTCCCGAGACGTATCTGGCGCGGCTGAACGTCGGTCAAACGCTGACGGTGCGGGTGGACGCCTATCCTGACCAGGTCTTCGAGGGAACCATTTACGCCATCGACCCGGCGCTGGACCCGGAAACCCGCACCGTGTTGCTGCGGGCGCGGCTGTCCAACAAGGGCAACAAGCTGCGTCCTGGCTTGTTCGCGCGAGTCGGCCTGATTCTGGAGCGACGGGAGAACGCGCTGGTGGCGCCGGAACAGGCCATCGTGCCAATGGGCCAGACGCCGTTCGTTTTCCGGGTGGTGGACGGCAAGGCGGTGATGACGCCGGTCAAGCTGGGACTGCGCCGACCCGGCCAGGTGGAGATTCTCGACGGCCTGAATCCTGGCGATCAGGTGGTCACCGATGGCCAGTTGAAAATCCGCGACGGGGCGGCGGTGACGGTGCAGCCACCGCCGGGATCGCAACCTCCGACCGCGCAAAAAGGTTGAACCCCCATGTTCCTACCCGAACTCTGCATCAAGCGCCCGGTGTTGGCGACGGTGATGAGCCTCGCCATCCTCCTGATCGGCGTCATCGCCTTCCTGCGCCTGCCGGTGCGCGAGTATCCGAACATCGACGCGCCCATCGTGTCGGTGCGCACGGTCTATCCGGGCGCCAGCGCCGAAATCATGGAAAGCCAGGTGACCCAGCCGCTGGAGGATTCGCTGGCCGGCATCGAGGGCGTGCGGACCATCAAATCGGTCAGCCGCGAGGAAGTCAGCCAGATCACGGTCGAGTTTCTGCTGGAGCGGGACGTGGACGCCGCCGCCAACGACGTGCGCGACCGGGTGTCCCGCGTGCGTAGCCGGCTGCCGGACGAGACCAACGATCCCGTGGTCGCCAAGATCGAGGCCGACGCGCAGGCCATCATGTGGCTGGCCTTTTCCAGCACCCGGCACAGCGCGCTGGAGATCACCGACTACGCCGACCGCGTCGTCGTGGATCGCCTGCAAGCCTTGCCGGGGGTGGCCAGCGTCATCATCGCCGGCGAGCGGCGCTACGCCATGCGCCTATGGTTGGACCGTGACCGGATGGCCGCTTATGGCTTGACACCGCAAGACGTGGAAGATGCGCTGAAAAAGCAGAACATCGAACTGCCATCCGGCCGCATCGAATCGCGCCAGCGCGAATTCACCGTGCTGACCGAATCGGATTTGCGCGTGCCCGAGCAGTTCAACGATTTGATTCTGAAGGAAACCAAAGGCTATCCGATCCGCTTGCGCGACATCGGCCACGCCGAGATCGGCGCGGCGGACGAGCGCAACGCCGTCCGGGTCAACGGCAATCCATCGGTGGGCTTGGGCATCGTCAAGCAATCCACCGCCAACACGCTGGGCGTGGCCCAGTCGGTCAAGGCCCTACTGCCGGGACTTGAAGCCAGTTTGCCGGAGGGCATGAAAATCCTCATCGGCTTCGACGGTTCGATCTTCATCGAAAAGTCGATCGAGGCGGTTTATCGCACCATGGTGGAAGCCCTGGCGCTGGTGGTGGCGGTCATTTTTCTGTTCCTGCGCAACTGGCGGGCGACGGTCATTCCGTTCGTGACCATCCCGGTGTCGTTGATCGGCGCGTTCATCTTTCTGTACGCGCTGGGGTTCACCATCAATACCCTGACGCTGTTGGGGCTGGTACTGGCCATCGGCCTGGTGGTGGACGACGCCATCGTGGTGCTGGAGAACATCCACCGTCATATCGAGGAGGGAATGCCACCGTTTCGGGCAGCGTTGCAAGGCTCCAGGGAAATCGCCTTTGCGGTCGTGGCGATGACCCTGACGCTAGCGGCGGTGTTTACCCCGCTGGCGTTCATGACCGGCAACACCGGGCGTCTGTTCACCGAATTCGCTTTCACCGTGGCGGCGGCGGTGCTGGTGTCCGGTTTCACCGCCCTGACCCTGACGCCGATGATGTGCTCCAAGCTGCTGCATCACCAGCGGAAACACAACTGGTTGTTCAATCTCAGCGAGCAGTTCTTTCAAGCCATGAATCGCGGTTATCGCAGGGCGCTGGTGTGGGCGCTCGACTGGCGCTGGCTGGTCGTGGCGTTGTTCTTCGCCACCGGGGCCGGCGCGGTCTGGCTGTTCCTGCACCTGAAATCGGAACTGTCGCCGCTGGAGGATCGCGGAACCATCATCGGCGTGATCGTCGCGCCGGAAGGGGCGACCCTGGCCTACACCGACGGTTACGCCCGGCAACTGGAGCAGTTTTACCAGGCCATTCCCGAAGTGGCTTCGTACCTCGTCTCCGTCGCGCCGGGTTTGGAAAGACCCAACCCGGTGAACAGCGCGCTGTCGTTCGTGCGGCTGAAACCGTGGGAGGAGCGCCAGCGCAAACAGCAGGATATCGCCAAGGAACTGGCCCCAAAGATGTTCGGCGGCCTGCCCGGCGTGCTGGCGTTTCCGATCAATCCGCCCTCCCTGGGACAGAGTTTCCGCAATCCGGCCGTGCAGTTCGTCATCCAGGCCAACAGCTACGCGGAATTGCAGAAGATGGTCGATCAACTCTTGGCCAAAGCCCGGCAATATCCGGGCATGGCGAACGCGGATACCGACTTGCGTTTGAACAAACCACAGTTGTCCGTCGTGCTCAAGCGGGACAAGATCGCCGCCGTCGGCGCCGACGTGGAGGAAATCGGCCACACGCTGGAAACCCTGCTCGGCGGGCGGCAGGTGACCCGCTTCAAGCGGGAAGGCCAGCAGTACGACGTGATCGTGCAACTCAAGGACCAGGACCGCGAACAGCCGACCGACCTGACCGCCATCTTCGTGCGCGGGCGCAACGGGCAATTGGTGCAACTTTCGAATCTGATCGAGGTGGCGGAAACCGTCGCGCCCAAGGAGTTGAACCACTTCAACCGGCAACGGGCGGCCGTGATTTCCGCCAACATCGCGCCCGGTTACACCCTGGGCGAGGCGCTGGATTTCATGGATAAAACCGTCGACGAGGTGTTGGGCGAGAACGCGCGGACGGCGCTGGATGGCCAGTCGCGCGAATTCCGCGAATCCGGCGCGACGCTGTACGTGACCTTCGTGCTGGCGCTGATTTTCATCTATCTGGTGCTGTCGGCGCAGTTCGAGAGCTTCGTCTCGCCGTTCGTGATCATGCTGACCGTGCCCCTGGCGGTCACTGGCGCGTTGCTGGCCCTGTTCCTGACTGGCGGCACCTTGAACGTCTATAGCCAGATCGGTCTGGTGATGCTGGTTGGCCTGATCACCAAGAACGGTATTCTGATCGTGGAATTCGCCAACCAGTTGCGCTCGACCGGGCTGGACCGGCGCGAAGCGGTGCTGGAGGCGGCGACGCTCCGGCTGCGACCGATCCTGATGACCACGCTGGCGACCATTCTCGGCGCGATTCCGCTGGCGCTGGCGGTCGGCGCGGGCGCGGAAAGCCGCCAGCAAATCGGTTGGGTCATCGTCGGCGGCCTGCTGCTGGGGACATTTTTGACTCTGTCCGTGGTGCCGGTGGCCTACACGCTGCTGGCGCGCAAGGTTCATCACAGCGCCGAGGAAGCGGCGGAACTGGCGGAGCGGGAGGCAGTGAAGGGTGAAATGAAGCTGGTGGGGATGTCCTAACATTTAAAAACTCGATTTTGCTCGCAAGTAAGCCCCATGCACCCCCTCGAAACCTACCTCGCCGCACTCGGCCAGATTCGCGAAACCGGTGGCGGCGTCGCCGAAACCTCCTATTACGGCGCGCTGGAAAACCTGCTGAATCAAGCTGGTGACCGCTTGGAGCCCAAGGTCCGGGCTGTGCTGCAATTGCGCGATACCGGCGCTGGCAATCCCGATTTCGGGCTGTTCACCGCCGGTCAGTTCGAGGGTGAAATCGAAAGCGAGCCGTTGCCGGGACAGAAACCGGAGCGCGGCGCGGTGGAGGTCAAGGGCTGGAGCGAAGAGGTTCTGACCGTCGCCGCCACCGAGCAGGTGACGCGCTACGCCCAGCATTACGGCGTGGTGCTGGTGAGCAATTACCGCGATTTCGTGCTGGTCGGTCGGGATGCTGCCGGCCAGATAGTTCCGTTGGAGCGGTTGCAACTGGCGGCCGGCGAAGCGGAATTTCTCGATCTGCTGCGCCAGCCGCGCCAAGCCGCCGCGCGCTTCGGCGACCGCTTGCTGGATTTTCTGGCGCGTGCCCTGACTTTCAACGCGCCGTTGACCGATCCACAGGATTTGGCGTGGTTTCTCGCGTCCCACGCCCGCGAGGCCCGTGCCCGAGTGGACAACGCCAGCGATTTGCCCGGTCTGGCGCTGCTGCGCGAGGGTTTGGAACGAGCGCTGGGCTTGAAATTCGAGGGCGGTAGCGGCGAGCGCTTTTTCCGCGCGACGCTGGTGCAAACCTTGTTCTACGGCGTGTTTTCCGCCTGGGTGCTGTGGGCGCGACAGGGTGGAACCGGTTTGTTCGACTGGCGGGCCGCCGCCTGGAATCTGCACGTCCCGATGATCGCCAGCCTGTTTGAGCAAATCGCCACGCCGAAGCGCCTGCAACCCTTGCATCTCGATGAGGTGCTGGACTGGGCGGGCAGGGCGCTCAACCGGGTGGTGCGGGAGGAATTTTTCAGGCATTTTGAGGAAGAGTACGCCGTCCAGTATTTTTACGAGCCGTTCCTGAAAGCTTACGACCCCGCGCTGCGCAAGCAATTGGGCGTCTGGTACACGCCGCCGGAAATCGTCCGCTATCAGGTGGCGCGGGTGGATGCGGTGTTGCGCGAAGAATTGCGCTTGACTGACGGCTTGGCCGATCTTTCGGTGATGGTGCTCGATCCCTGTTGCGGAACCGGCGCCTACTTGGTCGAGGTGTTGCGGCGGATTCGGCAAACCTTGCACGAGAAAGGCGGCGAGGCCTTGACGTCCGCCCAACTCAAGCAGGCGGCGCTGACGCGCGTTTTCGGCTTCGAAATCCTGCCTGCGCCTTTCGTGGTCGCTCATTTGCAACTGGGTCTGCTGCTGCGGCAGTTCGGCGTGCCGCTGCGGGAGGATCGGGAGCGGGCCGGCATCTACCTCACCAATGCCCTGACCAACTGGGAACCGCTGGCGCAGGCCGGTCAGCAGATGGCCATTCCGTTCCCGGAATTCCAGGAGGAACGCGACAAGGCCGACGACATCAAGCAGCGCAAGGCCATTCTGGTGATCTTGGGCAATCCCCCTTATAACGCCTTCGCCGGCGTCAGCCCGGACGAGGAGGGCGATCTGGTGGAGGCGTACAAGGAGAACCTGAACCAGCCGGTCGCGGGCGGCGGCTGGGGGATCAAAAAGTTCAACCTGGACGATCTTTACGTCCGCTTCTTCCGCGTCGCCGAGCGACGGATCGTCAAGACCGGGCGCGGCGTGGTCTGCTACATCTCGAATCATTCCTGGGTGGGCGATCCGTCGTTCGTGGTGCTGCGCCAGCATCTTTTGCAGTCGTTCGACAAAATTTGGGTGGAGCATCTGCACGGCAATCGCAAGGTGAACGAATATGCTCCCGATGGTCGTACCAGCGACTCGATTTTCATGATTTCCGGTTTTTCCGAAGGGATTCGGCAAAGCGTGGTCACGTCGCTTTGGGTCAAAACCGGTCGCTCCAAATCCGCCAATCGCTCGGCCGTCGTGCGATTTCGCGACGACATCGACGCGGCGCGGGCGACGGAGCGGCGGGCGCAATTGCTGTCCAGTCTGGACGCGCCGGATTTCGACGGCCAGTACCAATTGGCGCAACCGAACCGGGAGAACCGCTTTTCCTTCCGCCCGATGACGATTTCGGCGGTTTATCAAGGTTGGCCGAGCGTTCTCGACCTGTGCGCCGAACCGCCGACCAACGGCCTGATGGAAAAACGCGGCGGCGGCTTGATCGACATCGACCGGGACGCGCTGGAACAGCGGATGCGCGCCTATTTCGATCCGGCGGTGAGCTGGGCCGAGCTGGAGGCGCGGAACGGCGGGTTGACTCGTGATGCGGCCCGTTTCGACGCCCGAAAAACCCGCGACAAGTTGCTGGCGAGCGAGCGTTTCGATCCCGAACGATTGCGGCGCTACGCGGTGCGCGCCTTCGATAACCGCTGGTGCTATTACCTGCCGGTACGGCCGTTGTGGAACGAGCCGCGCCCGCGTTACTGGGAGCAGTGCTGGGAAGGCAATGCCTTTTTCATGACCCGGTTCCGATCCTCGGCCGTGCCGGAAGGAGCGCCCTGTTACTGGGTCACCGATCTGTCGGACGACCATTTCATCATGCCGGACAACGCCTGTTTCCCGGTGTGGCTGCGCCGATTGCCGCAACCGAGCAAGAAAAACGGCTCCAATGGCGTGCTGGCCGGCATGGATCAAGAGCCGATCATCACCGCCAATCTGTCGCCGGTCGCCCGAGCCTATCTCCAACACCTGAAACTGCCCGATCCCGACCGGGACGCCGAGACCGCCGCGCTGCTCTGGCTGCACGCGCTCGCCATCGGTTTCAGTCCAGCGTATTTAGCCGAGAACGCCGACGGGGTTCGGCAGGATTGGCCTCGGATTCCGCTGCCGGCGGATCGGGATGCGCTGCTGGCTTCCGCCGAACTGGGTCGCCGGATTGTTGCGTTGCTGGACATCGACCGACTCGTGACGGGGGTAACCGCCGGCAAGATTCGCCCGGAGTTGCGGGCCGTGGGCGCGATGTGCCGGGTCGGCGGCGGCAGCATCGACCCGGACGCTGGCGAACTGGCCGTGACGGCGGGTTGGGGCTATTCGGGCAAGGGCGGCGTCACCATGCCGGGCAAGGGACGCATCGAGCCGCGCCCGCTCGAAGAGCCGATGGCGGAACCCGCTTACGATCTTTACTTGAACGAGGTCGCTTATTTGTCCAACGTGCCCCGGTCGGTATGGGAGTACGGCATCGGCGGTTATCAAGTCGTCAAGAAGTGGCTGAGCTATCGGGAAAAAACGGTGCTGGGGCGGGATTTGCGATTGGACGAGGCGGTTTACCTGACCGATCTGGTTCGCCGGCTGGCGGCGTTGGTCGCTTTGCAATCGCAATTGGACGCCGGTTACGCAGCGGCGCGGGACCGGGCTTGGCGAACAACCTGAATTTCAAACCGACATGACATCCATCTTCGTGGTATCGGGTGGAACGGGGTTCAGCGGTGAGCAACTGCTGCGAACCGCGCTGGCGCAATTTCCGGACGCGGAAGTCACGATCAGCGTCGTGGCCGGTATCCGGCGACCGGAACAGTTGGAAAGCGCGGTCGCGCAAGCGGCGGCCACCAACGGACTCATCGCGCATACGCTCGTCGATGCCGATCTGCGCCGGACGCTCGACCGGCTCGCTCGGGATCGCGGCGTGTTGGCGGTCGATCTGATGGGGCCATTGCTGGCTCAGTTGCAGGTCGTGCTGGGTGCGGACCCAGTCGGACGGCCGGGTCTTTATCGGGAACAAAACCGCGAAGCTCTGGAACGGGCCCAGGCCATCGACTACACCCTGGCTCACGACGATGGCCGTCAGCCCTCGGGATGGCGGCAAGCCGACATTGTGCTGGTCGGTGTGTCGCGCGTGGGCAAAACCCCGATCAGCCTCTATCTGGCCTCGCTGGGCTGGAAGGTCGCCAACGTGCCGCTGGTCGGCGGGGAGCCGCCTCCGGAACTGTTCCAACTGCACCGGCGGCGGGTGGTGGGACTGACCATCGATCCGGACCAACTACTGGTTCACCGACGCTGGCGCGAGCGCCGGCTCAAGGTGTCGCTGAGCGGGAGCTACAGCAATCCGCTCAAGCTGCGCGAGGAACTGGAGGCGGCCCGGCGCGTGTTTCTACAGGGCGGATTCGCGGTGGTGGACATCACCAATAAACCGGTCGAGGTCAGCGCCAAGGAAATCCTGGAACGGGTTGGACGGTAGCGGGCGCGAGCTGTCCTACCATCAAAAAGTTGCCCAACCAGGCAGGAAACACCGGGGGGATGAACGAAGCCCGGTGGCGGATGGCGCCGTGGGCGCCAGCGACAGCCGTTCAGTGGGTCTTTCCGTCCAGCGCCAACGCCTTCATGATCGGGTCGTAATCGTAGTTGTCGGCATATCGGCGCAAGAGTTGTCCCATTGCCGCGTCCCGCTCGGTCACGCGCCCGATCAGTGGATCGATGCGTTCGGTATCCAAAGCCACCAGAGCGTCCGCCAGTTCCCGCCGCAACGCTTCCGGCAATGCCGCCAGGGCCACGGGATCGATGGTCGTTGCCGCGACGGCGGACGGCGCGGCGCGTTCCTGATAGAGGTACCGCGCGCCCAGATGCCGAGCCAGGCAATCGAAGATCGTCGCCGGTTGAAACGGCTTGTGGACCACTTCGTCCATCCCGGACGCCAGCATTTCCTGGTGCTGTTCGACGAAAACGGAAGCGGTCAGGGCGACGATCTTGACCTCCCGACCGCCCTCCAGGTCCCGGATGCGCCGGGTTGCCTCCAACCCGTCCATCTCCGGCAGGCGCCGATCCATCCAGATGAAATGGGGCCGCCAGCGTTGAAACAGATCAATTGCCCGAATACCGTTCGCGGCCGTTCGCACCTGAAACCCTGCCCCTTCCAGCAACCGGCTCAGCATCTGGGCATTCTCCGGCTGGTCCTCGACGATCAGGACCCGGTAGTCCGGCTGACCCGGCTCCAGGGTCAACACTTCGCCTGGATCGAAAGCGCCGGTGGCCGTCTCGGACTCGGTGGTAGGCTCGACCGGCAGCTCGACCCGGAAACAACTGCCCCGCCCAAGCTGGCTGGTCACGCCGATCCGACCACCCATCAGTTCCACGAATTGCCGGGTGATAGCCAGCCCCAGGCCGGTTCCCTTTTGCGCGCCGGTCTTTTCCACTTGCGCGAACGGGTCGAAAATCCGAACCTGATCTTCCGCCGCGATGCCGATTCCGCTGTCCTCGACCCCGATTGACAAGCACAAGCCGCGCGGCTCCGGCGTGGCCCCCAGATGCAGGATCACCTCGCCCCGCTCGGTGAACTTGATGGCGTTGCCCACCAGGTTGACCAGCACTTGCCGCAGCTTGGTTTCGTCGCCGCGAACCAGCCGGGGCAGCGCCGAGGATTGTTCCAGCCGCAGCCTCAGACCCTTTTCGGTGGCCCGGCCCCGCATCAGCTCCACGACGTCGTGCGCCAGAGCGCCAAGATCGAACGGCTTGACCCGCGCTTGCAGGCGGCCGGCCTCGATCTTGGCCATGTCCAGGATGTCGTTGATCAGGGCCAGCAGGTGCTCGCCACTGCGGTTGATGATGTCCAGGCTTTGCCGCAGGCGGCTGTCGGTGATGGACGCATCCCGCCGCATCAGCGCTGAGAAACCCAGGATCGCGTTCAGCGGCGTGCGCAGTTCGTGGCTCATGTTTGCCAGGAAAAACGATTTCGCCCGATTCGCGGCTTCGGCTGCGTCCTTGGCCCGCGCCAGATCGGCGGTCCGTTCCCTGACCAGGTCCTCCAAGTGATCCCGGTAGGCGATCAGTTCTCGCTCCGCCTGCTTGCGCTCGGTGATATCGGTATGGGTGCCCACCATCCGCAGCGGGCGGCCAGCGGCGTCGCGCGCCACCACCAGCCCCCGCGCCAGAATCCAGCGCCATCCTCCGGATTTGTTCCGCATCCGAAATTCGACGGCGTAGGCGTTGCCGTCCTCGAAATGTCGGTGAATCTCCCGTTCCGCGCGCTCGACGTCGTCGGGATGAAGCAGGCCGACCCACGCGGCATGGGTTTGCGGAAATTCATACGGCTCGTAGTCCAGCATCGTGTAATAGCGGGGGCTGAAAACGGTTTCGCCGGTTGGAACGCGCCAATCCCACACGCCTTCGTTCACCGCGTCGAGAGTGAGCGTCAGCCGCTGCTGGCTGTCACGCAGTCGCGCTTCCGCCTTTCGCCGGGCCACGAGCGCGCCGCTCAGAAGAAAGATGAAGCCGGTCGCGACGGTGGCGAACGCCACCGCCGCGAAAATCTTGCCCTGGTGCGCTTCGTAGAACGAATAGGGCTTGTTGAGAATGACGCTGCCCTCGGGCAAGGCGCTTTCCGGGATGCCGAAACGCCGCAGTGGAATGTAGTCGAACATCGGGCGGGTCACACCCTGCTGGAGGACCGGAATGCGATCCGCCGCTTCGCCGTCCAACACCCGTCGCGCCATGCGGGCGGCCAGTTCGCCCTGATAGTAGCCGTCGATGATGTGGCCGCCGACGATGCCGTAACCGATATACAGGTCCAGCAGGCCGTAGACCGGAACAGGACTGGCGGCGGTCAGCCGCCGGGCGAAATCGGGCGCCTTGACGTAGCGGCCATCGGCGTCGCGCAAAAAGACGCCCAGCAACACCACCGTATCGGTGGGAAGCGCGCGAACGCGCTCGATGGCTTGCGCCTCGGTCATCGACTCGGCGTAGTCGATCCCGAGGCGTGGATATCGACCGGTAATCTGTTGCCGGATATCGTCGGCCCAGGCCCGTCCGGTCAGGTCCGGGTCGTTGAGCACGAACAGCGTCTTCATCGTCGGGTGCGCTCCGACGATGATGTCCAGCGTCGCGGCCGCGTCGAATTTCTCCGCCGCTCCGGTGAACGAATGTAGTCCGGCCAGCATCTCGTCCCGGAAAAAATTGACCCCGCAGAACACCACGGGAACCCCTGGAAACAGTGCGTCGCGGTATTTCCGCAGGAAGTCGAAGGCGAAATTGTCCGAGGCGATGATCACCGCGAACTGGGTGTCGCGGTATTTGTAGCGATACAGATCGTGGAGCATTCGCGCGTAAGCCGCGTCGTTGATCCGTTTGGTGTCCATGTACTCGAAATGCAATTCCAACGAGTTTTTCGTCGGTTCGAGCACGTCGGTCACCGCCTGCTTGATCCCGTCGTCCCAGGCGAAGCCGGCATGATAGGAAGCCAGGATCAACACCTCGCGCCTTGGGTCGCTCTCCGGCGCCGCCAGGGCGGGGAGCGCCGCCCACAGGCAGGCAACGAGCGCCGCGACCAGGGCGGAATAACCCGCCACGCGACCAGATCGCGGGATCGAATCACGGCGCGGGGGAGGCGGGGAACCAGTAAGAACGGGCATGGGTGATTTTCGGTGGGGAGCTTTCGTCGTGGCTTTCGACTACATTGACAGGGCACGGAACCCTGGCGCAACCGACCGTCCCCGACCTGGGTTTGGTCGTCCTCCGCGGCAAGCGTTTCCAGTCCGCGCGGGACGAAGGAAACCCGGCCGGTCGAAAAGCCGTACAATGCGTTCTGGGCCGGATGAGGCGGCCACGATCCCGGTCAAGGCGGAATTCCCCAAGGATAGCCGTATTTGCGAAGGTAACCAGCCATGTTGGCAAAACTCAAGACCCTTGCTCCGCTCGTCAACCTGATTCCGAACACGGCGATCCAGTTTCTGGATTTCGGCTTCGACCTCAACGAAACCCGGGTCTCGCGGGCGTTCCTGACGGAAACCGGCGCCGACGGTCGCGCCGTCCTGACCGCGTTGTATCCCGACGACGCCGGTGGTCAGTTCGTGACCCAGGATGGGCGGGCGGTTCCACCGGAACAGGTCTATTCGCTGAACGCCGTCAAGGCCGCCGGCATTTTCGACGGCGTTTGGATTCCGCTGCCGTTTCCGCGGATTCGGGAGCCGCGTCCGGACGGTTATCATCTGTTCGACCAGGGACCGACCAACTGGGCGCGGGCGCGGCTGGTGGAGTTGCCCGCGCCGGACGCCGAGGGCCACACCCACCGGGTGACCCTGGCTTTCGACACCCAACTGCTGCCGACTCGCGAGGGCCGACCCTATCTCGCGCCCAGTCCGCTGGACATGCAATCGGGCGAGGAATTCGCCCTCACCGACGCCGAGGTCGATACCGGCTGGTTTCTGGAGCAGGAATGGGTGCGGGAATGGCTGCGCCAGTGTTTCCACGCCTTTGAGCTGCGCCGCCGCGCCCCGCGCCGGGTGGACGAAGCCGAACTGCGCAAGAGTCCGGACGCGGTCGCGGCGTATCTGACCGTCCTGACCCTGCTGCGCCGGGCGATCCAGCCGCCGCGCCTGCGCTTCACCTTCGTGGACGAGGGGCCGACCGCCCGGCTCAACCGTCCCGTCGACGTGGACCTGGTGCTGGACATCGGCAATTCCCGCACCTGTGGGATGCTGATGGAAACCAGCGGCGACGACCCGGTGGACATGAACGACAGCTACCGGCTGGAACTGCGCGACTTGAGCCATCCCGAGCAGGTTTACGATGAGCCGTTTCCCAGCCGGATCGAGTTTGTGCGCGGCGCGTTCGGCGACGAGAAGCTGTCGCGCCGCAGCGGGCGGGCCAGCGCCTTCCTCTGGCCGACGGTGACCCGGGTCGGTTTCGAGGCCCAGGCGCTGTCCTGGTTCAGTCACGGCGCGGAGGGTAACACCGGCCTGTCCGGCCCCAAGCGTTATCTGTGGGATACGGATCCGCGTCATCATCCCTGGCGCTTCAACCCCGGTCCGGCCGGCGGCGGCGACAGCGGTCCGGTCACCACCGGCCCGTTCGTCGGCTATCTGCGCGAGGACGGCGAGGAACTGGCCGCCGGCGAGCCGCCCGCCGTGACCGCCCTGTTCGCGCGCGGGTCGCTGATGAGCTTTTTCGTCGCCGAGGTACTGTTGCAGGCCTTCACCCAGATCAACTCGCCGGCCCGCCGCTACGAGCGGGTCTATTCCGAGGCCCCGCGCCGGCTGCGGCGGGTGATTCTGACCCTGCCGACCGCCATGCCGCTGGCTGAGCGCAAGCTGTTCGCCCGCCGGGTCGGGACCGCCATCCGTCTGACCTGGCGGGCGCTGGGGCTGGACGAGGGCCAGGCTCCGGAGCCGTTCCTGCAATGGGACGAGGCTACCGGCACCCAGATCGTGTTCCTGTACAACGAGATCAAGCACAACTTTCAGGGTGACGCCGCGCTGCTGTTCCAGGTCTTTGGCCGGGTGCGCGAAGGCTACGGCGAATCGCCCTGTCTGCGGCTGGCCAGCATCGACATCGGCGGCGGCACCACCGACTTGATCGTGACCACCTATCAGTTGGAAGGCGGCACGGCGGTCAAGCCGACCCAGGAATTCCGCGAGGGTTTCAACATCGCTGGCGACGACGTGCTGTGCGGGCTGATCGAGCGCAACGTGTTGTCGGCGCTGCTGGACGCCATCCGCCAGAGCGGCGCGGCGAACCCCGAGGAACTGCTGGCCCGGCTGCTGGGGGCCAATCGCGGCGATCAGGCCGAACGCGACCGGGTGTTACGCCGGCAATTCGCCAACCAGGTGACGTTGCCGCTGGCGCTGGAACTGCTGCGCCGCTACGAGAACGCCGACCTGAGCGCCGGCAACGAGGCGGTGACCTTAAAGCTCACCGATGTCTATCCGCCCGGCGCGGGACCGCACGAGCAGGTGGTGGCGTTTCTGGAAGAAGCGGTGCGCGGTGACGGCGGCCAGGGCTTCAAACTGGCCGACGTGGCGTTCGCCACCACCATGCTGGCGCTGGACACCACGGTGCGCCGGATTCTGGGCCAGGTGCTGAGCGACTTGTGCGAAGTGGTGTATCTGTACGACTGCGATTATCTGCTGATTTCCGGGCGGCCCTGCCGGCTGCCGGCGGTGCGGGCGGTGATCCTGGCCAAATTGCCCGCGCCGCCGGATCGCATCGTCAGTCTGCATGCTTACCGGGTCGGGGACTGGTACCCGTTCCGCTCGGTCAGCGGGCGGCTGACCGATCCCAAGACCACGGCGGCGGTCGGGGCGATGGTGTGCGCGCTGTCGGAAGGGCAGTTGTACAAGTTCAATCTGCGTAGCCGCGAACTGGGGATGAAATCCACCGCCCGTTTCGTCGGGGTGCTGGAGCAGACCGGCCGGCTGAAACAGGACAACGTGCTGTTCGCCAATCTGGAATTGGAGGATCGCAAGACCCGGTTGCCGGAAGCGACCTTCGACTTCTACGCGCCGGTGTTCCTGGGATTCCGGCAACTGGGGGTGGAACGCTGGCCGGCGACGCCGTTGTATCGCATCACCTTCGCCCGCCCGCAGGACGCCCGAGCCAGGGCCTTGCCGCTCAAGGTCACGCTGGAGCGCTCCACCGATGAAAACGTGGACCTGGATTTCAAGGTGACCGATGTGGCCGACGCCACCGGCAACCAGCAGCCGGCGGGGGTGGTGCTGCTCAAATTACAGACGCTCAAGGACGAGTACGGCTATTGGCTGGACACCGGCATTTTTTCCATTTCCGCCCGTTCCGGCGCCTGACGGCCGATGCCCAATGCACCCATGAATCCAGTTCCTCCCACTTCTCCCCTGCATCCCAGCCTGCAAAAGCTGGATGTCATTGGTTGTCGGCGGGGTCTGCTGATGCTGCTGGTTCTTCTAGGCACATGCTATGGGCAAATCACTGGTTGGGATTTTTGCAGCCTGATATTGTTGCTTCTCGTGGTACTGATCAGCCTGAAGATGATGCCCGTCTCGTCGCGCGCTCTGAACGCCGCTAACCGATTGCTGAGGGACTGCGTACCACAAACCTTCCGGTTGACGCTCATCGATATCCTTGATGAGCACAAGCTGGCTGTATTGTATCCACTGGCCGCCCGTTCGCCAGCCGAGCCGGTTTATGCGCTGATCGATCGGTCTTTTCCCCGGAATCCACCGCTGGGCCAAGAAGTGGAGGTTCGGGTCTATTGTCGGGAACCGAAACCGGGCAACGAGTTGGTCGCGCTTCAGTCCGATGGCGTTCCCCTGCTGGGCAAGGTGATAGATCGGACGGCGTATGATCGCCAGCAGCGGATGTTGCGCATCGCGGCCCTGATTGTGCTCGGGACGGTACTGGTGGGGATGTTGGTTTTTATGAGAGCCGGCGGGAGCCCTACGAAATAGTCATCATTCACCCCTTCTTTCCCTTTGATAGAAGAAAGCATCTGTAGCCGAGTTGGGTTTCCTGGATAATCGAGTGGATTTGCCCGATATCACTGGCGCCATTCTTTAAAGAAGATTGTTCAAGTGATTCTTAAATTCAGGATTATCAGGATCGAGCCGAACGGCTTCTCGGGCCGTTTGAATCGCCTCTTTGAACCGTCGTTGACAATATAAAATCTGGCTTAGATGGCGTTGGAACAAGCCTGTCTTGGAATCGAGCGCAATCGCTTTACGGAGTACCATCTCCCCCTCGGCAAATTGCCCGATCAAGCCTAGCAAACTACCCAAGTGACTCAGTAAATGTGGGTTTCCAGGCTCCATCTCAGTGGCCTGTTGCGCGGCTATTACCGCCTCATGAAACTTTTGCCGCTGATAAAGCGATACACTTAAACCTACATAAAATCCTGGAATCTTTGGGTTGATCTCAATCGCTTTTCGTTGTAAAGATTCGCTCTCAACAGCACACCCATGGTGGCTTAACAGGTTGCCGAGAGCATGTAAAACTTCCGGCTCCACCACTTGCCGCTGCCAGCGTTTCAGCACTGCCGAGAGGAGCCATTGGTCAAACCCGGCTTCAGTAAGGCGTGAACTCCATTGGCCTAGCTCCCGCAAGCGTTGCTCAACCGTCCAGCCATTACGCCAAGGACTAGGAAAATGCAATGTCGTGGGAATCGGTTCGGAGTGGAAGCGGCACCAGGGCTGATCGAGCCATTGTCGCCACATATGCAGGTCGCTCCATAGGCCCTCCGGCCTGGGCCGCCAACCGTAAGGTAGCCGTCGATAAGCCGCTAACGTGTGCCCCACGCAGGTCAGTCCGAAAAAATTCCATTTTGCCAACCTCATGGACTGACGAATCGTCTCGCAGGCCAAATCGCCCCCTAAAGCCACCACCTCGCCGTCGGCCTGGATGGCTGTATGCAGCGTATGGGCGAAATCAGCATCCTGAAGTATGCGTAGCAAGCTTTCCAGATGATGAGGCAACCAAAGGTCGTCGTCACCTAGATAAGCCACGACATCGCCTTTGGCTTTAGCAAGGGCGGCGGCTCGATGATATTCGCCGTGACCCGCGCCCTTGGCATTCGGAAAATAGTGAAAGCGAGAATCTTTTGCGCAAACTTCGGCCATGATCTCACTCGTGCCTTGGGGGGCGCCATCTCCCACCACCAGCACTTCAAAATCCTGGACCGTCTGAGTCTGGACGCTCGCTAACGCATAGCGAATCGTATCGGCATGATCATGCGTGGGAATCAGTACAGTTGCTAGCGGCAAGACGTGAAGCCTCAGGTTTTGGCTGGTCGCCAGCCAGCTCGCGCATAGCGACGACTGTTTCGACAATCAGCGCCCCGTCGGCAGCACTGCTGAACGGAGGCGACCCACCCCGTAGATCCGCCAGAAACGCCCGCAGTTCGCGTAACAGGGGCATCTCGGTGGAAATCGGGCGCCTTTCAATAGGCAACGCTTGTGGATCCAGACCACAACCGGGTTGAAGCAAGATATGATCGGCAAAAGGATCCGCCATCATCGCTGTGCCCTGGTCGAAGATAACACACACTGATCGTTGTTGAATCGGGATACTGGACGATACTTCAATCCACACTCTGGGATCATCCCCCAACATGCCAGACAGGCCGCACATCTGGCCTTGGGTGGCCCACTCGCCGGCAGCCCAGCGTGGTTTGGGCAAGTATCCCAGTAGATGCAGGATAATACTGAGATCATGTGGCAGTAGAATCCACACGGGGTCTACATCCCCATGTGGGTTTCCCCACCCGACTCGTCTCGTGCGAATGGCGCGAACCCGGCCTAATTCGCTACGACTGATGATACCAGCCAACATTTCAATAGCTGGGTGATAGCGCCATTTATCCATGACAAAAAGCCGTTCACCAGCGATCTCCGCCAGAAAACGAGCCGATTCACAGTCAACCGTTAAGGGTTTTTCGACATACATTGGACGCTGACGATCTAGCAGCTTACTGATAACATCCTTATGCAGTGAACTGGGAACGGCAATGACATAGCCTTCGAGAAAGTAAGGCAATTCATTGATGTCCCGAATGATATGTTGCGCGCCATACGCTGTTGCATTTTCCACGCTTTGTGGAGAATCAGCAACGACCCAAGCTTCACATCCCAATTGCGTCAGGTCCCTTAGTATAAAACGACCCCATCGACCACACCCGACCAGACCGATGGGAATATTCTTGAAAGAGAGCTGATTCATAAAAATCTCTTTGGCAAAATGCTGCTTACGCTTTATTAAAATGACTCATTAATTCTTTAAGCGGTGGGGCCTGACGATCCCGCTCTGAAAGCAGGGGTTCTGAAACCGGCCAGTCCAATTCCAACTCCGGATCATCCCACCTACAGCCCAGTTCATCATTTAAATTCCAATATTCTGAAACCGAATAGCAAAACATCGATTCGACCGGGAAGAAAAAGCCATGGGCAACGCCTGGTGGGATGGTCCAGGCTGTCAGTGAGCTTTCCAGCAATTCGACCATGCTCGACAATCCAAAGGTTTCGGAATCCGAACGCAAATCCTTTAGGCCAAGCAGCATTTTTCCTTTGAGCAAAACAAGGTAGTCCCAATGTTTTGGATGCACATGAACGCCGCGTAATACATTGGGGTGCGAGAACACGCAATTCCATTGCACAAGATGTAGATCTGAAGTCCATTCTTCTCGAAAGATTTCGGCCAACCAACCACGCTCATCTTGATGAGCTTTTAACGGAATTGATCTCACTCCTATCGGCAGCTTGAAATTCACGCTTGATGGTCCTCATTGTCAATGATAAAACAGCCTGGACTCAATGCCTATTTAATATTGGTGCTATTTTTCGATTAACCTGAAGGAACCACGGCCGTTGCCATGTCAACTAGTAGGGACTTTCGCGGTTGGCAGTGAGGGAGAATGACCGCGACTACCATTAACTTTATCACGATCAATTGACGAGATAAACACGCTCCCAAAGCATCTTCAGAAGTGCCCGTGGTCCAAGGGGTGGTGATGTTAAGAGCCCCGCGCGCACTGGAGGGGGTCGGGCACTGCTTCGATACCGCGCATCGCGGCGCTGGTTTTGTGGCAAAGATTCAAAGTTTATGTAAGATATCACCTTTTAAAAACATGTGGTTACTAGTGATAGAGCGCCTTCAGGGTCTAAAAAGCCACGATGCCCACCAGTAAGTATTTGTTTTAATATATTTAGTTTTCGTATAGGCTCTCAGTCACCCGGTGGCATGGTGCAACTGAGATTGCAGACGCTCAGGGATGAGTACGGCTACTGGCTGGATACCGGCATCTTTTCGATCTCCGCCCGCGTGAGCAAAGCGCCGCGTCACGGTTGACCAAGACACATTCTGATGACTGATATTCCCTCCATACCCCTGCATCCCAGCCTGCAAAAGCTCGGCGCCGTTCACCGTCGGCGGTTGCGCCTGCTGAGTTTGCTGCTGTTCCTGGTCTTCGCGGGAACGCTGCTGTTCGAGATGGTGATCGCCTTCACCAGCCAGGATGGTACGAACCTGCTGCTGCTCGGACTGATCGGCCTGCTGATGTTGCCGCTCGTGGCGCTGATGGGCGGGTTGATGTGGTACTTGGATCACCGCTTGTCGCGTTCCCTGAACACCGCCAACGACCTGCTGCGGGATTGCGCGCCGCAAACCTTCCGGTTGACGCCCATCGAGCGGGCCAGCCGCGATGGCGTGCTGGCGACGCTGCATCCGCTGACGGATCGCTCGCCGACGGAACCGGTTCACGCGCTGATCAACCCCTCTTTCCGGTGGAGTGCGCCGCCGCGCGGCGAAATCGAGGTTCGGCTTTATTGTCGGGAACTGAAGCCGGGCAACGAATTGGTCGCGCTGCAACCCGATGGCGTTTCCCTGCTGGGCAAGGCGGTGGATCGGACGGCGTATGACCGCCAGCGGCGAATGCTGCGCATCGCGGCCCTGGTTTTGCTCGGCGCGGCGCTGATCGGGATTTGGGTGTTCGGGGGCGTGGAACGGTAGACGCCCGAAGCCCTTGTTTGGAGGTCGCCATGACTGTAACTAACGTCATTACCCCTAAGCCGCCGGCCGCGCCGAGGCCAGCGCGCCCGTCCCGGAAGTCTGCTTCCACCCCCCGCGAGATCATCTATCCCGACAGCGATGGAAAGCCCATGGCGGACAATACCCGGCAATTTGACACGATCGTCATGATTCAGGGGGGGCTGGCCGCCCTGTTCGCCGGGCGACCGGATGTATTCGTGGCGGGTGATCTGCTGTGGTATCCGGTGGAGGGCAGCAATACGATTCGGGCCGCGCCGGATGCGATGGTGGTGTTTGGCCGTCCACCCGGCTATCGGGGTTCGTACAAGCAATGGGAAGAGGATGGTCTGGTGCCGCAGGTCGCTTTCGAGGTGCTGTCGCCGGGCAATACCCGGGCGGAAATGACCCGTAAACGCCAGTTTTATGAGCGGTATGGGGTCGAGGAATATTACGAATACGACCCGGACCGGGGACAGTTGCGAGGCTGGTTGCGCCGAGCGGAACGTCTGGAAGCCATACCGGAGATAGCGGGTTGGGTGAGTCCGCGCCTGAGTATCCGATTTGCCTTGGAGGGAATGGACTTGGCGCTGTATCGGCCGGATGGAAGACGCTTCGAGACTTTCGTGGAACTGGATCAATGCTACGAAGCCGAACGCCAGCGGGCCGAGGCTGAACGCCAGCGGGCCGAGGCTGAACGCCAGCGGGCCGAGGCCGAACGCCAGTGGGGCCGCGAGGAGGGTTTGCGGCAGGCGCTGGAGCGGTTGATCGCTTCGGGGATGATGGAAGAGGAGGCCCGGCGCCTGTTGGGGCTGGATTAGCGATAAGAGAGGAGTTCGGGGTGATTCTGGAGATGAAAAATGGGTAAAGTGATCTTTAAAGAAGAGAAAAAATATACGTTCAGTGATTATTTTTATTTTACCAATACGACCGAAGAAATTGCTAACGCCTTTGGTTATTCATTTGCAACCAAAATCCTTGAGTTGCCGGTTGCGGTGAATATTGACAAAAATTCGATAATTGCATTGCAGGAAAATTTTTATGAGATTTTGCCGAAAATTACCCTGGATTCCGAGATGGCAAAAAGGGATTTTATGATCGCCCCAATTTTATGGGAGATAATCCGCCGTGCGAAAGCCAAAATCAATGTTGAATATCAAATCGACGTTGATAACAGGCTGAGTGGATCGCTGGATTATTTGGTTTACTCGGATCAGGAGATCATAGTCATTGAAGCCAAAAAGGGGGATATTGACAAGGGATTCAATCAGCTCGTGGCCGAAATGATAGCGTTGGACATGTACAAGGACCAAAAATCGCCAGGCTCGATTTATGGCGCGGTTAGCATAGGCGAGCTTTGGCGTTTTGGAATTTTAAACAGGAATGAAAAAAGCATCTATCGAGATTTGCATACCTATCGCGTCCCGGAAGATATAGAAAAATTATTCACAGTAATACTCGGAATATTACGGAAAGATTAAGAGCCCATGCGGAAATTAGGATATGGTTTCAAATGATGAGTTGTTGTATGATGTTCATGAATATTTCATTTTAATTTATACTTTTCGTATAGGTTCTCATGCACGGCATTCTTCCTCAAATCGGTATTGCCATCCTGGCGGCCACGGTGCTGGGTTTTGTCTTCCAACTCTTTCGCCAGCCGGTGATTCTGGGATATTTGGTCGCCGGCGCGGTGATCGGACCCGAAATAGGCCTCAAGCTGGTGTCCGATCCAGCCGATATCGAAGTCATTTCCGAACTGGGCCTGATCCTGCTGCTGTTCATCATCGGGCTGGAACTCAATCCCTCTCATTTACTGTCGTCGGGAAGGCAGTTGCTCTATCCGGGCATCGGCCAATTTCCCCTCTCGATCCTGATGGGCGTGGGATTTTTCATGGTGCTGGGCTACGACCTGAGTCCAGGCCACATCGAGGCCCTTTATTTGGCGATGTTCTGCGCCCTGAGCAGCACCGCCATTGTCGTCAAGCTCCTGTATGATAAGTTCGAATTGGATACACTGCCCGGTCGAATCACCCTGGGAATTCTCATCTTTCAGGACCTTTGGGCGATTTTGATTCTGGCCTTGCAGCCGCATCTCACCGATCCCCGGCTGATTCTCGTCGTCGTGGCGCTGGGCAAAAGCCTGGCGCTCCTGACGATGGGCTTTCTCCTCAGCAAGTATCTGCTGGAGTGGGTCTTTGCAAAGATCGCGGACACGCCGGAAATGGTCGTGGCCATGTCGGTCGCCTGGTGCGCGTCGATGGCGGGCCTGGCGGCCTGGATCGGCCTTTCGATGGAAATGGGCGCCCTGATTGCCGGGGCGGCCATCTCGACCTTTCCGTACAGCATTCATGTCACGGCCAAGGTCCTCCCTCTGCGCGATTTTTTTCTGACCCTGTTTTTTCTCTCCATTGGCATGAAGATTCCGGTTCCGGACGTTGCCCTGTTGAGCATGGCCATCGTCATCGTCCTGTTCGTCATCGCATCCCGGTTTGCGATCATCTATCCGCTGCTTTCCCTCGCCGGCAGTGGGCGGCGAACCAGTTTTACCGCCAGCCTGAATCTTTCTCAGATCAGCGAGTTTTCCCTGGTGGTGGCGGCCCTGGGAGTGAGTCATGGTCACATCGATCAACGCATGATGTCGCTGATCATCTACGCGATGGCGTTTACCTCGGTCCTGTCCAGCTATTTCATCAACGGCAATCACCAGGCCTACCTGGCGTTCGACCGATGGCTCATCAGGATGGGTTTTCACCACAAGGTCAGGGAGTCCGTCACGGAAGATGAATACGATCATTATCCGGTAGTGCTTCTGGGCTATCATCGTGGAGCCAGGGCTTTTATCGAGCAACTGGAGGCCACCAACCCGGAACTCTTGCGGAAGATTCTGGTGATCGACTTCAATCTGGAAGTGCTGAAGGAATTGGGCGACCGAAATATCAAGGGACTGTTTGGCGATATCAGCAGCCGGGATACCCTGGAACACGCCCATGTCGCCACCGCGGAAATCATCCTGTCCACCATTCCCGACATGATGCTGAAGGGCACCAGTAATCAAGCTATCGTGACCACTTGTCGGGCCCTGGCGCCGAATGCGGCCATCGTCGCCACGGCCGATTCGGCGCACGAGGTGGAAGTTCTGAAAGCCAGCGGCGCCAACGAGGTACTGCTGCCCTATTCCCTGATCGGCGATCACCTGGCGCGATTCGTGGACGAAACCTGCCGGAACATGGCCGCCGACGACCTGGCGTCACCCCCAACCGAGCCGTCCGGCTGCGCTACAATGTCTCGAACGCCCAGTTCACCATCGCCAGCGAACCCGTCATGACCACCACCGACGCCACTCTCAGCACCACCTGCCGCGCCCTGGAACAGGTCGGCGCCGAATTCCTGACCTGGCTGGACGACAACGCCGAACGGGTCCGCCAGGAAAAGGCCGGGCTGACCAAGGAGTTTCGCCGCCTCGCCGCCCAGGCTCGCCGGCTGGATCAGGCGGCGCAACGACCGATGTGCGTCGGCGTGTTCGGCCCCAGCCAGTCCGGCAAGTCCTATCTGATCTCGGCCCTGGCCCGCAAGGGCAACGCGCCGCTGCTGGCCGATTTCGCCGGCCAGGAGATCGACTTCATCCGCGACATCAACCCGGAAGGCGGGCGCGAATCCACCGGCCTGGTCACCCGCTTCACCCTGCAACCGGTCGCGGAAGCCACGCCCGCCGCCCCGGTGCAAATGCGACTGTTGACCCAGACCGATCTGGTCAAGATTCTCGGCAACACCTATTACGCCGACTGCGACCACAGCGACGACGAGTTGCTGACCCAGGCCCGGTTGACCGAACTGCTGGCTGGACTCGCCCCGGCGGCCCAGCCCCAGCCGGTGGACCCGCTGACCGCCGAGGACGTGTACGATCTGCAAGCCTATTTCGAGCGTTATTTCAAGGGCCAGGAGCGGGTGCGCCTGCTGCGGCACGGCTACTGGGAACAGGCGGCGCAACTGGCGCCCCGACTGCGGATTCAGGACCGCGCCAGGCTGTTTGGCGTGATCTGGGGCGAGGTCGAGGCGTTCGGTCAACTTTATCTGCGACTCTACGCCGGCTTGCAGGGTCTCAACTTTGCCACCGACGCCAGCGCCGGACTGGAAGCGCTGATCCCCCGCGAGCAAAGCATCATCGACGTGCAGACCCTCAAGGGACTGGGGACCGGCAGCGGCGGGACGCTGGCGCTGACCGGCGGCAACGGCGCGCGGGTGACTCTCCCGCGCAGCGAGGTGACGGCGCTGATCGCCGAACTGCGCATCGTCATCAACGAGCAACCCTGGGACTTCTTCCAGCATACCGATCTGCTCGACTTCCCCGGTGCCCGTTCCCGCGAGCAGATCAAGGACTTGCCGACCTTCCTGCAAGGCGCGGACGCCCTGCAAAGCCTGTTTCTGCGCGGCAAGGTAGCCTATCTGTTCGAGCGGTACTGCGTCGAGCAGGAACTGACCAGCATGTTGCTGTGCATCGGTCCCAGCAATCAGGAGGTCAAGACCCTGCCGGAGATGGTCTTCGACTGGATCGTCTCCACCCACGGCGCGACCCCCGAACAGCGGTCGCAACAGCCGACCGCGCTGTTTCTGGTGCTGACCAAGTTCGACATGGAGTTCGAGGAGAAGGCCGGCGAGCGGTCCCCGGAAAGCCGCTGGATCACCCGGCTGGAAAGCTCGCTGCTGAACTTCTTCGGCAAGCAGCACGACTGGCCCCGCCAGTGGGACGCCCAGGGGCCGTTCCGCAACAGCTTCTGGCTGCGCAATCCGAACTTCAAGGCCAAGAACATCTTCGACTACGACGAGAACGGCCAGGAATTGAATGTTCGGCCCGGCGAGCGCAAGCGGATCGAGCAGTTCCGGCAGGCGTTCCTGAGCGACGCCCGGGTGTGCGCCCATTTTCAGAATCCCGAACAGGCCTGGGAGGCGGGTTTCGCCCTCAACGACGGCGGCATCGGCTATCTGGCCGAGAGCCTGCGCCCGCTGTGCAATCCCGAACTCAAGCGCCAGCAACTGGCCGGGCAGGTCGCGCGGCTGCGCGAGCAGATGGTCGAGCGCATGGCCCATTACTACATCAGCGACAACCCGGAGCAGGAGCTGGAAAAACGCCGGGCGGCGGCGCGGCAGGTGGCCGGCTGCCTGATCGATTGCGCCGGCGAGCAGCGTTTCGGCGAGTTGTTGCGCGCCTTGCAGGCCGACAGCGACGAACTGGAAGGCATCTACTACCGCATCGAGACCCGGTTGCCGGACGACAACCGGGAGATCAGGGCGCCGGCCATCGGCGCGGTGGTGGACACCCGCAAGATGAAGGCGCTGCTGGGACTGGGAGCGCCGACGGCGGGGGAGCCGGCCGAGGCGCCCCGCCGGGACGACGCCGCGCTGTTCGCCCGCGAGGCGGTGGCGGAATGGATGCGGGATTTGCACGATCTGAGCGGCAACAAGTCGCTGTGCGACTATTACCGGGTGCCGGAAGCCAGCATGGCCGAGTTCGTCAAGGAACTAATCGCCGGGGCGCAGCGGCTGAAACTGGAGGAGCGGATCGAGGCGCTGGTGCGCCAGGTGACCGGTTTTCGCATGAAGTTCGAGCAGATTGTGGCGCTGCCGGCCCGGTTGACCACCAACCTGCTCAACGGCTATGTGGACTTCCTGGGCTACGACGCCCTGGCGCTGGAGCAGCGGCCGACGCTGGCGCTGGAAAGCGGTCCCCGGCCGGTGTTTCCGCCCCGGACGGTACCGCGCGGCGGCCCGCAACTGGGCGAACAACCTTCCAGTTACGACCAGGATTACTACACCGACTGGATTCGCGGCTTCCTGGACCTGGTGGAGCGCAACGCCAGGACCCGCGACGGCGCGGAGGTGGACCTGGCCGCCAATCGCCGGCTGGGCGAATTGCTGGCGCGGCTCCGGCCGGCGGGTTAGGGGTCGGCTCGGACGGTCACAGGCGGCGAGGGCTCGCGCCAACATGATCTGCCCAAGCTGGATGATCGCGGTTAAGATAACGCACTCCATGCTTTCCAGCCTTTCAGGGGACCGCCCATGACATTCGTCGTCACCGAAAATTGCATCAAGTGCAAGTACACCGACTGCGTGGAAGTATGCCCGGTGGACTGCTTTCACGAAGGACCGAACTTTCTGGTCATCGATCCCGACGAGTGCATCGACTGTACCCTGTGCGAGCCGGAATGCCCGGCCCACGCGATTTTCGCCGAGGACGACGTGCCGGCCGGCCAGGAACAGTTCCTGGCCCTCAACGCCGAACTGGCCAGGCAATGGCCGGTGATCACCGCCAAGAAGGACGCGCCGCCCGACGCCGCCGACTGGGACGGCAAGCCCGACAAGCTGCAATACCTCCAACGCTGACCCCGAACGCTCCCGGCCCTGCCGGTTGAAAACCCGGCCAACGCCTCCATTTCCGGGTCATCGCCGAACGTCATCGCCGCCCGGCGCGGCCCTTGCGGATCTCGAATGATGAGTGAATCGCCCTACGTTTTCGATGTCAATCAACACAATTTTGCCTCGGTGGTGGTGGAAAACTCCCAGCGCGTGCCGGTGCTGGTGGATTTCTGGGCCGACTGGTGCCAGCCCTGCCGGACGCTCACCCCCCTGCTGACCAAGCTGGCCCAGGAATACCGCGGCGGTTTCGTTCTCGCCAAGGTCAACGCCGACGCCGAGCAGGGGTTGGCCAGCCATTTCCGGGTGCGGAGTCTGCCGACGGTAATGGTGGTCTGGCAGGGGCAGATCGTGGATCAGATGGTGGGGGTACAGCCGGAATCGGCCTACCGCGCGGTGGTCGATCAATTGCGGGCCAGTCCCACCGACCAGGTTCTGGAACAGGCCAACGCACTTTGGGAGCATGGCCGCCAGAAACAGGCGGTCGAGCTGTTGCGCGAAGCGTTGCGGCAGGAGCCGGATCGCGTCGAATTCAAAGTGGCGCTGGCCGACAAGCTGATGCAACTGGATCGGAGCGAGGAGGCGCGGACGCTGTTGCAAAGTTTGCCGGCGGAGGAACGCGGCCGGCAACCAGCCAGCGGCTTGCTGGCGCGGCTGCAATTCGCCGATCTGGCCCAGGGAGCGCCGGACCTGGTTACGTTGGAGGCGCAAGTGCGGGCACAGCCGGACGACTGCGCCGCCCGCCGGCAACTGGCGGCCCGTTACGTGCTGGCCGGCGACTACGAGGCGGCGCTGGAGCAGTTCATGGACATCCTGCGGCGTCATCCCCAGTTCGAGGACGGCGCGGGCCGCAAGGGCCTGATCATGTTGTTCGAGATGCTCGGCAACGAAAACCCGCTGGTGGCCACCTACCGGCGGCGGATGTTCTCGCTGTTGCATTGAACGCCGCTCGACCTCCGGCGACGCGGCGCGCGCCCCGGTGATGATCGCCGACCGACGGACGCTCGATTCGCTGCGCGCCGGAGCTTGCCAGGCCCGCGTCGTCGGGGATTATGCCCGAGCGGCCCGGCTGGAACGCCAAGCGGTGGAGCGGGCCGAGGCGCTGGGCTGGATCGACGAACGGACGCGGGCGCTGCTGTGGGAAGGCTACAGCTTGCGTCAGGCCGGCGAGGACGACCTGGCGCTGGCGGCTTTGTTGCAGGCGGCCAGCGAACGGGCCGCGACCGCCGATCCCGCCGATGTGTTCAGCGCGCTAATCGCCATCGTGCATATCAGTCTCGATCACAAGTCCGTCGCCTTTTGCCGCGTGGTGCTCGATCAGGGTCGCCGGTTGTTGGCGGACCTGCGGCGGCCATGGTCCGGGCCGCTGGATTTTCTGGAGGGTGAGTTGGCGTTGCGCCGGGGCGATTTTACCGCCGCCTGGAGCTGGCATTCCCGCGCCTGGGTCGGCTGGCGCGACGAACATCCCCGCCTGACCGCGCCCACGCATCTTTGGGCGCTATGCCGCGTTGCCTTCCGCCGCCGCGCGACGGACGAATTGGCGCGGCTGACCGAGACTCTTGCCGAACTTCGTCCAGCCCAGGCGCTGGAACGGCAACTGGTCCAGCGGGCGCGGCTGCTGGACTGGCGGGCGCGGCGGGCGCTTGCTCTTGGCGACGCCGCGCCGGTCGAACCAGCCCTGGATTTACTGGCGGCCACCGAAAAGGGGGAGGGGGGTGGCCCCGATTTCGGTGCGCGCCGGGAAGCGTTGCGCGTGCTGGCGCTGGCGGGACACTGGGAGGAGATGGACGCCGCGCTGTCGCGTTGGCCGCTGGACCTCGAGCGCTTTGAGGACGCGTTGCTGCTGGGGGATCTGGCGCTGGGTCGGGCGCGGGCGGCGCGGGGAGGGCCGGCGGTGGACGAGGATTACGGCGAGCCGGCCAACGGCGGTTCCGCGTCATCCTTCGTGTTGACGGGCGAAGCCTTGCGCGAGGCGGAAAGTTACTACCGCGTCGCATTGTCGCTGGCCGAAATCGAGGACGAGCGGCTGGAAACCGAATGGCATGGCGCGACCGTTCGGGAGCGATTATGGCGGATATGAAACACCGAACCAAGGACACCGCCGGCCTGTACCGCACCGGCCGCGACGACGCGGAGCGCCAGCTTCGCTTCGACCGGGGTACGCTGCTGCTGGAAGGCGTGGCCGAACTGCCGGCCGGGCTGGATGCCTGGTTCTGCTACGATCCCCGCGTCGATGCCTACCGCGCGCCCGCGCATCGCTACGGCGAGATCATCGGTCCGCTGAAGGGTGAACTGGCCCGCAACAAGGCGCCGCGCTACCAGGTTCGGCCATTGGCCTGCGCCCTGGAAATGATGCCCTACCCACACCAGCAAGAAGCGCTCGCGGCCTGGCAGGCGGCGAAAGGACGCGGCGTGGTGGTGCTGCCGACCGGGGCCGGCAAGACCCTGGTCGGGTTGCTGGCGCTGTGCTGGGCGCGGCGGGACGGGTTGATCATGGTCCCGACCCTGGACCTGATGCAGCAATGGTACGCGCTGCTGCGGGCAGCGTTTCCCGATCAGGAGATCGGCCTGATCGGCGGCGGCTACCACGAACCGCAACCGCTGACGATTGCGACCTACGACTCCGCCGCCCGCCACATCGAGCGACTGGGCGACCGTTTCGGCCTGCTGATCTTCGACGAGGCGCATCATCTGCCCTCGGAGTTCTACCGGGTCATCGCCGAATTTTCGCTCGCGCCCTACCGACTGGGGCTGACCGCGACCCCCGAACGCAGCGACGGCAAGGATGCCGACCTGCTTGAGCTGGTGGGTCCCATCGTCTACCGCAAGCGTCCGGAGCAACTGGCCGGCGACGTGCTGGCGGATTTCCAGGTGCGGCCGGTGCATGTGGACCTTTCCCCCGCCGAGCGCGTCGCGTATCAACAGGCCATGGACGAACGCAACGCCTTTTTGCAGGCCAACCGTCTGGGACTGAGCACGCTGGAAGGCTGGAACCGGTTCGTGATGTTGTCGGCCCGCAGCGTCGAGGGTCGCCGCGCCATGCGTGCCCACCGCGACGCCCGCCGCATCGCCCACGCCACCCCTGCCAAGCTGCGGGCGCTGGGCATGATCCTGGCCAATCATCCGGGCGCAAGGACGGTGATTTTCACCGAGGACAACGCCACCGCCTACGAAGTCTCGCAACGATTTCTGATTCCCTGCCTGACCCATCAGACCGCGATCAAGGAACGGCAGGGCATTCTCGACCGCTTCAAATCCGGGGTCTACGCCGCCATCGTCACCAGCAACGTGCTCAACGAAGGGGTGGACGTGCCAGATGCCTCGGTGGGCGTGATCCTGTCCGGCAGCGCCTCGGCGCGGGAATTCGTGCAGCGGCTGGGCCGCATTCTGCGGCGTGGCGAGGGCAAGCAGGCGGTGTTGTACGAGGTCATCGCCCGCGAGACCCGCGAGGAACGGGTCGCCGACCGGCGGCGGATCCCACCGGACGCCGGCCGCAAGGCGGAACGGATCGAGGCCACGCTGGCGTTGTTCGACCCGGAACGGTCTACCGGTCGCGACTCCGACCGCTGATGCTCCCCTCCGATCTCCTTTTTTCCCACAAGCGCGGGGCCCAGGTCTATCCCCGCTTTCTGCGGCGGGAGCAATACGTCTGGGCCGAGCAGGTGCTGAATTTGATCCGCGAGCACCAGCATCGCACGCGCGGTGAATTGCAAGCGGCCCTGCGGGCGCTGGAGGGCGATTCGCCCGATTACCGCGTCGTGCGCGGCTTCGCCCATCTGGCGCTGAACGCTGCCGAATTCACCCTGGCCACCGGCGAACTGGAGCCGGAAACGCTGCGGCGTGAAATCTTCACCCTGGCCGCCGAGCGCGGCGGCTACGGCGAAACCCAGGCGCGTGAGGTGCTCGAAGCCGTGGCTCCGCGCTATCAACTGGAACCGGAAACCCTGCGCGAGGCGCTCTACGCCGATCTGCCGGAAAATCATCTGCTGACCGCGCTGCCGGACTTTACCCCGGATCAACTGGTGAATCGCTACAACCTGGCCCAGGCGCAGGGCTTACTGTACTCGGCGCTGTGTCTGCGCCTGACCGCTCACCGCAATGTCCCCGGCGAATATCGCCGGCTGTTCCAGCATCTCAAGTTCCACGGCCTGATGTACGCGGTCGAAGGCAACCTGGACGATGGGTACCAAATCTACGTGGACGGACCCGCCAGCCTGTTCAAGCAGACCCGCAAGTACGGCCTGCAAATGGCGCTGTTCCTGCCGGCGCTGCTGCGGGTCAGCCGCTGGGAGATGGAGGCGGTGTTGCAACGGGACGGGCAGGAATTGAGCTACCGGCTCGATGCGCAATCGTCGCTCAAGCCGCTGACCGCCGCGCCGCCCGCCTACGACAGTCTGCTGGAGGAAAGCTTCGCCCGCCGCTGGGAAAAGCTGGGGACGCCGTGGGCGCTGGAACGGGAAGTGGAGATCGTGGATTTGAAAGGGACGGTGTTCGTGCCCGACTTTGCCCTGCGCCATCCCGACGGCCGGGTGGCGCATGTCGAAATCATGGGCTTCTGGCACCCGGATTATCTGCGCCGCAAGCTGGACAAGCTGCGCCGCGCCGCCATGCCCGATCTCATCGTCGCCGTCTCGGAACGGTTGAACGTCGGCGCGGACGATTTCAAGGACATCCCCGGCCCGGTACTGTTCTTCAAGGGCAAGCTCGAACCGCGCGCGGTGCTGGATGCCTTGGAGCAGTTGCCCCGATAGGACTGCTTTCAGCCCGATAGGACACCACACGCTTTTCAGAGACTGTCAAAAAACACCTGGCGAGGAGGGGGTTAAGGTGGGGTGGGGTGTATACTGGAAGTGATTCTTTCGGTTGGCGGAACAGGCCTGCTCGCTGGCGGGCTTGAAAGTGTGAATTTCAGACCTAAACTTATCATGGTGATAAACTAGATGCCAGGTCTATGGAAACGGGACCGCAGCTCGCTCATTCCACCGACGAACAAACAGCGCAAAATCCGTGGCGGACCGTTGCTTGATTTGGTCGCCCTGCAAGCGTTGGTGTCGAATGGAACCCTGGGAGAAAATGAGGTTTGGATGGCCACGGATAGCTGTGAGTGGGCTCTGCAAAACGAGCGGTGGAGCCTTGATGACGTCCTGCGCATGCTGAGCTGTCTGCAATCAGGGGATTTTAAGAATGCGGAGTGGTGTCAGATCAAGGGCGGGGCGATGTACCCCTGCGACGTTTATCGACTGCGCTACGACTGCATACGACAGCAGCGCAACGCGCGCGGTTTGGAAATTTATATGAAGTTTTCTGTAGATGACGCTGGCCAGTTCAGATTGGTGCTGGTTTCGTGTCACGGCTCCCGCTGAGGAGAAGGGGATCATGATGAAAGCGACGGAAGATCTTGGGCTGTGCCCGGTGTGCCGCAAGGGCCACCTTGTGGCCGCGCAGCGCATCCGCGTTTTTGAACCCAATGGCAAGCGTGTCGAGGTGCTATTGCAAACCTCGGTCTGTGACGTCTGCGAAGAGACAACCACCAAGGCATCGCAGCACAAGGAAAACCTGCATGCATTGGCCGCCCGCAAGGCGCACTACGGCAAGCTGCTCATGGGCGAGGAGATCCTTGATCTGCGCAAGCGCTATGGGCTGACGCAACAGCAGGCCTCCCGCATCTTCGGCAAAGGCAAAATCGCGTTTTCCCGCTACGAGTCCGAAACCAGTTACCCGGATGAAAGCACGACCCTGTTGCTGGCAATAGCACGCGAAAAGCCCAGTGTTATGAAATGCCTGGCTGACAAGGCGGGGGTGAATCTGCCGCTATGGACTGAACGCTGCGAAGATGAGCAACGTGTGAAGCTGCGACCGATCCAGATGCCGCATCATTCTGTGACGCGAAAGCAAACCATGCGGCCGGAGCTGTCGATTGAACAGCGCGTAGGCATTACGCAGCAACTAGAGGGGGTGATCAAATACACAAGCAGGCTTGAAGCAACTGTGGCTTGCAATGATTCGGATGAATTGCTTGAGGTAGTTGCATCGTGAAGCTTGCTCCGATCCAGTTATTGCAGTTATTTTTCAAGAAGGTATCGGTTCAAATCGATGAGAGGCACGCTCCTAAAGAACCCCTTAATCCCTTCGCGACAATCTTTGTTTTCGATGGGGTCGAGATCAACACCGAGTTTGGCATCGGCGAGATTGACACCGCTCACGAGCGAGGGCGGCTGTTTCTCGTAACACTCAAAGTCATGGTGAACAACCAGCCGTCGGACCAAGCTTCGGAACGCAAGTTTTGCCCTTACCTCATCGACGTCGATGCGCGTGGTGTAGTATTGGTACGCAAAGGCGCCGAAAAACTTGCCCCGCCAGAGGATCTGGCTGCGGTGAATGGGGCTTCGTTACTGTGGGCCGCGGTGCGCGAACAGGTGCTGACCGTTACTTCGCGCATGTTGGCCGGCCCCGTAACGTTGCCGACCATGAATTTTCATGATTTGAAGCAAAGGACTGAGGTAGCAGAGCCAGATGTTCCGGCGACGAAGCCCAAGGCAAGTGGCCGTAAGAAAACCGGCAGTGCCGATCCAACCTGACAGCTTTTAAGTTTCATGGTCGAATTTGGTTTCCCCGACAGGGCCACCGAACCCCGCTCAAACCGCGAATGGGTCCCGCAACACAATGGTGTCCACCCGATCCGGGCTGGTGGAAATGAGGTCGATGGGCGTGCCGGTCAGTTCCTCGATGCGCCGCAGATAAGCGCGGGCATTGGCCGGCAAATCCTCGTAACGTTTCACACCCACGGTGGAATCCCGCCAGCCCGGCATGTCTTCGTAGATCGGTTCGCAGGTCGCCAGCGCCTCGGCGCCCACGGGCGCGTCGTCCAGCCGTTCCGTTCCGCACCGATAGCCCACGCACAACCGGACGCGGTCCAGCCCGTCCAGCACGTCCAGCTTGGTCACGCACAAGCCCGAAACGCTGTTGTTCACGATGGAGCGACGCAGGACCATCGCGTCGAACCAGCCGCAGCGCCGTCGCCGGCCGGTGGTCGAACCGAACTCGTGGCCGCGCTCGACCAGATAATCGCCGGTCGCGTCGAACAACTCGGTCGGGAACGGCCCACTACCCACCCGGGTGGTGTACGCCTTGGTGATTCCCAGGATGTAATCCAGATAGCGCGGCCCCAACCCGGTTCCGGTGGCCGCGCCGCCGGCGGTGGTGTTGGAGGAGGTGACGTAGGGATAGGTGCCGTGGTCGATGTCCAGCATCGCGCCCTGCGCGCCCTCGAACAGCACGTTGTCGCCGCGCCGCCGATGCGCGTCCAATAATCCGGTCACGTCCGCCGCCAGCGGTCGCAGACGCTCGCCCATTGCCAGCGTTTCGTCGAAGACCCGTTGGAAATCCACCGGCTCGGTCTGAAAATAGCGTTGCAGCACGAAGTTGTGAAAATCCAGCGCCTCGCTCAGCTTGGTGGCGAAGCGTTCCCGGTCGAACAGATCGGCCAGCCGCACCGCCCGCCGCGCGACCTTGTCCTCGTAGGCGGGCCCGATGCCGCGGCCGGTGGTGCCGATGGCCCGCGCGCCGCGCGCCTTCTCGCGCGCCTGGTCCAGCGCGATGTGATGGGGCAGGATCAGCGGACAGGCTCCACTGATTCGCAACCGCGCCATCACGTCCACGCCTTGCGTTTCCAACCGGTCGATCTCGGCCAGCAACGCCGTCGGCGACAGCACCACGCCGTTGCCGATCAGGCAAGCCACCCCTTCGCGCAGGATGCCCGAGGGAATCAGGTGCAGCACGGTTTTCTGGCCGCCGATGACCAGGGTATGGCCGGCGTTGTGCCCGCCCTGGAAGCGCGCTACCGCCGCCGCGTTCTCGGTGAGCAGGTCCACCACCTTGCCCTTGCCTTCGTCGCCCCACTGCGCGCCGATGACGACCACGTTCTTGCCCATGTCGGTTTCCTGATGGTTTCAGTCGATGTTCCAGCTCAGGCGACCGCCGCCAGCGGGAGCACGCGCCATTCCCCCTCCAGCCAAATCAGTCGGCGATCACACCCCAAATCTTCCGGCGCCGCCGCCGCGCCCGGCAATTCCCGAATCACCCGCGCGCCCCGGCCGCGCAACTCGGCTACGCGCCGATCCAGGGCGATGTCCGCAACCGCCGGCGCGTAAATACCCGCGCTGATCGCTTCCGGCGTCGAACCCAGGAGTAGCAGGGTCGCCAGATCGGTGCTGAAACCGGTGGCTGGCCGGGCGCGGCCGAACACTTGACCAATCTCGTCGTAACGTCCACCTTGGGCCACCGCCTGCCCCTGCCCCGGCGCGTAAGCGGCGAACACCACGCCGGTGTGGTAGTGATAGCCCCGCAGTTCCGCCAGATCCACATGAATCGGCAGCGCCGGCCACTGCCACCGCAAGGCGGCGATCAACCGCCGCAGGGTGGCCAGCGCCGCGCGAATGCCTTCGCCCGCCGCCGCCAGGCGGACTTCGGCTTCATCCAGTACCTCCGGTCCACCGTTCAGCTCGGCCAGGGCCAGCAAGTGCTCACTCCATGGGGTCGGCAACGCCCAGGCGGTCAGTTGCTCACGGATCTCCGGCAGCGCCTTGCGTTGCAGGGCTTCGAACAGCGACGCCTCGCGTTCCCGGTCCAGGCCGGCCCGTCGCGCCAGTTCGCGAAAGATCGTCACGTGCGCCAAATCCAGGTGCGCCCCGTCGATGCCCGCCGCCGCCAGGGTTTCCAGCATCAGCGTCAGCACTTCCAGATCGCTTTCATGGCCACGATGACCGTACAGCTCCACCCCAGCCTGATACGGGCTGCGGGAACCGCCGAAGCCGTCGGCGCGGGTGCGCAACACCGTGCCCATGTAGCACAGCCGGACCGGCCCGTCGCGCTTGAGCAAGTGGGCGTCGATCCGCGCCACCTGGGGAGTCATGTCGGCGCGTACCCCCATCATCCGGCCGCTGAGCTGGTCGGTCAATTTGAAAGTCTGCAGTTCCAGGTCGTTGCCCGTACCGGTCAGCAGCGATTCCAGAAACTCGATCAGCGGTGGAACCACCAGTTCGTAACCCCAACCGGCGTAGAGGTCGAGCAGGTCGCGGCGCAGTCGTTCCAGCCGACCGGCGGCGGGGGGCAGGATTTCCTCGATGCCTTCGGGCAACAGCCAGCGATCTTCGACGGTCATGGCGGAGAGGGTACAAATCGGGAACGGCGGGCGACGGACGGATCCATGGAGGGCTTCAGCGGAAAAAATACAGCACCAGCAATCCCAGCGCCATGCTGGCTAAACCCGCCAGCCGCAACACGCGGTCTTGCAGGTGGGCAATATGCAGCAAGGTTTGGCGCAAGGCGCCGGGGTTGAGAAACGGCAGGATGCCTTCCAGAACCAGCATCAGCCCAAACGCCGCCAGCAGTTCATCCCACATGGCGGTGTTCGGTCGGCGGTGGTGCGGCGCCGTCGTCTGTCTGGCGAGCTGTCCGGGTCATTGCGACTGATTGAAGAAACGGAAGAACTGGGAACCTTCCGGTTGCACGACCAGCACGTCGTCCCTGGAATTGAAGCTCTGCCGATAGGCCGCCAGACTGCGATGGAAGCTGTAGAAATCCCGGTTCTTGCCATAAGCCTGGGCGTAGATGTCGGTGGCTTGGGCATCGCCCTCGCCGCGCTGGCGCTCGGCGTCGCGGTAGGCTTCGGCCAGCAGCACCGTGCTCTGCCGGTCGGCGTCGGCGCGGATACGCTCGGCCGCCTCGCCGCCGCGCGAGCGGAAATCCTTGGCGACCCGCAATCGTTCGGCCTTCATCCGGCTGAACACCGAATTGCTGACGTCCGGCGGCAGGTCGATGCGCTTGATCCGCACGTCCACGGCGGCGATGCCCAGTTGGGTAGCCTGTTCCCGCAGCAAACGACTGAGGGTTTCCATGATCTGATCGCGGTCGCCCGACACCACCTCCTGGATCGTGCGCTTGCTGAACTCGCTGCGCAGGCCGTCCTTGACGATTTGATCGAGCCGCACGTTGGCTTGGACTGGATCGCCGCCGACCCGGGTATAGAACTGGCGCACGTCCTCGATCCGCCACATGGCGAAGGAATCCACGATCACGTTCTTCTTCTCGGCGGTCAGGAACCGCTCCGGCTCGGTGTCCAGGGTCTGCAACCGCCGGTCGAACTTGCGGACGTTATTGATCAGTGGCCATTTCCAGTGCAGGCCCGGCTGGTAGTTGGCCTGGACGATCTCGCCCAGTTGGAAGCGGATGGCGGTTTGGGTTTCGTCCACCGTGAACGGGGACATCGCCAGCAACGCCACCACGGCGCCCAGCGCGCCCAGCGACACGTTGCGGGACATCGGCCATCGTGACAGGGCCATCAGCGCACCTCCCGGGTACGGTTCACATCGCGCAAACGGCCGGCCGCCGCGTTGTCGTCGGCCGTGGTCGAAGTGGCTGGCAACGGTTCGGCCGACGAGACGCCCAGCCGCGCGGCGCGCGGCTCCGTCCCCTCTCCGGACTTGAGCAGACGATCGAGCGGCAGGTACAACAGGTTATTGGTTCCCTTCACGTCCACCAGCACCTTGCTGGACCGTGCCAGTACCGTTTCCAGGGTTTCCAGATACAGCCGCTCGCGGGTCACTTCCGGCGCCTTCTCATAGGCGACCAGCAATTGCTCGAATCGGCTGGCTTCGCCCTGGGCCTCGGCGATGGCCTGCTCCTTGTAGGCCGACGCTTCCTGCAACCGCCGCGCCGCCTGACCGCGCGCCCGGGGAATCACTTCGTTGGCGTAAGCCTCGGCCTCGTTCTTCAACCGCTGCTCGTCCTCGCGCGCCTTGATCGCGTCGGCGAAAGCGTCCTGCACCTCCTCGGGCGGCTGGGCGTCCTGAAGCACGACGGTCACGATTTGCAGACCGGCGCCCTTGCTTGGCGGAGGTGGTTCTCCTTCTTTTTGAGGCGTCGCGGTTTTGGTCGGCTGCTCTGGATCGGGGCCGTAGCTGTCCAGAATGCGCTGCGCCAGGGTCTTGATGTCGGCTACGATATTGCTGCGACCCTCGGTCAGCACGAAGTCCATGGTGCTCTTGCCGATGGTTTCGCGGGCGGCGCTTTCCACCACGTGCACCAGCACGCTCTCCGGATCGAGCACGTTGAACAGATAGGCGCGGGGATCGCTGATCTGGTATTGCACCGCCAGTCGCACGTCGACGATGTTTTCGTCCTGGGTCAGCATCAACGCTTCCTTGGGCACCGTGCGCACCGCCGGCTGACGCGCGCCGCCCGCGCCGGAGCGATAGCCGATTTCCCGGAATCGCCGCTGTTCGAGATTGACGATTTCCACCCGGTCAATCGGGAAAAACCGCAGATGCGGGCCGGGCAGGGTGGTTTCCAGGTAACGCCCAAACCGCAACACCACGCCGCGCTCGCCTTCGTTCACGATGTAGATGCTGGCGATCAGCCAGCCGATCACGGCGATGACGGCGACGATCAGACCGATGCCGGCGAACCCGGAACCCGGACCGCCCGAATCGGCCGCGCCGCCGCCGTTTCCACCGCGCCGCCCCCCCAGCAGGGCGCCGAACTTGTCCGACAGCTTGCGGACGACTTCATCCAGATCGGGCGGCCCCTGCTCGCGTCCCCCCCCACTCCAGGGATCGCGATTGCCACCACCGGGTTCATTCCAGGCCATGTCGTACCCTAACCTCGTCAGATCACCGTTGATACCACCGGGATTTCAAAACCCGAACGCACCCATTCCATCCGCAATCCTTCGCGGCGGCGCAGCCACTCCAGGTTACCACGTGACGTGCGAACCTCGATCAGCCATTCGCCATCGGGGCCGGCGCGCTCGGCCACCACCGCGCCCAGGTTGAACAGCTTGGCCCGCAGCCGGGCCGCAGCTGGCGGCAAGCTCAACCAGCCATGCACGGCCTCGCCCCGCAGCCGTTCGGTCAATGCCGCCAGCAACAGGTCGATACCCGCGCCGGTTGTCGCCGACAGCCACACGGCGCGTGCTTGACCTTCGGCGTCACGTTCCAGCCGGGGCGGTTCGCCGCTGAGGTCGATCTTGTTGAACACCCGCAGTTGTGGGGCTCCGTCGGCGCCGATTTCCGTCAGGACCGCCTCAACCCGCGCAATCACCGCGTCCCGGTCGGGATGGCTGGCGTCGATCACCTGCAACAGCAGACTGGCCTCGCGGGTTTCCCGCAAGGTCGCGCGGAACGCGGCCACCAGTTCGTGGGGCAGGCGATTGATGAAGCCGACCGTATCGGCCAGCACCACCGACTCCGCGCCCGGCAACTCCAGTCGGCGCAAGGTCGGGTCCAGGGTGGCGAACAACTGATCGGCCGCGTACACGCTCGCCTGGGTCAAAGCGTTGAACAGGGTGGATTTTCCGGCGTTGGTATAGCCCACCAGCGAAACGGTCGGCAAATCGGCCTTGCGTCGCGCCCGTCGCCCCTGCGCGCGCTGGCGCTCGACCCGCTCCAGCCGCAGGCGAATCTGCCGGATGCGGTCGGCCAGCAGCCGCCGGTCGGTTTCCAACTGGGTCTCGCCGGGACCGCGCAGGCCGATGCCGCCGCGCTGCCGTTCCAGGTGCGTCCAGCCGCGCACCAGCCGGCTGGACCAGTGCCGCAATTGCGCCAGTTCCACCTGAAGCTTGCCTTCGAAGCTGCGGGCGCGCTGGGCGAAGATATCCAGGATCAGGCCGGTGCGATCCACGACCCGGCATTTCAGGAAGGCTTCCAGATTGCGCTCCTGGCTCGGCGACAGGGCATGATCGAACAGGACCAGTTCCGCTCCGTGCGCCTCGGCCGCCGCGCGGATTTCCTCGGCCTTGCCGCCGCCGACGAACAGGCGTGGATCGGGAGTCTGTCGGCGGCCGGTGATCAGGGCCACGCACTCGGCGCCCGCCGAAGCGGCCAATTCCCGAAACTCGGCGGCGTCCTGGGATTCCTCGGTCCCGTTCAGCGGCAAACGCACCAGAACGGCACGTTCGCCCCCGCGCGGACGTTCGAACAAACCGCCTCCCGCGCCTACGCTTGCGCCCGTCAGGACTGCTCGCCGCCCGCGCTGCTGTCGTCCATCGCCAGATTCAGCCGCACGTTGCGTACCGGCACCACCGTGGAAATGGCGTGCTTGTAGATCATCTGACTGACGCTGTTCTTGAGCAGCACCACGAACTGGTCGAAGGATTCGATCTGACCCTGCAACTTGATGCCGTTGACCAGATAGACCGAAACCGGAATCCGCTCCTTGCGCAAGGCGTTCAGGAACGGTTCCTGGAGGGAATGACCTTTTGCCATCATGATTCTCCCCTGTTTTTATGAGACTTGGAAAAACCTATCAACAACGAACGCGAGAATGCTCGCTAAAAATTCAAGGAAACGGATGACGCGCCGCTAGGCGCGCTGCTTCCCAGAGCGTTCCGCCGGACGACCGGCTCATCACTTCCCATGATGTGTGGCCCGTGGGATGATCGAAGATCGCGGGGTGGACCGCCATCGCCCGAGTGGATGGCGGTCGCCCGAAAGCGGTTACATTTTATCATAAGCATCTTGACATGTTCGGAAAAATCCCTTGCTCGCGCAGGTGGGCGACGGCCCGGTCCAGCACGCGGTTTTCGTCGCTGTCCAGCCGGATGGATTGAGACTCCGCCCGTAGCCAGGTCAGTTGCCGCTTGGCGAACTGGCGGGTGGCCACGATGCCGCGCTCCACCATGGCCGCGCGATCCAGCGCGCCATCCAGGTAAGCCCAGACCTGCCGGTAGCCGACCGCCCGCATCGAGGGCAGGTCCGGATCGAGGTCACTGCGGGCGCGCAGACGTTCCACCTCGGCGACGAAACCCTGCTCCAGCATCATGTTGAATCGGCGTTCGATACGCTCGTGCAACACGCGCCGCTCGGCCGGCGCCACGATCAGTTTGACGGTGCGAAACGGCAATGATTCGTTGCGCCGCTGGGCCCAAAGTTCCGTCAACGGCCGCCCGGTAAGTTCGTAAACTTCGAGCGCGCGCTGAATCCGTTGCGGATCGTGGGGATGAATGCGCGCCGCCGCCGCCGGGTCGAGCCGCGCCAGTCGCGCGTGCATGGCGGGGCCGCCCTGCTCGGCCAGCTCCGCCGCCAGGCGGGCGCGGAGGGCGGGGTCGGCGGTGGGCAGCTCCGCCAGCCCCCGTTCCAGGGCCCGAAAATAGAGCATGGTGCCCCCCACCAGCAGCGGTACCCGGCCCACGGCCCGAATGGCGGCGATCTCGCGCAGGGCGTCGGCGCGAAACCGACCGGCGGAGTAGGCTTCGGCGGGGTCGAGGATATCCACCAGGCGATGGGGCGCGATGCGGCGGGTCTCCGCGTCGGGCTTGGCCGTGCCGATGTCCATCCCCCAGTAAACCAGCGCCGAATCCACGCTGACGATTTCGAGCGGCAGCCGTTGGGCCAGTTCGACCGCCAGCGCGGTTTTGCCCGACGCGGTCGGCCCCATCAGGCACGGGACCAGTGGGGGCGAATCGGAAATCGCGGTCATCGCCGGTCGTCAGCGCCCGCGCCGAAACAGTCGATCCAGCTCGGCCAGCGTCAGTTGCGCCCAGGTCGGTCGGCCGTGATTGCACTGGCCGCCCCGGTCGGTCCGCTCCATGTCGCGCAGCAGGGCGTTCATTTCCAGCAGGTTGAGCGGCCGGTTGGCGCGCACCGCGCCGTGACAGGCCAGGCCGGCCAGCACGTTCAGAACGGCCCGCTCCGAGCGGTCGCTGGCTTCGTGGGCAGCCAGATCGGCCAGCAGGTCGCGCACCAGCCCCGCGATGTCCAGCCCGGCCAACAGTGCGGGAATGTGCCGCACCGCCACGGTTTCCGGCCCCAGCGCCGCCATGTCCAGTCCCGCCTGGGCGAACAGGGCGCCGTGCTCCTCGACCCACTGGCGCTCGCGCGGCCCGACCGCGACCGTCACCGGAACCAGCAGGGCCTGGGTCTTGACGCCGCCTTGCGCCAGCGCCGCTTTCAGCCGCTCGTACAGGATGCGCTCGTGGGCGGCGTGCATGTCCACCACCACCAGCCCGGCGGGGTTCTCGGCCAACACGTAACAACCGTGCAATTGCGCCAGCGCGTAGCCCAGCGGCGGCGGTTCGGCGACCTCGTCCAGTGGGATGGCGGACCCAGACCCGGTCGTCGGCGAGGCAGCGTGAAGCTGGCCATACGCCGCCAGCCGTTCGTTCACCGCCAGCGGCAAACCGGGTTGCCGGGTCTGCGCGCCACTACCCGATCCATGGATGAAGCCGTTCGCCGGCCATGGTCGCTGGTCGGGCCGAATGGCCGGCGCCGGAGCGCCGCCGGAGCGCGTCGCCGCCAACGCCGCCGTCACGCCCTGGCGGACGAAGGCATGGATCAGCGCCGGCTCCCGAAACCGTACCTCGTGCTTGGCGGGATGGACATTGATGTCCAGCGCCGTCGGTTCCAGCTCCAGATGCAAGGCGAGCGGCGGATGGCGGCCCTGGGGAAGCACGTCCTGAAAGGCCAGCCGCACGGCGTGGGCGAGGGTCCGGTCCCGCACGGGCCGACCGTTGACGAAGAAATATTGCTGGTCCGGCTGGGCACGGGCGACCGTCGGCAGCCCAAGCCAGCCCCACAGTCGCAATCCGGCGTCGGCGCGGTCCAGGAACACGCTGGCGGCGCCGAACTCGCGGCCGAGCAGCTCCGCCACCCGCCGGGTTCGATCCGCGTCGCTGGGGGCGGGCTCCAGGTCCAGCGCCGCCCGCTGGTTGTGCCACAGGCCGAAGCCGACCTCGAACCGGCTCAGCGCCAGCCGGACGAGATTGTCCTCGATATGGCCGAATTCGGTGCGCTCGCCGCGCAGGAACTTGCGGCGGGCCGGAACGTTGAAAAAGAGGTCGCGCGCTTCCACCGTGGTTCCGACCGGATGCGGCGCCGGCAACGGCTCGCCGATCGTGTCGCCGCCGTCGCCGGTGACGCGCCAACCGGTCTCTTGGCCAGCGACGCGAGAGGTGAGGGCAAGTCGCGCCACCGAAGCGATGCTGGGCAAGGCTTCGCCGCGAAAGCCGAGACTGGCGACGCGGTGGAGATCGTCGAAGCTGGCGATCTTGCTGGTGGCGTGGCGGCTCAGCGCCAGGGCCAGATCGTCGGGATGGATGCCGGCCCCGTTGTCGCGCACCCGAATCAGCCGAACTCCGCCCTGTTCCACTTCGACCGTGATCCGGGTTGCGCCGGCGTCCAGGCTGTTTTCCAGCAGCTCCTTGACCACCGAGGCCGGGCGTTCCACTACCTCGCCGGCGGCGATCTGGCTGACCAGTTGCGGCGGCAGCCGCTGGATGCGCGCGCTCACCGTCAGGAAGAATCCGCGATGAAGGGATCGGAGGGAGGATGGCGCGGCTGGGCGGCGCCGACCGAACGCCGACGCAGCCCAGCGCGGCTTACTTGATCACTGTCCGCAAGGTTTCCAGCACCTGCCGGGCGCCCGGCGAATTGTCCGGCTGGTCGCTGGCGTTGCGCACGACCACGACCGTTTGCTGGCCCTGACCGGCCAACCGAACCCGATAACGGGTTCCCGGCGGCGGCGCGTCCGGCTTGCTCCGCCAGAACGCCAGCTTGGACAACCAGCCCTCGTCGCCCGGTTTCTGGTTTTCCTGTTCGGGATCGCGATACTCGACCACGTACAGGCCCTGGCCGCGGTTCTGTTCCTCGACCGCGTAACTGCCGCCATCCAGCGCCAGCCCCACTAGCCGCCAGGCGCGGGAATAGTCTTCGTTGATCAGCAGTTGGCTCTCGCCACCCTGCTCGACCAGACGCGCGCGCGGGCCGGCCGTGGTTGTCCCCGCCTTGGCCTTCTGGGCTTCGGCGCGTTTCTCCGACGCCCCCAGATAGACCGTCAGCCGATTGAGCATCTCGGCTTCCAGCTCCGGATCCGGGGGCCGTCGCTGCCAGATGTAGGTGTTGGTGGAACTGGCGCTGGCCCCGCCCATCGCCACCTCTTCCACCCCGGAGTGGGTCAGGTAAAGCTCGGTGCTCTTGCCGTCGGCGCTCCGCTCCAGCCGGGTGCGAAACCGGTCGCGGGTGGGCGCCGAATAAAGGATGTCCAGGTATTTTTTCAGGATGGCGCGCACGCCGTCCTGGGGAATGTCGGCGCGGTTTTCCACCCAGTCGGTTTCCATGATGCCGATGGTGGGGTCGTCGCGTTTCAAGGCGAAGCCGTTGCTGGTCCAGAACTCTCGCACCTTGGGCCAGACCTGATCGGCCGGGGCCGCGATCCGCAGCCAGCGCTGGTTGCCGTCCTGCTCCAGGGTGATGCCGGTCTGTGGCGGCAGCACCGCTTCGGTTTTCGTGGCCTGCGGCTGCCGCGCACCGCCGCGCTCGCCGGCGTAGGCCGACAGACTGGCGGAACCGGCCGGATTGATCTCCGGCACCACCAGCGTATCGTCGATGGTGGACGAGGTCAGATCCGGCGGCACTTCAAGCGCCTGCCCCGGTTTGCTCTGGCGGTAATCCGGCCGCCGGTCGGGTAGCAGGGTATCGAAGGTGGTGGAACAGGCCGTCAGCATCGTCAGCGCGGCGACCAGCGGCGCCGCGCGCCACGGAGGAGAGGAAAGACGTGTCGTCATGGCGGGTCAGATTACTCCGGCCTGTTGCATCGCCGCGCGCACCGCCGGCTGGCAGGCTTCGGACAGGGGCGTCAGCGGCAGGCGAATACCCGGCGGAATCAGGCCCAACTGGTGGACCGCCCATTTCACCGGGATGGGATTGGATTCGAGGAACAGCGCCTTGTGCAAGCCGGCCAGCCGGGTGTTGATGGCTTCGGTTTGGGTACGGTTGCCGGTCAGCGCGGCGGCGGCCATTTCGCGCATCAGGCGTGGGGCGACGTTGGCCGTCACCGAAATCACGCCCCTGGCGCCGCCCAGCATGGCTTCGGCGGCGATGCCGTCGTCACCGCTGTAGACGTCCATGCGGTCGCCGAGGCGACGCACCAGGTCCTGGATGCGTTCAAGCGTGCTGGCTTCCTTGATGCCGACGATATTGGGAATATCGGCCAGCCGTTCGACCGTCTCCGGCCGCAAGTCGCAGGCGGTGCGGCCCGGCACGTTGTAGAGAATCTGCGGAATCGCCACGCTGTCGGCGATCAGCTTGTAATGCCGGTACAGGCCTTCCTGGGTCGGCTTGTTGTAATACGGAGTGACGAGCAGACAGGCGTTGGCCCCGACCTCCATGGCGCGTTGGGTCAGATGCAGGGCCTCGGCGGTCGAATTGGCGCCGGTGCCGGCGATGACCGGAATCCGGCTCTTGACCAGTTCCACTACCCGGCGCACAACCTGGATGTGGTCCTCGAAATCCACGGTCGCCGACTCGCCGGTGGTGCCGACGGTAATGATGGCGTCGGTGCCATTTTCGATGTGAAACTCCACCAGCCGCGCCAGCGCCTCGAAATCCAGCGCCCCGTCTTCCTTCATCGGCGTTACCACCGCCACCATACTGCCGCGAAACATGATCTTGATGCTCCTGGTCTACCCGCAATCGCCGCATGGTACGGTGACCGGGCGGGCTTGACAAGCGCTCGCCGGGGGCGGTTTTCACCCCGGTTGGATGGCGGTACACTGACGCGGTGCGACTCCCGTTCCCTGGCCCGTTTAGGAAGCTCCGTCCGTGAAAAATTATCTGGTCGTCTCCGCCCTGGGTGAAGATCGCCCCGGTCTGGTCAACGAGCTGTCCCGCGTGATTCTGGATTGCGATTGCGGCATCGTTGACAGCCGCATGACCGTGCTGGGCGGCGAATTCGCCATCCTGCTGCTGGTGCAAGGCAACTGGAACACCCTGACCAAGCTGGAAATGCAGTTCAAGCGGCTGGAGCAGACCCTGGGCCTGACCATCGTCGCCAAGCGCACCGAGAACCGCCCGCCGGTGGGCGACGCGCTGCCCTACGCGGTGGAGGTGGTGGCGGTCAACCAGCCGGGCATCGTCCATCATCTGGCCGGTTTCTTCGCCAGCCGCTCGATCAACATCGAGGACATGGTCACCAAGAGCTACAGCGCGCCGCATACCGGCACGCCGATGTTCTCGGTCAACCTGGCCATCGGGGTTCCCGCCAATACCCACATCGCCCTGTTGCGCGAGGAATTTCTGGATTTTTGCGACGATCTGAATCTGGACGCGGTGATGGAGCCGATTAAGGGGTGAGCGAAGCGGTCGTGGCGACCCACTAATGTCGGCAAGTTTGGCCGGATTCCGGGCCTGACGGTGGAAAACCGGCTGAATTCGCCGTGACTGCCTCATGACCGACTCGTATCGGTTGCATTATCGGGCAGCGGATTGGGCCTCGCATACATCCGATTCATCCAATACGCCTGATTCGCCATTTCCTCCCGCAAACTTGCCGGTTCCAGCACCTCCGCCTTGGAGCCGAATGACAGCAACCACCAGCGCAATTGCGCGGTGTCGTTGACGGTGGCGGTGAGCCGAAAATGGTCGTCGTCCTCGTCGTCGACGATCTGGTCGGCGGCCAGGCGGGTTTCCAACAGATGCGATCCGGCGGGTCGCCAAAATCGGACCACCAACCGCAGCGGTTCGCCGCTACCACCCATGCCTTGGCAGCGTTCCACTTCTTGATCCACATTGAATCCGGCCGGCTTGCTCGCCTTCTGATCCAGCACCCGGGCCGACAGCATCCGATGCACGGCCAGTTGCCGCACGTCGGCGTAGTCCTCGATGGTGCAGAGCAGGTAGAACGCCGGTCCGCGTTGCAGGTAAACGAGCGGATGAAGCGTCCACCGCGCCGGTTTGTCCCGCCAGATCTGTTGGTACTCGACCGCGCACTGCCGGTTCTCGAACAGGGCTTCCAGGAGCGCCGCCCGCGTCCGTTCCTGCTGACGTTCCCAGTCCTGGCGGGCGGTTGACCCGGTCAGTTCGGGCGGCGGTTCCGGCGGCAACAGCGGCTGGGCCGGCGGCACGACCCGCACCTTGGTTTCCCAGTTCCTGACCGGCGCCCAGAACGGCATGTCGTTGAGTTCACCGCGAGCGGTCTCGAAATAGGGCCGTAGCGCCCGGTAGGACTCCCGGGGTAGCAGCGGTTTGAGGAACAATTCCAACAGCCGAAAGGCCAGCGCTTCCTGATCGGCCATCCGGGGCAGAGTCATGAACTGCTGACCCTTGCGCCAGCGCCACTGCAACGGCTTGGCGTTGGGATTCACGGTCTCCAGAAAGCCACCTTCCCCCAGCAGCACCAGGACGCGCTGCACCGAGCGCTCGTCCATTTCTTCGGCGGCGCCCTGCAACCGTTTGAAAATCATCTGGGTGGTGAGTGGTTCGCTGCCCTTGAACATCGCCAGGATGCGCAGGCGGCGGTTGAAGGTGGTGATGGCGTCTTCTTTCATCGGCGGTCCCCCCTGATGGGGCGGGCGTCCGTGCCGAACGCCCGGCGCAATAGCGTTAGCGGTTGCCGGCGTCGTCTCTCTCATACGGCTGAAAGCGGCGACGGTCGGCGTGATAGACCAGAAACTCGCGGTCGTCGCCGCGCACCACGCCCAGCAGCAAATCCAGCGGCTCCCGAAAATACGGCGACCCGGACTCATCGCCGGGGTTGATGATCGGTCTATCCAGCAGCGCGACCACGACCACCGGCTCACCGTAACGGGGGAAGCGGCGATTCTTCAGGCCCGGCTTCCACGTTGCCAGCATTCCGGGGCGCAGCGCCCGCTCCCGGCCGTTGGTCAGGCGCTCCAACAGCACGCACAGATGCTGAGCAGCATCCTCGGTGGGCTCGGTGAGCAGCTCGTCGCCGCCGTCGTCGAGGTTGAGGTTGTCCAGCAGGGCCTTGACTTGCGGGTCCAGCGTCGATTTGCGGGGCATGGCGATGTCCTTCGGGTGGGGAGGTCGGATGCAGGCGGCAGGCGGCGGTTGCCCGCTATCGGAAGAATACTCTGATTTTGCGACAAGTTGAGTCGGATACGATCATCATCCTTACCGCTTAATCCAGCCGACGCATCCTGTCGGTTGCCGGGTTTAAGCTGCATCCATCATTTGAAAACGCACGCGGAGGCATTCTCCATGACTCACGGCTTGTCCAAATCCCGGCTGCAAGCGTTCCGACAATGCCCGAAACGGCTGTGGCTGTCCGTCCACCATCCCGACTTGCAGGAGGTTTCCGAGGAAGCCGAGCAACGGTTTCAAATCGGCTTTCAGGTCGGCGACGTGGCCCGGAGTCTGCACTCCAGTGGCGTGTTGATCGATACTTCGGACGCCGCCGAGGCACTGGCGCTGACCCAGAAGGCGCTGGCTGCGCATCCCGACCGGCCGCTGTTCGAGGCCGCCTTCCAGCGTGACGGCGTGCTGGTCCGCGCCGACCTGTTGTTGCCGGAGGCGGACGGCTACCGCTTGCGCGAGGTCAAGGCCAGCACCCGCATCAAGGACCAACATCGGGAGGATTGCGCGATTCAGGCGTGGGTGATCGGCGCTGCGCTCCCGTTGACCGGCGTCGAACTGGCGCATGTGGATACCGCCTTCGTCTATCCGGGCGACGGCGACTATCACGGGCTGTTGAAATCGAACCCGCTGGATGGCGACGTGGCCAGCCTTCTGCCCGCCGTGCCTCAGTGGATCGCCGACGCCCGCGCTACCCTGGCCGGAGCGGAACCGACCCTCGCCATCGGCCCGCAGTGCCATAGCCCCTACGAGTGTCCGTTCCAGTCCCATTGTGGCGCCGGTCAAGCGCCCCAGCCCGACTATCCTCTCGGTTGCTTGCCCCGCCTATCGGGTCAACGGTTGCAAGGCTTGATGGATCAGGGAATTACGGACGTGCGGCACATTCCCGCTGATTATCCGCTGACGGCCAAGCAAGGCCAGGTGGCGCGGGTGATCCGGTCGGGCGCGGTCGAGCGCGATCCAGCCGCCGCCACCCTCCTGAACGGCTTGGCTTACCCGCGCTATTACCTCGACTTTGAATCGCTGCAGGTCGCGATGCCGCTGTGGGCTGGGACGCGGCCCTACCAACAACTGGTGGTGCAATGGTCCTGTCACGTCGAAACCGCGCCCGGCCAACTGACGCACCAGGCTTTTCTGGCCGAGGGCGGGGATGATCCGCGCCGCGCTTTCGCCGAAGCGTTGTTGGAAATGATAGGCGATGCCGGGCCGGTGTTCGTCTACAACCGGAGCTTCGAGGTCGGGCGACTCCGGGAACTCGCTCGGAGTTATCCCGACCTCGCGCCGGCTCTCGCCGCCCTGATCGCGCGGGTGAACGATCTCAAGCCCCTGACCGAGCGGTACTACTGCCACCCCGCGATGAAGGGAAGCTGGTCGCTCAAGGCGGTACTGCCGACCATCGCGCCCAACTTGGATTACGGCGTACTTGCCATCGGCGACGGCAATGTCGCCAGCGGCGCCTGGCGGGAACTGTACCACCCCGACACCTCCACCGAACGCCGCGCCGAACTGCGGGCGGCGCTGGCCGAGTACTGCCAGCGGGATACGCTGGCGCTGGTGCGGTTGGCGGCGTTTTTGGCGGAGCCAACCCTGATGGTGGCGCAATCCGGGGAAATGGCCTCCGAAACGAACGAAGCTCCCAACGATGAATCTTCCGAACCCAGGCCGGCGACGGCCGTCCAGGAGCACCCGGAGTGGTTGCAGGACGGATTCGTCGCTAACCGGCATGTGCGTCGCGCGCAGGCTCGACTGGCCGAACGCCTTGACAATCACCGCAAGACCTACGGTGCAGCTTCGACTCTTGCCGTGGCGCACGTTTGGGGCCAGAATTCGGCTATACTCAACGTCAGTGGCTCGCGGGTGTATCAGGTGAACCAGGAAGGACAGTGGTGGTGGCTGTCCAAGGATCGCACGGTCTTGCAGGGGATGATGGACCGGGGCGAAGCGTCACCGGATGCGGAATACGCCAGCCTGTATGGAGCGTTGGAGCATGTATTGTGCGCCAACCCCGAGGAAAGCGATTTCGCCATTCATCGGGCACTAGTCACCTACATGAGTAGGTACTTACGAGATGTTTTTGAAATTAGTTTTACGAAAACAGAGGAATTTGAAATGAGTACTACCAAGATTAATAATTATGAGGTTATTGGGAAAATAGCCAGTCTGAAAAATGATATAAATATGGAAATGCTAAATATCGGTGATTCTCAAAACAATGTCTTCAAACATCTGAAGAAAAAATCTCTTGAGTCTAAATTATCTAGACTAGAGAAAATTAATTCAGTATTGAAAATAGAAAAATACAAAGTGGTTTTTATCGGTTCGGTTGGTGCTGGAAAGACAACTGCAATTTGTCATCTGTTTGATTTAATAGGGAAATTTGATAGAGAAGAAATGGTTGGTAAAAAGTTAGTAACAATAAAAGATAAGCATGAATCATTGCTGCCAGCAAAATCAGGTCGCACAACAATTAGTGAAGTCATCATAAAACCGAGTGATAAAACTTATATTCAAATTGATCCTCATCCTCGGGAAGTTGTTGAAAATTATATAAATGAGTTTTGTGAATCACAATATAAAAATGCTTTAGAAGGAGATTTAACTGGAGAAGCAGAGCTTAAAAAAGCTATTCGGTCTATTACGAATTTGAAATTGAAGAAAATAAAAGATAAGGATGGAAATGAGAAGCTTGTTGATATGGCAAAAGAAGAAGCATCAAAACTATCAGTAGAACAGCTAAAAGATCTTGCAATAAAAAATGCTAATTTAGATACGAGATTTTATACAAAAGAAGATTCTGTGTTAGTTTGTTCACCTGATAAAGATGAGAAGCTTTGGTTAAAAGATAATTTTGAGAATATTAATTATGGAGAAGAAAAAACATTTTCTATACCACGAAAGATTTACGTCTCTGTTAGTCAAAAGATTTTAGGTGATTCAAACCTGTCTTTATTTGATTCCATTATTGATACTAAAGGAATTGCGGAAAATCCAATAAGACCTGATCTACGTGACTATATTGAAAGTGAAGATTCAATTTGTCTCTTTACTACTGGATATAACGATGCGCCAGAGGCAAGTATAAGGGAACTGCTCAAGTACTTTCTATCTCAACGCTCTAAAAATTTTGAAAGACGTTTTGTTATTTTTGTAATGCCTCGCAAGGGAGAACCAGAGAACGAAAACGATGGGGATAATACTTGGGATACTGGTGTTTCGATAAAAAAAGGAGTAATTTTAAATGCTTTGAAGAGTGTAAATATTGATTTTATCTCAGATAATATTATGTTTTATGATGCTTTGAGATTTTATGATTCAAAGAATAGGCTAATTGACTACACTGAAGATGATGTTCAAAGTTATAAAGATGAGATTGTTCTTTATCTTGATGATATTATCGAGAATAGAAAAAAAGCCTTAATAAAAGAGATTGAAGAAATAGAAGACCAGTTTCTTTTGATTGTCAGCGGGCAAGCAGTAACTGATGACGACATTAGAGAAATTGATACTACTGTTGATAAAATAAAGCGGTTGTCAGAGTTAAGTTCAAAAATTCCAAGCTTCGTCTATGAAGAATTTATAAATAGATATATAGAATATTATTCATCACACTATCCGGCTTGGAATACAAAAGATGCAATTCACCGTCGTTTAGGCATTTATGGAGAAAGAAATTTTGATACATACTATGACGCTAAAGTTGTTTCAGAAGGTACGGATGAAGATGAAATGTTGAAAAAATTTACCAAGGAGATAAAAGAGGAAGTCATTGATACAATTAGAAAATTAGGAAATACGCATCCTGATTTAGAGTCACTTACCCCCGAGATAATAAAAAGATTTGAAATTGCTTATGATGAGTTTGTTAGCAGGGTTGGGAGTACAGTTCAAGAATATTTAGAGAAGCAAAATAAAAATGTTGTATTCTGGAAAAGTATGATTGATAGGCGTGGTAAAGGAAAAGGCTATAACGAAGATGTTTGTACCATGTTGCGTAGAAGCTTAGATGAGATTAATACAAGAATCCCTGGCAGTACTGTCTCAGCAAATAGAGTTCTACAAGAGTTTGCGGAGAAATTTTGGAAGGAAGCAATTCAAAAAGTTCTTAATTTCTTTATTTAGAGCAATAGTTACCCCGCAGCAAGCTGCGGGGTATGTATCCCGAAAAGGACAAACTTCGGAAATCTAAAAATCCATTAATGAGCAGTAAGGACTTAAGAACTAAATGATAAAAAGATGCCATGAAATAGATGTTAGTCTAAATGACTTTGTTAAGGATGGTTCGACATTTATTAAATGCTATATCAGAAATGCTGATATTTTACTTACTCCAGAGGAACAGGTAAGACAAGCGATTTTGAAGGTTATATATGAAAATTTAGATTTAAATACTAATTTTTTTATCACTCGTGTGGAATTTCAAAATCTTGATATAGCATTTTATTATAATTATCAAGATAAATATTTTCAACCAACTCAATCGCCTTTCCTAATCATTGAAACTAAGAGAGACGGTACAAATTTGCATGTTTGTAAAAATCAAATAATAAATTATTTGGAGTTAAATAATTGTCTAAATGGCTTATTGCTTACTTGTCAGACAATTTATTATTTATCGAGTGTGAGTGATTATAAGCTTGAACGTATTGGTCTAAATGGCATTAAATCTATTTTTAATAAAATGGAGCCAAATTTATTTTTTGATATTAAGCGATTTAACAATGCAAGAGATGGTTCTATTGATGATTTTAAATATTTAGCAACAAAGTTTAATACTAGTAAAGTAACTTTTTTGTGTGTAGATTATTCGGCACCTATCACTGCTTTCTTGTTTTTATTTAAGCAAGATTATATTTTTTATGATATTTGTGGAGTGGCTGCTGGTATTAAAAAGAAAAGAATTAAGGCAAATAACTTTTTGCGGCTAATATCGATAAGTGAATAGAACGTTGACTCACCGTTTGCTTAAATTTTCCCAGTTTTTAAGCTTTGCAGCTTAATGGCTGAGTAAATATAAATAATCCATAGCACTCCTTTCTGGGTTGTAGAGTGGGTATTCGCCGTAACCCTAGTCTCTGAGAAATTTATCACTCTTTCAATTAGTTAAAAATTGATAGCGAATCAAGGATTCCACGACTCGGAAAGGAGCGCTATATCCTCTAATCTGAGGATTGCCTGCTAAACAGAATGATTTCGAGAATCCATTCCTTGCGGCCTGCGCTTCGGCGACGTTTACCACAAAGTCGATTTACGTGATTCCACTGGCTAATCTTCTGTTTTCATCGGGTAGCTTACGAGCAATCCGCATCGGGTACGCTGTCCTGTGGTGGAGTCAGCTTCAAATACATCCGGTTCATCCAATAGGCGTTGTGGGCTATTTCCTCGCGCAGCCAGTCCGGTTCCAACACCTCGACCTTGGAGCCGAACGACAGCAGCCACCAGTGCAGTTGCGCGGTATCATTGACCGTGGCGATGAGCCGGAAATAATCGTCATCCTCGTCGCCCACGCGCACCGCCGGTTCTTGAACAGGGCCTCCAGAATCGCCACCTGTATCCGTTCCTTCCTTACCCGTACCACTTCAACCCAGCCGATCCATCCTGTCGGATGCCTGCCGTATTCTCCGCTCCGTTCACTGACCTGATCGGAGCGCCTCATGACTCTACCCCGTTTTTTGCACGCCAACCCCGTCGCCACTCTCACCACGCTGGACGACGATGGCACTATTGCCTATCGCGCCTTGCTGGGCCGCTGGCTGATCGACCTGGCCCTGCTGGACTGGGTGCGCGCGGGCCGCCATCACCCCTTTCATCACCATCGCTGCTGGGACAACGACGAATTCATGGCCTGCCTCAAGGATCGGGTGGCGAGCCTGAACGTGATCCCGTCCCTCGCGGAGTTGGTTCGCCGGCCCGCTACGGCCTGAATCGCCTTCCCCTGTGGTTAATGAGTATTTAGGGATGGCCGGGGTTGCTGATTTACACTTGGTCGGCGAACACCAGCACTCGAATCGGAGCGTTCAAGGTATATACTTTGGATGTACATTCAGCCCGAGAACTTGCAATGCAAACCGCCCGCCTGTTTACCAACGGCAACAGTCAAGCTGTGCGCCTCCCCAAGGAATTCCGTTTTGAAGGCGACGAGGTCGTCATCAAAAAGGTTGGTAACGCTGTCATTCTGCTGCCGAAAACCTACGCCTATCCGGATCTGAAGGCGCTGCTCGACGAAATCGGTCCGTTGGATCTGGAACGCCAGCAACCCGAAACCGATCAACTGCGGGATTTTGGTTGAACCGGCATGGTGCTGCTCGACACCCATATCTGCATCTATCTGCTGAACCAGCGTCCAGGTTTCGAGGCGATTCTGCGGCGCCTGGACGGTCGGCGACAGGGCGAGGTCGCGCTGTCCGCCATCACGCTGGCCGAGTTGCGCTTCGGCATCGCCGCCAGCCAGCGCCGCGCGGTCAACCTCGTCAAGCTGGAGCTGTTCCTCGCGACCTTTGAAATCGCTCCCTTCGACGCGCCCGCCGCTGCCGCCTACGGCTCGCTGCGTGCGTATTTACAGGCACGAGGTACGCCGATTGGGCCTCTGGATACGCTGATTGCGGCCCATGCCCTGGCGCTGGGCGCGACCGTGGTCACGAATAACGACCGCGAGTTTAGCCGGGTTCCTGGCCTGACCGTGGAAAACTGGCTGAATTCGCCATGACCGCCTCATGACCGACCCGTAACGGGCGCGCTATCCTGCGTCTGATTCTCCATACACTTCAACCCAGCCGACGCATCCTGTCGGATGTTTGCCGTATTCTCCGCTCCGTTCATTGACCTGATCGGAGCGCCTCATGACTCTACCCCGTTTTTTGCACGCCAACCCCGTCGCCACTCTCACCACGCTGGACGACGACGACACCACCGCCTATCGCGCCTTGCTGGGCCGCTGGCTGATCGACCTGGCCCTGCTGCTGGACTGGGTGCGCGCCGGACGCCGCCGCCACCCGTTCCATCACCATCGCTGCTGGGACAACGACGAATTCATGGCCCTGACCGGCCTGGCCGAACGCGATGACGCCGAGCCGGACGAGAGCGAAGAGGACGAGGACCCGCGCGGGCGCTTTCAGTCAGCGGAGCGCCTGCTCCAGCGGCTCCAACAGCGGCGCGCGGAACTGGCGCAAATTCCCGTGGACCCGAATTTGCCGCTGGTGCGCAGCATAGGCTGGCTGGCCGAGTTGCTGGGCCTGAGCCAGGCCGATCAGGCCGTGCTGTGCTTTGCCGCGCTGCTGCACGGAGATCGGCGGTTTCATCGCGCCATCGCGGAACAATCGTGCCCGATGCCGACCCGACTGCTGTACAAGCTGTTGGCGCGCTTGACCGGCTTGCCACAAGAGGAGGTCCGCGCGGCGTTAAGCCCCACCGCCCCCCTGCTCGCCACTGGCCTGATCGAGGTTGCGCCGACCTGCGTCGATCTGGAGGACAAGATCGGAACGCGTCGGGATTTGCCCAATCTCCTGTTTGCCACGCACGCCGACGCCGAGGCGTTGATGGCCCGCTTCCTCAAGCGTTCCCCCCGGCGCACCCTGACCCTGGCCCATTTTGCGCACCTGGAGCGGGATACGGCGGCGGCGGTCGGCTTGTTGCGGGCGGCGCTCGACCGCCGGATTCCTGGCACCAACCTGCTGCTGTACGGCCCGCCGGGCGTGGGCAAGACCGAATTCGCCGCCGTGCTGGCCGAGGCGGTGGGCGCGGACCTGTACGAAGTGGATTACGCCGACGAGGACGGCGATCCGATCCGGGGCGAGCGGCGGCTGCGCGCCTTCAACCTGGGGCAGCGGCTGCTGGCCCGGCGCGACAACGCCCTGCTGCTGTTCGACGAGGTGGAGGACGTGTTCGAGCACAACCCCTTCGCCCGGCTGTTCGGTGAGGAGGGCGACAGCGCCACCGCCGGCAAGGCGTGGATCAACCGCACCCTGGAAAACAACCCGGTGCCGGCGCTGTGGCTCACCAACGACGCCGAGTCGATGAACCGGGCCTACCTGCGCCGGTTCGATTACGCTGTCCGCTTCACCGTACCGCCCCAGTCGGTGCGGATCGAGATCGCCCGCCACCATCTGGGCGACTGGGCGGGCAAGGACGACTGGTTGGCGCGCATCGCCGCCCACGAACATCTGACCCCGGCGCAACTGGAACGGGCCGCTAAGCTGGCGCGGCACGCCGGCAACGGCGATCTGGAAGCGAACCGGGCGCTGGTGCGGCAAGCGCTCGACCGGTCGGCGACCCTGCTGCGGCAAAAGCGGGCGCCGGCGCGCAATACTGTGCCGACCGGCTATGACCTGCGTTTCCTCAACGTCGATCAGGACATTCCCAAGCTGATCGCGGCGCTGCAACGCCGCCCGCACGGCATCTTCTGCTTCCACGGCCCCGCCGGCACCGGCAAGTCGGAACTGGCCCGCCATATCGCCGACGCGCTGGAGAAGCCGTTGCTGGTCAAGCGCGCCTCCGACCTGCTGGACATGTACGTGGGCCAGACCGAGCAGCGCCTTGCCGCAATGTTCGACGATGCCCGCCAGCGCGACACGGCGCTGGTGCTGGACGAGGCCGATTCGTTCCTGCGCGACCGGCGCGGCGCGCGCCAATCGTGGGAAGTGACCCAGGTCAACGAACTGCTGACCCAGATGGAGGCGTTCGACGGGATTTTCATCGCCACCACCAACCTCATGGAGAGCCTGGACGCGGCCAGCCTGCGGCGCTTCCCATGGAAAATCCGCTTCGACTGGCTCAAGCCTGGCCAGCGCTGGGGGCTGTTCGCGCAGGAATTCGTCCGGTTGGGCGGCGACTTGGACGAAGCGTCCTTGTGGAAAGAGCACGTGCAACAACTCGGCCGCCTGACGCCGGGCGACGTCGCCGCCGTGGTTCGCCAGTACGAACTGTGGGATGAAACTCCCAGCGCCCGCGAGTTCTATCGGTGCCTGACCGCCGAGGTGGCCGCGAAGCGGGAGGAGGTGGGAATCGAACCGGCGGCAGCCGTCACCCACCAGCGGAAGAACGCGACGCTGTACGGTTGATCCGAATCGGCGACTTCGCCGTCAATCCAGATACAAATTGTCGCGGGCGCGCTTGGCCCGCTGGAAGACGGCGAGAATCGCGGCGTGGTCGTCGGCGCGGATCGCCTCGGCCAGCCGCGCCAGGTCGGCGTTGAACAACGCGATCATCTCCAGCAACTGCTCGCGATTGGCGACGCAGATGTCGCGCCACATCGTCGGGTCGCTGGAGGCGATGCGGGTGAAATCCCGAAATCCGCCGGCGGCGTAGCGGAAAATTTCCGCCCGGTCGTCCAACCGGGCCAGGGTGTCCACCAGGGTGTAGGCCAGCATGTGCGGCAGATGGCTGGTCGCCGCCAGCACCGCGTCGTGATGGCGCACGCCCATGTCCACCACCTCGGCCCCGGTCAGTTCCCACATTCGTTTGATCAGGCGATGCGCGGCGGCGGTGGTTTCCGCCAGCGGCGTCAGGATCACCCGTCGGCGCTGGAACAGAGTCGCGAACGAGGCTTCGACCCCGCTCTTCTCGGTGCCGGCGATGGGATGGCCGGGCACGAAGTGGGGGGGGATGTGACCGTAAACCCGCTCCACGTCCGCCACCACGCTGCCCTTGGCGCTGCCGACGTCGGTGACCACCGCGTCGGACGCCAGGCGCGGAACGATGGCGCGCAACACGGATTCGATGGCGCCGAGCGGCACGGCCACCACCACCACGTCGGCATCGGCGACCGCGCGGGCGGGATCGGTGTCGTAACGATCCACCACGCCCAGGCGGACCGCCGCGCGCAGGTTGTCCTCGTTGCGGCCGGAGCCGACCACCTCGGCCACTTCGCCCCGCTCGCGCAGGGCGCGGGCCAGCGAGCCGCCGATCAGGCCGACGCCGATGACGCACAGGCGTCGGATCAGGGGTTGCGGCGCGGTCATGTCAATCCTTCAACACGTCGGTCAGCGCCTCGATCAAGCGGGCGTTTTCCGTCTCGGCGCCAATGCTGATTCGCAGGAAGCGCGGCAGACCGTAGTTGTCCACCGGCCGGGTGATGACGCCGCGCTTGAGCAGTTCCAGAAACACGTCCCGCCCAGGCCGGCCCATGTCCACGCACAAAAAATTGCCGACCGACGGTAGCCAACTCAACCCCAGTTGGCGGCAGGCGTTTCGCAACTGCTCCATTCCGGCCCGGTTGACCGCACGGCTCCGCTCCAGATGCCCGAAGTCGTCCAGCGCCGCCGCCGCCGCGACCAGCGCCAGGCTGTTGACGTTGAACGGCTCGCGGACCCGGTTGAGCAGATCCGCCACCTCGGGATGCGAGATCGCATAGCCGACCCGCAGCCCGGCCAGACCGTGGGCCTTGGAGAAGGTGCGGGTGACGATGAGATTGGGGAAACGGTCGAGCCAGCACAGGGCATTGGGGCAGTCCGCCTCGGCCTCGACGTATTCGAAATAGGCTTCGTCCACCACCACGATGACCCGTTCAGGGATCGCTTTCAGGAACGCTTCCAACTCCGCCGTTTTCAACCAGGTGCCAGTGGGGTTGTTGGGGTTGGCGACGAACACCAGGCGGGTGCGGTCGTTGATCGACGCCAGCAGGGCCGCCGGATCGTGACCGTAAGGCATGGCGTGATCGGGCGGATTGGCCCTGGCGACGCGGGCGGTCGCGCCGATGGCCTGGGTGACGATGGGATAGACCGCGAAGGCGTGTTCGGAGAAGACCGCTTCGTGTTCCGGGGTCAGGAACGCCCGCGCCGCCAGTTCCAGCACGTCGTTGGAGCCGTTGCCCAGGGTCAGCGTCGCCGTGGACAAGCCGAGCTTGGCCGACAGCGCGGCCTTCAGTTCGAAGCCGTTGCCGTCGGGATAGCGGGCCAAGCCGCTGAGAGCCTCGCGGATCGCGGCCAGCGCCCGAGGGCTGGGGCCAAGCGGGTTTTCGTTGGACGCCAGCTTGACGATGTCGCTCAGGCCGTATTCCCGGCGCAACTCGCTTTCCGGCTTGCCGGGCTGATAGGGTTGCAGGGTGCGCACGCCGGGAGCGGCGAGGGAAAGGAAGTCGCGGGTCATGGATGACGAAGCTCCATCGAGGAAAGTGGGTTCTCGACAACCCTATCAGAAAGCTTGGATGTGATATAGCGGATTGCATCTGAACCGTCGCCACGATGGCCGGCCTGGCCGGGCAATGCGGTTCCTCCCCGCTTCGGTTACAATCAACCCACAAGAATCCTGGAGGATGCTGGATGGCCACCCTATCGGTTCGCGTTTCGGAAGACCCCGCTCGTCCGTTGGGGCACGCCATCGTGACCCTGAACGGATTGCCGCGCGGGTTGGAAACCTTCGAATTCACGCTAAGCCGCCACGGTTTTGCCGCCAACCATCTCGGCGCCGACGGTTGGCAGGGCGCGGAATGCTGGTTGCAACCCGAGGAGGCGTGGTACAGCGGAGACGCCCTGAAGTTCATCGTCCATCCCGATCTGGCGTTCCAACTGGAAAACATGCCGTACACCCTGGCGGTGCGGGGGGAAGGACTGGCGGATGCCGTCGCCGTGACCTTCGTCTGGCCCCTGGAGCTGGAACTGGAGGAAGGCGCCGCTGGTGGCGAACGGCGGGTGGTTGGCGGCACGCGGGTGGACGCGGCTCCGAAACCGCGCCAGGAACCGGGGCCGGGCGCCATGCCGGCGGTCGAGCCGCCGGAGGTGGGCCACGCGGACTTACCCATTCCAGACGTGGCGATTCCGGAAATTGGCGCTGAGCCGGTGGCGACGGACCTTGACGATGAGCCGACCCAAATCGTGGGACACCGGGTACGGAAACCCCGTTCGACCCAGGAGGGGCCGACGCGGATGGTGGCGGAGGGGCGGGTGCATCCACCGGTTTCGGGCGCCGAGCGCCCTGCCGCTGAAGAACCGACCCGCAAGGCATCCGAGGGTCTGGTTCCACCGGCTGAAGATGATGACGATGACCAGCCAACGGCCGTCCCATCCCCGCCGCCACCCCTTGCCGCGCCGGGTCCGGGCCAAGAACCGCCAACGGTTGCGGCGCCGTCCCGCCGTCCCGCGTCGCTTTCGGAGCCGCCCGTTCCCGTCGAGGTGGCCGGCGAGAAACGACCCGGAGAGAAATCCAGGCTATCGACCGGACTGATCCTGCTGGCGGTGCTGGCGGTGCTGGCGGCCTTGGGAGGCTGGTGGTGGTTCGGGCAACGCACCGCGGACAAGCTCACGACGGCCGCGCCGTCCAGCATCGACCGCGCCCCCGAACCGAAACCCGCCCCCGAGCCGAAACCGGCGCCGGAACCGGTCCCCGCGCCGGAACCGATTCCCGCGCCAGTCCCGGCGCCCGCGCCCGAACCGATCCCCGCTCCCACGCCACCCGCGCCCGAGCGACCCATTCCGCCACCGGTTTCGGTCCCGCCGCCGGGCTCCGCGCCGGTCGCGCCAGGGCAACCGCCCGCGCCCGAGCGACCCATTCCGCCACCGGTTTCGGTCCCGCCGCCGGGCTCCGCGCCGGTCGCGCCAGGGCAACCGCCCGCGCCCGGGCGAACGCCTGCTCCGCCACCCGTCGCCCCGGTTCCCCACGCTCCGCCGAGACCGCCGCCGGCTTCGCCGACCCAGCCAGGTGGCTCCGGACGCAGTCTCGAGGACGAACTGAAATCGCAATTCGATCCAACCCTGCGGGAATTGGAGAAAGGGTTGCGCCGACCCAAATCGTCGCCTTGAATACATCACCATCGGAAGCCAACCGATTCCCGCATCGTGACTTACCGCAAGGAGTACCTGTATGAATCGTCTGTTGATCAGCGGCTTGTTACTGCTACTGTGCTGCGGACCGGTATTGGTGCGCGCCGACGATGCCGACGCCAAGCAAATTGGCATGGTCACCGGTTCCCAGACGGGCACCTACATCAAGTTTGGCAACGATATCGCCAGCGTGGCCAGAACCGTCGGCCTGGATATCCTGGTCAAGGATTCCCAGGGCTCGATCGACAACATCAAGCGCATCAACAGCAAGGAGAACGCAACCTTCGGCATCGTCCAGTCCGACGTCCTGGGTTTTCTCAGCCGCTCCGAAAACCCGGAAATGCGCCAGGTCGCCAGCCGGTTGCGGCTCATCTTTCCGTTTTACAACGAGGAGGTGCATCTGTTCGCCAACAAGGCCATTACCTCGTTCGATGGCTTGCAGGGCAAACGGGTGGTGGTGGGCGAACAGGGCAGCGGTACCTGGCTGACCGCGATGAATCTGCTGCAACTGACCGGGGTCAAGCCCGCCGAGCTGATCAATTTGCCGCCGTTGCAGGGAGTGACCGCCGTGCTCAAGGGCGAGGCCGACGCGACGTTCTACGTGGCGGGCAAACCGGTCAGCCTGTTCACCAAGGTGGGAAATCTGGTGACCAAGCCGGAGTTCGCGCCCCTGCTGGCGAATGTGCATTTCGTGCCGTTGGACGATCCGCGGATGCTGCGCGAATATCAGCCCGCCCGGATCGGCTCGACTGATTACGAGTGGTTGAGCGGTGACGTACCGACCATCGCGGTGAAAGCGGTACTGATGAGCTTCGACTTTTCCGGCAAGCGGACTCCTTATTTCGCCCAGCGTTGCCAGCAACTGGCGAAACTGGGCCAGGCCATTCGCACCAATATCGACACGCTCCGGCAGACCGGTCACCCCAAGTGGAAGGAAGTCAATCTTGACGAAAAAGTGGGAGTCTGGCCGCTGGACGGTTGTTCGCGCGGGGGCGCCAAGGGCGGCGGTTCGAACGTGGACCTGAGCCGCGAACTGGAGAAAATGTTGCTGAATCAGTTTGAGTGGCCCCGGTATTCGATCCCGGCGGCCTGACCTCCATCGGGAGAGAAAAAGCGATGCAGTTCGCGCGAATGGTTTTAACGGCGGCCCTGATCGCCGCAACGGGCGCGGTTCTTGCCCAGGATCGGCGGCCGGATGCCCGCCTGGCCTTTTCCAGCACCGCGTTCGGGCTGGTGTTCGGCTATCAATCGGGGCAGGGCGCGCTGGAATTTCAGGGGCGAAAATATCCGTTCACCGTTTCCGGGATCAAGGCGGCGACGCTGGGAATCAGCAAGGTGGACGCTCTCGGCCAGGTCTACCGCCTGCGGGAATTGGCCGATTTTCCCGGACGCTATATCGTCGTCGAAGGCGGGTTGACCGTGGTTCAGGGCGGCGGCAACGCCGTATTGCGCAACGAGAAGGGGGTCATGCTGTATTTGCAGAACGTGCAATACGGCCTCGACCTGACTCTAGGCGGTGGCGGTGTCGACATCGCCCTGGTTGAGCCGGCCGCTGGGACCGCCCCGGCGACCGCGCCGGGCGTATCGGCGCGCTGAATTGCGAAAATTCGGAATCCTGGCGAGGCGCGGCGGGTATGGTGGAACAGATTCTTCTCAGCAGCGGATCCTTTGCCGGGATGCGCGAGACCGGTGGCTTTGGTCAACCCCTGCACGCCCTGTATCCGCAGATTCGGGCGGTGCTGGCCAGTGAACTGGGACCGGAGGCGGCGACGTTGCTGGCCGAACCGGTGGTGGATCGGGTCAACGACCGGATTGACTGGTATACCGAGGGCGATCCCGATCATCCGCCGACGGCGTTGAACGATCTGCTTGACGACCAGCGCCAGGCGCTGCTGGCCCAGGTCCGCGACCTGTTGGAGCGCGGGCGGGAGTTGGCGGAGCGCTACGCTGCTTCCAAAGAGGCCCGCCGGGCGCAATTGGGGGCGATGTTGCGGGTGGCCCTGCGCACGCCGGCGGAACCCGAACTGTTTCTGGTCGAGGGGCGGCCGGTGCTGATCCGCTGGGGTTTTACCCCGGATCGGCCTTGGGAGGCATTGGCGGAGCCGGCGCGAAGCCCGGCGATTCCGCCGTCCGGGCCGCAAGCGATTGAGTCGCCGCGCGACGTGGCCGTGCCGGAAATCGCCATGCCTGAACTGGCCACTCCACCAGCGCCCGTCGTGGAGAATGAATCGTCTTCGGAAAGCGGGCGGCAACCGGAAGCGCCGTCCGTGGTTCCTGCGTCGGAACCGGTTTCAACCCAGCCATTGTCGGAAGCGCCACCTCCCATTCCGGCCCCGGAACCGATTCCGGCCGAGCCGTTGCTGGAAACGCCGCCCCCTTTGGCGCCACAACCCGCGTCGTCCCGGATCGCACCGGAATCTCCACCGGAATCTCCACCGGAATCCAGGCCAACCGCGGCGACACTCGATGCGTCGACGGAGTCCAAATCCGCACCTGGAACCCAGTGGCGTTACATGGTGGTCGGCTCCCGGTATTTTTGGAGCGTGTTCGTCCTGGCCGTGTTGCTGGCCGTGATCGCGGCGTTCTGGTGGGGGGTGGGGCGGCCGGCGTCTTCTTCCGGGTTGGGCCAGGGGTCGAAGCCGGTACTGGATGCGGACCTGGAGCGCGCCCTGGCCCAGACCCAGCGCACCGAGGCGGAATTGCGGACCCGACTGGAAGGTTTGTTGACGCAACTTGCCGGGCGGCGCGGTCAGTGTCCCTTGCCAGGCACAGGCGTGGGCGCCGCCGTTCCCGCCGTTCCAGAATCCGACCGGGCTGGCACGGTTCCGGCTCGGTCCATGGACGCGGGTGGCGAAGTTCCTCGCGGGCCGGCAAGCACGGCTCCGGTCGGTGACCATGCGGCGATTCCAACCGTGGGCGCTCCAACCGCCGACCGGGCGGCGATGGCAGCCCCGGTCGGTGACCGTGCGGCGATTCCAACCGTGGACGCTCCAACCGCTGACCGGGCGGCGATTGCTCCTGGCATGGCGTCGCCGCCGCTCCGGCCCGACCGCGCGCCACCGCTGGTGATCGCACCACTACCGACGAGCGGCGGTGGTTCCCCGGATACCGCCGGTCCACCATCGGCAAGGCCGGAATCCCCTGCTTTGGCCGAGACCAAGTCGCCGGCGCGGACGTTGGAAGAGGCGTTGGGCGCGCGCGCGCCGGTGGCGGTTGCGCCGACCCGCCAATCGCCACGATCCCAGGACGAGCTGCCCACCCGAACCGAGCCGCCGGTCAGGAAGGCTGAACCACCCGCCTTGGCGGAGCCACCGGTCAAGGCTGAGCCGACACCCGAGGAGCGCCGGGAATTCGCGAGCCGCTTGTCCGCCGCTGGCGCGGCCACTGGCGAGATTACCGCGACGCTGTTGTGGAACGGCCTGAGCGATCTTGATCTGGTGGTGCGCTGCCCATCCGGCCAGCAACTGGATTACCGCAATCCAGCCGCATGCGGTGGCGCCCTGGATGTGGACGCCAATGCCACCCGCGACAAGCTTGGTGACCGGCCGGTGGAAAACGCGTTCTGGCCGGCGGGCCGCGCCGCGCCGGGCAATTACGAAATCGCCGTGCGCTACGCGCCGCGCAAGGACGAGCAAAACCCCCGGGAAACGCCTTTTCAGGTGCGCCTGATCCGGGGCGGTCAAGAGTCGGTGTTCAAGGGCGCGGTTCGGCCCAACGCCGTGACCCCGGTCACGACCTTCACCGTCGAGCGCTGAGGCAGCCGTCATGAATCGACAGGAACAGGAACAATTCACGGTTTACGCCGCCGAGACGGCGATTCCCCGCTACCAGCGAGCCTGGGTCTGGGGTTTGGCGGCGCTGGCGATTCTGCTGTGCGGGTTGGCCGCCGGCTGGCTGATGGGCGGCGCGGGGTCCAGCATTCCGGTTGGAGCGCGATCCGGCGTCGGCGCCGTGGATGGCGCGGCGCTGCTGGCCCGCCGGGAAGCGGTGAACGGCGAATTACGCGGACGGATCGCCCGCCTGGAGGAGGTGTTGCGCGGCGACGTTTGCGCGCCGGCGGCGTTGGAGGCGCTGCAACCGACCAGCCGTTGACGCAGGCTCCACGGATCGACGATCCTGTGGATTTTCCTTGTCCATGCCCATGAGGAATGCACTATGTCCAATTTTTCCATTGGCTTGATCTGGCAACGCTCCACGCCGGATTTTGACGTGAAAACCTTCAGCCGCGACCATGTCTGGCGACTGGCCGGCGGGCAGACCGTTCAAGGCTCGTCCGCGCCGGCCTATTCCGGCAATCCCGAGATGAGCAACCCCGAGGAGGCGTTGCTGGCGGCGTTGTCCAGTTGCCATATGCTGACCTTTCTATCTATCGCCGCACTCAGAAAACTGGTGGTGGACCGTTACGAGGACGAGCCGGTGGCCGAACTCGGCAAAAACGAGAAGGGTAAAATCTGGGTCGCCCAGATGACCCTGCGGCCCCGGGTGACGTTCGGCGGCGGGACGATCCCCGATGAGGAAACGGTGCGGCAGTTGCACCGCAAGGCCAAGGAAAACTGCTTCGTGGGCAACTCTCTGCTGAGTCAGGTGATGTTGGAGCCACGGTTCTAACCGGAGGCGGACACGGGAAATGAGCTTGCGTCGCCGTGCTGGCTACTCTATAAAATTCATGTCCGGTGCAATGACAAGAGGCGTAGGAACCGGTATGTGGAAGTTTGGTAAGCGAATTGTGTTTCTCGGCCTGTTGGCGTGGCTGATCAGCGCCTGCGCCCCCAACGACCTTCAGGAATCGGCGCCGCCGCTGTTGGCGAGTCAGTCCGCGGCGCCACGCGAACCCTGGCTGCTGGTGGACACCAGGGCCGACACGTTGACCATCATGCAGGGTCAGCGGCCAATCAAGGTGTTTCACCCGATTGCCTTGGGCAGCAGCGGGGCTGGCATCAAGTCCCGGCGCGGCGACAACCGGACGCCGACCGGGGTGTTCCGGATCGGCTGGATCAACGACCAAAGCCGGTTCAAGACCTTCATCGGCCTGGATTATCCCAATCCCGACTATGCCGAGCGGGCGTTGCGGGAGCATCGGATCGACCGACCAACCTATGAGCGCATCCGCGCCGCCTGGATCACCGGCCAGACTCCGCCACAGGACACGCCACTGGGCGGGCAGATCGGCATTCATGGGGTCGGGATGGGCGATCCCCGGATTCACAAGGCGGGGATCAACTGGACCAGCGGTTGCGTGGCGCTGGACAACCATCAGATCGAGGCGCTCAGACCGTGGGTCAGAAAAGGCATGCGGGTCGAAATTCGCTGACCCCGGCGTTTTCGCCATTGTCGGCGAACTCCTGTTTCGTTATATAATGGTCTTGTTGTGTTGTTGCAACTTGGTTGTGCTTTAGCGACAGTGTCGTTAGTCAGCACCTTTTTGTTTGAATGAATGCTGCTTAAGGAGTTGAAGATGTCTCTCAAGACTGTCACCAAGCTTTCCGCGCTGGCCCTGATCGCTGGTTTGACCGTTGGCTGCGCCAGCACCAGCGATCTGCAAAAAGTGCAGAACGATGCCAATGAGGCCAAGGCCATGGCGCGCAATGCCCTGGATACCGCCAACGAAGCCAAGTCCATGAGCATGGCGACCGAGGAGAAAATCAACCGCATGTTCAAGAAGTCGATGTACAAGTAAGACCGGCTTTTCGACGGTGGTAAGGAACCCCGCTTGCGCGGGGTTTTTTTGTGGCCGCTACAGCCGGTTTGGCGGGGGAAGAGCCGGCGGTTCGCGGATCTCGTCGCGGGCGGACGGCCGAACCGCGGGCGGAGTGGGGTAGGGGTAGGGCGCGGGATAGACGGGCGTGGGTCGGGAAACGGGCGGCGCGGCGGCCGGCGAATAGGAATAAGGATACCGGTAATTCGCCGCTGGATTGCTGGGGGTAGCTGCTCCCGGCGGCGTGGGCCGGTAACCCGGACTGGGGGAAGAGTTGTAGGCGGTGGCGGGCGGGTAGGGGGGCGGCGCCCGATTGGCGGTGTCTTCGGGCGCCGGTTCCGCCGATGTCGAGCGGGTCGGTTGCGCGACCGGGTACGGGACCGGCGCGGAAATCGGTACCGGAATGCCGCTGAATTGTTCCACCGCCAATTCCAGCGTGGCCTGGTCCACGCCGGCCATGTCGGGACCGGTCTTGGCGATCACCGCCTGGTGGGCCTGCTCCAGGGTAAGCTTGATCGGCAGGTTGTCTTCTTCCAGGGGCGCGTGCGACTCGACCATCAATTGGCCGTTCAGCCGCCCGACCTTCACCGGTTGATCGACCAGCCGCACCGGCGTACCGACCGGCACCATGCCGAATAAGCGTTCGATGTCTTCCGGGTACATCCGCACGCAACCGTGCGTCACCCGCATCCCGATGCCGTAAGGTTTGTTGGTGCCGTGGATCAGATAACCGGGCACGCCGAGCCGCATGGCGTAACGTCCCAGCGGGTTGTCGGGGCCACCGGGAATCACATCCGGCAGGATGTCACCCTCGGCGGCGTGTTCGGCCTTGATCGAAGCCGGCGGCCGCCAGGGAGGGTCGATGTCCTTGGCGACCACCTTGGTCAGCCCCATCGGCGTTTTCCAGTCCATGCGGCCGATGCTCACCGGATAGGTAATGACCGTCCGCTCCTCGCCGGCGTTGGCCTTCGGATAGTAGTACAGCCGCATCTCCGCGATGTTGAGGGTGATACCTTCGCGCGGGGCGTTGGGCAGGATGTAGCTAGTCGGCAGGACGATGGGCGTGCCTTCGCCGGGCGCCCAGCGGTCCACCCCCGGATTGGCATGAACGATTTCGTCATAGCCCAGGCTGAAACGGCGGGCGATATCGACCAGCGTATCGTCCTTGGTGGCGTACATCACCTTGACTTGTCCGATGACGTCCGTGTCCGGGGGTGGCAGGGGATAAACCGCCGCCTGCGCGGCGCCGGTGGTCAACCATCCTAGCAGGAGCCAGCGGATGGATTTCGAAGGTTGGCTCGGCATGGAAGCATCTCGTCTCCGGTGGTGGGTCGCAAGAAACCGGAATTCTGCCCGCAATTCACCCGCAATGCCAGAATGCGCCCGCGCCGAAGCTGTTACCAGGCGGTTTGGGGGGAGGGCGGACTTTTTTTCCTGAATCGTTGGATTCAACAGAACCCGCCGCGTTCCCCGTCGCTGCGGGTTAAGCGTTAACCTGCAATAAAACAAAAGCTTTCGATCCCGGTTTGAGCTATAATCAAAAAAATTGTGGTTTAGCGGCCTGCTCGAAAAAATCGCCATCCGCGCCCCACAACGCCGGATTGGCCCATCGTTGGTGGAGACGATCCATGGCGGAATCCGACATACTCACCCAGACGATTCATGAGATCGTCCAGCGCCATGGCGGGGCGCCGACCCGGCTGCTGCAAATTCTGCGCGACGTGCAGGACCGCTTGACTTGGCTGTCGCCCGAGACCATGGACCGGGTCGCCGAGGAACTTGACCTCTCCCCGATCAAGGTGCGCGGCGTCGCCGAGTTTTATTCCTTCCTCTACACCGCGCCGCGCGGTTCCTATGACGTTCTCTTCAGCGACAACATCACCGACCGGATGCTCGGTAATCGCGAGTTGCTGCATTACCTTTGCGACCGACTGGGCGTGCACGTCGGCGAAACCCGCGCCGACGGCCGGGTCACGGTCGGAACGACGTCCTGCACCGGCATGTGCGATCAGGGTCCCGCCGCCCTGGTGAACGGCCATGCGCTCACCCGCCTCGACAAGCCACGCCTGGATCGGATCGTGGAACTGGTCAACCGCCAAACGCCGCTGACGGAATGGCCGCGCGAGTTTTTCGAGGTGGCCAGCAACATCCGCCGGGCGGACATCCTGCTGGGGCGGCATTTCGCCGACGGCGCGGCCTTGCGGGCGGTCTTGAAGCGTCGCCCGGAGGCGATCCTGGAGGAAATGGTCAAGTCCGGTCTGCGCGGTCAGGGCGGCGCCGGGTTCAAATCGGCGGCCAAATGGATTTCCTGTCGCAACGCGCCGGGCGAAGAGAAATACGTGGTCTGCAACGCCGACGAGGGCGAGCCGGGCACCTTCAAGGACCGGGTCCTGATGCAGGATTTCGCCGATCTGGTGTTCGAGGGCATGACCCTGTGCGGCCGGGTGATTGGCGCGCGACAGGGCTTTGTCTACCTGCGCGGCGAATACCGCTATTTGCTGCCATCGCTTCAAGCCCACCTGCAACGCCGCCGTGAAGTTGGCCTGTTGGGCAGCGACATTCTGGGCGAGCCGGGCTTCGATTTCGACATCGACATTCACTTGGGCGCCGGAGCCTACGTCTGCGGCGAGGAATCGGCGCTGATCGAGTCGCTGGAAGGCAAGCACGGCGTGCCCCGCATCCGCCCGCCGTTCCCGACCACCCACGGTTATTTGAATCAGCCGACCGTGGTCAACAATGTCGAGACCTTCGCCGCCGCCGCCAAGATCGCGGTGGAGGGCGGCGCCTGGTTCGCCAGTCGGGGCACGGCGGAGTCCAAGGGCACCAAACTGCTCAGTCTCAGCGGCGACTGCGAGCGGCCGGGCATCTACGAATATCCGTTTGGCGTCACCGTGCGGCGGGTGCTGGAAGATTGCGGCGCGCGGGACGCGCAGGGCATCCAGATGGCCGGTCCCGCCGGGCACATGATTTCCGCCCGCCAGTTCGACCGGCGCATCTGCTTCGAGGACCTGGCCACCGGCGGCTCGTTCATGGTGTTCAGCCATCGGCGCGACATTCTCGATGGCGTCCGCAATTTCGCCCATTTCTTCGTCCACGAAAGCTGTGGCTTCTGCACGCCTTGCCGGGTCGGTACCTCGCTGCTGCGCGATCTGGTGACGAAGGTCCATACCGGCCATGGAACCCGTTACGACTTGGAGGAGATGCGCAAGCTCGGCCGGATCATGCAGGTCGCCTGTCATTGCGGACTGGGTCAGACCGCCCCCAATCCGGTGCTGGACAGTCTGGACCAGTTTCCGGAAGCCTGGGAACGGCGGCTGCGGTCGACCGCCTTCGAACCGGCTTTCGATCTGGACGCGGCGCTGGAGCAGGCCCGGCAATTGACGGGGCGCAGCGATCCGGATGCGTATTTGCGCGAGGAAGAATTGATGTTGGGGGCGATGCCATGAGCGAGGATCAGAGTTTCATGCTGGACGGGCGGCGGGTGCCGTTCCAGGACGGCCAGACCGTCATGACCGCCGCGCTGGCCGCCGGCATCTACATCCCGCATCTGTGCTTCAACCCGGAATTCGCCCCGCACGGTAGTTGCCGAGTCTGCCTGGTCAAGGTCAACGGCCGGGTGCAGGCGGCCTGCGCCACCCCGGCGGCAAGCGGTCAGATCGTGCAGAACGAGACCGGAGAACTGCGCGAGATCCGGCGCGGCATCCTGCAAATGCTGTTCGTGGAGGGTAACCATGTCTGCCCGGCCTGCGAGAAAAGCGGGGCGTGTCAATTACAGGCGGTGGCCTATTACGTCGGGATGCTGGCGCCGCACTACACCCACTTCTATCCGCGCCGGCCGGTGGACGCCTCCCATCCCGAAGCGGTGATCGATTTCAACCGCTGCATCCTGTGCGAGCTGTGCGTGCGCGCCAGCCGCGACGTGGATGGCAAGAATATCTTCGCGGTGCAGGGACGGGGCATCCAGGCCCATCTGGTAGTCAACACCACATCCGGCAAACTGGGCGCGACCGATTTCAGCCTTGCCGACAAAGCGGCCCAGGTCTGTCCAACCGGGGCGATTCTGACCAAGCACCGAGGCTATGAGATTCCCATCGGCCAGCGGCTTTACGACCGCAAGCCGATCAGCGTGGTGGGCGACGTGGCGACGGTGGCGGAAAGCAAGGGAGGACGCCGCCATGAGTGAACCCAAGGTGAAAATTGCCACCTGTTCGCTGGCGGGCTGTTTCGGTTGCCACATGTCGCTGCTCGATCTCGACGAGCGGCTGTTCGATCTGGCCGAGCGCGTGGAGCTGGACCGCAGCCCGCTGACCGATATCAAGGAGTTGAGTGATTGCGATCTTGGCTTGATCGAAGGGGGGGTGTGCAATGCCGAAAACGTCCACGTGCTGATGGAGTTCCGGGCACGCTGCAAGATTCTGGTGGCCATCGGCGCTTGCGCGTTGAACGGCGGCGTCCCGGCGATGCGCAACCAGTTCGACCTCAAGGACTGCCTGGAGGAGTCGTACCTGCGCGGGATCGGTCTGGTCAATCCCCAGATTCCCAACGACCCGGAAATTCCGCTGTTGCTCGACCAGGTGCATCCGCTGCATGAAGTGGTGAAGATCGACTACTTCCTGCCGGGCTGCCCGCCGTCGGCGGACGCGATCTGGACCTTCGTGAATCAACTGCTGTCGGACCAGCCGCTCGCGCTGCCCTATACCCAGATTCACTATGATTGAACGAGGCGCGTCATGACCACCCTGGAAACGGCTGCCCAGCCGGAATATCTGCGTCGGATCGCCATCGACCCGCTCAGTCGGGTCGAGGGACACGGCAAGGTCACGCTGCTGGTGGATCGGGATCATCGCGTCCGCCAGGCGCGGTTGCACATCGTCGAGTTTCGCGGCTTCGAAAAATTCATCCAGGGCCGGCCGTACTGGGAGGTGCCGGTGGTGGTGCAGCGGCTGTGCGGAATCTGTCCGGTCAGCCATAATCTGGCGGCGTCCAAGGCAGTCGATCAACTGGTCGGGGCGCGGGAGATCACGCCGACCGCCGAGAAAATCCGCCGGCTGATGCACTACGGCCAGACTCTGCAATCGCACGCGGTACATTTCTTCCATCTGGCCTCGCCGGATTTCCTGTTCGATTTCGACGACCCCGCCGCGCACCGCAACGTCGGTGGAGTCATGGCCGATTTTCCCGACATCGCCCGCCAGGGGGTGCGGCTGCGCAAGTACGGCCAGGAGGTGATCCGCGTCACCGCCGGCAAGCGGGTGCATGGCTCCGGCAACGTGCCGGGCGGGGTCAACAAGGCGCTGACCTTGCAGGAGCGCAACTATCTGCTGGCCGATCTCGATCTGATGATCCAGTGGGGTCGCAACATTCTGAAGCTGATCAAGCAGGCCTACGCGCTGAATCCCGGCTATTTCACCCATTTCGCCACCATCCGCTCCAACTATCTCAGCCTGGTTCGCGCCGACGGCGCGCTGGATCTGTACCATGGTGGCCTGCGGGCCAGGAACGACCAGGGTGAAATTCTGTTCGATCATCTGGATTATCGGCGCTATGCCCAGGTGCTGCGCGAGCAGGTCAAGCCGTGGAGCTACATGAAGTTTCCGTTCATCCACTCGCTGGGGCCGGACAGGGGCTGGTATCGGGTGGGGCCGCTGGCGCGGGTGAACAACTGCGACTTTATTCCCACGCCCTTGGCCGAGGAGGAGCGCAAGGAATTCATGGCGCTGGGCGAGGGCCAGCCGGTTCACCTCACCCTGGCCTACCACTGGGCGCGGATGATCGAGTTGTTGCACGCCGCCGAGGCGATCCAGGAACTGCTGCTCGACCCGGACATTTTCGGCGATGAACTGGTGGTGCGCGGCGAGACGGCGCGCGAGGGCGTCGGCGTGATCGAAGCGCCCCGCGGCACGTTGTTCCACCATTACCGCATCAACGAGGATGGGCTGGTCGAGAAGGCCAACCTGATCGTCTCCACCACCAACAACAATCAGGCGATGAACGAATCCATCCGCCAGGTGGCGGCACGCTATCTGGATGGCAAGGAGCTGACCGAGCCGTTGCTGAACCAGATCGAGGTCGCGGTGCGGGCCTACGATCCCTGTCTGTCCTGCGCCACCCATGCGCTAGGCCAGATGCCGCTGATCGTGGAACTGGTGGAGGAGGAGAGCGGGGCGGTGGTGGATTCTCTGGTACGGGATGCGGATGGAGTGGCCCAGGACGCGCATTGAGGGGCGTTGTTCCAGTTTGTTGGTTCTCGCCGTTGGCAATCCCAGCCGGGGCGATGACGCACTCGGACCCCTGTTTTTGGAACGGCTGGCGGAATTGCGAAAGCAGCGCGATGACTGGAATGACATCGAGCTGCTCGCCGACTTTCAGTTGCAGATCGAACACGCGGTGGATTTGGAAAACCGGGCGCTGGCCCTGTTCGTGGACGCCAGCGTCTCCTGCCCGCCGCCGTTTGAATTCACCCGCCCACAGCCGGCGCGCGATACCAGCTATACCAGCCACGCTCTATCACCCGCCGCCGTGCTGCACGTCTATCAGCAGATCAACCACGCCCCACCGCCGCCGGCGTTTCAACTGGCCATTCGCGGCGAACGGTTCGAACTGGGTGAGTCGCTAAGCGCGGCGGCCGAGGTGAATCTGGCGGTGGCACTGAAGTTCGTCGGGCGATTGCTGGAACAGCGGGATGTCGAAAGCTGGGGTCGATTTGTGGAAGTATGCCAAAATGCGCCCTGGCACCTTACCCAGATATGAGCTTCATGCCACTCACTCGACGACTCTACATTATCGGTGCCGGCCCGGGCGGGCTGGAACATCTTAGCCCCGCTGCCCACGCCGCGCTGGATTCCTGCACCGATCTGGCTGGTCACGGCTTGTACCTGAACCTGCTTGGCGAGCTGACCGAGGGCAAGATCCGCCACAAGACGCCGATGGGCGAGGAACTGGCCCGCGCGGCGCTGGCGCTCGATCTAGCCGCCAGTGGCCGGACCACCGCGCTGATTTCCAGCGGTGACGCCGGCATCTACGGCATGGCGACGGTGGTGTTCGAACTGCTGGCGCGCAAACCGAAACCGGAATGGTCAGACGTTGAAATCGAAGTCATCCCCGGCATTTCCGCCATGCAAGCGGCGGCGGCGCGAGTCGGCGCTCCACTGGCGCACGACTTCTGCGTCATTTCCCTCTCCGACCTGCTGACGCCGTGGGAACTGATCGCCAAGCGCATCGACCTGGCTGGTCAAGGCGATTTCGCGATAGCTTTTTACAACGCGGTGTCCAACAAACGCTCCTGGCAACTGCTGGAGGCCCGGAAAATCCTGCTGCGTTACCGCCAGCCGGAAACGCCGGTGATCGTCGCCTTCAACGTCACCCGCAAGGGCGAACAATTGACCGTCACCACCCTGGGCGAACTCGATCCGGAACCGCTGAACATGCTGTCGCTGGTCATGGTCGGCAACAGCGAAACCCGGCGGGCGGGAAAGTGGGTCTACACCCCGCGCGGCTATCACACCAAGCCGGAACTGGCGGATACCGATCAGTAGAGAAACGCCTCGCGACGCATTTCCTCGAACCCCGCCCGTTCCTGCGCCCATTGGCTGGCAAGCTCGGTCAGATCGGCGTCCGTCTCCAACGCCAGGCGCAGCCGGTCATCCCCCGCCAGCAGGTCGATGGCGGGAACGTCGGCCACGAATTCGTAGGGCTTCGCCCGCCAGGCAAAGGCATCTGGAGCCACGCGCTTGACGCTTTGCAGGAACGCGACGCCGACCGCGCAGGAATAGAACTCCCGGCGGTCGGTGACGTGGATTTGTACGCCCCCGCAACTCCTGCCGGCGTGTTTTTGAAACTTGGGCCGGAAATAAAGCGGACGAAACAGGCAGCCGGTCAGGTTTTTGCGGGACAGTTCGGCGGCGAGGGCTTCGGGATCGATGCCCGGCGCACCGGCCACCTCGAACGGCCGGCAGGTGCCGCGCCCTTCCGACAGTTCGGTCGCTTCCACCAAACACATGCCGGGATAGACCAGTGCGGTATCGACCGTCGGCATGTTGGGCGAGGGATAGACCCAGGGCAAACCGGTGTCCTCGAAGTACATCTCGCGTCGCCAACCGCGCATGGGCAACACGTCCAGCTCGCACCGGACACCCCGCCGCAGTTGGACGTAGCGGGCGATTTCCCCGGCCGTCAACCCGTGCCGGTTGGGCAGCGGATGCAAACCGACGAAGGACTCGAAGCCCGGTTTGATCAGACTGCCTTCGGTGGTCAGCCCGTCGATGGGATTGGGACGGTCGCAGACCAGCACCCGCACGCCGACCGCGCCGGCCGCTTCCATGCACAGCGCCATGGTCCAGACGAAGGTGTAATAGCGCGCTCCCACGTCTTGCAGGTCGATCACCAGCGCATCGAGATCCTCAAGTTGTTCCCGGCGAGGCGTCAGGCTGTCGAAGGTCGCGCCGTACAAGCTATGCACCGGCACCCCGAGCCGGGGATCGAGCGGCACATCCTCGACATCTTCCATGTCCTGCGCCTCGCCTCGGGCGCCGTGCTCCGGACCGAAAATGGCGACGATTCGAGCGCCGGCCGCCTGCAACAAATCAAGCGCGTGGCGCAATTCGGCATCGACGCTGGCGGGATGGCACACCACTCCGATTCGGGAGTTGCGGATTTTTTCGGGAAATTCGTTGAGCAGCGTTTCCAAGCCGGTCTGAACGCGGGACATCGCGACTCTCGCTCCTTGGGTTGGGGTTCAGGAGCGACGATTCTAGCCTTGCGCGATCAGTTGTCGTAGCTCCGGCACGCAGGAACCGCAATTGGTTCCGGCTTTGAGCGTCGCGCCGATGGCCTCCGGCGTCGCCAATCCCCGTTCGCGAATGGCGGCAGTCAAGGTGTTGAGCCCCACCCCGAAGCAGGCGCAGACGATCCGTCCGCCGTCGCGCTGCCCACCGCCCGGCCGCCCGGCCAGCAAGCTGGCGCGCTCGGCGGAACCGAGTTCCGGGGCGGCGAACAGTCCGGCCAACCAGCCGCGCGGCGGCAGTTCGTGGGTCGGCGCCACGAATAGACAAGCTTCCAGGCGTCCCCCCACCAGCACCGCGCCCCGGTAGCGACCCGTGCAGACATCGGCGAACTCCAGCCATTCCCAGCCCGGCTGATCGCCCAACAGACCGCGCGCCCTCGCCGGCCAGTCCTCAGCCGCCGTTTCCCCCGCCAGCTCGTAGCGCCAGCATTCCCGGTCGCGCACGCTGACTCGGTACTCGACCGTTGGCGGATCGATGGTCGCGCGAGATAGCAAAAATCCGTGCCAACGGGGACGGTACGCCTGGACTCGCACCGGGGTATGCTTGGATTCAGGCTGGCCGGACAAGGGGTCCACCACGGGGTTGACCACCGCGTTGACCCGTCCGCGCGGCGCCAAGGGTGAACCCCAGTGCATCGGCGTGAAGACGCTGCCGGGTTGTTGTTCCGGGTTGGTGCGGACCCGAACGATGACCTCACCCCAACGGCTATGCACCCGCGCCAGCATGTTTTCGCTGACGCCAGAGGCCAGCGCGTCCACCGGGTGAATCTCGACGTAAGGCTCGGGGATATGGCCGGTCAATCGGGCGGTCTTGCCGGTGCGAGTCATGGTATGCCACTGATCACGAATCCGACCGCTGTTGAGAACCAACGGAAAGCTGTCGTCCACCGCGTGCGCCGGCGCACGTTCGCCGACCGCGATGCAGCGGGCCTTGCCGTCGGCGGTGAAAAAGCCGCCCGCGCCGAACAGCCGCGCCGCATCTACCGTCGCGCCGTGCGGCATCGGCCATTGCATGGGCTGAAGAGCGTCGTAGTCGGTGTCGGCGAGATCGGCGAGCGCGGCAATATCAAAGGTGCGGCGGCTGTTTCCCTCACCCCGGCCCTCTTCCAGAGGGCGAGGGAGATAGGCACTATTCTCGAACCCCGACAGCGCGGCGTGTTCGCGGAAAATGGCCGCAGGCGACTCAAAGGGGAACAGCGCGCCGAATCCCAGTCGTCGGGCGACTTGGGTCATCGCCCACCAGTCCGGTTTCGCTTCGCCCGGCGGCGGCAGGAAGGTCCGCTGACGGGAAATCCGCCGCTCGGAATTGGTCACCGTGCCGTCTTTTTCGCCCCAGGTCAGCGCCGGTAACTTGATGTGGGCCAACCGCACGGTGTCGGTATCGGCCACGGCGTCGGAGACGACCACCAACGGACAGCGTTGCAACGTCGCGCGGGCGGCGTCGGCGTCGGGCAGACTGACCACCGGATTGGTGCCCATGATCCAGATGGCTCTAATCTTGCCATCGGCGACCGCTTGAAATAATTCGACCGCTTTCAAACCGGGCTGCTCGGCGATGGCGGGCGTTTGCCAGAATCGCCGCAGCCGCTCGATATGCTCCGGCGCGAAATCCATGTGCGCAGCCAGTTGATTGGCCAAGCCGCCGACCTCGCGTCCGCCCATCGCGTTTGGTTGGCCGGTCACGGAGAACGGCCCCATACCCGGCTGGCCGATGCGCCCGGTTGCCAGATGGCAGTTGATGATGGCGTTGACCTTGTCGCTGCCGTGGGCGGACTGATTCACGCCCTGCGAGTACACCGTCACCACCTTGCGGGTACGGCCCCATAAGCCGTAAAACTCGGCCACATCGCTTGTCGGCAAGCCGGTCCGGGTCGCAACGGTGGGAACGTTGGGCGCGACCTCCTTCGCCGCCCGATAGGCCGGCCAGAAACCCGCGACATGCCGCTCCAGAAACTCCGGGTCCAAGCGATCCTGCTGATAGAGATGCACCAGCAGGCCGTTGAACAGCGCGGTGTCGGAACCGGGCTTGAGCGGCAAATGGGTTTCGGCGGCATCGCAGGTGGCGGTGCGGCGCGGGTCGATCACCACCAGCTTCGGTTGGCCCGCACGCCGTTCCCGCGCGGCGAGGATGCGCTGGTACAATACCGGATGGCACCAGGCCAGATTGGAGCCGACCAGCACCACCAGATCGGCCTCCTCCAAATCCTCGTAACAGCCGGGCACGGTGTCCGAGCCGAACGCCCGCTTGTGGCCGGCCACCGAGGACGCCATGCACAATCGCGAATTGGTGTCGATGTTGGCGCCGCCGAGGCAGCCCTTCATCAGCTTGTTGGCGACGTAATAATCCTCGGTCAGCAATTGCCCGGAAACGTAAAAGGCGACCGCCTCGGGGCCGTGTTCCGCCAGCGCTTGGCGAAAACCGGCGACGACGGCGTCCAGTGCCTCGTCCCACGACACGCGCCGCCCAGCGATCTCGGGATACAGCAAGCGATCCTCCAAGCTCAGGGTCTCGCCCAGCGCCGCACCTTTCGAGCACAGCCGCCCGTAATTGGCGGGATGTTGCTCGTCACCCGCCACTCGAACGCCGCCATCGGGATCGACCGTGACTTTGATCCCGCAGCCGACCCCGCAGTAAGGGCAAGTGGTGCGAATCGCTTCGTCAGCGCCGCGCATCGTCGGATTCTCCCGTTCAGGCCGCTTCCCGCGACGCGGTTGGCAACCGGACCACGTTGTTCAAACCGAGCCAGAGCCGCCCACCTTCCAGTCGCATCGGATAGTGGGTAGCGCAACCCACGTCCGGTGCGACCGCCTGACCGCTTTCCAATTCCAACACCCAATTGTGCAGCGGACAGGTAATGCGGCGACCGTGGACGATGCCTTGCGACAGTGGACCGCCCTTGTGCGGACAGCGGTCACGCAGAGCAAAAACCTGGTCGTCGGCGGTGCGAAAGATCGCCACGTCGCCGTGCGGTGTGTTCACGACCCGCGAACCCAGGCGGGGAATGTCGTCGAGCGCGCCGATTTCGTGCCAGTCGTACATGATCGCCTCCGCTCCTCAACCGACCTGCCGCAAGGGTTGAAACTCGTGCGCATCCACTCGACCGCTGGCCCGTTCCGCCCACGGGTCGATCTGGGCGTACTGTTGCGAGTCGAGAAAGCGAGCGTAGAGCGCCTTGCGATTCTCTTCGTCTTCGACGATGCGCGATTTCACGTAGCTCAGGCCGACGCGTTCGATCCACGGCGCGGTGCGTTCCAGATAGCGTCCTTCCTCGCGGTAAAGCTGCATGAACGCGCCGCAATATTCCTTAACTTCTGCTTCGGTCGTGCATTTGCACAGCAGGTCGGTACCGCGAATCTTGATGCCGCCGTTGCCGCCGACGTGAATCTCGTAACCGGATTCGACGCAAACCACGCCGAAGTCTTTGATGGTGGCTTCGGCGCAATTGCGCGGACAACCGGACACCGCCATTTTGAACTTGTGCGGCGTCCACGATCCCCAGGTCATCTTTTCCAGGTTGACGCCGAGACCGGTGGAATCTTGCGTGCCGAAGCGGCACCAGTCGGAACCGACGCAGGTTTTCACGGTGCGCAGGCTCTTGCCGTAGGCGTGGCCGGACACCATGCCGGCAGCGTTGAGATCGGCCCAGACTTTCGGCAAATCTTCCTTCTTGACGCCGAGCAGGTCGATGCGCTGGCCGCCGGTCACCTTCACCGTCGGAATCTTGAACTTGTCGGCGACATCGGCGATGGCGCGCAACTCCTTCGGATTGGTCAGGCCACCCCACATGCGTGGGACCACCGAATACGTGCCATCCTTCTGGATGTTGGCGTGGACGCGCTCGTTGACGAACCGCGATTGCTGATCGTCTTGCGCTTCGTCCGGCCAAGTCGAAATCAGGTAGTAATTGACGGCGGGGCGGCAGGAATGGCAACCGTCCGGCGTTTTCCACTCCATGAAATCGAACACCGCCCGCAAGCTGGTCAAATGCTGCTCGCGGATCGTCTTGCGAACCTGGTCGTGGCTGTGCTCGGTACATTTGCACAGGGCTTTTTCCTTCGGCGTCTTGTCGAAGGTGCCGACGGTGGCGGCAAGGATTTGTTCGACCAGTCCGGTGCAGGAACCGCAGGAAGCCGACGCCTTGGTGTGGGCGCGCACCTCGTCCACGGTAAACAGCTTTTTCTCGGAAATCGCCTTGACGATGGCGCCCTTGCACACGCCGTTGCAGCCGCAGATTTCGGCGTCGTCGGCCATCGTCATCACGCTGAAACCGTCGCGGCCCGAATCCGCCATGTGGGCGTGGCCGAACAGGACGGTTTCGCGAAACGCGCCGATGTCGGTGCCCTCGCGCAACAACTGGAAATACCACGTGCCATCGACGGTATCGCCGTACAGCACCGCGCCCTGCACGCGATTTTCCTTGACCACCAGCTTCTTGTAGACGCCGCGCGCCGGATCGCGCAACACGATCTCCTCGCAGCCCGACCCGCCGTTGAAATCGCCCGCAGAGAACAAATCGATGCCGGTCACTTTCAGCTTGGTGCTGGTCACCGATCCTTGATAGCGGCCGATGCCGTAGCGCGCGAGATGGTTGGCGCAAACCTTGGCCTGCTCCCACAGCGGCGCGACCAGGCCGTAACACTGGCCGCGATGCTGCACGCACTCGCCGACGGCGTAGACGCGCGGGTCGTAGCTCTGCATCGTGTCGTTGACGACGATGCCGCGTTCGCAATAAATGCCGGCTTGTTTTGCCAGTTCGATGTTGGGCCGGATACCGACCGCCATCACCACCAAATCGGCCGGAATTTCCAGGCCATCCTTGAAACGCACGGCGCGGACCCGCTCTTCGCCGAGCACGGCGGCGGTGTTGGCACCCATCAGGAAGCGCAGGCCGCGCTCCTCCAGATTCACGCGCAGCATGTCCGCCGCAACCGGGTCGAGCTGGCGCTCCATCAAGGTGTCGAGCACATGCACAACCGTGACTTGCATTCCCTGCTTCATTAGGCCGTTAGCGGCTTCCAATCCGAGCAGGCCGCCGCCGATGACGACCGCGTGCTTGCCGGTTTGCGCCGCCGCGAGCATGGTTTCCACGTCCTGGATGTCGCGAAAACCGATGACGCCCACCAGATCGTTACCCGGAATCGGCAGGATGAACGGGTTGGAACCGGTCGCCAGCAAGAGCCGGTCGTAAGGCGCAATCGTACCGTCGGCGGCGTGAACTTGTCGCCGCGCCCGGTTGATGTGCGTCACTTCCTGACCGGCGTGCAAGCGAATGCCCTTTTCCGCGTACCAGTCCAGATCGTTGAGCATGATCTGGTCGATGGATTTTTCGCCGGCCAGCACCGGCGACAGCATGATGCGGTTGTAGTTGCCGTGCGGCTCCGCGCCGAACACGGTGATGTCGAATTTATCCGGGGCGATGGCCAGCAACTCTTCCAAGGTGCGCATCCCCGCCATGCCGTTGCCGACTAGAACCAAACGTTCTTTCATCGTCGAATCTCCGTTGCCGTCTCGTTCAGGCCGCTTCCGGCCGCCGCTGCCGCTCGTAGAGGAAGCGCAGCACCTCGGCGCGGTAGTGGTTGTAGGTCGGATCGTCCGCCAGTTCGAGCCGGTTGCGCGGGCGCGGCAGGTCCACTCGCAAAATTTCCCCCACCGTCGCCGCCGGGCCGTTGGTCATCATCACGATGCGGTCGGACAGCAACACCGCCTCGTCCACATCGTGGGTAATCATCAGCACGGTGTTGTTGAGCGCGGTCTGAATCTCCATCACCGATTCCTGCAAATGAGCGCGAGTCAGCGCGTCGAGCGCGCCGAATGGCTCGTCCATCAGCAGGACCTTGGGCTGCATCGCCAGGGCGCGGGCGATGCCGACCCGTTGCTTCATGCCGCCGGAAATCTCGCCCGGTCGTTTATCCATCGCATGCTCCATGTGCACCAGTTGGAGGTTGTGCAGGGTCCAATCGTGCCGCTCGGCCTTGGACTTGCTCTTGCCGAATACCTTGTCCACCGCGATCCGCACGTTCTCGTACACCGTCAGCCACGGCAGCAGCGAGTGGTTCTGGAACACCACGGCGCGATCCGGGCCGGGGCTGTTCACCTCCTTGTTTTCCAGCAACACGCCGCCGCGCGTGGCTTCGAGCAGGCCGGCGACCACGTTCAGCACCGTGGACTTGCCGCAGCCGGAATGCCCGATGATGGCGATGAACTCGCCCTGTTCGATTTCGAGATGCACCTCGCGCAAGGCGATGTAAGCGCCGTTGGCGGTCGGAAATGCCACGTCCACATTGGAAATGTTCAGGTAGCTCACGGCGATTTCTCCCTCAACGGCGGTTGTAGTCGAAGTAACGCTGCGCCAGATTCATCAGACTTTCCAGCACGATGCCGACCAGCCCGATGAGGCCGATGGCGACGATGATCGAGGCGACGTTGAGGTTGTTCCACTCGTCCCAGACGTAGAAGCCGATGCCGACGCCGCCGGTCAGCATCTCCGCCGCCACGATCACCATCCAGGCCACGCTCAGCGACAACCGCATTCCGGTCAGAATATGCGGCAACGTGGCGGGAATCAGGATGCGGCGGGTCACTTCCAGCTTGCCGAGGCGCAGCACCCGCGCCACGTTGAGGTAATCCTGCGGAATCGCCTGCACTCCAGCGGCGGTGTTGACGATCACCGGCCAGATGCTGGTGATAAAGATCACGAAGATCGCCGACGGGTCCTTGGCCTGAAACACCAGCAGGCCGATCGGCAGCCAGGCCAGCGGGCTGACCGGGCGGAGGATTTGCACCAGCGGATAGCAGGCTTGGTGCACGTCGCGGCTGGCGCCCATCAGAAAGCCGACCGGAATCCCCACCGCCACCGCCAGGGCGAAGCCGGCCATGACCCGGCCCAGCGAATACAACACCTGCCAGCCGATGCCCATGTCGTTGGGACCGGCGATGTAGAACGGTTGGCCGAAAATTTCCACCGCCCGCGCCCAGGTTGCGGCGGGCGTCGGAATGTCGCTGGTGATTTTGGCGTTAACCAGCATCCAAACTCCCAGCACCAGCAGGAAAACCGCCCCCGGCAGGATGACGGCGCGAGTGATCGCGACGGCGCGAAGTCTCGCTTTCGACACCGGCGGAAAACTGTAGGCTGGGGATGCGGGCGGCTGTCGCTCGACGTTGGCCGCTTCCCGAACGGGCTGGCGAACTTCAACGACTGGCGCAATTTCGGCAACAGCCGGCGGCGTGATGGACAGGGCAATGACGTTGTTGCTCATCTCGGTTTCCTTCCCCATTCAGGCATTGGCCTTGAACAGGGCTTCCGGCGCGACCTTCAGGTTCTTCACCGCAAAGCCAGCGACGTATTCGCCCGATTTCTTGGGATCGAACCGGCCGCCGTCGAAGAACCGATCCGGCCCCATCGTAATCGGGCTGGTGGCTTCGGTCAGCGTCCAAGGGGCGTCGCGACCACCTTCCAGCTTCACGTCGATGGTGGGATAGGGCAGATTCAGCGCCTTGGCCGCCTGCCGGTACAGATCGGGGCGGTAGACCGAAGCGGCGGCCTGAAGAATGTTGGCCGGTTGTTCCAACTGCCCCCATCGGTACATCTGGCCGATGAACCAGGCGGCGTGCGACTGCCAGGGGAAGTTGGCGGCGTAGCGATAAAAGACGTTGAAATCCGGCAGCGGGCGTGGTTCCTCATTCTGGGCGTACTTGAAGGTGCCGGTCATCGACATCTTCACCGTATCCTCGGGCGCGTTGACGTAGGACTTTTGCGCAATCAGCTTGACCACTTCCATGCGGTTATCCGGCTGATCCATCCATTGCGTCGCTTCCAATAGGGCCATGAGCAGCGCCTGGTGGGTGCGCGAATGCTTCTCGTGCCATTCCAGGTTGACGCCGAACACTTTTTCGGGATTGTTGTTCCACAATTCGTAACTGGTGATCAGCACCCGGCCGATGCCGGTTTCCACCGCCCGCTCGTTCCACGGCTCGCCCACGCAATAGCCGGCGATGTTGCCGGCCTTGAGGTTGGCGACCATCTGTGGTGGCGGAATCACGATCAACCGCAAGTCCTGATCCGGGTTGATGCCCGCCGCCCCCAGCCAATAGCGCAATTGATAGTTGTGGGTGGAGACCGGGAACACCACCGCGAAGGTCATCGGTTCCTTGCTGGCGGCCTTGTCGGCGTCGATGACCTTTTTCAAGGCGCGGGCGGTGAGCGGACGTTCCTTCATCGCCTCGGGGTCGGCTTTTGCCATCCGCTCATACAATTCGTTGGAAACGGTGACGGCATTGCCGTTGAGGTCCAGCGAGAAGGCGGTAATGGTGGCCTTGGGCAAGGCCCCGACGCCGAGGCTGGCGGCGATAGGCATTCCCGCCAGCATGTGCGCCCCGTCCAGTTCGCCGATGGCGACCTTGTCGCGAATGTTGGCCCAGGACGCTTCCTTGGAAAGCGTCACCTCCAGACCGTATTTCTTGAAATAACCCTTCTCGAAAGCCACCACCAGCGGCGCGCAGTCAGTGAGCGGAATAAAGCCCAGAGTCAATTTGGTTTTCTCCAAACCGCCGCTTTCGCCCGCCCAGGCGCCGGTGCGGAGCCAAGGAGACGTCCCACCCAGCAAGGAGGCGCCACCCAGCGCCAGCCCGCCCGTTTTGAGGAACCTGCGTCGGGATAAATTTGCCTGCCCCCGTTCGTTTGTCGCGTTCATGTCGCTCATGTCGTTCACCCGCCAAGTCGCCAATAAAAAAGGCGTCCAGCTCTCGCATGAGATACGAGAACTGGACGCCTTTGTCCGATGCACAGCCACCGTTGGCCGCGTGACCCGTCCCGCCAGTGGGAGGGGTTGTTAATCAAGATTTAGCACGGTGCGCGCCAAGACCGTTTAGTCGTTGATATCATTCGAATTAATTCGTGAAGTAAGCGGCCTTGCACGGATTGTCGCCACCCAATTTGCGCTATCGTGGCGCATGGCATTCCTGTCTTGCACCACATTGAGCGGCGGCGACCCTCCATTCAACTCAACAGCTCCAGCAACGAAACCACGGTGCGCGCTACCTCCCCGATTCGTTGATTGCGATCCATCGCCAGCTTGCGCAAAGTCTGATATGCCTCCTCCTCGTTCAGGTTCCGTTGCGCCATCAGCAAACCCTTGGCTTTTTCGATCACCTTGCGCTCGGCCAAGCGGCTGCGGGTTTCCTCCAGTTCCCGGCGCAGGGCTTGATATTCGCGGAATCGGGCGATGGCGACATCCATGATCGGCTGGAGACGGCGCGGATTGAGATCGTCCACCACGTAGGCGCTGACGCCGGCGCGCAAGGCGGCGGCAGTGGTTTCGGGATCGCTGCGCTCGGCGAACATCACGATGGGCCGAGGCTGGTCTTGTCCGATCTCGCGCAATTGCTCCAGGGTATCGCGGTCGGGTAGATCGATGTCGATCAGAATCACGTCCGGCCTGGTTTCCCGCACCTGTTGCAACAGCTTGTGGGTGCCGGCGGTTCGGACCGTGATCCGGTAGCCGGCATCGCTCAGCGCTTGCTCCAGAATCGCCGACCGCCCCGAATGGGCATCGATCAACATGACTTCGATTTTCTTCATCGATGGCCTTGGTTCGCTCGATATTCAACACTGACGATAGAGCACTAACCATGCCAATCCCCATCGATTCACTGCCGGCGCCCCCGCCGCATCTTCACACGCCCTGAAGTATCGTCCGCATCGCCAAACCAATCTGGTACATCCCGAACCCGATGATCAACGCGCCCGCGACCTGGCGCATCCATGGCCGGCGCATGAAATCCGCCAGTGTCGCCGCGAACGCGCCCATCGCCAGCAGCGCCGGCAGCGTGCCCAGACCGAAGCACAACATCAACAGGCCGCCGTTTAGCGCCCCGCCCGCGCCCATCGCCCACACCAGCACGCTGTAGACCAGCCCGCATGGCAACCAGCCCCACACCAGCCCGATGCCCAGCGCCCGCGCGGGCGTGCGCACTGGCAACAGCCGCCGGCCCAGCGGTTCGATCCGACGCCACAACCGTCCGCCGGCCTGTTCCACTCGCGCCAGCCCGCTCCACCAGCCGGCCAGATACAGTCCCAGCAAGATCATGAACAGCCCGGCCACAAGCCGCAACCCTAACTGCGCCTGATGCACCGCCAGCAGATGCGTCGCCCATGCCCCGACCCCGCCCGCCAGCATTCCGGCGAAAACGTAGCTGAGCAGCCGACCCAGGTTGTAGGCGAGCAGAAACGGTAGTCGTCCGAGCAGCGGATGGTCGGGCGTTGCCGGCGCTCCCAGGGTCAACGCCCCGACGATACCGCCACACATTCCAAAGCAGTGCGCTCCACCGCTCAGGCCGATCAGAAAGGCGGCCAGGAAGCTGGTGGTCAAATCCATGATGGCGCCGGACCGGACCGGGGTATCCGAAGGGTCGGGATTCTCATTGTTTCACCAACGAAAAAGCCCGGCGGCGCCGGGCTGTCAATCGCAAAACTGGAAGCTTTTGCTGAACCATTCACGGTGCGGAAGGGAAAAAAGTCCGCGAAAACAGCGTATTCTCGATATGTTTCCAGGTTTCGGGAAAAGCCTTAGCGACAACGGCTCCTATCGGTAACAGAAGCAGTCCTGCTCCCACCAGCGCGACAATCCAGAAACCCACCAGAGGCGAAAGCGCCAATAGCAAAACCGCGCATACAGCAATCTTGAGTAGTTCTTTCATGAAGATTTCACGCGACCAATCCCCCTCGATCAGGTAGGGAACCAGCGCGCCCTCCAAAGTTAGGTATCCGAAAAGATCGAATTTTGTCCGATCCAGACTTGGAGGCGATGTACATGGCGCGAGTTTCGCGCTTTGGATATCCAGTCCAGAGACCCACGCTCTTTCAGGCGGGTACTCACCATAAGTCATTCAACTATCAATAGATATCACATCATTGACATGCTTTGCGCCACCAATTGGAAAGCATCATAGCGCAATTTATGTTGCAGTGCAAGAAAGTTTGCCAAGCGCATCCTCCTGACGACGCATACTGAACTCAGACAGTCAACTCGTCAGCAGATACGCGGCAATTGTTCGCCGCTCAGCCAGTCCACCAGGCGATTGCCGCCGAAGGTCGTTTCCATGGTGACGAAGCGGTGGGGGTCTTCACGAACAGTGCCGATAACCGCCGCCGCCGCCCCTAGGGGATGAACGTGCATCGCCGCCAGCACCCGCTCGGTGTCCTCGGGGGGGCAAATGGCAATGAGTTTGCCTTCGTTGGCGACGTAGAGCGGGTCCAGTCCCAGCAGTTCGCAGGCCGCCGCCACCTCTGGCTTGATCGGGATGGCGGCTTCTCGAAGGACCATCCCCACGCCGGATTGGACGGCGATTTCGTTCAGGGTGGTCGCCAGTCCCCCGCGCGTGGGATCGCGCAGGCAGCGCAGCCCCGGTGCCGCCGCAACCATCGCCGCCACCAGTTCGTGCAGGGCGGCGCTGTCGGATTGGAGAGTCGTTTCGAATTCGAGGCCGGCGCGTTGCGACATCACCGCCACGCCGTGATCACCCATCGAACCGCTGAGCAGAATGAGATCGCCGGGACGCGCGCGGTCGCCGGAAAGCTGGACACCGTCGGGAATAACGCCGATGCCGGTGGTGTTGACGAAGACGCCATCGCCCTTGCCGCGTTCCACCACCTTGGTGTCGCCGGTGACGATGGTTACGTTGGCGGCTCGGGCCGCCGTCGCCATCGACATCACGATGCGCCGGAGGTCGGCCAGCGGAAACCCGGCTTCCAGGATAAAGCCGACGGACAGATGCAGCGGCCGGGCGCCGGCCATCGCCAGATCGTTCACCGTGCCATGCACCGCCAGCGAACCGATATTGCCGCCAGGGAAGAACAGGGGGGAGACCACGTAGCTGTCGGTGGTCATGGCGACGCGGCCGGCTGGCAATTCCAGGCAGGCCTGGTCATTGCGCTGATCGAGCCAGGGATTGCGGAAAGCGGTCGCGAACAGTTCCTCGATCAGCTGCGCCATGGCCCGTCCACCGCTGCCATGGCTCAGCTCGACCCGGCCGGATTCGAAATCCAGAGGGCTAGCAAAGAAGTGGCGAGTACGCGGCGCGCTCATGCGGCCCCCTGATAGCGTCCGTAGCGGTAATAGGCCGCGCAGGCTCCCTCGGAGGACACCATGCATGAACCAAGCGGATTCTCCGGGGTGCAAACGACATCGAACAGCTTGCAATCGGTGGGTTTCTTCACGCCGCGCAAAATGGCCCCGCACTGACAGGCCCGATGTTCGGACGCCGCCTGATAGGTCAAGGGAAAGCGGCGCTCGGCGTCGAAGCGGGCGTAGGGTTCCCTGATCGTGAGCGCGCTGTGAGGGATCAGCCCCAAACCGCGCCATTCAAACATCGGGCGTGGTTCGAAGATTTCCGCCATCAACCGTTGCGCCTTCAGATTGCCGTCGCGGGTCACGGCGCGGGTGTACTGGTTTTCCACCTCGGCGCGGCCTTCGTTGAGCTGGCGAATCAGCATCAGAATCGATTGCAACACGTCCAGCGGTTCGAACCCGGAGATCACTACCGGCTTGCGATGGTCGCGCGCAAAACCTTCGTAGGGCCGGCTGCCGATCACCACGCTGACGTGCGCCGGTCCCAGAAAGCCGTCGATGGGCACCGCATCCAGCGCGCGCGCCTCGGGCGCGGCCAGCAAATGGGCAATCGCCGCCGGCGTCAACACATGGTTGCAAAACACACTGAAATTCAGCAGATCGAGTTCCGCCGCGCGCTGGATGACCAGGGCCGTGGGCGGGGTCGTCGTCTCGAACCCGATGGCGAAGAACACGACCTCGCGGTCGGGATGCCGTTGCGCTAGCGCCAGGGCGTCGGCGGCGGAATAGATCATGCGGATGTCGACGCCGGCCGCCTTGGCCTTGAGCAGGCTTTGCCCGCCTGAACCCGGCACCCGCAGCATGTCGCCATAGCTGCACAGGGTCACTTGGGGCCGGGCCACCAGTTCCAGCGCCATGTTCAGTCGTCCGATGGGCAACACGCACACTGGGCAGCCGGGACCATGGATCATGCGCACGCCGGGGGGCAGCAAATCGGGTACGCCATAACGATAGATAGCGTGGGTGTGGCCGCCGCAAAATTCCATCAGGCGGTATTCCCGGTCGGACCGCGTCTCTTGCACGATTTGTCGCGCCAGGCCGCGCGCCGCCGCGCCGTCACGAAATTCGTCGATGTACTTCACGGCTGCTGGTCACCTCACCGTTAAGTCGCTGGCTAGAGCTTACGCCATTTGGTGGCTTTTGCCAGAAAGCGCGGGAATAGGACGCACAATTCCGCTGCCGCGGGCGAGATGGGATCGGGGTCAATGTTCATCAACGGCAAGTTCGCAACCGACGCAGGGATCGAGCGCCATCACCAGCAATTCGATGACTTGGCGAACCCTGTCCCCCCGCCCGACCTCTGCGCCGGCCAGACCACGCGCCAGCGGACCCTCGGGGTGAAAGTTCCATTCGGTGGGGGCGAGGATTCGGTAAGCGCTCACTCGCCCTTCGGTGATCGCCAGCCAGTGAACCAGCCGGCCGCGGGCGCATTCCACGATGCCCAGGCCGGAACCGCTGACGTTCCTCAAATCCAGGGTTCCGGGATGGTCGGCGCTCGCCATTTGGAATTGATTACGCAATTCGGCCACGAACGCGGCGCATTCGATAAGCCGCGCCGTCAGGCGAACGAACAATCCGTTGCCATGTTCGGTGCGCAGCGCGGCGATCAGCGGATGCGTCCAGTAGCGGGTCAGCGCGCCGGTCTCGCCGACTCCGCCCACGTGATTCGGTCGCGCGCAGAACGAATGATCGCTATCGTTCGCCAACCGCCACGCGAGCCACGCGGGATCAAACTCCGGCAAGGGTTCCACGGTGCCGCGGCCAAACCCGGCCAATCCCTGCCCGTTCGCCCAGCGCGGAACCAGGGCGGCTGGCGCGGGAGAAGTCCGCATCCAGGTTTCGAAAGCGCCACGATCCGGCCAGGGCGAACCGTCCACCGTCGCCCGTCCCAGCACGGTCCGCTCGATACACCGCTCGATTTCATCCAGTGCCCCGGCGAGTCTGGCCCGATCCGGCGCCAGGCGCGCGCCACCGATCCGCATCCAGACTGGCTCGGAAAACAGCAAGAGCCGAAGCGACGCCAGCGCTCGCCGCAGCGGTTTCAAGCTTTCGAGGGCTGGCTCGACGCCGATGCAGCGTGGCCCATCGATCAGGATGCGCCAGACGGTTTGTTCAAGCGCCTCGGCGGTGACGAGAAGTTGGCGAGCAGCCGCTTGGGGAGGCGGGACGACGAGGCCCAGCGCGTTCTCCACCGCGCGCAGTCCCGCAACCGCCTGAGCCACGCCGCACAGGCTGAACAGACGTGGCAACAACGCCAGGGCTTCGTCCAGCCGGCGACCCACGAGGACGGAGCCGGCGCTGACGGGACGCGTCGATGCCAATGCAACCGCCGCGATCACGCCTTTTTCGACGCGAATCTGGATGCGCAGCTTGCCCTCGCCGGGGCCGAGCGCGCTGCTCATACCGACGGCATGGTCTCGATGATGGCGTCGAACAGGCGCTGGATTTCCAGCGCTTCCTCGGGCGCGATCTTTTCCACGGCGAAGGCGCGCGCCTGGATGATCAGGTAATCACCCGGCGCCACCGGTTCCTCCAGCAGCAACAGGCTGACTTCCAGCCGCTCGCCGTAGCGTTCCACCAGCGCGCCGGTCTCGCGCAGTTCAACCACCCGCGCCGGAATGGCGATGCACATGACCTAGACCACCGCGACCGCCGTTGGACATTTCGGTGCAAGCCGACAACCTAGCCCGCGCAGTTCCGTCGCCAGGCATTCGACCGCCTGTCCGAGCATCGCCGCGACTTCGGGCGACAGTTCGATGCCCAATTCCAGATCGACGGGCACGATGCCCAGCAGGGTGATGGAACCCGGCGCTTCATCGGTGAGAAGCAGCGTCGCCAGCACGTCCGCCAAGCCGAGCTGGTGGGGCGAGAACCGGGTCAGGAACAGGGCGGGAACCTCGGCGGTGGCGAGCTTGACCAGCGACGCGGGCGACGCGCCGGTCCGCGCCGCGTCGCAAATCAACAGATGATCGCAACCCGCGAGGGTATTCAGCAGATCCATGCCGGCGGTTCCGCCGTCCACGACCTCGACTTCCGCCGGCAGGGCGTAGCGCTCGACCAGAGCCTCGACCATCCGCACCCCGACGCCCTCGTCGCGAAGCAGGATGTTGCCGAGGCCCAGCACCACGATCCTCATCCGAACGCCTTGACCTGGACGATGGGCCGCCGCCGGGTATCGACTAAATGGATCGCGCAGGCGAGACAGGGATCGAAGGAATGCACCGTGCGCAGGACTTCCAGCGGCAGTTCGGGATTGGCCACCGGATTGTCAAGCAGGGAGGCCTCGTAAGGCCCCAGCGCGTCGGCGTCGTCGCGCGGGCCGGCGTTCCAGGTACTCGGCACCACCGCCTGATAATTCCGGATCTTGCCGTTTTCGATCACGGTCCAGTGCGACAGCACCCCGCGCGGCGCTTCGTGATAACCGAAACCGCGAATCTCGCCCTTGGGAAACACCGGACGGTTGAAGGTGGCGAAATCGCCCTTGGCGATGTTGTCGATCAGCAACTGCCATTGATTTTGCAGCGATTCCAGCAACACCGCGCATCGCACTGCCCGTGCGGCGATCCGGCCGACGGTCGAATGCAGCGCCGCGACCGGAATCTGAGTTCCCGCGACTGAGCCGGCGATCTCCAGCACCCGGTTGAGATGGCGCTTGGTCGGTTCGTGGCCGGCGGCGACCATGGCCAGAACATTCGCCAATGGACCCACTTGGACGCGCTTGTCGTAAAAGGTCGGGGCCTTGACCCAGGAATATTTGCCGTCGTCCTGGAAGGCGGTGTGATGCGGATGCGTCTGGCCCTCGTAGGGATGGCGAGCCTTGTCGTCGCCCTTGTACTGGTACCAGGCGTGCTTGACGCTTTCCTTGACCCCGTCGCGGAAGTAGCCGTCCTGATAACTGGTGATCGGCTTGAACGTCGCCAGATCGCCCTTGGCGATATAACCGCCGGGCAATTCGAACCGGGTGCCCTTGGTGTCCAGCGGCAGATCGGGCACCGACAGATAATCGGTGACGCCCGCCCCATACTTGGTCCAGTCGGCGTATAAAGCGCCGACGGCGGCCACGTCCGGGATCATCGCCTTGTTGACGAATTCGCTGAGTTTGTCGATTTCGGCCTTGATGGCGAACAGCCGCTCCAGGGTTAGGGTGGACTGGCTGTCCGGGTTGATCGGGTTGGCCACGCCGCCGACGGCGAGATTCTGGATATGCGGAGTTTTCGAGCCGAGAATGGCGACGATCCGGTTGGCGATCCGCTGATATTCGAGAGCCTGGAGATAGTGGGTCGCGGCCAGCAGGTTGACCTCCGGCGGCAGCTTCATGGCCGGATGGCCCCAATAACCACTGGCGAACACCCCAAGTTGGCCTGTGCCGACGAAGGCCTTGAGTTTTTCCTGAACCTGGCGGATTTCCGGCAACCCGTTGCGCCGGTAGTCCGACAGAGTGGCGCCCAGCTTGGCGGCTCCTTCGGGACTGGCCGACAGCGCCGAGACGATGTCCACCCAATCCAGCGCCGCCAGTTGATAGAAATGCACGATGTGATCGTGGACGCCGTGCGCCGTGATGATCATGTTGCGGATGTACTGGGCGTTGAGCGGTACGTCCAGATTCAGGGCATTCTCGACCGCGCGCACCGAGACGATCGCATGGACCGTGGTGCATACACCGCAGATGCGTTGGGTGAACACCCAGGCGTCGCGCGGATCGCGGCCCTGGAGGATGACCTCGATGCCGCGCCACATCTGCCCCGACGACCAGGCATTGCTCACCTTGCCATTGTTGACCTCGCAATCGATCCGCAGATGGCCTTCGATACGGGTAATGGGATCAATGGTTATTCGGGTCACGACGGTCTCCCATGGGATTCAGTGGTGCTGCCGTGCAATATCGGCAGCGTCTTGATGAACAGTAGATACAGCATGATTTCCAGGCAGACCACGCCGATGGTGATCATCAACTCCGGCGCCGAGGGGAAGTAGGTCCAGCCGTTACCGGGCTGCACGGCCATCAGATAGGAGTTGAGCCGGTACAGCGAACCGCCGGCCAGCAGACTGATCGCCGCCAGGAATTGCCAGCGCTGGCTGGCGCGGCGGCGCGAGAGGAGCACGAAGATGGGTGCCAGAAACAGCGCGGTTTCGATCAGGAACAAGTTGCCATCCCAGTCGCCGGCAAAGGCCAGACCCAGATGGCCGCGATAGAGCAGATCGCCCCAGCGCAGCGCCAGGTAGCCTATCAGCAAACCGGCGACGACCCGCGCCAGTCGCGCGAACAGCGCCGCCTCCGAGGGGGTCTTGAACGTTCGTTGCACCAGAGTGGCCTCCATCATCACCACCCCGTAGCCCATGGTCAGCGCCGAGATCAGGTACAGCAGCGGCAACCAGATCGTGTTCCATAACGGTGAAAGCTTGTAGCCCAGGATCAACAGCACCGAACCTAGCGAGGACTGGTGCATGGTCGGCAGCAGCACTCCCAATGCAATCAGTACGTACATGTACCGCTTCAGGAAGGCTTGTAGGCGGTCCAGACGGAACCGTTGCCTGATCTCGGGCGACATGCGCTCCAGAAACGCCGGGCAAAACTCCAGCCACAGCACGGTGATGTAGGCCATGACGCACAGCGCCACTTCGAAGATCACCGAGTTCGGCTGGGCGTACCAGGGCAGCAACAGATTGAAGGCGTTCCAGTACCGGCCCAGGTCGATCATCACGGCGAGGCCGGCCAGGGTGTAGCCGAACACCCCGCCGAGCAGGGCGGGCCGCATCAGCGGGTGGTACACCTTGCGGTTGAAGATGTAGATCAGCAGCGCCATGGCGAAACCGCCACAGCCGAAGGCTGTGCCGATCACCACATCCAGCACCACCCAGGTGCCGATGGGATAGCCGTTGCTCATGTTCGAAACGTCGCCCATCCCGAACAAGAAGCGACGCAGGATGAAATACGCGGCGATCAGGACGAAGAGACCCAGGATCAGGAAAGGTTTGGTGACGAGATGGCCGCCGAGTGGCCGGTGAGTGATTGCCGTCATGATGGCCGCTCCTCATCGTTTTTGCGCTCTTCGTCGTTTTTCTGCCCCTCATCGTCCCTCGCGTTGCGCCGGGCCAGGACCACCAGGCCGCCGAGCAGGACCACCGGCGCAATCATGCCCTTGTACAGGGTGTGTTGCATGCCCTCGGAGACAGCGGCGAAGGAGTGATCGGGCAGCTTGGGCAGACCCAGCTTCTCGTGGGGCACGCCAGTCAAATAGCGTACTTGCGTGCCCCCGCTTTCCTTTTCGCCGTAGATATGTGGCTGATAATGGCCGACCGGCGCCGTTTGGCTTGGCCGGTCGCCGCCCAGCAGACCGCGCGGGAATTCGTACATTTCTCCCGGTTTGAGCGCAAGCCGTCGCTTCGCCTCGGCTTGCAATTCCTCAACCCAGCCAAACAGCGAGGCCCCCGTCGGGCATACGTCGCAGCAGGCCGGAATCCGACTCTTCTTCCATAGTTCGGTGGCCGAGGTACCGGCCGGCACCGATGCCCCATCCGACTTGGCGAACAGAGGATTGTCCTTGAGCAGATGATGGCAGAGCTGGCACTTGGCGATCCGGCCGAACGGCTCGTCGAACTGGTATTGAGGCACGTTGAAAGGACAGCCGTAGACGCAGTAGCGACAACCGATGCAGGCATCGGGATTGTGGGTGACGATGCCGGTGGTCGGATTTTTCTGCATCGCGCTGACCGGACAGACCGAGATGCAGGACGGATCGACGCAATGCAGGCAATGACGCTTGACGAAGGCGTAACCGTCCTTCTCACGATCCTTCTCGGCCATGGTACCGTTCTGATAGACGCGAATGACGTTGAGCGTCTTGCCGGAGATATCCATCGCCGTATCCCAGGTGCTCTCGTTCCATTGGGCCAGATGCTGGGGTTGCTCGACCGGTTTGCCATTGGCGTCCTTGCAGGCAGCGACGCACGCCTTGCAACCGATGCACTGGGTCGAGTCGTACAGCATTCCAATGGCCTTGGGCGGCAACTGCTTCGGTTCACGCGGCGCGAAGGGCGCGCTGGCCTCCGCAACGGGCGCGGCGGCGGCGGCGACCGCCCCAGCGGCGCCCCGCAAGAATTGTCTACGGCTCATGTCCATGGCGCACCTCTCATTTTTCACCGTCGCGCGGGTTGGCGCTGGAGTCCGATTCATCGTCCATGCCGCGCAGGGCCATGGCGCCCGCGCCCACCGCCAGTCCGGCCACGCCGGCGACGATTGCGGCGGCGGCTGGGCTGATCCCCTCGCCCTTGGGCGCGTCCACCGCCGGGAAAGCGGTCGGCGGCGCGAACGTCTGAACCTTGGCGAGTGCGTGGAGCGGCTTGGTGAAACCGATCCCCTGCTCGGTGCAACCGAAACAGGGATGGCCGGTCCCCACCGGCCAATTCCCCTCGCCAACGTCGCCGAAGCCGATGGCCGGGCAATTGGCGTGGGTTTCCGGTCCCTTGCAGCCGATCTTGTAAAGGCAGAAGCCCTGGCGATGACCGTAGTCGCCGAATTCCAGCGCGAAGCGGCCGGCGTCGAAATGCGGGCGCCGTTCGCAGTTTTCGTGGATCAGCCGACCATAAGCGAACTTGGGTCGGTTCTTCGCGTCCAGCGCCGGCGGCTTGCCGAAGGTGAGGAGGTAGAGAACCGTGGAGAGGAAGTTGTAGGGATTGGGCGGGCAGCCGGGAATGTTGATCACGGTCTTGCCGGGCAAAACCTCGTGCACCGACTTGGCGTGGGTCGGATTGGGGTCGCTCGACGGGATGCCGCCCCAGGAGGCGCAGGAGCCGATGCCGATGATCGCCGCCGCTCCTTCCGCCGCTTCCTTGACGGCTTCGAGAATCGGTTTGCCGGCGACCATGCAGTAAACGCCGCCGTCCCTGGTCGGAATCGAGCCGTCCACCACCAGCACGAACTTGCCCCAGTTCGCCTTCATCGACTTGGCCTTGTACGCCTCGGCCTGATGACCGGCTCCGGAGCAGAGGGCCTCGTGATAGTCGAGGGAAATCATGTCGAGGATCAGGGTTTCGAGCGTCGGATGATAGGCGCGCAACAGTGACTCGGTGCAACCGGTGCATTCCTGTGCCGAGAGCCAGATGACCGGCGGTCTGGTCGCGGCGGTGGCGGCTTCCGCGATGCGAATGCCCATCAGCGACGACAAGCCCAAGGTCGCCGCGACTCCGGTACAGTATTTCAGGAACTGGCGGCGAGTCAGCCCGCCAAGCGCGCCCCGATAGCCGTCGAGGTCCTGAACCGTGCAGGTTTCAAGATCGTGATCGCTAGAAGAATCCATCAATACGCCCTCTCTTTCCGGACTGGTTATCGATGGAATCTAGTGAAGTAGTGGCCGGATCAATTGACGATGGTCAAATTTTGAGGATTTTTTATCAGGCGAAAAATGAGGGTCCGCGGTGGATGGATTTCCCCGATCCGAACCGGCCGGTCAGTCCAGCAGCGTCGGTGGTCTGATTGCGTTGAACAGCGAATGCGACCGCGCCACGTACACGGTGCGCCCGGAAAAACGGGCGATGCCGTCTTCCTCAAGCCGGCCGATGATCCGCGACAGGGTTTCGTGGCGGGCGCCGATCATCGAGGCGAGATCGCGCCGCGACAGCGGTAGTTCCATGAATCGGCTGCCGTCGGTGGCAGTGCGGCCATGGCGGTTCATCAGGGACTGCAGGAGATGGACGAACTTGTCCCGATTGGACAGGGTGGCGTTGCGCACCAGGTGGTCGTGCGCTTCGTCCATGTCGCTGGCGATGCGGCGCAGGAATTGTTGCCCCAGGGTGGGATTCCGTTCGAGCAGCAACTTCACCACCGCGCGGTCGACGAAGCAGATCTTGCTTGGCCCAAGCGCCTCGGCGCCATAGCGGCGATTCTCGCCAAGCAGCAGACCCCGGTAACCCAGGGTATCGCCGGGATAGGCTAGTCGCAGCAGAACCGTATTACCCTCCGCGTCACCCTTGCGGATGGCCGCCGTGCCCGAGGCCACGCAATAGACGCCATGGCTCGGCTCTCCCGCCGAGAAAATCGTCTCCCCCGCCCGATACCGCCGTTTTTTCAGATGGCGCGAGAGAAACCGGGTTTCCTCCTCGTTCAAAACGCACCACTCACCGCGCTGGCGCAATGGACAACCCATGCAACCGGCGCCCGACGCGCCTCCGCCTTGCTCCACCATCGCTACCCTCCCAAGTGTTGGGGTACTCGCGCCTTCAGGACGCGGCATTGCCTTCCCTGGTAAAAAAACGGCTTTTCGATCAATAGGCGAGGATGCCTGGAACCAACCGCTATACTTGACTTGAAAAATATAGTTCAAGTCCGGTCAAGTGAAACCAACGCGGAGGATTGCAGCATGAAAAAACAGTGGACGCGACCGCTCGCGGTCATTGTCGCGGCCTTGTTCTTGGATGGCTCGCTGGGGATCATCGGTCCTGCCTCGGGCTTTCTTACCTTTCTGATTCCGCCAGCCTCGGCTCAGGAGGATAACCGGTACGCCGCGAAGCCCGCCGGCTGGGATGGGCCGGCGGGATCGTGTGTCGTCTGCCACGACTTGGCAAAAGGGGCATCCTGGCGGGTCGCGCCCAACCTCTGGGGCATCGTCGGCGCACCCAAGGCGAGCGCCAAGGGCTATGGTTATTCCCTCGCGCTGATCCAGGCGGGGGGAACGTGGACGACCAGGGATCTGGACGAGTACCTGGCCAACCCCAACAAGTTTCTGCCCGGCACCAACAAGACGATCAGCGTGGCCGATCCCGAGGAACGCGCCCGAATCATCAAGTTCCTGGGCACGCTGAAGAATTAGCGGGCTGCCGCAACAGGTTGAATGGGCTGTCGTTGGGGCCGCGCGCCAATGGTCCGCGCCGCCGGGGACGGCGCGGCTCACCCGTCGTCCCGATCCTGTTTGACCAGGATCAATCGGTCGGTGGCGAAGCCCAGCGCCCTCGCTTGCGCCAGCAGATTTTCCAGCGTGGCTGGCGGCATGGATCGGGTTCGGGCCAGAATCCACAGGTAATCCCGGCTGGGACCGCTGACGAGCGCGTGGGAATAATTCACCCGGTCCAGGGCGACGATGTGATAACCGCCGTAAAAGGGGCCGAAGAACGAGACTTTCAACGAACCGACCGTCGGTTCGTCGGTGAAGTAGGCGCGGCCCTCGGCTTCCTTCCATATCCCGGCGCGGTCGTCGTAGCCGCGATTGCGCACCCTGACGCCGCCATCCTGGCGCACGTCGTAGGTGGCGCTGACGTTACTCAGGCCGCGCTCGAAGGAATGGTCCAACCGGGCGATTTCGTACCACTTGCCGAGATAACGATCCAGTTCGAAGCCGCTGATCGGCGTCACTCCGGACGGCGGAGCCACAGCGCAGCCCGCCAATAGCACCCACAGGGACAGCAACGTTTTTTTCATGGGCGAAATCCTCACTCCCAGGTAGCGATGAACGATGTTCCATGAATTTTGGACGCCGGGTTGTGATACTGTTTCGCCGTCCACGTTCCCAACGCGGTCGGCGCCACCGGTCCGCCAGGAGCGCCTTCCTCGAACGACAACCCTGTTCCTAGCGTGCCAACATGCCCGATTTCGTCCCGGTTGCGGGGGTGGACGAAGCGGGGCGCGGTCCCCTGGCCGGTCCCGTGGTCGCCGCCGCCGTCGTTCTCGATCCCTCCCGCCCGATAGCCGGCTTGGCCGACTCCAAAAAACTTAGCGCCGCCCGGCGCGAGCGACTGGCGAATGAAATCCGCGACAATGCTTTGGCTTGGGCGCTGGGTCGGGCCGAAGTGGCCGAGATCGATCGTGTCAACATCCTGCAAGCGACCCTGCTGGCGATGCAACGGGCGGTGGCGGCTTTGAGCGTCGCTCCGGCCAACGTATTGGTGGACGGCAACCGCTGTCCGTCCCTGATCTGTCCCTGCCGGGCCATCGTCAAGGGCGACGCCACCGTGCCGGCGATCAGCGCCGCCTCGATTCTGGCCAAGGTCGCGCGGGACGCCGAACTGCGCCGGTTGCACGATCGCTATCCCCAGTATAATTTTGCCCGGCACAAAGGCTATCCGACCGCCGCGCACCTGGAAGCGCTGCGCCGCCATGGCCCCTGTTCCGAACATCGCCGTTCCTTCGCTCCCGTCCTCGCCGCCTTGCAAACCGTCATCGAAACATCCGCATGACCGCGCCGTTCGTGCATTTGCGCCTGCATACCGAATACTCGCTGGTGGACGGACTGATCCGCATCAAGAGTCTGGTCAGGCAGGTCGCCGCCGCCGGGATGCCCGCCGTGGCGGTCACCGACATGAGCAACCTGTTCGCCCTGATCAAGTTTTACAAGGCCGCGCTGGGGGCTGGAATCAAGCCCATCGTCGGGGTGGAAACCTGGGTGCGGCGCGAGGGCGAACCCGCCCGGCTGGTGCTGCTGTGCCAGAACCTGACCGGTTATCGCCATTTGACCCGGCTGGTCAGTCGGGGCTATCTGGAAGGCCAGCAGCGCGGCGTGCCGGTGCTCGACCATCGCTGGCTGCGCGGCAACACCGAAGGTCTGATCGCGCTGTCCGCCGGGCGCGATGGCGAACTCGGCCAGGCGTTGCTCAACGACCATCCCGACCAAGCCATGGCTTGGCTGGCCGACTGGCGCGAATTGTTCCCGGATCGGTTCTATCTGGAAGTCCAGCGCACCGGTCGGCCCCAGGAGGAAGACTATCTGGAGGCGGCCCTGGACCTGGCGGCGGCGACGGGAACGCCAGTGGTGGCGACCAACGAGGCGTGCTTCCTCCAGCGCGAGGATTTCGAGGCCCACGAGACGCGGGTCTGCATCCACGAGGGTGTGACGCTGGACGACCCCCGCCGGCCGCGGCGCCACAGCGACCAGCAATATCTGCGCGCCCCGGCGGAAATGGCGGAATTGTTCGCTGATCTGCCGGAGGCGTTAGAGAACAGTGTTGAGATTGCGCGCCGCTGCAATCTGCGGCTGGACCTCGGCAAAAACGTACTGCCGGACTTTCCGGTACCGGAGGGGATGACCGCCGACGCCTATTTTACGATCCAGGCCCGCGCCGGACTGGAGCGGCGGTTGCCGCGACTGCTCGATCCCGCCACGTCCGATTTCGCCGAGCGCCGCCGACCCTACGACGAGCGGCTGGAAACCGAGTTGAAGGTCATCATCCAGATGGGTTTCCCCGGCTACTTCCTCATCGTCGCCGACTTCATCCGATGGGCACGTGAACACGGCGTGCCGGTCGGACCGGGGCGTGGTTCCGGTGCCGGTTCGCTGGTCGCCTACGCGCTCGGCATTACCGACCTGGACCCCCTGGCCTACGAACTGCTGTTCGAACGCTTCCTCAATCCCGAACGGGTGTCGATGCCGGATTTCGACATCGATTTCTGCATGGAAGGCCGCGACCGGGTCATCGACTACGTCGCCCAACGCTACGGGCGCGACCGGGTCTCCCAAATCGCCACCCACGGCAGCATGGCGGCCAAGGCGGTGGTGCGTGACGTGGGGCGGGTACTAGGCCATCCCTACGGCTTCGTGGACCGCATCGCCAAGCTGATTCCGTTCGAAATCGGCATGACCCTCGACAAGGCCATCGAGCAGGAAGCGGAACTGCGCCGGCTGTACGAGCACGACGAGGAGGTCAAGGGGCTGATCGAGCTGGCCCGCAAGCTGGAGGGACTGGCGCGCAACGTCGGCAAGCACGCCGGTGGGGTGGTGATCGCGCCCACCAGCCTGACCGATTTTTCCCCGCTGTATTGCGAGGAAGGTGATTCCAGCCTGGTCACCCAGTTCGACAAGGACGACGTGGAAGCGGCCGGATTGGTGAAGTTCGATTTTCTGGGCCTGCGGACGCTGACCATCATCGACTGGGCGGCGCGGACCATCAACGACCAGCGCCAGGCCGCGGGCGAGCCGCCGCTCGATATTTCGGCCATCCCGCTGGACGATGCGGCGACCTTCGACCTGCTCAAGCGCCATCGGACCACGGCGGTGTTCCAGTTGGAATCCAGCGGCATGAAGGACCTGATCCGCCGCCTGCAACCGGACTGCTTCGAGGATATCGTGGCGCTTGTGGCGCTGTTCCGTCCAGGGCCGCTGCAATCGGGCATGGTCGACGATTTCATCGACCGCAAGCATGGCCGCGCCCGGATCGAATATCCTCACCCAGCGCTGGCTCCGATTCTCAAACCCACTTATGGCGTCATCCTTTATCAGGAACAGGTGATGCAGATCGCTCAGGTTCTGTCCGGCTATACCCTTGGAGGAGCGGATTTGCTGCGTCGGGCGATGGGGAAGAAGGATGCCGAGAAGATGGCCAAGGAGCGGGATGGATTTGTGAAAGGGGCGATGGCTCGTGGGGTCGAGCCAGAAATCGCATCTTATATATTTGATTTAATAGATAAATTTGCGGGGTATGGTTTCAACAAGAGCCACAGCGCCGCCTACGCGCTCATTTCCTACCAGACCGCCTGGCTGAAGGCTCATTATCCGGCGGCGTTCATGGCGGCGGTGCTGTCCTCGGACATGGACAAGACCGACAAAGTGGTGGTGTTCATCGAGGAATGCCGCCGCATGGGTCTAAAGCTGGCGCCGCCCGCCATCAACGGGTCCGAGTACCGGTTCACGGTCGGTGAATCCGGCGAAATTCGCTACGGTCTGGGGGCGATCAAGGGTGTCGGGGAGGCCGCCATCGAGGCACTGGTCCAGGAGCGGAGCCAGGTTGGGCCGTACCGCGACCTGTTCGATCTGTGTCAGCGGGTGGATTTGCGCAAACTCAACCGCCGGGTGCTGGACGCGCTGATTCGCTCTGGCGCGTTCGATGCCATCGGCCTCAACCGGGCGACGCTGATGGCGCAATTGCCGGAGGCGCTGCAACTGGCCGAGCAGCATTCCCGCAACGACGCCGCCGGCCAGAACGATCTGTTTGGATTGGTCGCCGCCGAGAAAACACCGGCCCGGCCGCTGCATATCGCCCAGGTTTCAGAGTGGGACGAAGAGGAGCGGCTGCGCGGCGAGAAGGAAACGTTGGGCGTCTATCTGACCGGCCATCCCATCCGTCGCGTGGCGGCGGAACTGGACGCGCTCCATGTCACTCGGCTGCGTGACCTGACTGAGCAGGGCGGTTCCCCGCGCCGGGGCAACGAACGCCCGGTATTGATTGCCGGTCTGGTGACCAGTGTGCGCGTCCGCAACGCCAACCGGGGTGGGCGGATGGCGTTCGTGACCCTGGACGACAATGGTGGACGGATCGAAGTCCGTCTCTTTCCGGAAGTGTACGAGCGGCACCGCCCCCTGATTGTCGAGGACGCTATTTTATTAGTGCATGGGACGCTGGGCTGGGACGAGTTCAACCAGACCACGCGCCTGACCGTTGAGCGGGTGTTGGATCTGGACGGGGCGCGCGCCGAATATGCGCGGCGGCTGGTTGTGCGGCTTGATGCCGAACGGTGCCGGACAGGGGTGTTGCGCCAGTTGGCCGACGTATTGACCGAACATCGCGCCGGCGGTCGTTGCGCGGTGTGGGTGGAATACGTCGGCTCCGGCGCGCGGGTGGAACTGGCGTTCGGTCCAAGCTGGCAAGTCAGGTCCAGTGAGGCGCTATTGAAGCGGTTGCGCGAACTGGCGGGCGCGGAAGCCGTGCAACTGCGCTACGAATCGCAACCGGTGGCGGATCGCGACAATCTGGCTTGAGCGGAAACCACGCCTCCACGCGCTGACCGTCCCTTACCCCGTTCTCCCCATGGGTTTGATTGTCGATGGAAAATTTCTATCTGATCCTCAGTGCGCTGGGTCCCATTTTCGCGCTGATTCTGCTGGGTCTTGGTTTGCGACGGCTTGGTTTTCCCGGCGATGGGTTTTGGCCGGCGGCCGAGCGTTTCACGTATTTCCTGCTTTTTCCAGCCCTCCTGGTGCAGCGGTTGGCGGTGGCGCGATTGGGTGATTACGCGGTCGGGCCGGTGGCGGCGGTCGTCGTGGCGATATTGTTGGGGATGACGGCGCTGGTTTACTGGTTCCGACCCTGGCTGAAGGTGGATGGACCAGCGTTCACCTCGGTCTATCAGGGGGTGATCCGTTTCAACACCTATGTGGGACTGGCGGTGGCGCTGGCGGTGTTTCACGCCGAAGGCGGGACGGTGGCGGCGCTGGTGATGGCGATCATGATTCCACTGATCAACGTATTGTGCGTGCTGGTGCTGGTGATTCACGTCGGCGGTTCGGCCACCGCGACGGGGGTAGCGCGCGGCTTGGTCACCAATCCATTGATTGTGGCGTGCCTGACCGGAATTGGACTGAACCTGGGTGGAGTCGGCCTGCCGTGGGGTTCGGCGGCGGTGCTGGAAATTCTGGCGCGGGCCGCGCTGCCGTTGGGATTGCTGGCAGTGGGGGCCGGGCTACGGCTGGAAGGTCTGCGGCGACCGGGGTTGCTGGCGGTGGCCAGCGGCCTGAAACTGCTGGTCTTGCCGGCGCTGGCGGCGGGGCTATGCTGGGCGGTGCAACCGGGACGGCTGGAAACGGCGGTGCTGGTGACGTTCGCGGCGCTGCCGGGGGCGTCCACGGCTTATGTCCTGGCACGGCAACTGGGCGGCGATGCGCCGCTGATCGCCGCCATCGTCACGGTGGAAACGGCGGCGGCGCTGGTCACCCTGCCGGCGGTACTGATGTGGGTGGTGTAAGGTCATGGGTTTCCCTCGCGCGCTTGCGGGCAAGGGATGGAGGTCAGTCACGATTTCGTCGCCAGTTGCCGCAACAGGAGTTGGAAGTACAAGGGAAACTCCTGGTCGATGAGTTTTTGATGTTTGTCAAAGAGTTTCAGCAGCGCGTCGGCCTTCGCCTTATCCCCCGTGGCCAGACTGGCGGTCAGGCCGGCGGTGAGTAGATAGATCGCTTCGTGCGGTGAGAGCTTGTCCTTGGGCATGGTTTCGATCAGGCGCCGGGTGAGCGCGGCCATCGTCGGCGCGTCGCGCTGCCCCACCGCGCGGTGCAGGGTGAACCAGTCGCGCGTGGTTTCGGACAGGGCGTTGTAGCCCGGTTGCTTGGCCAGATGATCCCACAAGGGCGTGGCTTGGCTGGGGGGTAGATAAGGATTGATCAGTTCGGCCGTCTTCAACAACAGAGCGCGCACGATTTCATCCGCCGGTTGTTGCGGCGCCTCCACCGCCAACTCCCGCATCAGCAGTTGTAAATCGAATCCTGACGGACCCAGTTGCGCTGGCGTCATCGGCTGCTGGGTCGACACGGTTTCGGCGATGCGCGCCGCTCGTTGCTGAGAGTCCGGCGCGCTGAAAAGAGGCGCTGTCGTGGCCGGCGTTTCGCCCACCCGGCGCTGGCCATCGAGCATTTCCAGCACGGGGATGGGCGCCAGGTGCAGTTCGTTGAATATCACGGCGGTTTCCTGCAAGTAGCGACTTCTGGGAGCGTTGAGACTGAGATAGGGGAAGAAGTCGGAATTGGCCGGCGCATTGAAAGCCTCGAACAGCGGTTGTAGCAAGGCCTTGTCGCCAAGGCGGCGCACCTGGATGTCCAGGAGCGAGCGGATCCCCACCCGGTTCAGCGCCTCTTGCAGTTTGAGTTCCGCCAGAATCCAGGGGTCAAGTGGGTCGAGAGGACCGCCGTTGCTGGCGACGATCAAAATATCCAGACTGTCGGTATTGAACACCACGTAATCGCTAAAGTGCTGGTTTAGCGCCTTGAATACCGACGATGCCAGCATCGGATTGGATTCGTACAACTGCAACCATTGCACCAGCAATCCGCGCTCGTTCAGGTGATTCTTGATGTAGCGGTAAAACTCCTCGGAAAACAGGCTGGCGACGCCACTGACCCAGGGATTGGACGGTTCGGAGATGATCAGGTCATAGCGGGCGTTGTGGCTGGAAAAATAGGTTTTGGCGTCTTCGATATGAACGCGGCTGCGCGGGTCGGTGAAGGCGCGTTCCACGAACCGCCCGAACCCCCGCGCACCCTCCACCATTGCCGGCTCGATCTCCACGGTATCCACCCGTTCGATTCGATCCGTGCCCAGCAGATTATGGGTGGTCATGCCGGAGCCGAAACCGATGTTGGCGACGGTCCTGGCGTCGGGCCGCAGGGATAGCGGCAATACGGCCGCCATGACCATGGTGATTTCGTCGAGCGCGCCGACCGCTGTTCGGGTTTGGACGCTGGCGTCCGGTTTGCCGTTGGTGGCGATGGTCATCTGACCGTCCTTGAGCAGGTAGCGGGCAATGCTGGCGGTCTTGCCATCGCGGTAGTATTGCACTTCGGTATCGGGTGGCAGTTGGGCGCGGCCCAACCGATATACGCCGCCCGCCATGCGCAGTGGGTCGAAGCGCACCGCCATGAAGATGACTGCAAAAGCCAGCGCCGCCACCCCCGCGCTGGCCGGTAGTTCCCAGCGCCAGGATCGCGGCCGGGCCAGCGCCAGCAGGGCGAGGCCGACGACCACATCCAGCAGCGCTCCCAGACTGACCAGCCCCTTGACGCCGATGAGGGGCATCACCACATGCACCGCCAGTAACACCCCCAGGATCGCGCCGACGGTGTTGGCGCTGTAAACCCGGCCGATGCTGCGCTCGCCCGCGCCGCGTTGCAGCAGCGCGTAGGTGAACAACGGCAGCGTCATTCCGGCCAGGAAGGTCGCCGGGATCATGATCGCCATCGCAATGGTCTGACTGGTCAGGTTGAACAGCGTGTAGCCGCCGTCGTTTTTGCTCAGGCCGTGGATCATGAACCCCATGAAGTCGAAGCTGGCGTTGTACAACGGCAGGGTGCCCACCGCGCACAGGCCCATGAGTATCTGTACGTAGCCGGCGTAGCGCAGCGGCGCGGCGATGCGATCCAGTCGGCGGCGAATCCACAGCCCGCCCAGCGCCAAACCGAGAATGAAGGCGCTCAGCATCAATTCGAACGCCTGGGTGGAGCTGCCCAGCACCAGACTGAGCATCCGAATCCAGCCGATTTCGTAGAAAAACGACGCCAGGCTGGAACCGAGAGCGATGGTCAGCAGCGCTGTCGTCAACCATGCGGACGCCGGTTGGCCCGACTCGTCCGCGTTGTCCGGCGGCGCGGAGACGCGGCGTTCCTTGGCGATGCCCCACGTCACGATGGCCAACAGCACGTTCAGAATGCCGGCCGTCATGATCGTGCCCGGCAGGCCCACCGCCGGAATCAGGATGAATACGCTGACCAGAACGCCCGCCGCCGCGCCAAGGCTGTTGGTGAAATACAGCATTCCCAGCGTCGCGCCGGGTCTGTCGGGGTAAAGGCGAATGATGCCGGCGCTCATCAGCGGAAAGGTCGCGCCGAGCAGCACGGATTGTGGCAGGATCAGCAGCGCGGCGAGCGTCCATTTCAGCGCGTTGATCGTTCCAGGATCGCTCAACGCCGGGATCCAGCCCAGGTACAGTGCGTCCAGCACGGTGGTGAACAGGGGGTGAAAAGTCAGCCCCAACAAACCGATGATCCCCTCGGCGATGGCGTAACCCAGCAACAGGTTGCTCCAGCGCCGGGAATAGCGGCTGGCCAGCCACGCCCCCAAGGCCATGCCGCCCATGAAGATCGCCAGCACCAGAGTCTGAGCGTAGGCGGCGTGGCCCAGCATCAGTTTGAGGTAATGCGACCAGATCGATTCATAAATCAACCCGCTGAAGCCGGAAAGGGTGAATAGACTATATAATACGATGCGTAGCGCGGGTGGGGTGGGGCGCGAAGTCATGTCGAATCAATCCAGGTTTGTGGGAATCGAGCAATGCGACGTGCCAAAACTCGTCAAGGCGCGAAGTCATGTCGAATCAATCCAGGTTTGTGGTGGCGCGGTCGGATCGGAAATCAGCAAGCAATGGTTCGGCCAAGGCGCTTGATTCCATCCCTGGCGAATACGGACGGATCAAAAAACTGATGAATGTAGGCAATCCGCTGAGCATTATCCTGCCAGCCCGCAATGAAGCGGTCAATTTACACCCCCTGCTGGGCAAGTTGACGGAGCGGTTTCCCGAAGCGGAAATCATCGTGGTGAATGATGGATCGACCGACGAAACCGTCGAGATCTGCCGGTCGTTCGGGGCGCGAGTGGTCACGCATCCGTACAGCCTGGGCAACGGCGCGGCGATCAAGGCCGGCGCGAGGGTCGCCCGCGGCGAGACGCTGGTGTTCCTGGATGCGGACGGTCAGCACGATCCGGCCGATATTCCCCGATTGTTGGCGAAACTGGAAGAAGGCTATGACATGGCGGTTGGCGCGCGGCGGGATCATTCCCAGGCATCGTGGGGGCGTGGCGTGGCGAACCGGATCTACAACCGGCTGGCCAGTTGGATGACCAATTATCAGGTACTCGATCTAACCTCGGGGTTCCGGGCGGTACGGGCCGAACGGTTCCGGGAATTTTTGTATTTGCTGCCGAACGGTTTTTCCTATCCGACGACGATCACCATGGCGTTTTTCCGCAGCGGCTATCCCGTGGCCTATGTGCCGATCGTAGCGGGGCGGCGGGAAGGTAAGAGCCATATCCAGCCCCTGCAAGATGGGGTGCGATTCCTGTTGATCATCTTCAAGATCGGAACACTGTATTCGCCGCTCAAGCTGTTTTTTCCCGTCAGCCTGGGGTTCTTCTTGCTAGGGCTGGTCTACTACGTCCATACCTATGTGGTCGAACATCGGTTCACCAACATGGGGACGCTGCTGTTTAGCATTGCCGTGTTGGTATTTTTGATGGGGCTGGTGTCGGAACAAATCACCAGTCTGTTCTATCAGCAATCGGGTGGTGGGGAGGAAGGGTGCCATCCCACTGGGAAGAATATACGCTGAGCGCAATGTCAGACGTTGGGAAATTGGTATGGTCTGATGCGAACTCATGCGATTTTGAGAAGTTGATAGGTGAAAGCAAAGAGAGAACATGTCTTACGCGGTGTCTTGAATAATCGGGCTGTGTTCGATCATGGTTAAAGACACTGGGTGGTGCAGCCGCGATCTGGCCAACGCCGGATTGTTGCCTGTTCGCGTCTTGATGGTCAGCACTTCGTTTCCTGAAACACGCCAGGACTGGCCAGGACGCTTTATTGCTAACATGGCCGAGGCGCTGGCCCGTCGTGAGGACGTGCATCTGACGTTATGGGCGCCGCCCGGCGAACACTCCAGGATCATTGTTCCAGCGACTTCGACCAGTGAGGCGGAATGGTTGCGCCAGTTGCTCCGGTCGGGGGGAATTGCTCATCTGTTGCGCGCTAGTCCCTTGCAGGGATGGATGGCGGCGATGGGTTTGTTGCGGCGCTTGCGCCAGGTTTACCGTCGATATCGGGACGTGGACGTGGTTCATGTCAATTGGTTGCAAAATGCCTTACCGCTGTGGGGTAACGACCGACCGGCGGTGATCAGTGTGTTGGGCAATGATTTCGGTCTGCTACGTTTGCCGGGAATGGTGGCGGTGTTGCGAGCGGTGCTGCGAGGAAGGCGGGTAATTTTAGCGCCGAACGCCGACTGGATGGCCGATGAACTGGCACGACGGTTTGGCGATCTGGCGGAAATTCGCCCGATACCCTTTGGAGTCGACGATTCCTGGTTTGCGGTCGAGCGACAAATGGCATGGGATGGACCACGACACTGGTTGGTGGTTACCCGGCTGACCCGGCATAAGATCGGCGATTTATTTGATTGGGGAGAAGGACTTTTCGATAACCAACGACAGTTGCACTTGTTCGGGCCGATGCAGGAGACGCTGACCGTGCCTGATTGGGTCCACTACCACGGTTCGACCCATCCCAAGGCGTTGCTTGAAGAGTGGTTCCCAACTGCTACGGGGCTGGTGACGCTGAGCCGGCATGATGAAGGGAGGCCGCAGGTGTTGCTGGAAGCGATGGCGGCGGGCCTGCCGGTGGTGGCGTCTAACTTGCCGGCGCATCGGGATTTGATTCAATCCAGCGAGACGGGCGTATTGGTGGATTCGCGTTTGGAGTTTGAGGCGGCTTTACGGGATTTGGAGTCCCCAGCGGCCAATCAGAGTTTGGGCTTGGCAGCGCGGGAGTGGATCAGAAATACCATAGGGACATGGGATGATTGCGCGGCTCGTTACCATGCTGCTTATCAAACGGTGCGGGGAGAGAGCGGATGAACGGGGAAAGTGTGCTGTTGCTGGGGGGAACGGGCTTTCTCGGTACCGCTTTGGCGCGGCGTTTGGCGCGAGAAAATTGGGACGTTTGTGTGGTGGGCCGGCGCGCGTTCAATCCAGTTCTGCCGGGTGTGATCAGCCGTCGGGCCAGCCTGGACGATGAAGCGATGCTGCGGGAGTTGTTGCCGCGTTGCCGAACCGTGGTGCATTTGGCATCCACGACTACGCCGGGGAGTTCGGCGGCTTCACCCGTGCGCGAGGCGGAGGAAAATGTGTTGCCCGCATTGCGGCTGTTGCAAGTTCTGGCAGAGTTTGAACCGATACGATTAGTGTATGTGTCTTCCGGGGGGACTTTGTATGGTAATCCGGCGGTGTTGCCGGTGCCGGAGGATCAACCGTTGTGGCCGCTTTCGAATCACGGTGTGGGCAAGGTGGCGGTGGAGGGATTTTTGCGGGTTTATGGCGGGCAACATCGGGAACGGGTGACGGTGCTACGGCCGTCGAATGTGTATGGACCGGGGCAGGTGTTGCGGAAAGGATTCGGGGCAATCCGTACCATGCTGGAACATGCGCGACAGGGTACAGCCATGGAATTTTGGGGCGATGGCGAGACTGTGCGCGATTATTTATTCATCGAGGATTGGGTCGAGGCCTGTTGGCGGTTGCTGGCGCCGGGAGCGCCGGTGGGGGTTTACAACGTTGGGGTGGGTGAGGGTTGTTCGCTGAATACCTTGCGGGCGGTAGTGGAGCGGGTTACGGGACGGGAACTCCGGGTCCGCTGGATGCCGGCGCGGGCGGTGGATGTACGCGGAGTGGTGCTGGACTCGACCCGGTTGCGAACAGCGACTGGATGGACGCCGCAAATTACGCTAGAGGAGGGGGTTAGGCGGATGTGGCATTGGCTTCTTGAAAATAGTGGGTCGGATAGTGAGCGAGATTCGCATGATGGATAAGCCAGTCTGTTCAGTTTGCATCGCTAATTACAACGGTATGAGAACATTAGCGGCGTGTATAGATTCGGTTTTGAAGCAGGATTGCAACTTACCAGTGGAGATCATTGTCCACGATGACGCCTCCAGCGATGAATCGGTGAATTTTATTTGCGAGTATTATCCGCAGGTGGTACTGATTGAAAGCCGGGAGAACGTCGGTTTTTGCGTGGCGAATAATCGGATGGCCGCGCGGGCGCAGGGTGAGTTTTTGCTGCTGCTGAATAATGACGCCGAATTATTTCCCGACACATTGAGTACGCTATATAGGGCTGCAAAATATTTGGATAAGTCAGCCATCATCGGGTTACCCCAATATGATGCGGCGACAGGTGAGTTGATTGACAGGGGTAGTCGGCTAGACCCATTTCTAAATCCAGTGCCTAACTTGGATCCAAGGCAGCAAGAAGTGGGAATGGTGATTGGAGCTTGTCTATGGATTCCCCGATGTCTGTGGGAGGAAATCGGTGGGTTCCCGGAGTGGTTCGGTAGTTTGGCTGAAGATATGTACTTGTCTTGCTGTGCTCGGCTATGGGGTTATCCCGTTCAGGTATTATCAGAATCGGGATTCAAACACTGGATTGGGAATAGCTTTGGAGGAGGTAAGGTCGTTGACAATCGGTTGATCACTAACCGAAAAAGGCGCGCTTTGAGCGAGAGAAATAAGAATTTTGTGATGGTGCTTTGTTATCCGACGCCTTGGTTGCAGCTTTTTTTGCCTTTTCATATTGTTGTTTTGTTGCTGGAAGGGTTGGTAGTTGCATTAGTTAAAAGAGAACTGAGTTTATTTATCAGCATTTATTTAGCATCAGTTACCGCGTTGTGGAAATGGCGTACTGAGTTGAATCAACAGCGTTTAAATATTCAGAAGGGCCATAGGTTAGAACGGTGCAATTTTTTTAAAATATTTGATTGGCGTCCTTATAAGCTGAGAATGTTGTTGAAGCATGGGTTGCCAACAATTGCCTGATCATCTTAAGCTGGGCGCTTGAACAAGAAAAAAGGTTCTTTCCCGTTCACCCCATATTCCTTTGGATCATATTGTGGTAATAACTGATCGTGTGTGCTAACACATGATTCCAGTCCAACTGAGGTAATTCTTTCAAAAATATCCCGTCCGAACAGCCGAACATGATCTTCCTGGCCGTAGGCTTGTAGGCACGCATTATCGGTATCAATACCTGGATCAGACCAAGTATGATGGAGTTTCTGGCTATAAGGCGTTTGCAGGATTGCCCTTCCACCAACCTTTAAGGTTCGCCAAACTTCTTGCAAGGCTTTTGTATCATCAACAACATGTTCAAGGATATGGTTTGCGATTATTAAATCAAAGCTTTTATCCATAAAAGGAATAGCTAGAATATCTATGCGTTCTGTATCTGGCGCGGTGGGATACAAGTCGCATTTGATGTAACGCGCCGGGTTTTGAGAAAATATTAATTTTGATAAACGCTGCTCAGGTGCGAAATGCAAAACCGACATGCTTTGTATATTATCGAAAATGCCAGATGCGCGCATGTACATTAACAAATGTCGCTCCCTATCGTGGGCACTACACCAAGGACACTCGAACTGATCAAGGTTACTACCAATTAAGTCTAGCACACGCATCAGAGGAGGCGCCCCTTGCCAACCGCTCCGGTAAGGTAAGAACGTATCAGCATGATGTTCGCAGACCACGCAATAATGTTTTCTGAAAATTGATACGCGGGCTGTTAAAGCACGTAGAATTTTATAAAGTTTGATCTTGCGCATCTTCTGCCTAATCTCAAGGACTTAATCTCAATGCCAGTAAAGAACCTTTATCCGGCTTCCGCTGATTCTGGCACAAACTGTTCCTATGGTCTCAAGAAATCCTATACGAATAACAGCCAATAAAGTCCAGTAGATCATTTTCCAACGCCCAAAGGGCGATCCAATAAATATACGTGGCCACCATTTTTGAATCAATGACCAACTTTTGAGTCGAATAGATCGGAAGATTATCATCCGAAGGAATTCGGCCATGCCAAGACCAAGATCGTGGAGAACTATATGATTTATTGGTACATCATTTAAAGATTCCCAATATAGCTCACGAACATTTTCATTCAAATGAAAAATCATAGAAGTGCTTGAAGCTACTCGATACACTACAAATGCTTCATTTAAATAAGCCAATGTTCCATAACGTGCATGGCGAAGATGTATGCGATAATCAATAAATGGTTCCTCAATCTCCAAAATTTGATCTCGCAGAGAGGCACGATATAGCATTGAGCTATTATTTAAAAAATTGCCCCGACGTAACAGAGCGTTAATATTGATTCGCTCTGAAAGCCGATTGTTGAATATCCCGCAAGCTATACCAAGCTTATTAACTACCAGCGCATTCGAATATACAGCGGGACATTCTGGGTTTTGGTCAAGTAGTTGTGTCTGCGCGCGTAGCTTCCCTGGTAGCCAATAATCATCTCCATCAAGATGAGCGATATATTTCCCACGAGCCTGCCGGATCAAAAACTGGTAATTTCCTGAAGGTCCTTTACGTTCATTATGGCGAAAGTATCGGATTTTTTTCAGGTATTTGCCTACTAAAATTTGGACAATCTGCTCGGTCTCATCATCGGAAAAATCATCGCCCACAAGTATTTCTAGTGAGACATCCTCAGCCTGTGCAAGTACGCTCATCAGGCAATCGCGGATATAGGGGGCGTGGTTGTAAGTGACTACACAAACCGATACCTTCGGTACGTTCAAAGCCTTTTCTCCCGAAACAGCATATTTTTGACCAAATCTCGTGTTCTGTCTCCAGTAAGAAGCCCTGCGCTTGCACTCAACAGCATTGTCACCATCACTAGAAGTATGGTAATTAACCGCCCTGTCTCGGTCGGCAAAAGCAGTGAAGCAACCCACAGTACCAGCAGCGATGCTAGCACAATCGGTAAAATATCGTGTAGCGGCCATTCCAAGACAACTTGTGGCATTAACCGCTGATGAACCAACGGAACCCAGAACAGCAGGAATAAAAGATTCGCCGCAAACAATACTAGCCCTGCCCCTTCGGCACCATAATGTAATGAAGCCAACACTAGTGCCGGCATCAGTGTCAGGGCGAGCACAATATTGCCGGCCACATGTAGCCGCAAGTATCCATGGGCGAACTGAAGCATGAATGGCAATACTAGCAGCCCAACCAGTGTGTTAGCCAGACCATACCAGAAAAGAATAGGTGCCGCCTCAGCGGCCACCAGGCGATTGCCTGTCCAAGCCCATAGTAGTGAATGGGCAAACAGAGCCAAACCACCACCCAGCACGGTGAGCGCGACGGTTGCTATCTGTGTGGAAATTTGATACAGCTCACGAAGTTCGCCATCTCGCCCTTGTGCAACAAGAATAGTCATGCGCGGCTGTAATACCTGATTGAGAGGTGGCACTAGAGCCAACACTCCTCCTGCAGCGGCAACCGCTAGAGTGAAATAGCCGAAAGCTTCTAATGACAGTATCCGTGAAAGGATCAACTTGTCAATCTGAGTCAAGAATACCCACATACCCGCCATAAACGCCATGGCAGATGCGGTCGGCCACATCACTTTCAACGCTACAGGGCATGGCAAGATTGATCTGGGATATCCCGGCAGGGATCGATACAACATCCAGGCAAACACGCTAAGTTCTGCAAAGCAGATCAGCGCTTGGAATTCGAAAAATGCAAGAGGCGGTGAATCGGCGATGGCGATAACAGGAAGCACAACTACGAACTTAAGCGTGGTGAAAACAACTAATGAGCCATTCACCCAGAGTTGCTTTTCCAGCCCTACCAAGCCGGCGCGGTAGAGTCCAGTCAACCAGCGTAACGTGCCAGCCAGCCCCATCAGGAATACACAAGTGGTGACAAGTCCAATCTCAAGATTCTGAACTTTGAGCCAGTTAATCGCAATCCAACCTTGGAAAAACCAAAAGCTCACTATGAACAGAATGGCAAGCCCACCCAATATCCATTCCAGACTGCGTAATCGTTGCCACGCATCCTGCGCGCTGTAGGTACCGGCGCGAAATAGAGACATCTCGCGGGATAGTGTGGGTGTCAATCCTAGATCAAGCAGTTGTAGCCAGCCTTGCAACATCAGGAAGAAACCGATTAAGCCGAAGGCCTCGATACCTAGATAATGGAGATAAATAGGCATTAGGACGATGCCAATAAGACTAATATAGGCTTGTGCTGTATAACTTGAAATCAGTATTTGTTTCAAGAGCACCAGCCCCCATTGAAATATCAGGCTACATCCAGCAAAAGTTGTTTGCTAATTTTAGATTCAAGTGTGGGGATAAATCCAATGCTACCATCATAACAACCATCAGTTATAACAACACGTCTTTTTTCTACAAAAGAAAAACGATTTTGGTTGCCCCATGAGCAAACTTGACTTAAGGAGGCGCACTGCTGCAGAAATATAAGGTGTCGGAGTGCTTTCTCATCTAGTTCAATAGGACAGATAGGGACAAAGGTTTGTTGGATAATTGGACCTGTATCTACGCCATCATCTATAAAATGAGCTGTAGTCCCAGCCAAAAGCGACCCAGAGGTTATTGTATCCTCAAAGCCATGTAGACCGGGACAGGCGGGAAGCAATGATGGATGGAAATTAATTAATCGACCTTTAAATTCTGAGAGAATATGGCCTCGTAAAAGACGAGTAAAAAAAAGCAGGACAAAATCAATTTTGTATTCCTTCAAAATATCAGCCAATGAGTTTGAAAAATCGAAAGTCTCTTTAAATGGGATTTTTTGATACGGAATATTCTGCGCTTTGGCGAAATCAGATGCGCCACAAACTCTGTCAGTTACTATTAATGATAGGGCGGTACGAAAATCAGGATCATAATGGTATGTGCGTTTTACTACGCTCCCATTTGTTGAAGAAACCACTGCAAATCGCTTATATGACATAATAGTTTCCCAATAACTTAATAATTTCATTGGAGGAACAGATCATGAGGGTATCAATAATTGAGAGCCCGGAAATATAAGGGTAGGCTGGTGCTTGATAAATCACATTACCAATTTTAATAAACTCAAGGTTAATATTAGCAGTTTTGAATGCTTCACGACTATACAGATTAATACCTCCTGTCAAATTGGTGTAGCGGCGAGAGCCGAGAGTCTTACAAATGTCAATAATCCTGTCTTGTGATTTAAGTGAGTTATCTTTTGGAATTTCCGATGAAAAAAGAAAGCATCGCTCTAAACCCAAGTATTCAAAAACACTTGAAATTGATCTAGCCGTGAGTCTGGCAACGTTATGATCAGTCTGTCCTAAAATATCGGAAACAAGCGGCATTACTTGCGAAAAATATGGAGCTTTCCTGTATGCATTAGCAATAAGATTAATTATCTTTTTTCCATCATCCGCAAAAAAATGCTCATTAATGTATCTGTTTTGTGATGGATGTGTGACGGGAAAAGTGAATCGATGCGGTTGGCCATTTATGCGAATAAAATTTCTGTGTATGAACCCTTTTTTAATAAAGTTTACATCATCAAGAAAAACCAATGTTTCGACATGATGAACAAGTTGATAGTATCCCAAATAAGGGAACAGGTATGGTTGCATAATTGCAATATGATTCGACATGGATAGGGGGAATATTTGTGTCTTATCCAATTTCACTTATTCTTTACAGTAAGAAGCATCGCAATCTTTTTCTGAGTTTTTACTTCAAGTTCAGGATAAATTGGTAAGCATAGTACTTTATCAGAAGTTATTGAAGCATTTTGGAGGTTGGGTTTGCTTGCGCTAGGCAGAGTACGATACATCGGGAAGTCGCTGATCAACGGATAAAAATACCGCCGAACGTAGATATTTTCCTCACGAAATCGTCGGTAAAGTTCATCTCTGGTTAATGGGTATTCCGATTCTACGAGAATAGGGAAATAGGAATAATTGTGCCGCTTTGAATTAGGGTACGGTAGATAGTGGATACCGGGGATATCCGATAACAGTTCCCGATAACGCCGGTCGATTTCTGCCCGCTGTTCCAACGCCATATCAATATATTTAAGTTGAAGTAAGCCGATGGCCGCCTGGAATTCGTTCATCTTACCATTGATGCCTGGGGCAACCACGGTCACTTCATCCGCAAATCCAAAATTTTTAAGGTAATCAATACGTTTCTTGGTCTTTTCATCGGGGCTAATGATAGCACCACCCTCAAAAGTCGTGAATACCTTGGTAGCATGGAAACTCAGGATGGATAGATCGCCATGCCGCAGAATACTACCGCCTTTGTCCTCGACGGCAAACGCATGAGCAGCATCATAGATCACTTTAAGACCATAAGTATCCGCGATTTGCTGGATTCGATCCGTAGCGCAGGGACGCCCGTAGACATGCACGGGCAGTATGGCGGTGGTCTGGGGGGTGATGGCTGCTTCGATTTTCTCGGCGTCGAGGTTGAATGTTGCCGGATCGATATCCACGAACACCGGTTTGATGCCGTTCCACAACAGCGAATGCGCGGTGGCGACGAAGCTGTAAGGAGTCGTGATCACTTCGCCCGTGATGCGTAGAGCCTGCAACGCCGTCACCAGGGCGAGTGTGCCATTAGCAAACAGGGAAATGTGATCCACACCCAGATATTCACACAGGGCTTGTTCAAATTGCTGATGAAATGGCCCCGCATTAGTCAGTTGACGGTTTTCCCATATCTGTTCCAGATACGGGTAAAGTTCCGCCAGTGGCGGTAGAAACGGGCGGGTAACGTAAATAGGTGAGTTCAATGGCATTTCCTGATCAGGGCAATTTGATTTAGAGGCTATTTCACTAGTATAGCTGCTCCGAAAAAGGCTTTGGAGCATCCGATACTGTTATCATGGAAGGGTTCCATGCGCTTGATGCCCGTCCACTACCTCCCAAAGCTGGTCGATGATCTTGCGCCACTCGATCCGCAACACCGGATTCAGGGGTAAATGCTGTTGCGCCTGTTCGAGAAAGGCTCGGGCCTCGTCGCGCAAGCCGGCACTGAGCAGGGTGCCGACGATCAAGGCGATGGCGCCGATATCAGGATCGGCGGCATGGGCGGCGAACAGATGTCGCAAGGTGCCCTCAAGATCGCGCTCGTCGCGGTACAGCTCGGATTGAATGTAATGCAGGTGACCGAGCCGGCGACCGGAAGCGGCGTAAAGCGGGTTGGCTATCAAACGATCCGCTAGCGTATGCAAATCCGCCCGGTCGAGACCAGGACATTCGCCCCGCGAAAGCATTTCCCGCAGGCGCGACAGCGAATTGGCCGAGGCCCCACTGTACTCGCCAGTGGCGGCATGGGTTTCGGCCAGCCGATAAAGTGCCCGCGTTGCATCAGGGTCGCCGTTCTTGCAGGTGAACGGTAGCGCCACGAGCGCGATGCCGACTGCGGCGGGGCGGGCGTAAGCCGCTCGCTCCAGGATTTGGCGGACGGTGTTGACGTTGCCGACCGCCAGGTAGCCGGTGGCGAGAAAATGGATGGCGCGGGGCGAGGTTGGATGGCGCCGCGCCCACAGTTCGGCGGCGATGAGCGGTTGGCCCCAGAGGGTGGTGAGTTGCCAGAGCATAGCTGCCAGCAACAGCGTATAGCCGCCAAGGGCGGTCAGGGCGATCCGGCGTAACATGTTGCTTGGCTCAAGCGTCCAGACCCACCAACTCAGCGCCAGCGCGGGGCCGATCAGCGGCAGATAGTTGCGATGCTCAAAATACAGTTCCAGCGGCAGCACAGTGGATTCCAGGGCGTGGCCGCCGAGATACCACAGGATCGCCAGGGCAAATAGCGGCCAGCGCCGCCGTTGCCGGAAGGCCCAGGCCGCCGTCGCTAGCCAGCCCATCAGGGCGAGCAAAGCCCAGGGCTGTTCGAACAGGCTGCGCACCACGGGATAGTCGTCGTTGAACGGTGAGAAGGCGACCGGACGCGGCAACAAGGCCAGGCGCAGGTAGTCCCAGAGAATCACCGCTTCGGTCATCAGGCGTTGGCCGAGGGTGAAATCACGGCCCGCGTAGACGGTCATCATGGCTGGCCAGCGCAAGGCAATGTAGGCCAACAGGAGCAGAGGCGGCACAGCCAACAGCCGGATTCGCCACCGGCGCGCGGCGTTGAGTTCCTTAATCCCGGCCAGCACGGTTCCTTCCAGGATCAGGGCGTAGAGCGAAAGCAGGATGCCATTTTCCTTGGCGAGCACGGCTAACAGGGTTCCCAGGCCGATGCCTCCGGCTTGCAGCCACCGTCCTCGCTTCACCCGACCGGCTGCTTCCCACGATAATCCAATCAGATAAACCAATAGGCCGGCCAGTACGAAGGTCGCGCACAAGCTGGCCATGCGCTGGATGATGATCAGCGAGGTTGAAGCCAGCAGCGGAGAAAGCAGCCACAGAGCGGCGGTGCTGACCGCGATCCACTCGGCGCGCTGGGTCGGTTGGGGTTGGGTCAGGGGTAGCCTTTCACACTCCCCACCTTGACTCTCCCCCAGAAGGGGGGAGGGAACCTTGCGGAATAATGGTTTTCTTTGCTCCCCCTCACCTATGTGGAAGGGGGTTGGGGGTTGGGGGTGAACGCTTATAGTTAGATAAACCAAGCGCAGCGCTAGCCAGGTCAGTAGAGCGCCATTCAGCAGGTGAATCAGGATGTTGATGTACAAGAATCCTTGTGGGGTGCTGGGCCAGTCGCCCCAGTTAAGAAGAAAGCTGGCCAGCGCCACCGGTCGGGACAGGGCGCCGGCTTCGCCGGTAACCAGGAAAACCAGCGCGCTCCAGCCGTCCCGGACATTAGCCAGCCCTTTTAGGTTAACCGAGTCGTCGAAATTGAACATGCCGCCCTGGCCGGGCAGATACAGCACATATCCCACGACCAGTAACAGCCCTACGGCGAATCCGGGCAGAAGCAGAGCGATTTTTGGGTGCATGGAGCCGATCCGTCAGGGTTCCGTCAGGGTGATGGCGGAGGCAAGGTGATGGGGTGGCCAGCTTTGGCGAGATCGTTCAGGATGGCTTTTTCCAGCCGCGCGGCTTCGGCAATAAAATTGGGTTTCTGAACCGTGGAGGCTTTTTTCAGATTCTCCGCAAAGTTACCTTGCAGCATTTTCAAATGACTCAAGGCTTCCGCCAACATGCCCTTGCTGGCCAGCAACGAAACCTGCAACAAGCCGGCTTCGATGTCGGGCATGAGTTGTTGTGATCGCTGAAAACTGCCCAGAGCCAGCGCCGGGTTGTTCTGTCGCAAATACACCAGGCCGCGCAGGTGGGCAAGCTGTCGTTGTGGACCCGCAACGTTGCGGGCGGCTGGATTGTCCAGCAGGGCATCCAGCAAGCGATGCACGCTCGCCACGCTGGCGCCGTGACAACGGCCCTGGATGAAGGCGTTAGTCATTTCTTCCAGCAACAAATAAGTCCGAAAGTCATAATAACCGAATCGAGCTGTATTTTCCAATTGGAATAGTTCCTTGGAATTGATGCTCGAATACTGACAAAGTAATAATGTACGATGAATCCGTATTTCCAGGGAGTTTGGAAAATCAATCAGGATTTGGTCGAGATGTCGCAAAGCTAAATCAGTTCTTCCGCGGGCTTCAAACTCCAGGGCCAAACTTCGTTGGGCGCGGATAGAGGAAGGGTTTATCCTGGCCCAGTGCGCAATCAACTTGCCTTGGTCTCCCCAAAGGATGGCTTGCTGATGGGTCAGGACGGCGAATAAACCAATAAATATTAGGGGCACGGCATGAAGCCAGCGCCATTGTGAAGCCTTGTTGACCACCCAATGGGTCAGCGGTAGAAAGAGAAAAATGGTGGGTAGATAATTGCGATGCTCGAAATAAAGCTCCAGGGGTATGAAAGTGGATTCCAGCACATGTCCGGCGAAGAAATACAATACAGCCAGGCTGAAAAGAGGATGGCGAGCGCGTATTTTCCAGGCGCTGGCCATGAGAGCCGTGATGATCAAGATGGCGGCTAACGTGGTGGGTGGGTCAAGCAGGCCGTGCGAAGGACTGGGGTGTTCGTTGAAAACGCCACTGGTGCCGAGATTTGGGATGAGCAGTTGCTGAAGGTAATCGAGAAGAATGCGGCTTTCGGTCAACAGCCGCTCGCCAAGCGTGAAGTGGCGAAGTTGATAGCCATGCAGGATGGCCTCCCAGCGAATGGCGAAATAGCCGATGAGGATCAGGTTCGGCAAGCCCAGGAAGAGCATCAGCCAGCGGGATGAAGGGTGAGGGGAGGGAGCATCAATCTTGGAGTCGGGATCATCAATCCCTTCTCCCCTTGAGAGAGAGGGGTTGGGGGTGAGGGGGTTAAAACCGGGATGGCGCAAGGCGGTATATTCCAGCACCGCGATCAGCAACGGCAACAATGCACCATTTTCCTTGCTGAAAACCGCCAACGGCGTGAAAACGACCACGCTCGCCGTCATCAGGAGATAGGCGCGGCGCGGTTGACGGGCGAGAAGATCACGGCCCATGACATAAACCAGCAAGCCCGTGATGCTGAACAGCGCCGAGAGAATGGCCATCCGTTGCACGACATACAGCGTGGTCGAAACATTGAACGGGTGGAGCAGCCACAACGCGGCGGTCAGCAACGCCGCGCGGGCGGCGAGCGCATCATTGCGTTGTGGGTCGCGCGTCAGCAGCAGCCGATAAACTAGCCAGGTCAGTAGAACGCCGGTCAGCAGGTGCAGGAGCAGGTTGGTGTATTTGAAGGAGCGGGGATCGGCGGGCCAATTGTTATCATTGAGAAGGAAACTGAGCATCGACAAGGGCCGACCGCCGGCGCCCGATTGATTGCTGAAAACATAGAGTCGAAAAGTCTCCCAATCGCGAACTCCGCCGAGTTTGCCGAGTTGGTCGAGGTTGGCGAAATCATCCAGTAGAAACGGGCCGCCGACTCCGGGCCAGTAGACGATCAGTGTCAACGCCACCATCAATGGGAATAGCAACGCCACGGAGGCGAGAGACCAGTTCGTGTCATGAAAACCAAAACGGGTCACCTGCTGGCAACCCGTGAATTTGAGAAGAACCTGAAAACAGGGCATGAAGCGGCGTCGAGTTTATCGGCAGGCTTTGGGCGCATATTGGGGCGGCCCGCTAAAATGGCATTGCCATGCCAGGGAGCCGGCGTTCTGGAACGGCGATAGCGCGAGCGTCTGATTGAAAACCTTCGTGTTGGCTTCCTTGCCCATGTGGGCGGTGATCAGGCCACCCGTCACCACCACCTTGGCGGTGTATTTTCCGGTGACGCTGGCGGCGACGGGTATACCCAGCTTGCCGCTGTTCATGCTCGCCAATTTCCCTTCATTGGCGTAAATATCCGCCACTTGCGGTTTGAGGCCAGCCGCCAGGATATTGGCTTCCGAAACCTGGGCGCGGATGACGTAATCCTGATAGGCGGGGATGGCGATGGCGGCCAGAATGCCGATGATGGCCACGACGATCATCAGTTCGATCAGGGTAAAACCGGCTGTTCGTTTTATGGACAGTGGACGCATCTGCATGATCTCCCATGAAAAAGGCCCCATGGGGGCCTTTTCCTACTCCTGACGTACCCCAGAATTCAAGTGAGCACGACGTCTGGAATCCGGCAGTGATTAGCGATGAATTAGGCCCGGCACGCCTTGGGCCGGTACTTGTCGATAACGGTACCCAAGCCTTTGCAGGCCCACGAAATCGAGCCGCCATTATCGACGGGGCTCAGGATGATCGTGCTACCGCTAACATTTGTATTCGCTTCATTACCCATGGTGGCGGTGATGACGCCGGCAGCTACATCGACGTCCTGCACGTATTTGCCCACGACCGAAGTGTTGGCGGGAATGCCCAGGCTGCCACTGACAGCGCTAGCGAAAGCGCCGGTGTCGTTGTAGATGTCGGCCACCGGAGTCTTCAAGCCATCGGCTAGATTGTAGGCTTCGGAGACCTGGGAGCGGACGGTGTAATCCTGATAGGCCGGGATGGCGATGGCGGCCAGGATGCCGATGATCGCGACCACGATCATGAGTTCGATCAGGGTAAAGCCTTGTTGAAACTTCTTCATGGAGTGACTCCTCAGTTTTCGGAAACAACGTTGCTGTCAAAAACCCTTGGTGGGGCTAGGGGCTGGGGGCCGAGCCGCAGTCCCTTTGCGCCTTGAGTGATGCAGATGGCGTGCCAATTGACCAGATGCGGCATAATGCGCGCCCAGGCTCTTCGGAAACAAGGGAAAATCAGGAAATTGGGGGCGATGTGGCCAGAAAATTAGACTCATTGATGGTATGGTCGTTGTCAGTGAGTGACACGACAGGACCCCAAGTGACCATTTTGGTCAGGTTTGGACCGATGGGATTAGCCGTCCTATCCCATTAGGGTCAGGTTGCCTGATGGGGGTGAATCGGACTAAACGAGACTGGACTTGGAAGCTGTATTAAGAACCCCTCGCCCGCTTGCGGGAGAGGGGCAGGGGTGAGGGCTGTTTGTTCAACCGGTTAGCTCGCCAGAGGCTGCAAAAAGACGCCTCTCAATAAAAGACGGGAGTACGCATCATGACGCGGCAAGTCAATATCCACCAAGCTAAAACCCAACTGTCCCGGCTGGTCGAGCTAACCCAGTCCGGCGAGGAATTCATCATTGCCAAGGCCGGCAAGCCGATGGCCCGGTTGGCGCCCATTGGCCGGGGGAACCCGCCACGCCGGCTGGGTCCGCTGGATGGCCAGATTCGGGTTCCCGACGATTTCAATGCCCCATTGCCGGACGCCGTCCTTGCCACTTTCGAGGGGCGGAGTTGATGTGCCTGCTGCTCGATACCCATGTTCTGTTGTGGGCGGTCGGAATGAGCGCCCGATTGCCGGTTACTGTCCGCCAGTTGCTGGAAAGCCCCGGCAACGAGATTTACTACAGCGCCGCCAATCTTTGGGAGATCGCCATCAAAAGCGGGCTGGGTCGAACCGATTTTCAAGTCGACCCGGAACGGTTGCTGGAGGCGCTCCCCGCCATGGACTTTGCGGAACTACCCATCACGGCCCGCCATGCCGCCACCGTGGCCCGGTTGCCGCCGCTGCACAAGGATCCCTTCGACCGGCTGCTGGTCGCCCAAAGCCGGACCGAACCCATGATTCTGCTCACCAACGACGAAGGGCTGAGTCAGTACGGCGACAACGTCCGGTTAATCGGCTGAGCAGAGGCGCGCGGAGGCGACACCCGCGCCGCATCCATCCGAATCAAAGACGTTTTTGTACAGCCTCTGGCGAATTAACCCATTGAAAAACAACCCTCACCCCTGCCCCTCTCCCGCTTGCGGGCGAGGGGGTTCTTAATGCAGCCTCTCAGGCCACGTAGAACAGGATCGTCACGTAGTGGCTGACGCTGCCGGCCAGCACGAACAGATGCCAGATGCCATGAAAATGGCGGATCTTCTCGTCGAACAGATAGAACACCACGCCGCCGGTATAGAACAGCCCACCCACCAGCAGCCAGACGAATCCCGCCCAGGGCAATGCCGCGAGCAGCGGCTTGAGCGCCAGCAGCACCAGCCAGCCCATCAGGATATAAACCCCCAGCGACAGGATGCGGTTTCGGGTCTGGGGCAGGGCTTCGACCACGATCCCCACCACGACCAGCCCCCAGATCACGCCGAAAATGGTCCAGCCCCAGGCGCCGCGCAGCGTGACCAGGGTAAAGGGGGTGTAGGTGCCGGCGATCAGGAAATAAATCGAGTAGTGATCCAGCTTGCGAAAGATCCGCTTGGCCCGCCCGCGCAGGCTGTGGTAGAGCGTGGACACGGTATACAGAAAGAACAGGGTGGCGCCGTAAATGCTGAAGCTCACGATTTTCCACGGATCGCCCTGCCGCGCGGCCACGACCACCACGATCACCAGGCCCGCCAGCGCCGCCACCGCGCCGATCAGATGGCTGATGCTGTTAAAACGTTCGCCGGGATACATGAACTTTGCTCCTCACCCCCAACCCCTTTTGTTCTCGCTGTTCTCATTCCCACGCTCCGGCGTGGGAACGCTGTTTGGACCGACCCAGCGGCCCGTGACGCCGGAGCATCGCCTGGGGCGGGGCTCCCACGCTGGAGCGTGGGAGCCAGATCAGCGGGCGAGGGGAATTTTGACGCCAGATTCAGGAATGACGCACGCGCCGGCCGTGGCCGGGTCGCTTGTGTCCTGTCGAGCGGGCGGTCGCGGCCTCGGTAAAGCGCGCCATGCCCACCGCGCCGATGCCGCCGGTCCGCCCGGCCTCGGTAAGATACACCCGCCAAAACGGAATCACCTTGCCGTCGCGGCTGAACGCATCCTCGCGAATCGTGACCAATCCGGCCCCGGCGAGACTTTCCAGCAGTCGCTCGAACGCGCGTCGCTCGCCTGGCCCTTCCAGCCGTTCGTGCAACTGGCGCACGGTTTGTCCCTCGCGCCAGCGTAATGTTTCCAACACTTGCAGGGCCAGCCGCGATTCGGCGGCGGTCAGCCGGCGCGACCGTCGCGCGGTCGCGGCCTGAGGCGCGCACACGTCACAGACTCCGCAGGGCTGACTGTCCTCGTGATCGCCGAAATGCCGCACCAGCCGCACCATCCGGCAGGCGGTCGCCTTGTCGGCGAAGTCCAGAATCTGGCGCAATTCCGCCAGCTTGTGGGCGCGCTGCCGCTCGTAGGACGTCAGCCAGTCGGCTTGGCCGCGCCCCAGGTTGCCCTCGCCGTCGCGCCAGACGCCGCCGTGCACCAGCAGCTTTTCCACCGCCGGGTCGAACGACTCCGGCGCCAGCGCCAGCCACTCGCGCAGTGACGTCCTGGGCTGCGGGTCGGCTCCCAACGCCGCGAAAATCCGCTGCAACCGGTCCGGTTCGGGATAGTCGCGCCGGTGAAAGAATTCATGCGTGCGCAGATCGGCGTAGGAATACAGCAGAATGGCGCGGGCCGGCTGACCGTCGCGCCCGGCCCGGCCGATTTCCTGGTAGTAGCCCTCGATGCTGCCCGGCAGGGCGGTGTGAACCACGGTGCGGATGTCGGCCTTGTCGATGCCCATGCCAAAGGCGATGGTGGCGACGATCACCGCCAGTTCCCCGGCGCCGAACCGGTTCTGCGTCCGCTCGCGCTCCTGCGGGGTCATTCCGGCGTGGTAGGCGGCGGTTGGATAATCCGCGTTCAGTTCCAGCGCCAGCGCCTCGGTTTCCTTGCGGGTCGGGGCGTAGACGATGGCTGGCCGCCGCGCGGGATCGGCCAGAATCCGCCGTACCGCCGCGTGCCGGTCGGGGACCCGCGTTTCCACCGTCTCCACCGCCAGATTGGCGCGACGGAAGCCGTGGATGGAGCGGATGGCGTCGTTGAGCGCAAGTTGCCGGACGATGTCGTCCTGCACCAGCACGGTCGCGGTCGCGGTGAGGGCGATGACCGGCGCGGGCCGCAACAGCGGCAGATAGCGGCCCAGCATCCGATAATCGGGCCGGAAATCGTGGCCCCACTGGGAAATGCAGTGCGCCTCGTCCACCGCGATCAGCGCCGGCTTGCGCTTGGCCAGCATCTCGGGAAAACCCGCCACGCCGAGCCGTTCCGGGGCGATGAACAGATAATCCAGATGCCCTTGCAGGTACTCCATGCAGACCTGGCGCGAGGTCAGCCGGTCGCGGCCCGAATGGATGCGTTCGGCGCGCAGGCCCAGCTCGACCAGCTTGGCGACCTGGTCTTCCATCAGCGCGATCAGCGGCGACACCACCAGGGTCGTTCCCGCCCGCGCGAGTCCGGGCAACTGAAAGCACAACGATTTGCCGGCCCCGGTCGGCATCACCAGCAGCACGTCCCGCCCCCCGGTTACAGTGCGGCACACCGCTTCCTGATAGGGGCGGAACGAAGGCAGCCGGAACACGGTTTGCAACAGTTCCAGCAGGCGGTCCACCGGGGTCGGCTCGCGGCGCGGCGCGGCGGTCGGCGGGGCCGGCAGGCCAGCAGGCGGGGCGGGGAGGGCGGGCGACGCGGCTTCCGCCGCCGCGAAGGCTCCGGTCACGGCGGCGCGGACGTAACCGGCGATGTCCGCCATGAACTCCTTTAGATTTGCCTCGCCGCGCTGGATGCGTTTCAGCCGCGCTTCCCATTCGCCGGTCATGGCCGGGCTCTTGATCGGCGGCTGCACGATCTGGATCAGACGCAGGCCGCGCTCGGTGGGTAGCAGGCTCTTGCCGTCGCGGGTCAGATACTGGCGCTTGAGCAGGGTTTCGATGATGTCGGCGCGAGTGGCCGGCGTGCCCAGGCCGCGTTCCTTCATTGCCGCCGACAATTCCTTGTCCTCCAGATGCCGGCCGGCGGTTTCCATCGCGGTCAGCAGGCTGGCCTCGGTCAGCCGCGGCGGCGGGCGAGTCTGCTTGGCGACGGCGCGGGCATCGATAACCTGTTGCGGCTGGCCGACCGCCAGACCCGGCGGCAGGCTTTGCTCGGCCTCTTCCTCGGCCAGGGGTTCGGCGGTGGGCTTTGCCTTCCGTTTGCCAGCGGTTTTCTCCACGGATTTGTCCGCGCCTACCTCCAGGATTTTCCAGCCGACCTGTTCCACCGCCGTCCCGCTGCTGTGGTAACGGTCCACGACGGTTCCGCCGTCCGGTTCCAGCGCGGTGATCGCCGTGACGACTGTGGTCACCGCCCAGACGTGGTCGTCGTGCCAGGCCATCAGCAGGCGGCGGCAAATCAGGTCGTAAATCTTCTTTTCGTCGGCGGCCAGGGCGCGGGCCGGCGTCGGGGTCGGAACGATGGCGTGATGGTCGCTGACCCTGGCGTCGTCCACGAAGCGCGCGCCGAGCGGCCGCTGGCCCGCGCCCGGCGCCAGTCGGTCCTGATAGGACGACTGGATCGCCGCGACCACCGCGCCCAGGGTCGCCGCGACCGAGGTCGAAAGGTGGCGGCTGTCGGTGCGCGGATAGCTGATCAGCTTGTGCTGCTCGTACAACGCCTGGGCGAGGTCCAGGGTGGTCTGGGCGCTGAAGCCGTACAACCGGTTGGCGTGGCGCTGCAACTCGGTCAGGTCGTACAACAGCGGCGGCGGGGCGCGGCGGGTTTCGGCGGCGTGGGATTCGACGATGGCGGTTCCCCGCCGGGCGCGGGCGACGATGCGCTCGGCTTCCGCGCCATCGGCCGGCAGACGCCGGGCCTTGGGGTCGGTCGCTCGCTCGCCGCGAAACCAGACGCCGACGTAGCGGGCCTTGGCCACATTTCGATCCGACGGAATTTCATCGGCGATCCGCGCTCCTGGCTCCTTTCCCGTGAGTGGGGGCGGGGAGGGGAGGGGCGCGAACGTCGCCGTCACTTCCCGGTAATCCTCCGGCACGAAGGTTCGGATCGCCAGTTCCCGCTCCGCCACCAGCGCCAGGGTCGGGGTTTGCACCCGACCGACCGAAAGCGCCTCGTCGCCCGGTGCGCCGCAAGCCAGGGTATAGGCCCGCGACAGATTCATCCCCACCAGCCAGTCGGCCTGGCTGCGGCCTTGCGCCGCCGCCGCCAGCGGGTCGAATTCGCGGCCGTCGCGCAATTGCGCGAAGCCCTGGCGGATGGCGTCCGGGGTCAGCGAGGAAATCCACAGCCGGCTGAACGGCTTGCGACAGCCGCTCGCCTCGTACAGATGGCGGAAGATCAGCTCGCCCTCGCGGCCGGCGTCGGTGGCGCAGACGACCTGTTCGATGGCGTCGTCGGTGAGGATGCGGCGAACCGCCTCGAATTGCGCGCGGGTCGGGTCGCTGACGACCAGCGGCCAGCGTTCGGGCAGCATCGGCAACTGTTCGCGCCGCCAGCGCTTCCAGGCCGGGTCGATTTCGTGCGGCTCGGCCAGCCGGGTCAGATGGCCGACGGCCCAGGTCACCACGTAGCCGTTGCCGTGCAGGCAGCCCTCGCCGCGCTGGCGGGCGCCCAACACCTTGGCGAGGTCGCGGGCGACCGAGGGTTTTTCGGCGATGACCGCGATGCTCATGCGTTGGCGTCGGTCCCGGGCAACCGTCCCGCCACGGGCAGATCCATCGCCAACCGCCAGCAGGTTTCCAGATGGCGCCCGATCACTTCCACCAGTTGGCCATCCAGATGCTGGTCCTGGGCGAAGGCGCGCAGCATCCGCAGGATGTGAACGGGGGACAGCGGTTGCCGGTAGGGGCGGGGCTGGGCCAGCGCCTGAAACACGTCGGCCACCGCGATGATGCGCGCCTCGAGGGTCAGTTCCCCGCCGTGCCGACGAAATGGATAGCCCCGGCCGTCCAGCTTTTCGTGGTGATAAGCGGCCCACAGGGTAATGTCCTCCAACCCGGTGATGCCGCGTAAAATTTGGTAAGTTTCAAAACTGTGGTGCTGGATCACCGCCCGCTCTGCCTGAGTCAGCGGACCCGGTTTGTCCAAGATCTCGTCCGGCACGCGCAGCTTGCCCAGATCGTGCAGCAGGGCCGCCACTTCGATCTTGTCGCGGGTCACGGGCGGCAATCCCACCTGTTCGGCCAGAAAGCACCCAATCCGCGCGGTTCCCAGGGAATGCTCCAAGGTGTACGGACTCTTGGCGTCCACCACGCGGGCGAAGATCAGCGCCAACTGCTTCAGTTCGATAAAGCTGATGGGAACGATCCCGGGCTCCCGTTGACGCTCGTAAATGAAGCGGATGAGATGACGGGCCTCCAGGCGCAGCCAGAACGCTTCGTTTTCGGACAGATCCAGGAACAACACCACCAAATCGGGAGCGAAAAATGAGCCCCGCAGGCGCTGGATGGTCTTTCGAATGTCATGCCGGGTTTGCAAAATATCCTGATTGCCGCCCAACGCCGCCAGCGCGTCCACCCGGTCGACCAGATAGATCAGATTGGCCCAGCGGGCGACGTTCGGGGGAACGCGCAGTGCGTTCAATACGTCCCAGTGGGTGTGATGATAGCGAACGATGGGCGCCAGATGCGCCAGGGGCGCAAACCGGCTCAGCAGTTCGCTGCCCTGGACGCAATGAAATTCCACCCCTTTCCAATCCAGCTCCAGAGTCAGAAAACGGTGTATCTGCGTGGACGAAACCCCGCAATCGTGCAACAGGCCAGCATGGAACAAATCATTCAGTTGTTGGGTGTCGAGGCCCAGCGCCTCGCCGCAGCACAGGGCCATGCAGCCCACCCGCTTGCCGTGCAGCACCCGATCCACGCCCACCAGATCAAGCGCGTCCGACAGGGCATGAATCGCCTGGCCCAGGTCAATGCCGACGGTCATCGTTCAGCCTCCAGGGAGTTCGCGGTTCCAGGAGCGCGGGCCGATCCCGCCAGCCGGCCTTGGAGCGCCTAGCGGGGTTGCGCCGACGACGCCCGTTGGGAAGCGGCGCGGGCGCTCTCGGCATAGTTCTGATAGGCCGGAATGGCGATGGCGGCGACGATGCCGATGACAAGGATCAGTGGCACCACCAGCGCCAGGAGGATGACGCCGGTGGTATTGGGCGGCGGTGGGTCGCCAAACCGGTTGGCGCCCTGGGTTCCCGGCATGATCAGCAGCGTCAGATACAACACCAGATTCGCCAGCGGCACCAGCGCGAACGCCGACCACCAGCCGCTGGCGTCGAAGTCGTGCAGGCGCTGGATGGCCAGCAGGACCGAGAACGCCACGGCCAGCACCGCGAGGAAGATCAATCCGCCCACCGCGAACGGCCCCATCATTTCTTCCTGGTTGCCGGACAATGCCGCCAGCGCGCCCCAGCCCGCCGCGAGCAGATTGATCAGCAGGCCCAGTCCGACCGAGTACCCGATATAGCGCACCCGCCCCAAACGGCCCCGGTGGGAAAAGGGATGAATTTCGCCGTATCGCGTCGGCGCTGTCGGGGCGATGGCGCCGCGCGGCGGCTGGTAGGGGCTGGGGCTGGTCACGGTGTTCTCCAAATGCGCTGGATATTTCCACCATCTTAGGAGTCTTGGCGCCCGGCCGCAACGCGGCTACCCTACCGCTCCCAGAGCCAGCACGTAGCCGCCCGCCACCAGCAATTCGCCGGGCTTGGCGGTGGCGGTGGTGTTGATGCCCGGACTCAGCACGTCCAGCAGCTCGCCCGAGGGCGTCAGCCGGTAGACCGACATGTTTTGGCTTTCCAGTTGCACCAACCAGTCGTCGCGGCGGGCCTGCAAGCGCAGGTGGCGGCGCGACAGCCCCAGATACTCGGCGTTGACCCCGGAGGTTTTGGCGGAGTTGCCGTCCCAGCGCAGCGAGCGCGGGTCGGCCAGCAGCCGCGGCGCGATGTCCGCTTCCGAGCCGCGCCCGAAGCTCACCGCCCGCTCGCGCGGCACCGGCATGCTCAACGGCGTCGGCAAGCGCACCCAGCCCAGATAGTGCGTCGTCATCGATTGCGGCGCGGAGCGCAGGTCCAGACGCAGTTCCGGAAACGGTTGCCAGGTTCCCGGCACCTCCAGCGGTGTCTCCAGTCCCACTACCTCGCCGAACAGACGGTCGGCGCTGTCGACCCGCAACCAGGCGGCGGCATCCGGATGACTGCTGGGGGTCAGGCCGCCGGCGCGGTTGAAACCGATCCGCCAGTCGCTGATGCCGGCCGCCGCGTAGGTCGACAGCCGTTGCAGGGCGATGCCCAGCACCTGCATCTGGACCGCCGGGCGTTGAGGAACCCAGGTATGCTGGTCCAGCGCGGGCGAAACGGGCGCGGGCGTCGCCGATTTGGCCGCGTTCCCCGGCGGTGGGTCGAGCGGCGCCCGTGGCTTGGCCGGCTCGGCGAGTTCGGTGGGCAGACCGAGCTTGGGTTGACGCCGGCCCCAGGGATCGATCAGCGGGCAGGTCGGGTCCGCCGTGTCCAGGTCAAGCTCCGGCGTCGGCGCTGGTTCGGCGGCGCGCGCAACCGGCGCGGGCGCGGAACGGGATTGTGGCGGCGCGTGCACCGGCGCCGGCTTCCCGGCCGTCCCCGGCTCGGCGTCGGCCGCGATCACCCGCAACCGCAGGCCGCGCCCCCGCCGGTCGCGCGCCGTGAGGCTTCCCGCGTCGTCCTCGGCCAGGACCAGGCCGCCCGGCGGCTCCGCCACCATGTCCACCAGGGCCGGCGTTCCCGGCTGGAGCATCAGCAGCACCGATTCACCACCGGGAAACGGCCAGGCCGTCACCGCGAAGCTGCTGGCCCGGCGGTCGCCGTTGAGCAGGGTCAGCCGCTGACCGGGATAAACGGGACCCACGTCCCGCCACTCGCCCGCGCCCTCGGCGGCGGCCTGAATCCGGAAGATCGGGGTTTCATTCTCGTCGGGCAGATAAATCGCCCGGCCGAACAGAAACTGCACCTCGCCCGCCCGCAGCGTCGTATCCGCTTCCACCCGGTAGCGAATCGTGGCGTGCTCGGCCAGGTAGCGGCCCAACTCCTGTTCGTGCAGTCGATGCAACTCGCGCAGCAGGGTCCGGCGGCCGAAGCCGTCCTCCAGCCGTTCGTCGCGCACGTAGTCCCGCTCCGGAATCCGGACGATGACGTGACTGTAGCGGGTCTCCTTGCGCTGGCGTCCGCGCGGGGCGCGCGGGTGGCGCTTGAGCGCGTCCATCAGGAACAGGCCCTCCTGGCCGCCCCGGACCCGCTCCCACAGCAATTCGACGTTGAACACGTCCGGGATCTTGCGCAAGGTGGCGCAGACCACGTAATCGGAGGCGAACAGCGCATCAGGTTGGGTTGGCATGGCTTTTTTCCTCGACCGCGACGGCCAGCGCCACGATCGGCAACACGAACAAGGTCAGATGGCTGCCGGCGGCCGACAACAGCGGCATCGGCTGGCCCATGACCGGCAAAAAACCCAGATTGGCGCCCCAGGACACCAGCATGTGCGCGCCGAGCAGGGCCGCGCCGCCATACAGGGTAAAATAGGCGAACCAGCCCAGCGCCGTCAGCCGGTAATCGCCGCGCCCGCTCCAGGCCAGGGCGCGGTCGGCGATCGTCAGCAACAGCAGGATGAACGCCGTCTGGAGTCCCGCCAGTCCCAGCCCCGCCGCGCCGCCCTGGCGGTTGAGGAAGAACGCCGGGGTAAAATCGCTCTCCACCACCGGAATCGCCATGGCCCGGCCGTTGACGCCACCGTCCCGGGCCGCGCCCCCCCAACCGCCGGCGCGGATCGCTTCCAGCGCCCGCCGCAACTGATAGCCGGAATGAGGATGCCGTTCCGGCGCGGCCCAGACCTGGATGCGGTCGGTTTGAAAATTCAGCGGAAAATCCTCCGGCCGATCATGGAGCCAGACCACTCCCAAGGCAAGGAGCAGAATCAGGGTCAGCAACACTCCCAGCCCGCTCCGCCGCCAGGCCGGTTCGGGATGGACCCGCAGATAGGCCCAGGCCAGGGCCAGCGCCCCGAGCAGCAACAGCACCAGCGGCGAAAAGTCGCGCAGGAACGCCAGGGCGAAGCCGCTCGCCGCCAGCAGCAGTGTCACCGGTCCCAGATAGCGTAGCCAGAGCGAGGGCTTGGCGAAACTCCAGTCGCGTCCCCACAGCCGCGCCCGCAACATGAGGGCGTAGGCCGCCGCCGTGACCAGGGCCAGCTTGGTCAGCTCGAACGGCTGGAAACCACCCCAGCCGCCCTCGTCGCCAAACGCGGCCTGAATGACCAGCAGCGCCAGGCCCAGCCCCCCCAGCCCGCGCAGCCCCCAGCGCGCCCGGCGCGCGTTCAACCAGGGGTCGGGTTGCCGCCAGCGCCAGAACGTCCACCCGGCCCAGGCCGCCCAGCCGAACGCGCCGGCCAGGGCCGCGCCGCTGCCGCCGTGGCGCAGCCAGCCGGATTCGCCGGCTCCCGCGCCCAGTTGGAGCAGGGTCGCCAGTCCGCCGCCCAGCAGCAAGGTCAGCGTCGCCAGCAGACCGGCGCTCCACGGCGAGCGCACCGTCCACAGCCAAACTCCCAGCGCCGGCCAGGCCAGCAGATACGGCCACAACACCGGCGCGGTCAGAATCCCCAAATGCAAGCCCAGGCCGGTCCCGGCCAGTCCCAGCCCCAGCGCGATGCGTCGCCGGATCGATCCTTCCGGCCAGCGCCGCCGGCGTCCCGGCCAGACCAGGGCCAGCGCCAGCGGCGGCAGGCCCAGCGCCAGCGACCAGAATAAGTCGCCCGGCGCGGCCGGGCGCAGCCAGGCCATCGGTTGCCAACGGGTCCGCGCCGCCGGCGTGGCGTCGGGCGGAACCGAACCGGCCGGCCAGCGCTGCGCGCGGGTCAGCACCGCCAATTCCAGCGCCGGCTCGGTTCGGATCACCCGATAATGGGTGCGCCCGACGATCAGGCGGTCGCCCGTCGCCAGCGGAACGGAGCGCCGCCACAGCGATTCGGCGGCCGGCGTTCCAACCGCCACCGTGACCGGTGGACCGTCCAGCCGTCCGGCGTTGCCCGGCCGCAGCGCGAAGCCCGGACGGGTCGGCGCGACGAGCGCGGTATCCACCGGCACGCCCGGCAATCCGAGCCGGTCGGCGCAATAGACCCCGCCGCCCAGCCGCAACGGCCGCCGCATCAGTCCACCGAGATCCCAGGTCGTCAGCCATTCGCGTAACCACGCTCGCCCATTGGCGACGCACTCGGGCAAAAGTTGGCCGTCCCGCCGCAACCGAAGGCCGTCGTAATCCCAGCGCCGGTCGCCCGTTTGCAGCGTCAGCCGGTCGTTGCCAGCGGCCGACACCGCAAAGGACTGGCTGCCGACCGCGAACGTCGCGCCCGCCGTAAGTGGCCATTCCCGGGTCGGCCGGTCGTCGCCACTCCGGGCGGGTCGCCAAAGCACCTGTTTGCCGGGGGCGACGTTGGCCAGCCGCCAGCCGCCGTCCGCCTCGCGGCGCAGCAGCACGTGTTCGCCGTCGGCCTGCGGCGCCCGCAACGTCTCGCGGCCCAGCACCAGACTTCGGCCGGGTTCCAGCGTCACCGTCAGGGCGCGCGGCTCCCGCCAGTCTGGCGCCTGGTACGCTATCCAGCCCACCGCCAGCGCCGGTAGCAGCCAGACCACCAACAGCCAGAATCGATCTCGGGGCGTCACGGCTTGTCCCGCGCGGTGGCCAGAGCCGCCAGCCAGTCCGCCACCACCGGCCCGCATTCCTCGCCGCCGGTGCCGGCGGTATGGCTGATCAGGCAGGCGAACGCCAGCCGGCGCGATTCGCCCGGCAGCACGCCTGGCTCCAGCCAACCCACCAGCCAGGCGTTTTGCACCGCGCCGGTTTCGTCCAGGTCGGCGGTGCCGGTCTTGACGTACAGGTAGGGCCGGATCGCGTCGAAGCGCGGGCCGGCGAACGCCGCGCGGGCGGTGCCGACGCTGGCCACGAGTCGCATGCCCTGACGAATCCGGTCGGTGGCGATGCCGAGCGCCGGACCTTCCGGTGCGTCGGCCGGCCGGCCGTTCAACTCCGCCAGCAGCCGGGGCGCGGTCCGCCGGCCGGTGGCGATGGCCGCCGCCACCTCGGCCAGTTGCAGCGGCGTGACCTGCATCCGAAAGCCCAGCGCCGCCAGCCGAACTTCGGTCCGGTTGGTGATCGGATCCAGCGCCGAGGCCGTGGTCCGCAGGGCGTCGCCGGGTTCGATCACCCCCGCCGGCAACAGGCCGCCGTCCAAATCCCGGGCCGCGCCGAAGCCCAGCCCGGCGGCCACGTCCAGCAGCGGCCGGGCTTTGCGCAGGGCGTTCGGGGTCAGTGGCCGGACCCCCGCCAGTCCCGGTGTAGCGGGATCGTCGAGCAGGGTCGCGTCGGTGGTCTCCACCAGCCAGGCGAACCAGGTGTTGAGCGAATCGCGCAACGCCTGCGCCAGACCGTAGTGGTCGTCGCTCTGCCGCCGCATCCGCTCCGACAGGGTTTGCGCCCCGGCCGCGCCCCGGAAGTTGTGTACCGCCGGCCGCGCGGGGCGGTCGTAGCGCTCCCCCGGCCGTCGCGCCCATGGCGCGCAGCCCGTGGCATGGGCCGGATAGCAGGCTGCGTCCGCCTCGAAATCGTAGGCCAGCGCCAACGGCGGCGGTTGGGTCCATTCCAGGCCGCTCGGGCCGGCCAGGAGCGCCGCCAGGTCCGGCCGCCGCGTCGCCTCCCGCTCGAGCAGCAGCGCGTCCACCAGCTTGAACGCCGAGCCGGCCGGATACCAGCCGCCGCCGTCGTGTTGCCAGGCTTGAATCCGCAACGGATCGCGGCGCGGGTGGCCGCGCGCGAAGCTGTACAAATCGGTCCAGGCGACGCCTTGCGGCGGCTCCGGGCTGTTGACCACCGCCAGAATGTCGCCCCGGTCGGCGTTCAGCACGATCAGACTGGCCACCCGCGCCTCGCGGTGAGGATCGGTGGCGCCGAACGCCGCGCCGACGCCCGGCAACCGTCCCAGCAACGCCCGCCGCGCTGCCGTCTGCACCCCGGCGTCCACGGTCAGCCGCGCGTCCACCGCCTGGATGTTCTGGTCGCCCAGCCGCGTCAGCGTATCCCCGACCGCGCCTTGGTGAGCGGGGTCCAGCCCGACCAGCGCCGCCAGCCCCAGCGTCCAGGCGGCCTCGGTGGGTTGGCCGCGCTCCAGCAGGACGGCGCCGGCGCGGTCGCGCAGCGCGACCACCGCGGGCGGCTGGGGCGGGGCGGCGCCGACGGTCACTGGCGGATCGCGCCAGATCAGCCGGTCGCCCACACGCTGGATGTGGGCGAAGTCGTAACGGTAGGCATCGGGAAACAGGGTCGCCGACAACGGCCGCAAATTCAGTTCCATGCCGGTCGCGCCCTCGCTCAGCTCCAGGCGCAGCCAATGGGCCACCGCCTCGCGGGCGCCGCAAGGACCTGGTTCCAGACAACGTGGTTCGCGGGCCAGCACCGTCGCGCCGACGACGAGCGGGGCCGCGCCCACGGCCAGCACTTCCAGGCGCGCGCCGGGCCGGGCCGGCCGGTCCAGCGTCAGACGGAATCGAACCGGCGGTCGCCCCGCCAGCGCCGGCCAGCGCGCCACCCGTCGCCACGGCTCCCAGCCGCGCGGGATTTCGGCGAACAGCCGCCCCGCCAGTGGCGGCATGGCCGCGGTCAACGCCAGCGGCGCGTCGCCCCATTCGGCCCGCCAGTCGCCCATCGCCGTCGATTCCGGTCGCCAGCGCACCGCCGCCAGCAATTGCCGGCCGTTGAAGACATCGACCTGCTGGCGCAGGTAGCGGCCGGCCGCGCCGAAATGCAGCGTCCGGTGCAGCGCCCGAACGGATTCGTTCCAGATTCCGCTCAGCCAGTCGGGTTCATCGTCGCGCGGCGCCAGCAGCTCGGGATGCGCGCTGGCGTAAAGCCGGCGCAGCGGTAGATCGGCCGGGGCGACCGCGATGCGGCCGTCCGCGTCCAGTCGCAACAAGCCAGCGGCCAGCGCCCGCTCGAACAACTCGCCGTCCTCGCGGCGCGGCGGCGGCGCGGTCGGAGCGGGGTAGCGGCCCGGCGCCAGCCGGGATTCCCATACCGCCCGCCCATCCCCCGGATACCAGAGCACGCCGCGCGGTGTGGTCTCAAACCCGGCCTCCGCTGCCGCGACCGCGCCGTATACGCTCACCCGCAACCGGCCAAACGGGCAATCCCGTTCCGCCACTCGGCGCACCCGGACCGCGTGGTCCCAGCGCCCGGTGTCCGACGGTTCGTCGGCGTTCCATAACAACCAAAGATCGCGCCGGAACGCCAGCACCGGGCCGGAGCCGCTGGCCGCCGTGTCCGCCAGCAGGACTACGGGGCGACGGTCGCGCACGGTTGCCCGCAACGGCTCCCCATCGGCGTAGGGCCGCAACGGCGCCCCGGCCGGTTCCACCGTCACCGCGAACGCGGGAACGTCCACCCCGCCGGGACCGTCGTCCAGCAGGAGATTCTTCAGGCCGTAGTGCGCCGGACGCGGCGGCTGGGCGGATAGATTGGCGGCGGCTGCTTCCCGAGCCCGCGCCCAGTCCCAGCCAATGTAGAGCGGCAGCAGCGTGGTGGTGGCGGTCGCGGCGCGCTGGTCGCACAGCGAAACTTCTTGCTGGCCGAGGAGCCGGCGCGGTCCCTGGATCAGCAGCAGACCCTGGCTGGCGGCGGGAAGCTGGAAGCCGTCGCCAGCGGGAACGATCAGTTCCGGGTCTGGAAACCCCGCCGGCAGGCGCGACGGTTCGGCCGGGACCGCCGCCGGTTGGGCGTACAAGGTCGCCAGCCGTCCGTGCAACAGACCCACGCTCGACAGGATGCCCAGCACGAACAGCAGGGGCGTCAACGTCCGGCGGCGGGCGGCGCCGTTCAGCGGCGGTATGGATATCATGCGGAACAATACAAAAAGTGGAAAAATCTTGACCTGGCGATTCCAGACTAGTTTACTGAATTCCAGGTCTTCGCCGGGGATTGCCGGCTTGGAGAACAGATATGCTGCGCAACGGTGAGCGGATCGCGATCAAGGGCCGGAGTTATCGGCTCGACGGGGTGTTGTCGAACGGCGCGGGCAGCTACGGTCAGGTCTGGGCGGCCACCGACCCCGCCGGACGCGCCGTCGCCATCAAGCTGATCAATGCCGAGGCGATGACCCAGGCCGACCCGGCTTTGCACGACCATTGGCGCAAGCATCTGGAGCGGGAAATCAACTTCCTGCGCGGCCTGGACGCCGATCGGTCCCGTCACGTGGTCGCCCTGCTCGATGACGGTGTGGTGGATGGACAACCCGCCCTGGTGCTGGAGCGGTTGCAGGCCAATCTCGGCCAGTGGCTGGCGAACCAGCGGCGCGAGGGCACGCCACCGCCGGACCTGGCGCAAATCCTCGACTGGGCCGAACAAGTCCTGGATGGGTTGGACGTGGTCCACCAGGCCGGTTTTGTCTACCGCGACCTGAAATTGAGCAATCTCCTGGTCGGCAACGACGGCGCGCGGATCAAGCTGGCCGATTTCGGCTCGCTCAAGCGCGAGGACGGCGACAATACCCGCTCGTTCATCGGTACTCCCGCCACCATGGCCCCGGAGCAGGTGTTGCCCGCTCGCCAGGGGGCGGAAGGTTACGAATACGCCGTGGACTACCGCGCCGATTACTACGCGCTGGGACTGCTGCTGTTCGCTCTGTTCACCGACCAGCCCACCACCGCCGCCCAGCGCCGGCTTGGCCAACTGCTGGCGGTGTACGGCCAGGAAGGGGCAGGGCAGCGGGGCGCGCGACTGGGTGGCCTGGACGACGAGGAGCGGGAACTGCTGCGGCGCTCCATCGAGTTTTGGACCGTGCCGGCGCGGCCCGAACAGGGCGGCGGGGCGGCCGCGCTGCTGGTCGAATTGATCGACCGGTTGCTGGCGCGCGATCCGGCCGACCGGCCGGCCGACGCTGGGAAAATCCGCGCGGCGCTGGGCGCGGCGCGCGTCGATCCGACGGCGGCGCCGATCCTCGTGTCCCGCCGGACTGCGGCGTCGCTCGCCGGATCGCCGAACCGGCATTCTCACCGCGATGAGCAGCCATGGTCCCGGTTCTGGCCGCGATGGGCGCTGCTGGCCGGCGCGGTGGGGTTGGCCGGGGCGCTGGCCGGGGCCATGATCCGCCCGGTCGACGAAGCGGCTCTGGATCGAGCCGAACCCCTGAGTGCCGTGATCGCGCCGCCAACGGCCAAATCCCCCGAGCCGGCGGCGCCCGCGACGGAACCAGTCCTGTCCGCAAGTTCGTCCCCGGCGGCCACGAACCCGGCGCTGGCGCTGGAACCAGCCGCGCCGCCGTTGCCCACCGATGCGGCGCCGGTGGCGGAAGCGTCGGAGCCGCCGCCGATTGCTGACGCCCCGGTGGCGGAAGCGCCGGAGCCGCCGCCGATTGCTGACGCCCCGGTGGCGGAAGCGCCGGAACCGCCGCCGATTGCTGACGCCCCGGTAGTGGAAACGCCCGAACCAGCGGACGCCCCGGCCGCGCCCGCCCGATCCGCACCCACCGAATCCCAGGCTGCGGTTGAGCCCAGATCGAAATCCAGGTCACCCGCGACGGTAGCCACGCCGCGCCCGGCCGTCGCGGAACCGCGCCCGCCGGTTCGCCCCAGGCCCGCCGTTGGTTCCAAACCCGGCAAGCCGATCCCGGCCCCCGCTGTCGCCGCCGACCGTCCGGCGGCGGTCGAGCGGTCTCCGGTCGTGGGTCGTCCTCCCGCCGCGCCGACCACTGCTTCCCGGACAGTGAAGCCGACGCCACCCGCCGCGCCGGAACCGCCGCAACGTCCGCCAGTCACGGCCCGGACCACGCCGCGTGATAATGGTTCGTCTCATCCGGCTGACCGGGCGCGGCCAGTTCCCAGCGTCGCATCGCGCCCGCCGACAACGCCAAAACCGGCTTCCAAACCCGCCGATTCGGTCGCTCGCCCCGGATCGCCGAGCCGGGTTGCGTCACGTTCCGAACCGGTGCCCGTCCTGCCGCCGATCAAACTGGAATCGCGTGCTGAATCGACGCCCACTCTGCCGCCGATCCGGCTGGAGTCGCGCCCGCAGTCGGCTCCGCCAGCGCAACCGCCCATCGAATTGGTTAGCCGATCCAGCACCGCCGCTTCGACCGCGCGCCCAGCGCCCGCCGTGGCGCGCGCCGAACCCAGGCCACCCTCCCGTTCGGCAACTTCTCCCGCGCGATCCGCCGATTCGATGACTCAGCTTCGGGATGACGCCGGTCGGACCGCCGCCGAGGTCGGCAACTTCTTCAGCCGCGCCAGCGCCACGGTCGGCAAGGAAGTGCGGCGGGGTTTGGAGGCCGCCGACCAAACCGTGGGGCGCTGGACGGGGCGCTGCCAGCCGGGGGATGGTTGTCAGGAGGTTCGAGTCGAACGCCGCGACCGCTGGTCCGACCGCCACCGGGGCGGCAACACGGTCTCGCAGCGAGGATCCGCGGCGCGATACGATGAGGATGACGGGTTCGCAAGGCCGCCGCCGCGCCCGTACCGGGACGATTACCGCTAGGTCTGGCTGGGATGGCCTGGCTCCCACGCTCCAGCGTGGGAGCCCCAACCGTCCCGATGCCGCGGGCGTCGTGGGCGGCTGGAGTGGCCCGAACGGCGTTCCCACGCTGGAGCGTGGGAACGAGATGTCGGTAAGGTCTTTGCTGGAAATAGCCTAGCGAGTTATCGGCTATGCCAAAACGCCTCTCGATCCGCGTCCAGCCCCTTTCATCCCCCTTTCATCGAATGGAACTCGTCCTTATCCCAATCAACGCTGCCGCACCACCTGATACGGCCGGACCGGATAGGTGACCGGCGCGCTCCAGATGTGCACCAGCCGGCTGAACGGGAACACCAGGAACACGGTCAGGCCGAGGAAGATGTGCAGTTTGAACAGGAAGCCGATCCCGCTCACGGCCATGACCGCTTCCACCGGATCGAACGTCACGATGTTCCGCGCCCATCCCATCAGATTCAGCATGTTGTGGCCGTCCAGGTGCATCAGCGACACCGGGATGGTCAGCAGACCGAGAATCAGTTGAGCGTACAGCAGCAGCAGGATGAAGATGTCCATCCGGGTGCTGTTGGCGCGCACGCGTGGATCGGTCAGCCGCCGCTGCACCAGTATCGTCAGCCCGACGAAGCACATGATTCCGGCGATGCTGCCGGCGACGATGGCGAGCACTTGCTTGGCGCCGGCGGAGACGCCGAAAGCGTGGAAGATTTCCGGCGGGGTCAGCAGCCCGACGAAATGGCCGAGGAACAGCAGCAGGATGCCGACGTGAAACAGGTTGCTGGCCAGCCGCATGTTCTTGTTGCTGAGCATCTGGCTGGAATGCGCCTTCCAGGTGAACTGGTCGCGGTCGAACCGCGCCAGGCTGCCGAGCAGGAACACCGCGCCGGCCAGGTAGGGGTAGACGCCAAAGAACAGGGTATCGAAATAATTCATGATCGTGACCTCGAATGCTGGAAAAGCACCCTCACCCCCAACCCCTCTCCCAAGGGGCGAGGGGAGCTGTTTTCATAGGGAACGAGCGGGCTGTTGCGTCGGACCGGGCCGGGGCGTCCAACGCACCAGCTGCGCCTCGCGAGAACCCATGCGGCTGGCGGAGCAACCTTCCCGATTGGCCAGGAAGGTGACCGCTTCCTCTTCCCAAATCTTGTCCATGTTCACTACGGTTTGATCCGGCCCCTCGGTGGCGACCTGGCGGCGGATGTCCGCGATGTCCGCCGGTTCGCCGACCAGCGCGGCGAGGGCGTCGAAGATCGCGCGATAGTCGCTGCCGCGCTCGGCCAGCCGCGCGCCGATCAGCGCCATGACGTGCATCGCGTCGGCCAGCGTATCCAGCGCCGCGCCCGTCGGACGCTGCGCCAGATACTCCAGAAACAGCGGGATGTAGTCGGGTAACTCCCGAGCGTCGAGTTCGAAGCCGTGCCGGCGGTACACGTCCAACAGGTTGACCATCGCTTGGCCGCGATCCCGCGATTGGCCGTGAACGTGCTCGAACAGGTGGAGCGACAAAGCGCGACCCCGGTCGAAGGTCGCCACGTACCGCTCTTGCAACTCCATCAGATCGGTTTGCTCCAGCCGGTTCATGAACGCTTGTAGCGCCCGCCGTTCCCGCTCCGGCAACAGCTTTTCCCGATCCAGCACGTCCGCCATTTCACCCAGCGCGGCTTGCATGTCCGCTTGCGGATAACACAGCAGGGCCGACAGGACTTTCAGGGTTTTCATCGTTCCACCCACCTCGTATATGCGTCCGATCCAAACACCCTCACCCCAACCCCTCTCCCAGTGGAAGAGGGGAGTTTGCGCGGTTCAGGCTTTGGTCGGCGGCTCCACCTTGATTGGAATCGCCCGGCGCGCGGTCACCTTCTTGCCGCCGAACAGGTTGGTCTTGTCGGTGCCCGGCGAGCAGCCGTTGCCGAAGCTGAAACCGCAGCCGCCGCGTTCGCCGAGAGCGTCGTAGGTCGCGCTGGCGTATTCGCGGTGCGAGGTCGGGATGACGAAGCGATCCTCGAAATTGGCGATGGCGAGATAGCGGTACATCGACTCCACTTGGTCGATGCGCAGGTTGACCGCTTTCAGCACGTCTTCCTTCGCCTCGCCGTCCACCACTTTCGCCCGCATGTAGGCGCGCATCGCCAGCATCCGTTCCAGCGCCAGCTTGACCGGCTGTTCGTCGCCGGCGGTCAGCAGGTTCGCCAGATACTTCAGCGGAATCCGCAGCGAGCCAACATCGGGGATGATGCCGTTCATGCCGATCTGGCCGGCCTCGGCGCGGGCCTGGATCGGCGACAGCGCCGGCACGTACCAGACCATCGGCAGGGTGCGGTATTCGGGATGCAGCGGGAAGGCGATCTTCCAGTCGATGGCCATCTTGTAGATCGGCGACTCCTGGGCCGCTTCGAGCCACGCCTCGGGAATGCCGGCTTTGCGCGCCTCGGCCTGCACGAGCGGGCTGAAGGGATCGAGGAACATGTCGAGTTGCGCCTGATACAGGCTTTTCTCGTCGGCGACGCTGGCGGCCTGTTCGATCTTGTCGGCGTCGTACAGCAGCACGCCCAGATAGCGGATGCGACCGACGCAGGTTTCCGAGCAGACCGTCGGCTGGCCGGACTCGATGCGCGGGTAGCAGAGGATGCACTTCTCCGACTTACCGGTGTTCCAGTTGTAGTAAATCTTCTTGTACGGGCAGCCGGACACGCACATCCGCCAGCCCCGGCACTTGTCCTGATCGATCAAGACGATGCCGTCCTCTTCGCGCTTGTAGATCGCGCCGCTGGGGCAGGAGGCGACGCAAGCCGGATTCAGGCAATGCTCGCACAGGCGTGGCAGGTACATCATGAAGGTGTTTTCGAACTCGCCGTAGATGTCCTTCTGCACGCTCTCGAAGTTGTAGTCCTTCGAGCGCTTGGCGAACTCGGTGCCGAGGATTTCCTCCCAGTTCGGCCCCCAGTGGATTTTCTCCATCCGTTCGCCGCTGATGGCGGAGCGCGGCCGGGCGGTGGGCATGGCTTTCGACTCGGGCGCGTTTTGCAAATGCGCGTAGTCGTAGTCCCACGGCTCGTAGTAGTCGTCGATGGCGGGCAGGTCGGGATTGGCGAAGATGTTGGACAGAATCTTCCACTTGCCGCCCTGCTTCGGTTCGATCTTGCCGTCCTTGCGCCGTTTCCAGCCGCCGTTCCACTTGTCCTGATTCTCCCATTCCTTGGGATAACCGACGCCGGGCTTGGTCTCGACGTTGTTGAACCAGGCGTATTCCATGCCGTCGCGGCTGGTCCAGACGTTCTTGCAGGTCACCGAACAGGTGTGGCAGCCGATGCACTTGTCCAAGTTCAGGACCATGGCGATTTGCGCGCGTACTTTCATGATGGACACTCCTTAAACCGTGGCCTTGGCGTCGTGAGAAATCCCCCCTGACCCCCCTTTTTCAAAGGGGGGTGGCGAAGCCGGGGGGATTTCGTCGTCCATCCAGTCGATCCTGGCCATCTTGCGGACGATGATGAACTCGTCGCGATTGCAGCCGACGGTGCCGTAGTAGTTGAAGCCGTAGCTCTGCTGGGCGTAGCCGCCGATCATGTGGGTCGGTTTCAGCACGGCCCGCGTCACCGAGTTGTGAATGCCGCCCCGCGTGCCGGTGATTTCGGAGCCGGGCGTGTTCACGATCTTCTCTTGGGCGTGGTACATCATTGACATGCCTTCCGGCACCCGCTGGCTGACCACGGCGCGAGCGGCGATGGCGCCGTTGATGTTGTAGGCTTCGATCCAGTCGTTGTCCTCGATGCCGGCCTTTTTGGCGTCCACCTCGGAAATCCAGATGATCGGGCCGCCGCGCGACAGGGTGAGCATCAGCAGGTTGTCGGTGTAGGTGCTGTGGATGCCCCACTTCTGGTGCGGGGTGATGAAGTTCAGGACGATCTCCTTGTTGCCGTTCGGCTTCTTGCCGATGATCGGTTCGACCGTCTTCATGTCCACCGGCGGCCGGTAGGCGCACATCGCCTCGCCGAAGCCCAGCATCCAGGCGTGATCCTGATAAAACTGCTGGCGGCCGGTCACGGTGCGCCACGGAATCAGCTCGTGGACGTTGGTGTAGCCGGCGTTGTAGCTGACCTTCTCGTCTTCCAGACCGGACCAGGTCGGCGAGGAGATGATCTTGCGCGGTTGGGCGACGATGTCGCGGAACCGGATCTTCTCGTGCTCCTTCGGCAGAGCCAAATGGCTATGGTCGCGGCCGGTGATCTTGCTCAGTGCCGCCCAGGCTTTCACCGCCACGTGGCCGTTGGTTTCCGGGGCCAGCATCATGATCATTTCGGCGGCGTCGATGTCGGTCTCGATGCGTGGCCGACCCTTGGAAACACCGTCTTCCAACACGGTGTAATTCAGCGTCGCCAGCGCTTCGACCTCGTGCTCGGTGTTCCAACTGATGCCCTTGCCGCCGTTGCCGAGCTTGTCCAATAGCGGGCCGACCGAAGTGAACTTCTTGTAGGTGTTGGGATAGTCGCGCTCGACCACGATCAGGCTGGGCGCGGTCTTGCCGGGAATCAGGTCGCATTCGCCCTTCTTCCAATCCTTCACGTCCGGCATCGCCAGTTCGGTCGGGGTGTCGTGCAGGGTCGGCAGGGCGACGATGTCCTTCTCCACGCCAAGATGGCCGGGGCAGGTTTCCGAGAACGCCTTGGCGATACCCTTGAAAATGTCCCAGTCGGTCCGCGCTTCCCAGGCCGGGTCCACCGCCGCGCTCAGCGGGTGGATGAACGGGTGCATGTCGCTGGTGTTGAGGTCGTTCTTCTCGTACCAGGTCGCGGTCGGCAGCACGATGTCGGAGTACAGGCAAGTGGTAGACATGCGGAAATCCAGCGTCACCAGCAGATCGAGCTTGCCGTGGGCCGCGTCGCGCCATTTCACTTCCAGCGGCTTCTCGCCGCCTTCCTCGCCCAGGTCCTTGCCCTGCACGCCGTGGGTCGTACCCAGCAGGTACTTGAGAAAATACTCGTGACCCTTGCCGGAGGAGCCGAGCAGGTTGGAGCGCCACACGAACAGATTGCGCGGGAAGTTAGCCGGATGGTCCGGGTCCTCAAAGGCGAAACCGAGCTTGCCGGATTTCAGATTCTGGACCACGTAGGGCACCGGTTCCTGGCCCGCCGCCGCCGCTGCTTTCGCGACCGCCAGCGGATTCTGGTCGAGTTGCGGGGCGCTGGGCAGCCAGCCCATCCGCACCGAGCGCACGTTGTAGTCGATCTGCGTGCCCTGCCATTGTTGCGGATCGGCCAGCGGCGAGAGCACCTCGGTCATCGCCAGCTTCTCGTGCCGCCACTGGCTGCTGTGGATGTACCAGAACGAGGTGGAGTTCATGTGCCGGGGCGGACGGTGCCAGTCCAGCGCGAAGGCGAGCGCGGTCCAACCCGTCTGCGGGCGCAGTTTCTCCTGGCCGACGTAGTGCGACCAGCCACCGCCGCTCTGGCCGACGCAGCCGCACATCATCAGCAGGTTGATGACGCCCCGGTAGTTCATGTCCATGTGATACCAGTGGTTCATCGCCGCGCCGATGATGATCATCGACTTGCCGTGGGTCTTGTCGGCGTTCTCGGCGAACTGGCGGGCGACCGCGACGATCTGGGCGCGCGGCACGCCGGTCACTTTTTCCTGCCAGGCCGGGGTGTAGGGCACGTCGTCGTCGTAGGTGCTGGCGACGTTGCCGCCACCCAAGCCCCGATCCAGACCGTACTGGGCCAGGGTCAGGTCGTACACCGTGGCGACTCGCGCTTCGGAACCGTTCGCCAGCTTCACTTTCTTCACCGGCACGTTGCGGACCTGGATCGGATCGTGGCTGGTGCAGGCGAAATGCGGGTGCTGGGTCGAGCCGAAGTAGGGGAACGCGACCGGAACCACCTCGTCCTTGATGTCGTTCACCGACAGCCGCAACTGGGTTTCCGCGCCGGTCAGCGACTCCTTCGGCTCCAGGTTCCATTTGCCGACCATGCCGTCCTTTTCGCCCCAGCGGAAGCCGATGGAGCCGTTCGGGACGATCAACTGGCCGCTGTTCTCGTCGAAGGCCAGGGTCTTCCACTCGGGATTGTTGGCTTGTTCGGCGTTGCCAGCCAAATCGGAGGCGCGCAGGAAGCGGCCGTTGAAGTAGCTGCCATCCGCCCGCTGTTCCAGCAGCACCAGCACCGGAAAATCGGTCTTGGTACGGACGTAGTCGGTGAAGTATTCCGACTTCCCGTCGAGATAAAACTCGCGCAGGATGACGTGGCCCATCGCCATCGCCACGGCGGCGTCAGTGCCCTGCTTGGGGTGCAGCCAGATGTCGGCGAATTTCGACGCTTCCGAATAGTCCGGGCAGACCACCACCGTCTTGGCACCCTTGTAGCGCACTTCGGTCATGAAATGAGCGTCCGGGGTGCGGGTCTGCGGGACGTTGGAACCCCACATCATCAGGAAGGTGGAGTTGTACCAGTCGGCGGATTCCGGCACGTCGGTCTGCTCGCCCCAGATCATCGGACTGGCGGGCGGCAGGTCGCAGTACCAGTCGTAGAACGAACCGCAGGCGCCGCCGATCAGCGACAAATAGCGGGAACCGGCGGCGTAGGACACCATCGACATCGCCGGAATCGGCGAGAAGCCGTAAATCCGATCCGGGCCGTACTGCTTGGTGGTGTAAACGTTGGCGGCGGCGATGATCTGGTTGACCTCGTCCCAGGTGGCGCGGACGAAGCCGCCCAGGCCGCGCTTGCTCTTGTATTCGGTCGCCTTGGCGGAATCCTCGACGATGGAAGCCCAAGCATCCACCGGGTCTTTCTTTTCGGCCAGCGCCTCGCGCCACAGCTTGAGCAGCCGCCCGCGCACCATCGGGTATTTCACCCGGTTGGCGCTGTACAGATACCAGCTATAGGACGCGCCGCGCTGACAGCCGCGGGGCTCGTGGTTGGGCAGATCGTCGCGGGTGCGCGGATAGTCGGTCTGCTGGGTTTCCCAGGTGACCAGGCCGTTCTTGACGTAGATTTTCCAGCTACACGAGCCGGTGCAGTTCACGCCGTGGGTGGAGCGCACGACCTTGTCGTGCTGCCAGCGGGCGCGGTAGGCGTCTTCCCAGCCGCGGTCCTCGTTGGTGACGACGCCGTGCTCGCCGGAAAAAGTATCGGTGACTTTCTTGAAGAAATTCAGCCGGTCGAGAAAGTGACTCATCGCAATTGACCTCGCTTCAAGGGTTCCCTCGCCTCCTTGGGGGAGAGGGTTAGGGTGAGGGGGTAACGCGCGCCCTCACCCCCGTCCCTCTCCCACGGGGAGAGGGGAGAAATAATCAGCACGGTTTCTCCGCCCCGCTCCGGGCGTAGAACCACCAGTTGATCCCCACGTTGACGACGTAGAAAACCACCAGGCCGTACAGGAAAGCGTTGACCGATCCGGTGGCGGCGAACGACGCGCCGACCAGCGAACCCCAGATGAACGGCCCGAACGCCGCCATCGCGCCGGTGAAGCCGATCACGCCGCCGGCCTGGCGCGGTTCGAAGATCATCGGCATCTGCTTGAAGGTGCTGGCGTTGCCCACGCCGGTGAAGAAGAACACCCCCAGCATCAGCCCGACGAACATCGGGAATTGCTCCATCGAAGTCGGCGTGGTGTACAGGGTGACGCCGATCAGACAGGCCAGCAGGCCAACACCGGAAATCTGGGTCACGATGGCGCCGCCGAACTTGTCGGAAATCGGGCCGGCGACGACGCGGGCGGCGGAGCCGATCAGCGGGCCGTAGAAGGCGTAGGCCAGCGGGTCCGGGCCGCCGGGCAAGCCGCCGTAGAGTTGCTTGATCAGCAGCGGGAAGGTGGCGGAAAACCCGGAAAACGAGCCGAAGGTCATGATGTACAGGCTGGTCATCGTCCAGGTGTGCTTGTTGCCGAAGATGTCGAACTGCTCCTTGATGTTGGCGCGCACCGGCACCGACTTGAGCATGAACCAGGCGGCGATGGCGAACACCACGATGAACGGCACGTAAACCAGCGTGGCGTTTTGCAGCCACATCGGCTTGCTCACGTCGCCCTTGGTGAAGGTCAGCGGATCGCCGGCCAGCGTGCCGAACAGGGCGAAACCGATGATCCACGGCGTCACGAACTGCACCACGCTGACCCCGAAATTGCCGATGCCGGCCTGAATCGCCAGCGCCGTGCCTTGCAGGCGCTTGGGGAAGAACAGGCTGGTCGAGGGCATGAACGAGGAGAAATTACCGCCCCCCAGACCGGCCAGGAAAGCCAGGAGCAGCAGTATCCAGTAAGGAGTAGCGGGATTCTGCACCGCCCAGAACCAGCCCAGCGCCGGAATCAACAGCGACAGGGTCGAGAAGGTCACCACATGGCGGGTGCCGTAAATCGGCACCAGGAAGGTATGAATGGTGCGCAGGATGCCGGCGGCCAGGCCGGGCATGGCGGTCAACCAGAACAGTTGGTTTGCGCTCAGCTTGAAACCGACGTTGGGCAGGCGCACCACCAGCGCGCTGACCACGAACCAGACGATGAACGCCATGATCAGGTTCAGGGTGGTGATGGTCAGCGTTTTCCAGGCCAGCGACTTGCCGGTGCTTTCCCAGAACCCTGGGTCTTCCGGGGTCCAGGCACTCAACCAGGTGCGGGGGTTGTGCTCGGTCATATAGTTTTCGTGCTCCAGTCGCGGAAAGGGAATTTATTGTTCCCTCGCCCCCTTGGGGGAGAGGGTTAGGGTGAGGGGGACGCAACAACCCTCACCCCTACCCCTCTCCCAAAGGGAGAGGGGAATTCATCAACACGGCGCTTCCACGTTCTTGCCGGCATACCAGCGCCAGGTGATGAACAGGCAACTGAGGTAGAACAGCGCGAACACGATCAGCGCCGCCTGATAGCCGCCGGTCAGATCGATGGACGCGCCGTAGGCGATGGGAATGAAGAAGCCGCCAAACGCCGCCACCGCCGAGCTGAACCCCAGGGTGGCGGCGGCCTCGGTCGCCGCCAGGCGCGACGCTTCTTCCAGCGCCGCATGGTCTTTCCCATGCACCTGACGCTGGCGCAGGCCGCGGAAAATGATCGGGATCATGCGGAAGGTGGAGCCGTTGCCGACGCCCGCGCTGACGAACAGCACCAGATACATGAACACGAAGCCAGTCACGTTGCCGCCACCGTTCGCTCCCGGCAGAAACAGCAACACGCCCAGCGACGCCGCCGTCATGACCGCGAACACCCAGCCAGTGATGATCGCGCCGCCGATGCGATCCGACAGCCAACCGCCAAGCGGCCTGACCAGTGCCGCCAGCAGCGGGCCGAGGAAGGCGAACTTGAAGGCGTCCACGGCCGGGAATTCGGTGTTGACCAGCATCGGGAACGCGGCGGCCAAGCCGATGAACGAACCGAAGGTGCCGGTGTACAGCCAACTCATCAACCATTGATGCTTGTGGCGGAAAATGGCGATTTGCTCGGCGAAACCGGCCTTGACCGTGGCGATATTGTCCATGCCGAACCAGGCGGCGACCGAGGCGGCGACGATGAACGGCACCCAGATGAAGCCGGCGTTCTGCACCCAGATTTGGGTCGTCGCCCCTCCGTCGGTATGGCTTTGCGCGCTGCCGCCCAAAATCCACAACGCCCCGCCGTAGATGGTGATAGGCACGATCAACTGGGCCAGTCCGACGCCGAGATTGCCGATGCCGCCATTCAAGCCCAGCGCCGTCCCTTGCAGTCGCTCCGGGAAGAAGAAGCTGATATTCGCCATGCTGGACGAGAAATTGCCCGCGCCCAGCCCGCACAGCAGGGCGATCACCACGAATACCGCGTAGTTGGTGTTAGGGTCCTGCACCGCGACCCCGATCCACAGGGTCGGCAACAGCAACAGCGCGGTGCTGAACACGGTCCAGTTGCGCCCGCCGAAGATCGGCACCACGAAGGAATACAGCGCTCGAAAGAAGGGACCGGACAAACCCGGCAGCGCCGCCAGCCAGAACAGTTGGTTTTGCGAAAACTGGAAGCCGACATGGGGCAGTTCGACCACGATCACGCTCCACACCACCCAGACCGCGAAGGCCAGCAGCAAGGCGGGCATCGACAGCCACAGGTTGCGGCTGGCGATGCGCCGACCGGTCTGCTCCCAGAACGTCTCGTCGTCCGGCCGCCAGTCGACGAGCAGATGCGGGCGACGACGGGTCCGCTCGACCAGTTCGGCCCCCGCCAGTTCGGCGCGAACCTCGGCGTGCCGCGCCAAAATCTCCTCACGCTCGTTCTTCTCGGCCACCCAGGTCCAGATCATGGTGACCACCACCAGCAGGAACATCAGCATGAAGCAACTGCTGCGCACGCCCACGGCGTCGGCGGCGACGCCGAACATGATCGGCAGCACGAAGCCGCCCAGGCCGCCGATCAGGCCGACGATGCCGCCCACCACGCCCATCTGGGCCGGGTAGTGATCGGCCAGGCTGCGATAGACGCTGGCCTTGCCGAAGCCCTGCGCCAGACCGACCACGAACACCAGCACGGTGAACAGGACGATGCCGATCCCCAGATTGACCGACACGTCGCCCTTGATGCCGTGAATGGTCATCGTGGTCGGCGGATAGCTGAGCAGGAACAGGCAAATCAGGCTGACCCACAGCACCCACCAGGTCACGGTGTTGCCGCCCCATTTGTCCGAGGCCCAGCCGCCCAGGGCGCGGATCGCGCCGGAAGGCAGATCGAAGAAGATGGTCAGGAACGCGGCGGTGGCCAGCGGCAAACCGTATTCGCCGACGTAGTATTTGGGCAGCCACAGCGCCAGCGCCACGAAGGCGCCGAACACGAAAGCGTAGGCCAGGCCAAAGCGCCACACTCTCGGGTCGATCAGCGGCAGCAACTGTTGGCCCAGGCTTGGACGGGCGCGGTTCTGATCCGCTCCTTTCTCGTGCAACGGATCGGTGTAGGTGAAGAACCAGAACAGGATCGCCATGACCACCAGGGCGACGGCGTAGACCTTGGGCACCATCTGCCAGGCGCCGAACCCGGCGATGATCAGCGGGGCGATGAACTTGGTCAGCGAAGACCCGGCGTTGCCGGCGCCAAAGATGCCCATCGCCGTGCCTTGCCGTTCCTTGCTGAACCAGGCCGAGGTGTAGGCGATGCCGACCGCGAACGAACCGCCCGCCAGGCCGACGAACAGGCCCAGCACCAGGTATTGCCAGTATTGGGTGGCGTAGGACAGCAACCAGGTGGGGATCGCCACCAGGAGCATTTGAATGAAGAAGATGATCCGTCCGCCGTAACGGTCGGTCAGGATGCCCAGCGGCAGGCGCACCAGCGAGCCGGTCAGGATCGGGGTCGCGACCAGCAGACCAAATTCGGTTTCGTTGAGATTCAGTTCGGCCTTGATCTTGATCCCAATCACGGAAAACATGACCCACACGGCGAAATTCACCGCGAAGGCCATGGTGTTCATGGTCAGAACGGAGATTTGTTTTTTTTGGAGCGTAGCCATTGCGGACCTCGCGAAAATGCTGCGAGTGCAATATTACGCGCATCGGGGACTTAAACCTTGATGTCCATCAAGGTTTTTCCCCCTGCTTTTGGAGGGTCGGAACGGGAATCTATTCCCTTGGGGATAGTCAGCTATTTTTAGCTAACCGATTATCTTTTAATAACTTTCTGAGGGAGGTTGCTCAATGGGGAAAGGCTGCGGCGCGGATGGATAACTCCGTGGAGGTATCTCAAAATATCCAGCCTGTTTACACGGGTTTTCGGGGCCGCGCTGGTCTGGTTACCCGCAAAAGCCGTGCTTGACCGCCCAGATCGCCGCCTCGACCCGCGAGGCCAGGTCCAGTTTGCGTAATAGATGCTTGACGTGCACCTTCACCGTGCCCTCGGTGATTTTCAACTCGCGGGCAATCAGCTTGTTGCTGTGGCCGACGGCGATCAGCGAGAGGATATCCCGTTCCCGCTCGGTCAATCGGGCGCTGTTCGCCGGTCTGGGCTGGCTTTCGTGGCGCAGGGCGTCGGCCAGGATCTCGGCGACTCGTTCGCCGAGCGCCATCCGGCCCTGCGCCGCGACCTTGAGGCTGTCCAGGACATCCTCGGGTTCCATGTCCTTGAGCAGGTAGCCATCGGCGCCGGCTCGCAACGCCGCGACCACGTCGTCCTCATGATCGGAAACGGTGAGGATGATCACCCGGGCGTCCAAATCGGCGGCCTTGAGAGCTTTCAGGGTATCCAGGCCGCTCAGGCCGCGCATGTTCAGATCCAACAGGATCAAGTCCGGTTGAAGTCGTCGGGCCAATTCCAACCCCTGATGACCGTTGCCGGCCTCGCCGACCACCCGCAGGGAATCCTCCATGGCGATGAGTTGCAAGATTCCCTTCCGCATCAACGGATGGTCGTCGATGACCAACACCGTCTGGATTTCGTCAGGCATGGGTGGCCTCGCCTTCGATCCCGGTTGCCACCTCCTGGTGGGCGACGGGCAGGAACCGCAGTCGCACCAGCAAGCCGCCAGTGGGCTGGGAGCGCAATTCCAGTCGGCCGCCCAGGCGCCGCGCCCGCTCGCGCATGATGTGAAGACCGAAATGGTGCTCCCGGTCGGGTTGAGCCGGCAAGCCCACGCCATCGTCGCTGATGCCGACCATGGCCTCGCCCACGCTCGGGCCACGCAACCGAACCACGATGCGACTGGCGCGCGCGTGCTGCACCGCGTTGTTCAAGGCTTCCCGGACGATCTGCATGACGTGAACCTGCCCGTTGGGGCTGAGCGCGCACTGCCAGCCGGCGCAGTCCAGTTCGACCGGCAGCCGACCGCGCCGGCTGAACTCCTCGACCGTCTCGCGCAGGCTGTCTTCCAACCGGGGATGTTCCATCTTCAGGCGGAAGGTGGTCAACAGTTCCCGCAACTGGCGGTAGGCGCTGCTCAGACCTTCGCGCAGCTCGGCGACGATGACGCGAACTTCCGGGATCGGTTCCGCGCCGCCGAGCAGGGTTTGCAGGCGGCTGATCTGAATCTTCAGGTAGGACAGGGATTGCGCCAGGGAGTCGTGCAACTCGCGAGCGATGGCGTTGCGTTCCTCCAGCAGCGCCAGTCGCCGACGGTGCTCGGTCTGCTCGTTGGCCCGCAACGCGGTGGCGATATTGCGCGCCACCGCCTCCAGCAGCGGCAATTGCCAGGCGGCGACCGATTCCAGGCCAGGATTGCGGACGATCAAGACGCCGAACTGTTGCTCCTGATCCTTGACCGGGATCGAGACCGCCCCGTTGTCGGCGTCGAGCGGATGGGTGGCGCCATCGCCCAGGCAGGCGTCGCAGTTCGGGCGCGTGCAAAACGCAGGAATCGTCGTCGGCCGTGGCCGGGCCGAGAACACCTGGGCGGCCTGACGGGCGACGGGGGACATCAGGCAGAGCGTGACCGAGCCCATGCCGGTCAGCTTTTCGATTTCCGCCAGCAGCGCGCGGTAGGTCGCTTCGTCGGGGGCTGATTCACCAAGCCGCCGGGCGGTGTGGTACAGCAACTCCAGCGAGCGGTTGCTCAGACGCAGCGCCTGGGTCTGTTGTTCGACCCGCGTTTCCAGATCGGCGTACATCGCCGACAGATCGGCCGCCATCAGATTGAAGGCGTGGCCCAGCACGCCCAGTTCGTCGTTGCCGACATGGCTGGCCCGAACCGACAGATCGCCACCGCGCGCCTTGCGCGCCAGTTCCACCAGTTCGCGCAATGGCGCCACCACGCCCGTGTGCAACTGGTGCATGGCGATGAAGATCAGCACCACGGTCATGAACAACGCGATGCCCTGCACCAGACGCAGCAGCAGAATCTTGGCCTCGGTGTCCTGCGCCAGCAGTTTGACGAAGGCATCCAGCTTGGCCACAAAGTCATCCACTTGACTGAGGTAGACGCTGGAAGAGAAATGACCGGCGGCGGCCGCTTTCAGGATCGGTTTCAGGGTCTCTCGCCAGAACGATTCAATCGTTCGGAGCGTCTGGCTTTGGGAATTGTTTTCCGTCGGCGCGATCGCGCCGGTTTGCCAGAGTCGCTCCAGCCGGCGCTCGAATTCGCTGATTTCCTGGGCGACCGCCTCGGCGTGACTGGCTTCGACGCCGACGGGATTTTGCAGGCGGGTGGCGATGCGGTAGGACTGCATGCGCAGCGAGCCGGCCAGATTGATCGCGGCGGCGTCGCCCTTGCTGGATTCGGCGATGAACACCGAACTGACCATGCTCAGCAACGCCAGCAGGACGATGCCGCCCATGGTCAGGCCGCTGCGGAAGATGATGGAATGATGGTTTTCCACGGGGCGGTTCTCCCGTCGTCTACGGGGCTGATCGGGACGACAGTTTACCGCTTTTACCGAGTCGCGCCGCAGGATGCGGTTTCCTTCGTTCACCGGATCCCACGGCTTCATTCCGGCTTGCCAGGCAACAGTCAAAATGGGCGGTTCCGCGTATCGAATGATGGAAATCCCCTTTTTCAAAGGAAGGTTCCGATCATTCGATGGGTAGAACTACCGACTCATTGATAGAACGGTTGCATCTCATAGATCACAAAACAGCCTGACCGAGGAAATAAAAAAATGGCTCTCTGGTTTTTGCCGGTACCGGTAACCATATGATATTTATGTAAATAAC
>JARSSO010000044.1 GCA_029624765.1 Candidatus Contendibacter sp. | reverse complement strand
GCCTCCAGTCCGCCGGCCGAGGCGCCCACGCCGATGTAGTAAAGGGGAGCCGAACCTTCGGCCCCAGTCCGTGGATCGTGTTCTTGCATGTTATTTGTGATAAATGCCTCGCGTGGCGCCCGGCGGGGTTTTCGCCTCGCTAGCGCTAAAGATACTCCAGCCCCGGTACTGCGCGGTGGCGAACAGTGCCAGGATCAGGATGCCGCTGATCAGATAGCCGCGGTAAAGCACAAGTCAAGGCTCTCCAGGTTGATGGGTGATTCATCCTCGTCGGGCGGTCGCTTAATCCTTGCCGGAAGGTCCATGGTCGCTTTCCGCCCAGCGGACGCGCTCGAAGGCGCGCGCCCGCCAGCGAAGAATGAGCGGTACGATCAACAAGCCTAGCAGCGCCAGGAAAAAGTTGCTCCAACTCGGCACGTCGCGAAACACCGTCAGAGTGCAGGTCACGGTCGGCGAAGACGGAGGCAGTTCGCCCTCGACACTCAAATAGTAGATGCCGGCGGGGATTTCGGACAGCACGGCCTCATCGCTGGCGTCACCCTCCGACCACCGTTCGCCTTCGTCCACGCCCTGGTAATAGCCGATCTCGCGGCCGATGGAATAATGAGCGCCGGCATCGCGTTCGATCAGCGTCAGATCGAGATAGATCCAGTTGTTGTCAAGGTTGGTGTCGGCGCGGATAACGAGGTTGGAATCGCGTCCGCTCAGCGCGAACGGCTCGCTGGTCAGCGTCTTGTCCCTGGTGTCGGGGCTGAAGATGAAGGTTTGCTGGTGAACGCGCTGGTCGGAGGAAAAAACGATGGTTGCGGCCTGACCCAGCAGCAGCGCGCCCAGGAACAGCCAGCGCAACCGCCGGAACCGGGGTTGCTGGGCCTCGTAAGGCGAGGGTTGGCAGGCGCCGACCCCGATGCGCGCGGGCAGCGGCGATTCCAGCGAGAACGCGGCCTTGACCGCTTCGGGCTCGATGTATTCGGCCCGCGACCAGATGGCCTCCTTGTCGGTAAGTTCCAAGCTCAATTGATGGGGCGGCGCGATGTAGTCCCGAATCTCGCAAAATTCGCCGACTTGCACGCGCCAGTAGAATTCGCCCAGCACATAGCTGACCCTGGCCTTGGCGGTTTGGAAATGCCGATACGTCCGCCCTTGGTGGGAAGCTCGGCCATGCGCGCCATAACCGGTGACTAATGGCGGCCAGGCGAGGGTCTGGGCCAGGCTCCAGTGGCCGTTGTACTCCACCAGCCAGCGAAATCCGCGTTCCCGCTGAAACAGCAGGGTTTCGCTCCATTCGTAATCCATGCCCTCCACCGTCACGCCCCGGCGCAGGTAACCGATGGCCTCGAATTCGGTGTCCTCGAATTGGCCGCGGGCGCCCAGCGGGATCGGCGGCTCGTGTTTGATCCTGGCCTTGAAGGTGGAGAGGATGCGAAAGTTCTCGTCCGTGATGTCGATGATGGAGCCGCAAGTCCCGCAGGCCAGGGTTTCGGTTTGACCCTTGGCACGGATGGTCAGGGAACTGCCACAACCGGGGCATTGAAAGGCTTGGGCCTGGATGCCGGTGTCGGGTTCCCAGCCGGCTGGCCGGATTTCCCGCAGCCGGGTCAGCTTTAGATCGTCGAACCGGACTTGCTCGCCGATGAATACCAACGGTGGTGTTTCGCTGTAATCCAGGGTGGCGAACGCATCCCCGGCGGCTTGCAAGTCCACCACCGGCGCGTCGTAGCCGGCGCCCACCCGGATCGGCAATTCACCCTCGCCGGCGACGCAGCGGGCGGTTTCGATGTTGGCGACCTGAAACGCGCGGCCTTTCAGGGTCACGGTCTGGCCGGCGCGCAATGCCGAAAGGGAGGGTAACGGTTCTGGCGGCCGGATCAGGAAGGTAATCGCGTAATTGCCCAGGGTTTCGCCTAGCCAGCCACCGCGCTGATTGTCGAATGAAAGATACCATTCGTTCCAAATCCCTTGGCTGTAATGTAGCTGGATGCGTCCGATGACGGTAAAGCGGTTCTTGCGGTAGATTCCCTCGGTTCCAAGCTGGATTGGGGAGGAGTCCGGCAATAGCTCCGCCATCTTGCCGATGTTTTCCAGCTCCAGATCGTGACGGATCAACGTGCTTTTGCAATAGGCGCACACGGTCAGGATGGAGATGGCGGATTGAAAGTCGATTGTGGCTCCGCAAGACGGGCAATTGGTAGTTTTCATTTTATATCATCATCTTATCAGACCCAACAACACAGACGTCAACCTGCCTTCAAAGCTCACAATTCTTAAAAATTACATAACACGTAATCATAATAAATTAGCGGTGAGAAGGCTTAAATTTGACATTACGGAAATAATGTCGAGAATCTTTAAGCTACGAAACGATCTTCTCAAACGACAATGCATCATGCCCGCCAAACCTCATCTCACGCAATCGCCAGAACCATCTCTACCTCTAACTCTACCCAACCTGCTTGGGGGAAGTGCTCCAGTACTTGACCTACCCCCCAACCTGGACGGCAGCATGGGCAGCAACCGCAACCGCGCCACGACAACTCAAGCACAAATCGCCGCCCGTACCGACCCCGAAGCCATCCGGATCTGGCTAGCTCGCTATGCGGATACACTCACGACCTTTCAGAACTACCGTAAGGAAGCCGAACGACTATTGTTATGGGCCCTGGTGGAGCTTGGCAAGCCGCTTTCCTCCCTCACCCAGGAAGACTTGCTGCGTTATCAATGCTTTCTGGCCAACCCACACCCACCCGAACGGTGGATCATGCCCACAAATCACCGGGCCGGTCGCCAGGATCACCGCTGGCGACCATTTTCCGGCCCACTTTCTCCCGCCAGCCAGCGCCAGGCGATGATTGTGCTGAATACACTATTTTCCTGGCTGGTCACCGCGGGTTATCTGGTTGGCAACCCCCTGGCGCTTTCACGTCGGCGAACCCGTCTTGCCTCACCTCACGTCACCCGTTACCTGACCAATGACTTGTGGGCTGTGGTCAAAGCCACCATCGAGTCGCTCCCACAAGGGACATGTCGTGATCACGCGCACTACCACCGCGTCCGCTGGTTGTTTTCATTATTGTATCTCTGTGGCTTGCGGATTTCAGAGGTGGCCGGCGGCACCATGGGCCAGTTTCTCCAACGCATCAACCAGGATGGTCGAGAATATTGGTGGCTGGAAGTCGTCGGCAAGGGGGGCAAAGTCCGGCTGGTGCCGGTAACCGACGAGTTGCTGGAGGAACTGGTCCGCTACCGCCAGTCTCGAAATCTACCGTCTCTGCCACAACCCGGTGAGCCCACGCCACTGCTGCTTCCCATCGGTCGCCAGTGCCGCCCGCTGACTCGCGCGGCGGTGCATCTGATTGTCAAGACCATATTCGCGCGTGCGGCCGAGCGACTGCGCGCCACCGAGCCGGATCGGCTGGAGCAGGCCAAACGGCTGGAACGGGCCTCGACACATTGGTTGCGCCACACGGCTGGCTCACGCATGGCTGACGGCAATCTCGATCTACGTCATGTGCGTGACAATTTGGGTCATGCTACGCTCGGTACGACCAGCCGGTACCTGCATACCGAGGATGACGTTCGGCATCGCGAGACCGCGCGGCGGCATCATTTGAGTTGGGATATCGATGTTGATGGTAATATTTGAGTGAAAAATTAAGATGATGGTATAAAAATACATTTATGAAGTAGAATACAACTGACAATGCTGCACAAGCACATCAGCATCGCTCACTTTTTATTCAATACCTGTCCACGATAACAACCCCACGATTTTTCAAGCTCCGCCATTCCCGCTCCGATCCGACGCCAAAAGTTATCCACAGCTTCTGTGGATAACTCACGAAGATTCACTGACCAACTGAATATCTTTCGGAACTGGAGATGGAATATCCCAGAAACAACAGGAGGATCAGCCGGCGGGATCCGACGGCATGCGCTTGAGGAAGGCCGCTCGGTCGGCAGCGATTGGAATATGCTCGGCCAGCCGCTGATACAATTCCTGGGATGTCCGGGCCTTGGCGGCGATCTGTTTGACCAGTACCTTGGCGATGGGCCCCAGATAGACCGCCAAATCCCGCCGGGCGGCCTCCAACACGGACTGCTCGAACGACCCCAGCGACCCGCTCATCTGGCTACCCATCACCGAAGCACCGGTCGCCGGACCCAGGCTGCCCGCGGTGCCATCCAACACCGTTCGCATTCGTCGTTGAAACAACAGGCGATCCGGCTCGCCAGGAATCGCCGCCATCAACTGCTGAACCAGCTCGGCCGGATTGCCGACCTGAAGCGCGGTTCGGCGCACCAACACTCTTGCGACCGGCCCCAGAATCTCGGTCAGCCAGCGCTCGGCCCGCTCCAGCAAAACCGGATCCCAACCGGGCGGCGTGCTCGGCGGCGGCGGCTCGGGCGCCTGGACCGGCTTCACCTGGACCAAGGTGGAACCGCCGGCCGCCTCGCGTTCCACCAGTCTCAGCCCTTCCAGGGCAGCGATGAACGCGCTGGCATCCTGAAACCGGTCGTTCGGCGCCTTGGCCAGCGCTCGGCTCAAGACCGCTTCCAGCCCTGACGGCACCTGGGGATTCAAAACGGTAGCCTGGCGTGGCGGTTCATTGAGCACTTGATACATCATCTCGCTGGCGTTGCGCCCGTCGAAGGGCCGCACACCAGTCAACAGCTCAAACAGCACCACGGCGGCGGCGTAGAGATCGGTGCGCCGGTCGGCCTCCTCACCCCGGAATTGCTCGGGGGCCATATAGCCGGGCGTACCCACCGCCATTCCGTTCTGGGTCAGACCGATACCGGTTTCCAGTCGGGCGATGCCGAAATCGGTCACCTTCACCTGCCCGTCCGCCAGCAGGATGATGTTGCCAGGTTTGATATCGCGATGCACCACGCCGGAAGCGTGGGCATGACCGAGAGCCCGCAGCACCTGGATGATCACCGCCACGGCATTGGTCAGCGGCAGCGGCTTGCGTTCCTTCAGGTAATCGCGCAACTCCCGTCCCTGCACGTACTCCATGACGATATAGGGCGCGTTCTCTTCCTCGCCGTACTCGAACACCGTGACGATATTGGGATGCAAGCAGCGGCCGGCGGCCCGCACCTCACGCTGGAACCGCGCCAGCCACTCGACGCCTTCCGCGCCCTGCAACAGACGGCGATGGATGGTCTTGATCGCGACCGGGCGATCGATCGCGGTATCGTGGCCCAGATAGACCACGCCCATGGCGCCGCGGCCCAGCAGGCCGGTCACCCGATAACGGCCGATGCGTGGCGGCAGCGTGACGCTGATGTCGCCGCTGGCGCTCATCCCGCCTCACTCGCCCAGCATCTTCATGGCGTTTTCCAGGCTAAGCCGCATCCGGCTGAACGACTGCGACAGCGAGGCGATTTCGTCCGAACCGGGCTTGACATATTCCGGCACGTCCGGCTTGCCCAGGCTAACCTCGTTGGCGATGTCGGCCATCCGCGTCACCGGCCGGATCACCACGAAATGCAGCAGGATGTTAAGCAGCACCAGCAGCAGCATGAAAACTCCGCCCAGCAGCATCAGGAACGTGGTGAAGGCTTGCCGCGCCCGCTCCAGGGGCACCGACATCGGCACCGTGATCACCTGCGCGCCGACGATCTCCTTCAGCTTCCAACCGAAGCCGTTGTTGACCCCGTAAATGTCGGTCATGGTCTTGGGCGCGTCCTCGACCTTACCGTGGCAGGTCAGGCAACCTTCGTCGTAGATGCCCAGCGGCCGGGCCAGATTGAGCATTCGTCCGGTGGGCGTATCCCGCTCGACGATCAGTTCGTTGCGTGTGGGATTGTTGCGAAATTCCTGAATGATGTCCGCCTCCCAGTCGCTGGCCCGGTCATTGGGATTGGTGGGATTGAGCGCCGCTTCCTTGTAAGTGTATTCGGGGAACTTGCCGCGCAGCGCCTTGAAGCTTTGCCCGGCCGCGTAGGCCGAAACCGTCTGCGGCAGGAACTGCCGTTTCATCTGCAAGGTCAGCAGCGGCTTGATCTGCTCGGCGGTGTAGGCGCGGGCGCCCAGCGCGCTTTCGACCATGATGCGCGCGTTCTGAATCACTTCCTCGCGGGCGTTGTTCTTCAGAATACGGTCGGACAGGTATGCCGCCAGCGCCATGCCGAGCGCGAAAGCCAGTAGCAACACCAGATTGAATTTCGTGCGCAAACCCATGGATGGGCTCCTCCAACTTCGGTGGGTAAGGGTCAGGATCAATTGGCCGGCCGGCCAGGTCCGGATGGCGGCTGACAGTGATGATCCATGGCATCCTGCGCCTTGCTGAAACCAACCAGGCTGAACGGGATCGCGAACGACTCGGTCGCCGGCCAGGTCGGCCAGAATCGCAGATAAACGACCGCCTGGCGCCCGGTCCGCAACTGGCGGACCAGATCCGGCAGGTCCCGGCCGAATACCAGAGCCATCTTGTTGCGAGCGATTTCGGCGGAGCGAATCGGTGGATTCTTGTCGATCACCAGTTGCAGATCGGCGAACGAGGAATCCAGTTCCGATTCGGTGACCACCAGCAGCCTGGCGCCGTCGAAAACCAGGGACACCGGCGTGGTGCCGTAGCCGTCGGGAGTCGATTGCGGGTCGCTACTGACCAGGCAGCTTGACTGGCGGGTCAGGGGATCGGGCTTCGACGCCGCCGTCCAGGCAGCCTGCGCCAGCCCCCCCACCAACAACCCCCCGCTCATTCCCAGCACCGCCAGCCAGCGCCGTACCCGATCGCCGACCGCCCCGGCTGGGCGCCATGGTTGAATTTGCACGATTTTGACCTCCTAATGCATTTCGTATGGATCGGGCTTCGGCATGAGATCTTGAAGGATCACCCATTGCTCATGCCGCCGGGTCGGACCGGACGGCGTGGATTCCGGTATAGTGACCGCTCCGATCCACCACGCGGAGCACGCCATGAACCCGGCCGACGCCTCGACCCCTGCCCTGCACCCCATCGCCCCTGGCGTCATTTTCGCCCGCGTCGGTCATGCTTTCCATCGCCTCGCGTTACGAATTCCAAACGGAAGCGATAAACCGGTGCTAGTAAACGCCACCGGCGCGAAAATCAACCCTTGGGAAGTGGAGCTGCTGCATTGGCCGCCCGAGATCGAAACCCCACTGCGGCGCGGCGGCTATCTTCCCTTCCAGCCGATAGACATGGAACTCTGGTGCAACTGCGCCGATTGAAGGACCCGACAGAATCCCACACCACCCCACTAGGAAATTATTGGCCATTTTCCCGTTAATCGCTACCTTGAAATGATCAACTTGCCCCATGGACTTTCTCTCCGACCTGTTTTCGTTCTTCCTGCATCTCGACCGCCACCTGGCCGAACTGGCCAACCAGTATGGCGGCTGGCTCTACGGCATTCTATTCCTGATCGTGTTCTGCGAAACCGGCCTGGTGGTCACTCCGTTCCTGCCGGGTGATTCGCTGTTGTTCGCGGCGGGCGCGCTGGCCGCTCTGGCGGACAGCGCCATGAATATTCACGTCCTGTTCCTGCTGCTGACCGCCGCCGCCATCATCGGCGATACGGTCAACTACGCCGCTGGCCATTATTTCGGCGAGAAGGCGTTCAACCGCGACGCACGGGTACTCAAGCAGGAATATCTGGACCGTACCCATGCGTTTTTCGAGCGGCATGGCGGTAAAACCATCGTCATCGCCCGTTTCGTGCCGATCGTTCGCACCTTCGCTCCGTTCGTGGCCGGCGCCGGCAACATGACTTACCGTCACTTCCTGTTCTACAACGTGACCGGAGCCATCGCCTGGACCGCCTCGTTTCTGTACGGCGGCTATTTCTTCGGCAATCTGCCGTTCGTCAAGCGAAATTTTACCCTGGTGATCCTGGCCATCATCGTCCTGTCGATCTCGCCGGCCGTGGTCGAGTACTGGCGGCACCGGCGCGCGGCGCCCAGGTAAGCCGCGGAGTATTAAACCCTGCTGGCCGCGTTATAATTCGAAACCTGGGCGGGATGCCCTACAACCAAGTGCACACACCCCATTCCCACACGCCAACGGAGACCAAGCCATGAGCCATACGTGCCGCATTGAACTGGATGGAAAATTCCACGACTTGCCGACCGTCGAGGGAACCGAAAACGAGCTGGCGATCGACGTCAGCGCGCTGCGCGACCGCACCGGCTACATCACCCTGGACGACGGTTACGGCAATACCGGTTCCTGCACGTCCTCCATCACCTATATCGACGGTGACAAGGGCATCCTGCGCTATCGCGGCATCCCGATCGAGCAGTTGGCCGAGCACAGCACCTTCGTGGAAACCGCCTGGTTGGTAATCTGGGGCCGGCTGCCCACCGACACCGAGCTGAAGCGCTTCAGCCGGCGACTTACCCTCAATCAGATGATGCACGAGAGCCTGCGCAACCACTTCGAGGGCTTTCCGCCCAACGCGCACCCCATGGCGATCCTTTCGGCGATGATCAACGCCATGAGCTGCTACGAGCCGGAGATGATGGACATCGAGGACGAGAACACCATGGAAAAGGCGGCGGCCCGGATCATCTCCAAGGTGCGCACCATCGCGGCGGCCAGCTACAAGATGTCCATCGGCCAGCCGTTGATGTATCCACATCCCGAGTACAAGTATTGCGAGAACTTCCTGCACATGATGTTCTCGATTCCCTACCGTGAATATGTGCCGACCCCGGAAGTCACCCGCGCGCTCAATCTGTTCCTGATCCTGCACGCCGACCACGAGCAGAACTGCTCGACCAGCACGGTGCGCATGGTCGCCTCCAGCCAGGCCAACATGTTCGCCAGTTGCGCGGCGGGGGTCTGCGCGCTGTGGGGACCGTTGCACGGCGGCGCCAACGTCGCGGTGATCGAGATGCTGGAGTTCATCCGCCAGTCCGGCATGAAGGTATCGGAATACGTCGAGCGGGTGAAGATGAAGGACACCAAGCTGCGGCTGATGGGCTTCGGCCACCGGGTCTACAAGAATTTCGATCCCCGCTCCAAGATCCTCAAGGACGCCGCCGACAAGATGCTGGCGCGTTTGAACGTCAGTGACCCGTTACTGGATATCGCCCTGCAAATGGAAGACGCGGCGCTCAACGACCCGTATTTCATCGAGCGCAAGCTGTATCCGAACGTGGACTTCTACAGCGGCATCATGCTGCGGGCGATGGGAATTCCGCTGAACATGTTCACGGTCATGTTCGCCATGGGCCGGATGCCGGGCTGGATCGCCAACTGGAAGGAAATCCACGACGATCCCAAGTCCCGTATCTACCGGCCGCGGCAGATTTATATGGGCCACACGGTGCGAGACTACGTCCCGATTGGTCAGCGCTGAAAGAGCGCCCCCCGCCACTGGCTGGCGGGGGGCGATGACGATCGATTGGCTTCATTCCCGACAACCGGCCATCGACCGCGCTTGGCAGCGTCATTTTTCTCTGCTTACAATGGGATCCTGTTCCACAGACCCCAGCGAGCCATGTCCCCGGACCCAGAACCGCCCGCGCCGCCGCGCGTCGCGACCCGTCTTACCCCGCTTCTCGCCGTTGTCTCTCTCGCCCGCGCGCCGCGCGCCGGGAAATCGCCGATTTGGTTCCCACCGTCGCGGCTCGCGCCGCTAAACCGAAATCATCGTCCCCGTCATGGAATGGCTCGCTGATCCCACGGTCTGGCTCGGCCTGGCGACTCTGGTGATTTTGGAGATCGTCCTTGGCATCGACAACCTGATTTTCATCGCCATCCTCGCCGAAAAACTCCCGCCCGCCCAACGCGACCGGGCGCGGGTGGTTGGCCTGGTCCTGGCGCTGGTCATGCGCCTGGCGCTGCTGGCCAGCATCTCCTGGCTGGTCACCCTGACCGCGCCGCTGTTTTCCGTCTTCGACCATCCTTTCTCCGGTCGCGACCTGATCCTGTTCGCCGGCGGCCTGTTCCTCCTGTTCAAGGGCACCATGGAGTTGCACGAGCGGCTGGAGGGCGGCGACGAAGACCACGGAGGATCGAAACTGTACGCCGGGTTCTGGCCGGTGGTGGCGCAGATCGTGGTGCTGGACGCGGTGTTTTCGCTCGACGCGGTCATCACCGCCGTCGGCATGGTCGAGCACCTGCCGGTGATGATGGCGGCGGTCATCATCGCCATCGTGTTGATGATCGTCGCCAGCAAGCCACTGACCCGCTTCGTCAACGCCCATCGCACCGTGATCATTCTCTGCCTGGGCTTCCTGCTGATGATCGGCTTTAGTCTGGTAGCCGAGGGTCTGGGTTTCCAGATTCCCAAGGGCTACCTCTATGCCGCCATCGGCTTTTCAGTGCTGATCGAGGCGTTCAACCAGTGGGCGCAGTTCAACCGCCGCCGCTTCCTGGCCGGCAAGCGCCCGTTGCGGGAACGCACCGCCGAGGCAGTCTTGCGCTTGCTGGGCGGGCGGGCGGAATCGGCCGAGGTGGGTGAGGACGTGGCGGCGCTGGCCAGCGGCGGCAACCAATCCTTCGTGTTCGACTCGACCGAGCGCGCCATGATTCGGAGCGTGCTGAGCCTGGGCGAACAGCTCATTCCGGCGCTGATGACCCCGCGCCCCGACATCGTCTGGCTGAATCTGGAGGCGCCCCAGGAAGAAATACGCGAAATCCTGCGTCAGTATCCGTACAGCCGCTATCTGGCGTGTCGGGGCGATCTGGACGAGATCGAGGGCGTGGTCGAGGGGCGCAACCTCCTGGTCCAGGCGCTCGACGGTGGAACCCTGGATTTGCGCGCGGCGCTGCGCGAGCCGCTGGTGGTCCACGAAGGCATGAACGCGCTGCAAGTGCTGGAACAGTTGCGCCAGCATCCCATCCCGCTGGCGGTGGTGATGGACGAATACGGCGGCGTGGAAGGCATCGTCACCGCCGCCGATGTTCTGGCCTCCATCGCTGGCGAACTGGCCGACACCACCGATGCCGAAACCCCCGAGGTGGTGCGCGAGAGCGAGGGCGTGTGGCTGCTGGACGGCAGCCTGCCACTGGAAGAAGTGCGGGAAGTGCTGGACTGCGAGGAACTGCCTCGGGGCGACGGCTACCACACCCTGGCCGGCTTGGTGCTCAACCAGTTGGGAGAGATTCCCAGCGGCGGTGAACAGTTCGCGCTGGCGGGGTACCGATTCGAAGTCGTGGGCATGGACGGGCATCGCATCGAGCAGGTGCGGGTCCGGCGGTTTGAATCCACGGAAGCCGCCGAGGTCACGGAGAAAGCTTAGGGCGTTCTTTCATGGCCCTTAAAACCCCGCATGAAAACCAAAGTGCGCTCGGTCGCTTGAATAGTTCCGCAAGCAGGCTATATTCAAACCTTAGGTGATTTCCGCCAAAAACCATACCCAACCCAGTAGGGTGGATAAGCGTAGCGCATCCACCATGAGGAGATGATTCTGGTGGATGCGGCGCAATGCGCCTTATCCACCCTACTGCCTGTATTGATCGAAACGCCGACAATAACCAAGAACATCGTAAAGGGGAGGTCGCTTGCTGCGCACGCTGGGGTTGTGGTTGTTCTGCTTTGGCCTGTGGCTGCTGCTGTCCGGCTATTTCGACGTTCCTCTGTTGCTGAGTTTCGGCGTCTTGTCCTGCGCGCTGGTGGTGTTCGTGGCTTGGCGCGCCGAAGTGATCGACCCCGAGGAGCAGCCGCCGCGCCTGCCGCTCAGCATCCATCTGCTCGGCTACTGGCCCTGGCTGCTGTGGCAAATCGTGCTATCCAACATCGATGTCGCCAGGCGCATCGTCGATCCCAAGCTGCCGATCAGCCCCACCCTCATCACCCTGAAACCGACCCAGCGCAGCGATCTCGGCCGGTTCATTTACGCCAATTCCATCACTCTGACGCCGGGCACGGTCACCACCCACCTGAGCGGCGATACCCTTGAAGTGCACGCGCTGACCCGCGAGGCCGCCGATTCCCTGGTGGAAGGCGACATGGACCGGCGCGTCACCCGGCTGGAAGGAGGCAAGTGATGTTCGCCGCCACGGCGCTCGGCATTCTGGCCTGCATGATCCTGGCGATGGCCCGCGCCGTGCTGGGTCCCACCGTTTACAACCGCATCCTGGCGGTCAATTCCTTCGGCACCCTGACCGTGCTGCTCATCGCGGTGCTGGGGTTCATGACCGGGCGACCCGATTTTCTCGACATCGCCCTGGTGTACGCCTTCATCAATTTCATCAGCGTCATCGCGGTGCTCAAGTTCATCCGCTACGGGGACATGGGCTGGCCGCGCAACGATCCCGACGAACCCCAGAGCGATTTGTGATGGGCGTGTTGATCGATCTGCTCAGTTGGCTGATCTTGCTCGGCGGCGTGGCGTTCGCGCTGATCGGCAGCGTCGGCCTGCTGCGGATGCCGGATTTCTACACCCGCCTGCACGCGGCGGGCATCACCGACACGCTCGGCACCGGGTTGATCGTGCTCGGCCTGATGTTGCAGGCCGGCTGGACCCTGGTGAGCGTCAAGTTGTTGCTGATTCTGATCTTTTTGTGGTTCACCAGCCCCATCGCGACCCATGCCCTGTCCCGGGCGGCGCTGGTCGATCCGGAAAATCCGCCGCCGATCCTGCACGAGGAATCGCCGCCATCGAAGTCCTAGTCGATCTCTTTCTGCTGACTCTGCTGGTCGTGACCGCCGTGGCCGCCATCCGCTTGCGGGATTTGTTCGCGGTCGTGATGCTGTTCGGCATTTACAGCCTGGTGTCGGCCAGCCTGTTCGTGATCCTGGACGCCGTGGATGTGGCGTTCACCGAGGCGTCGGTCGGCGCCGGGGTGGCGACGGTGTTCATGCTGGGCACCCTGGCGCTAACCACCAGCCGCGAGAAAACGCCGGTCGCCCACAAGCCGCTGCTGCCCTTGCTGGTGGTGACCATCACCGGCCTGGTGCTGGTCTACGGCACCTGGGACATCCCGCGCTACGGCGATCCCGCCAACCCCATTCACCACCATCTGGTGCAACGCTTCATCGAGGATTCGCCCAAGGAGATCGGCATTCCCAACGTGGTGACGTCGGTGCTGGCCAGTTATCGTGGCTACGACACGCTCGGCGAGACCACCGTGGTGTTTACCGCCGCCATCGGCGTGCTGGTGCTGGTCGGCGGCGCCCGGCGGCGGCGTTCCCGCAAGGACGAGCCGAAATGAAGCGGTACACGATCCCGCGCCTCGGCGCCAAGCTGTTGTTGCCGCTGATTCTGCTGTTCGCGCTGTACGTGCAGTTTCACGGCGATTACGGGCCGGGCGGCGGGTTTCAGGCCGGCGTCATCTTCGGGGCGGGTTTCATTCTTTACGCGCTGATTTACGGGCTGGACAACGCCCGCCGGCTGATGCCGCCGTGGCTGCTGCGGATCGGGGTTTCGCTGGGGGTGCTGATTTACGCCGGGGTCGGCTTGGTCGGGCTGTTCCTGGGCGGGAATTATCTGGACTACGGCGTGCTGGACAGCCACGATCCGGCGCACGGCCAGCACTTGGGAATCCTCCTGGTGGAACTGGGAGTCGGCATCACGGTATCGGCGGTCATGGTGACCATTTTCTACTCTTTTGCCGGCAGGGGGCGCTAGTGGCAATCCTGGGCCTGTACAACTACTGGATCTTCATCATTCTGATGATGTGCGGCTTTTACGTGGTCATTTCGAGCGGTAATCTGGTAAAGAAGCTGGTGGGTCTGAACATCTTTCAGACCTCGGTGTTCATCCTCTACATCAGCATGGGCAAGATCATCGGCGGCACCGCACCCATAATCGTCGACAAGGCGGTGGTCTACAGCAACCCGATGCCGCACGTCCTGATCCTGACCGCCATCGTGGTCGGCATCGCCACCACCTCGCTCGGTCTGGCGCTGGTGGTGCGCATCAACGAAGCCTACGGCACCATCGAGGAAGACGAGATTCACGCCCAGGACCGGGAAGAAGCGCTGTGATCGCTCACCTGCCCGCGCTACAGGTCATCATTCCGCTGGTATCGGCGCCGCTGTGCGCGCTGTTGCCGGCCGGCCGCGCGGTCTGGCTGGCGGCCATGACGGCGAGCTGGCTGGCGTTTCTCATCGCGGTCCTGCTGCTGGATCGGGTGTTGGCGCACGGCCCGATTTCCTACCTGATGGGCGGTTGGCCGGTGCCCTGGGGCATCGAATACCGGGTGGACGCGCTCAACGCCTTCGTGCTGCTGATCGTGGCGGCGATCGGGGCCGTCGTCATCACCTTCGGGCGGGAGATCGTCGAGCGCCGCATCCGCCTGCCCGAAAGCAAGCAGTCCTGGTTTTACACCGCCTACATGCTGTGCCTGACCGGCCTGCTGGGCATCACGATCACCGGCGACGCCTTCAACGTGTTCGTGTTCCTGGAAATCTCGTCGCTGTCGAGCTACGTTCTGATCAGCATCGGCCGCGACCGTCGCGCTCTGACCGCCGCTTATCAGTACCTGATCATGGGCACCATCGGCGCCACGTTCATTCTGATCGGCATCGGTCTGCTGTACGTGATGACCGGCACCCTGAACATGGGCGATCTGGCCGCGCGCATCCCGGCGGTGGCCGACACCCGCACCGTCCATGCCGCCTTCGCCTTTTTGACCGTGGGCGTCGGCCTCAAGCTGGCGCTGTTTCCGCTCCACCTGTGGCTGCCGAACGCCTACGCCTACGCGCCCTCGGTGGTCACGGCCTTTCTGGCGGCCACCGCCACCAAGGTGGCGATCTACGTGCTGCTGCGGTTCTTCTTCACCATTTTCGGGTCCGAATTTTCGTTCGAAACGATGGAGCTGGATCGCGTGCTGCTACCGCTGGCCCTGGTGGGGATTTTCAGCGCGTCGGTGGTGGCGATTTTCCAGACCAACGTCAAGCGGATGCTGGCCTATTCCAGCGTCGCCCAGATCGGCTACATGATTCTGGGCATCAGCCTGGTGTCAGTGACCGGCCTGACCGCCAGTATCAGCCATCTGTTCAACCACGCCCTGATGAAAGGCACGCTGTTCATGGCGCTCGGCTGCGTGTCGTTCCGGGTCGGGGCGGCCAAGCTGGATCGCATGGCGGGCGTGGGCCGAACCATGCCCTGGACCATGGGCGCCTTCGTGATCGGCGGCCTGAGCCTGATCGGCGTGCCGCTGACGGCGGGTTTCGTCAGCAAGTGGTTTCTGGTGGTCGGCGCGCTGGAGAAGGGCTGGTGGCCGGTGGCGGTGCTGGTGCTCGTCACTTCGCTGCTGGCGGTGATTTACGTCTGGCGGGTGGTGGAAGTCGCCTACTTCAAGCCGGCGCCGGAAGGGCAGGCGCCGCGCGAGGCGCCGCTGGCGCTGCTGGTTCCCACCTGGGCGCTGGCCCTGGCCAATCTCTACTTCGGGCTGGATACCTCGCTGAACGCGGGGGTGGCCCGGCTGGCGGCGCAGGGCTTGCTGGGGGTGGGGCAGTGAGCGCGGAAGACGATGAAAGTTAAGGAAGTGATCGCGCTGCTCGAGTCAGATGGTTGGACGCAGGTTCGGCAGCGGGGAAGCCATCGGCAGTTTCACCATCCAGCGAAACCGGGAACGGTGACCGTTTCGGGAAAACCCAGCGTGGATGTCCCGCCCGATACGCTCAATAGCGTTCTAAAACAGGCGGGCTTGAAGAAATAGAGGTGGTTTGCCATGCGTTATCTAGTGGTCATCGAGGAAGGCCCCACCAGCTTCGGCGCCTATGTTCCAGATCTTCCGGGCTGTATCGCCGCGGGCGAATCCCGCGAAGAAGTTTTGCAACTCATCCAGGAAGCCATCGAATTTCATCTTGAAGAAATCAAGGAGAAGGGCTACCGGTTTCCTCAACCTCATTCATCCAGCGCGTTTGTGGATATTCATGCCTAACCGGGTGGTTTATTTGACTCCGCCACGCGGCGCGAACCAGCCGCGTCAAGCGACGATTTGTGGTCGCCAATTCGTGGTCCTGGCGAGGATCGGGCCATGACCGCTGAGGCCACCCTCTCCCTGGCGCTGCTCATCCCGCTGCTGAGCGCGTTCTTCATCGCCGCCAACGACGACCGTCCCGACTGGCGCGAGGGCACGACCCTGCTGGCGTCGCTGCTGTTGCTCGGCGTGGTGTTTTCCCTGCTGCCGGCGGTGCTGGCCGGCGCGCGTCCTGCGGTGGATTTGTTGCCGTTCGCGCCGGGGTTGCCGCTGCGGCTGAGCGTGGAACCGCTGGGCATGACCTTCGCCTGCGTGGCGGCGCTGCTGTGGCCGCTGAATTCGCTCTATTCCATCGGCTACATGCGCGGCAACGGGGAACAGCATCAAACCCGGTTCTACGTCTGCTTCGCCATCGCCATCGCCAGCACCATCGGCATCGCCTTCGCCGGCAATCTGCTGACCCTGTTCGTTTTCTACGAGGCGCTGACTCTTTCGACCTATCCGCTGGTCGCGCACAAGGGCACGCCGGAGGCCATGCGGGCGGGACGGCTGTATCTCGGCATTCTGATCGGTACGTCGATCGGCTTCCTGTTGCTGGCCATCGTTTGGACCGGGTGGGTCGCCGGGACTTTGGATTTCGCGCCGGGCGGCATTCTGGCGGGCAAAGTGGAAGGGCCGGCCGTGGCCGTGCTGCTGGCGCTGTACATGTTCGGCATCGGCAAGGCGGCGCTGATGCCGTTCCACCGCTGGTTGCCGGCGGCGATGGTGGCGCCGACCCCGGTCAGCGCGCTGCTGCACGCGGTGGCGGTGGTGAAGGCCGGGGTGTTCGCGGTGATGAAAGTCGTGGTCTACGTGTTCGGCATCGATTTTCTGAACGCCACCGGTTCGTCGCAATGGCTACTGTGGGTGGCCGCGCTGACCGTGCTGCTCGCGTCCTGCGTGGCGCTGACCCAGGACAATCTCAAGGCCCGACTGGCCTATTCGACGATCAGCCAGTTGGGTTACGTGGTGCTGGGCGCGGCGCTGGCGACTTCGATGGGCGTGATCGGCGGCTCGATGCAGATCGTGATGCACGCGATGGGCAAGATCACGCTGTTCTTCTGCGCTGGCGCGATTTATACGGCGACCCACAAGACCGAAATCAGCCAACTGGACGGTCTGGGCCGGGCGATGCCGTTCACTTTCGGCGCGTTCCTGATCGGCGCGCTCAGCATCGTCGGCCTGCCGCCGCTGGGCGGTTCGTGGAGCAAGTGGTATCTGCTGGCGGGCACCGCCGACGCCGGACAATGGGCGATGATGGCGGTGTTGCTGGTCAGTTCGTTGCTGAACGTGGCCTACCTGCTGCCGGTGGCGGCGCGGGGATTTTTCGTGCCGGAACCGCCGGACGGACAACAGATCGGCGACGCTTCGGCCACTATCCGCGAGGCGCCGCTGGCCTGCGTCGCGCCCCTGTGCCTGACCGCTTTCGGTTGCCTGCTGCTGTTCTTTTTCGCCGATGGTCTGTACGCGCTGCTCGCGCCCATCGCCGCCCGCTGAGGAACCGCTGATGACCGATTCGACCCCTCCCGCTGGCCGTCCCGAGCGCAAGTATTGGCTCGACGACCGGCGCAACGTGGACAAAATCTTTTACGGACTGGCGCTGATCTGCGCGGGGTTGTTCCTGGCCGATTTTTTCTACCACAAGCACGTCAATTTCGCGTTCGAAGACTGGTTCGGCTTTTTCGCCTGGTACGGCTTTATTTGCTGCGTCGCGCTGGTGCTGCTGGCCAAGCAGATGCGCAAATGGGTGAAACGGGACGAGGATTATTACGGTGATTGATGGTCTCAATCCAGCGCTGATTTTGGTTTGCGGTTCGCTGCTGGCGCTGCTGACGCCGCAGGGCCTCGCCCGTAACGGTTTCTTGCTGGCGCTGCCGGCGCTAAGCTTGATTCAACTGCTGGGTTTGCCGGACGGCCAGTATGCCCAAGTCGAGCTTTTCAGCCTGACCCTGATTACACTGCGGCTCGACGGTCTGAGTTTCGCCTTCGCCCTCGTGTTCCACATCGCCGCGCTGCTGGCGGTAATTTACGCCTGGAACCTGCGCGATCCGGTGCAACAGGTGGCGGGATTGCTGTATCCGGGTGCGGCGCTGGGCGCGGTGCTGGCGGGCGATCTGGTGACCCTGTTCATCTGCTGGGAACTGGCCGCCGTATCCTCGGTGTTTTTGATTTGGGCGCGGCGCACGCAACGCGCGTATCGGGCCGGCCTGCGTTATCTGGTGATTCAGGTCGGTTCCGGCGTGCTGCTGCTGGCCGGTATTATCGTTCACGTCCGGGCTACCGGCTCGACCGCGTTCGAGCTTCTGGGGTTGGACAGTCCCGGCGCGACCCTCATCTTGGTCGCGTTCGGCATCAAGGCCGCGTTTCCTTTTTTGCATAACTGGTTGCAGGATGCCTACCCCGAAGCCACCGTGACCGGCACCGTGGTGTTGTCCGCCTTCACCACCAAAATGGCGATTTACGCCCTGGCTCGGGGTTTCGCTGGTACCGAGATCTTGATCGCCGTCGGCACCCTCATGGCGATGTTCCCGATTTTCTACGCGGTGATCGAAAACGACCTGCGGCGGGTGCTGGCCTACAGCATGAACAACCAGCTCGGTTTCATGGTGGTGGGCATCGGCATCGGCACGCCGCTGGCGCTGGACGGGGCCGTGGCGCACGCCTTCGCCGACATTCTGTTCAAGGCGCTGCTGTTCATGAGCATGGGCGCGGTGCTGCTGCGCGCCGGCACGGTCAACGGTTCGGAACTGGGCGGGCTGTACAAGTCCATGCCGCTGACCACGGTGTTCTGCATCGTCGGCGCTGCCTCGATTTCGGCGTTCCCGCTGTTCAGCGCCTTCGTCACCAAGTCGCTGATTCTGGAAGCGGCGGCTCAGGAAGGGCACTGGATCGTGTTTCTGTTCCTGCTGTTCGCCTCCGCCGGCGTGTTCCATCACGCGGGCATCAAGATTCCCTATTTCGCGTTTTTCGCCCACGACAGCGGCATTCGCTGCCAGGAGGCGCCGAACCACATGCTGATCGCGATGGGAATCGCCGCCGCGCTCTGCATCGGGATCGGCGCGTTCCCGGACGCGCTTTACGCCGTTCTGCCGTACCCGGTCGCTTTCGATCCGTATACGACCACCCATGTCATCACTCAGCTTCAATTGCTGGCCTGGTCGGCGCTGGCGTTTTCGGTGCTGGTGCGCACCGGCATCTATCCGCCGGAACTGCGCTCGGTCAATCTGGATTTCGACTGGTTCTATCGCCGGCTGCTGCCCGCCGCCTCAACGCGCGTCTGGGCGCTGGCGTCGCAAAGCTGGGAAACGTTCAACGCCGGCGCGGAACGGCGCGTGGAAGCGCTGATCGCGGTTTTGTCACGCCACCACGGTCCGCACGGGTTGCTGGCCGCGACTTGGCCCAGCGGCAGCATGGTGCTGTGGGCGGTGCTGCTGCTGGGCGTGTGTCTGGTGTTTTATTACCTGTAGCGGGTCGATCAAGACCACGCCTTCATTTCAGGCCGGCTGCCCGCGCTCGTCCTCTGGAATCACCGCGGTTTCCTGACGCCCCGCCTCGATCCAGGCGCGCACGGCGGCATCGCCGAGCACCGTGGCGACGTAGGCTTGCGCGGTCTCCGGCAAGGCGACGCCGTAGGTGTGAAAGCGCAGGGCAACCGGCGCGAACATGGCGTCGGCGCAGGTGAACCCGCCAAATAGCCAGGGGCCGTCGTGCGCGCCGATGGCGCGGCAGGTTTCCCAGATTTCCATCACCCGGTCGATGTCGGCCCGGGCCGCCCGAGATGGCGTGACTCCAGAACGCCGGCCGCGGCAGTTGAACGGCAATTCGCCACGCAGGGCGCCAAACCCAGCGTGCATCTCGTTGGACACCGACCGGGCCAAGGCCCGCGTCCTGCTGTCGGCCGGCCAGACCGCCGGATACCGTTCGGCCAGGTACTCGACGATTGCCAGCGATTCCCAAATCCGCAGATCGCCGTCCAGCAGCACCGGCACCCGCCCCGAGGGCGAATAGCGAGCGATTTGGGCCGCCACGTCCGGAGCGTCCAGGGGAACGTAAATTTCCTGGAAATCCACGCCCAGATGCTTGAGCAGCAACCAGGGTCGCAACGACCAGGACGAATAGTTCTTGTTGCCGATCACCAGGGCGAGAGCGGTCATAGGCAATGCTCCGGCTGGATGGACGACCGCCAGATCGGTTCCGCGCCGCGCCGGGCCCAGGCGCGATAATAATCGGCGAAGGCTCGATCTTGCGCGCCGATATGGCGGGCCAGGAGCGCCAGCAGCGATTCCGCCTCGGCCAGGGTCACCGGTTCCGTTTCGGTGTCGTGCCGGTTTCTGGCCTCCTCCAGCCGTTCCATCATGCGCTCGTGGTCGAGCACATGGTCCTCATAGTCCGGGTAGCCGGACATTCGCATCAACAACTGTTCGGACATGAAATGCACATCGCTGTACGCAGTGAGTTGCTCAAGGATTTTACCGGTCAGCGCCGCGTCCTTGCCGGCCTGTACCGTATCACGAAGGGCTTGCGCCAAGCTCACTTGAACGTGATGCTCGGCATCGACGATGGCGGTCAATTCATCGCCGTGAGGATCAAGGCTGGGATTCATCGTGTCGATACCGGGTAAGGGGTGGACAATCGCAAGCTAACACAAAACCGTCCTGGGGACAGCCGAACCGTTCGGGTGTTGGCAACCTTCATCTCGGCCCATTTCGGGCATTGAACGCAAATGGCGCGTCGCCCGTCGCGGCGGCCGCGGAATACCGTGGATTCTTATTGAGTGAATCGCTTGTAGCACGCGCGAAAACCATGCGCCACCATGCAGCGCTCGAACGCGGCGCAAAATCCATCACCGTAGGCGGCGGCGCAGGTATAGGGATCGTAACTGTCGGCCCCTGGATCGTCGGCATGGGCGACGCGCGCGCGGTTGTCCGCGCCGCTGGCTTCCGGTGAAGCGTCAGCCACTTCCGTATAGGCCACGGTGGAAAACGACACCCCGCCCTCCTCCGCCCACGCGCTCGCGCCGACGCCGCCGAACAGCAAGCCGATGGCCGCGACCACCGCCCATTTTTTCGTTGTTGTCATCGTCATCGTTCGATCTCCACCGCAAGCGTGTCAAGCCGGGATCGACGGCCCGGCGCGAAGAATCGCGCCAAATCCGTCGGACTTCCGTCGTGGTTGCATGTCTCATGCCAGAAACTGGACGCGGGTCGATTATGCAAGATAGAGGTGACCCGAAGAGCGCTCCTCGCGCCATGACACAACGGACGGGGGTCAACGTGGTCGGAACCAACAAGGTTGGGCGATTCATAATGGTTAGGCTCAAGGCCAAAATGGACCGAGTCCAACGCAAGGCGATTGCTATTTGCTTAGATTTTCCGCTCGAACGCCGTGAGCACCTTGCTGGATAGCCGGTAAAGCTGGGCCGGCCGGTGCGCGCCGGTGCGGAAGCGGTTCGGTATCTCCTCGATGATGTCCTGCCCCAGAATCTTGTGCCGGAAGGATGCCTTGTCCAAACGGGCGCCGATGGTCTGCTCGTAAATCCGGTGCAACTCGTTCATCGTGAATTCCGCCGACAGCAGGAAGGCCGGCAGGGATGAATACGTCGCCTTCCCCCGCAACCGCTCCACCGCCCTGGCCACGATCTGCCCGTGATCGAACGGCAGCGGCGGCAAAGCGTCCACCGGAAACGCTTCGGCCGCCGAATTTCCCTCCAGCAACGACCAGGGAATCAGCGCGTAGTAGACAACGCTGACCGACCAGCCGCGCGGATCGCGGGCCGCGCCGGAGAAGGTGAACAACTGCTCCAGATACGGCGCGTCGAAACCGATCTTGCCGCGAATCACCCGTCGGGCCGCCGCTTCGGTGTCGGCGTCCTCCTGGGCGTGGACGAAGCCGCCCGGCAGGGCGAACAGCCCCTCGAATGGCGGCTCCTTGCGCCGCGTCAGAATCAGGCGCAGGCGCTCGTCGCGGATGGTGAACAGCGCCGTATCCACCATCACCAGCGGTTGCGGATAAGCTGGTTCCACGTTCGCGCCTCCGTCGTTGTTTGATGATATAAACAAATAACTTTGACACTATAAGAGCTTTCGCTATTTTTTGTCGACTAAAAATATTTTTAAATGTTATTTGCAAAAAACAATTAAGTCTGTTAATGTTCGCGTCTAGGAGGTGACCGATGAACCACGTGACCGCATTATCCGCCGAAGCGCTGCTCGCCATCCGGCCATCCGAGCCGGAACGCCTGTTCACCGGCGACGAAGCCGTAGCGCATCAGGAATTTCGGGCGCTCGCGTCGCGCTGGCACCCGGACCGTTGCCCGGATTCCGGCACGACCGGGGTGTTCCAGCACGTCAACCGGCTGTACGACGCGGCGGTGCGGAAGCTGCGCGGCGGCATCTGGCAAACGCCGGGCTTGCTGGTGCTGCGGGCAACCGACGGCGCGACCTACAAAATTCGTTATCGCAAGGAGCGCGCGTTCGAGCTGGGCCGGCTGTTCGTCGGCAGAGAAATCGTGGCCTATGTCGTCGAAAACGACCATGCCGACCTGTTCGACAACGCACTCCAGGTCATCGACCGGCTGCCCTGCGCCGACCCGCGCATGGCGGCGGAAATCGGGCGCTATCTGCCGGAGATCGTCCGTCACTTCGACACCGACGAGGGCCGGGTGCTGGTGCTGCGGAAAACGCCGGATCTGGTGCCGCTGCGCGACGTGCTCGACCGTTTCGGCGGCCGGTTGGACGCACGCCATGTCGCCTGGATCGTCAGCTCGCTGCTGAATCTGGCCTGCTACCTGGATTACGCCCGGCTGGCGCACAACGCCATCCTGGCCGACACCTGGTTCGTTTCTCCGTCGCAACACGCTGGCGCCCTGCTCGGCGGCTGGTGGTATGCGGTTCGGCAGGGCGAGCCGATGCGGGCCGCGCCGGCCGCCACCGTCCAATACGCGCCGTTCGATGTCATGGACCGCCGCCGTGGCGACATTCGCACCGACCTGGAACTGATCCGGGCGCTGGGCCGGGAACTGCTGGGCGACGCGACCGGCTTGCGGCTGGAACGCGAGAAAGCGGCGCCGCGACCGATGCTCGACTGGTTGCGGTTGCCGGCGGGCGATTCTGCTCTCCGCGACTACCAGATTTGGATGAACCGGGTGCTCAAGGACAGCTTCGGCAAACGCCGGTTCGTGAAGCTCGATGTGTCGGCCGAGGATTTGTACTGAAGCCCTCGCTGACTTCCCTCGCCCTCCGGGAGAGGGGTTGGGGGTGAGGGTGATTTTTAACGCCAACCAAGAAGGAGAACGCCATGGGTACTGCTCGTTGGGACCCCACCGACTGGAGCGCTTACGCCGCTTCGACTAGCGGTAAAACGACCGACGCCGTTTTTGCCTCGCGCGCCATTGATCCCGATTTGAATCCGCTCGGGGTAACCGTGCGGGAATCACGGGATTCGGATATCAATCCGGAATCGAACGCCATCATCGTCGGGCTGGACGTGACCGGCTCGATGGGCATGATCGCCGATGCGTTGGCGCGCAAGGGCCTCGGCACGATGGTCGAGGAAACTCTGGCTCGCAAGCCGGTTTCCGACCCGCACATCATGTGCATGGGCATCGGCGACGTGCTGTACGACCGGGCGCCGTTGCAGGTCACCCAGTTCGAGGCCGACATCCGCATCGCCAAGCAGCTCGAAAAGCTGTGGCTGGAAAAAGGCGGCGGCGGCAATTCGTGCGAGTCCTACAACCTGCCGTGGTACTTCGCGGCGATGCACACGGCCATCGACTGCTTCGAGAAGCGCGGCAAGAAGGGCTATCTGTTCACGGTCGGCGACGAGGAACCGCCACCGAATTTACCGGCCGCCGCCATCGCTCGCTTTCTCGGCAACCGGCCGCAACGGGACTTCGATTCTCGTGAACTGCTGACCCTGGTCGGCCGTATGTACCACGTCTTTCACGTCATCGTGGAGGAAGGCAACCACGCCCGCCACGATCCGCGCGGGGTGCGGAATCGCTGGACCGAGTTGCTGGGACAGCGGGTGATCGGCCTGTCCGACCACACCAAACTGGCGGAGGTGATCGTGTCCGCCATCGAGGTCAACGAAGGCCGCGACCGGGACAAAGTCGTGAAAAGCTGGTCGAAAAAGACCGCGCTGGTGGTGCAGCGCGCCGTGGGCGGGCTGGGGCCGGCCCGAGGCGGCAGCGCCGGAGTGGTGCGGTTTTGATCGCCCTCACCCCTGACCCCTCTCCCAAAGGGCGAGGGGAACGGAAAGGCTGACCCCTCTCCCAAAGGGCGAGGGGGACGGAGGAGATCGCAATGCGTGTGCAAAAAACCGCCCGAGTCGTGATCGGCGCCCAGTTCGGCGACGAGGGCAAGGGCCGGATGATCGATTATTACGCGGCGGAAGTCGGCTGCGATGGGATCGTCATCCGCTTCAACGGCGGGGCGCAGGCCGGCCATACGGTGGTGACGCCGGACGGTTTGCGCCACGTTTTCAGCCACGTCGGCAGCGGCGCGTTCGTCGGCGCGGCCACTTTTCTGTCGCGATTCTTCGTGTCCAACCCGATCCTGTTTCTCAAGGAAATGGAAAGTTTGGCGGCGAAGGACGTGGAACCGAGGATTTACGTCGATCCGCAAAGCCCGGTAACGACACCCTACGACATGATGATCAACCAGATCGTCGAGCGGGAACGGGGAGGGGATCGCCACGGCAGTTGCGGCGTCGGCTTCGGGGAGACCATCGAGCGCAACCTGACGCCAGCTTATGCGCTGACCGTCGCGGACTTGGCCGATCTATCCGCGTTGGCGGGGAAGCTGGACGCCATTCGCCGCGATTACGCGCCGGCCCGGCTCGCCCGTCTGGGATTTGCCGACGCCTTCGCCCGGAACGCCAATTTGTTGCTGTCGGACGCGATTTTGGAGCACTTCATCAAAGACGCGGGCCGCTTTGTCGAAACGATCACCGTCGCGGATGCGCGGGTCGCGACGCGCGGGCGGCATCTGCTGTTCGAGGGCGCTCAAGGTCTGTTGCTCGATCAGGATCGCGGCTTTTTCCCACACGTCACCCGCTCGAATACCGGTCTGTATAACGTGCTGGCGCTGGCGGGGGAGTTGGGTTTGAGGGAGTTTGAAGTCACCTACGCGACGCGAGCTTATCTGACCCGGCACGGCGCAGGCCCCATGCCGCACGAGTTGCCGGAAAAGCCCTATCCCGATGTGGTCGATGCCACCAACGTACCGAACGCCTATCAGGGGACGCTGCGGTTCGGCTGGCTCGATCTGGATGTGCTCCGGCACGCCATCGCCGAGGATTTGGCCGACGCGGGCCGGTTGCCAGGGCTAGCAATCAAGGCTCGGCTCGCCATCACCTGCCTGGACCAAGTTGGCGATGACAAAGTGAGGTACTACAGTGGCGGGATGCGGCGTCGGGCCAGCATCGAATCGTTCGTTGCGGCGGTTTCGGCCACCGTGGGTATCGATAAGATTTTGCTTGGCTTCGGTGCGGATCGGGAGTCGATAATGCAGCGACTGAAAGCGATCCCTATAATCGCTAACCTATATCCCTAAGAAGAAGGCAGTTAATTTAAATTCTTGACCAACTATTGGAGGTATTTGAAACCATGACTAGAAAGGCTATCATTGTTCAAGTGTTTGTTGCTTCTCCTTCCGATGTTCAAAGAGAACGTGACCTACTCGAAAGCATTATTACAGAACTAAATCAAGCTTGGAGTAGAAGTTTAGGAGTTACTTTTGAGCTTATCCGCTGGGAAACTTGTGTGCGCCCGGCACTTGGAAGTGATCCACAAGCGATCATTAATGACCAAGTCGGGGATAAGTACGATATTTTTATTGGTATCCTGTGGGGGTGCTTTGGCACTCCAACACCCCGCGCAATGTCAGGTACTCTTGAGGAGTTTGAGAGAGCATATAAAAGATCCAAGAGCACAGGTGCTCCTGAAGTTATGTTCTATTTCAAGGATGCGCCCATAGCACCATCGAAGATGGATCCTGTACAGCTTCAGCAGATTCAGTCTTTCCGTGCATCGTTACCAGAAAAAGGCAGCATCTACTCAACGTTTGAGGATGAGTTGAGCTTCCAAACCTCTCTTCGAGCGCATCTTGCAGCGTTAGCTCAAAAATTCTCCATAGTTATTACGCCTACAAGAAGCATTGCTTTTACGGAAAATGCTTGTATTGAGCCAATAAGCATTGATGTAGAAGATCTTGGGTTTCTCGATTATGTGGAGCTATATGAGTCACGAATGGCTGATCTGACGACTATTCTCACAGTCATTGGCAACGCCACAGTACGTGTTGGTCAACAGATGAACCAACGGACTCAGGAAATAACTAACCTTCAAGGGAAACGATCTGATACGACTACTGCACGCCGCTTAGTGAAGCGCGCGGCAGATGATATGGATGCTTACGCTAATATCTTAGCAAAGCAACTACCACTGATGACATCGTCTCGGGAGGCAGCACTTCAGGCATTAACACAAGCTTTAATACTTTACCAAGATTTTAGAAATACAGATAAATCAGACCTTCAAAATTTATATACAAATCTCACTGGCCTTCTAAGGGCTGCTTGTGATTCAGGGAAGAGTCTTGCAGGATTTAGAGGTTCAATCAACTGTCTCCCACGAATGACGGGTGATCTAAATAGAGCAAAGCGAGCTGTACTAGGGCAACTCGATTTTATGTTGGGCGAGATTGATAGCATCCGACACAATATCGATAATATACTTAAGTCCATCGAAACAATTCTCGAAAGCTAAGTGTTGCGCCGGGTGAAAAACATCAACTTATACCCAATCACCATCTGACGTTATACAATCCACTGGCTCCGGTTTGCCGGAATCTATCAACTCCATCCAGGTGTCCCACGCGGGAAGAATCGGGAACGCGGTGCGAATCCGCGACGTGCCCAACGCTGTGAGGGGGACCGCCCTGGCAACACGCCACTGACTTCGGTCGGGAAGGCGCCACGGCGGGTCGAACCCGAGTCAGAAGACCGGCCTGGAAGGTCATCATCCGACGGCAAGGCCAGGCCGTCGGCGATCCTTCATCCAGGGGACACCATGAAGATCGAACTGCCCGGCTCGTCAGCCGACTCCGATCCCGCGACCGCGATCCGCGCCGCCGTTTACCAGACCATCTTTTCCCGCCGCGACGTGCGCGGCCAGTTCGTGCCGGACCCGATCCCGGACGCCGTGCTGTCGCGCCTGCTCACCGCCGCTCATTTCGCGCCGTCGGTGGGCTTCATGCAGCCGTGGAGCTTTTTGCTGGTGCGCGATCCGGCGGTGAAGCGCCGGGTACACGATGCTTTCTTGCGCGCCAACGCCGAAGCAGCCCTGCTGTTCGAAGACGAGCGGCGGGATCGTTACCAGCGATTGAAACTCGAAGGCATCCTTGATGCGCCCCTCAATCTGTGCGTGACCTGCGACCGGGATCGGGCCGGCCCGGTGGTGCTGGGTCGCACCCACAGCAAGGCGATGGATTTGTACAGCACCGTTTGCGCCGTGCAAAACCTCTGGCTGGCCGCCCGTGCCGAAGGCGTCGGCGTCGGCTGGGTCAGCATCTTCCACAAAGCGGCGCTGCGGGAAATTCTCGGGCTGCCGCTGCGGATCATCCCGGTCGCCTACCTGTGTCTGGGCTACGTCAGCCACTTCCGCGACCGCCCGGACCTGGAAACGGCCGGCTGGAGCGAGCGCCTGCCGCTGGAACAGTTGGTGTTTCTGGATCGGTGGGACGAGACCGGCGGCGACGCCACCGCCGAGTTGCGCGACCATTTGCGGCGGAATCAACGGGACGCGGCAATGTTGCGAAGTCTGCCGGCCGTGGATGGGTAACGGGCTTGTCGGCCAACCTCTATTCCCCGCCGATCACACCGTATTCGGCGGGCATCTTCACGTAAAAGACCCGGACCTTCTCCCGCTCGATCAACGTCAGGAGTTGCGCCGCCTCCTCGTCGCTGACCATGAACACGACTTCCACCGGCAGGTTGCCCGCCAATTCGAAAAAGTGATCCTCGTGCAGTACCCCATGCCGTCCGAACCCGGCGATGGCGCGAAATGCCGATCCGCCATGGATGCCCAACTTCCTGGCCCGTTCCAGCAGCCATTCATAGACCAGAATGCCGTGATGCCGACGGTGTTCGTGAACATAGAATTTCAGGTAAATCCCGTTCATGACACCCCCATCGCCGTCAGCCACCGCATGGCCAAAATCCCCAGCAGCGTCATGGCGACCGAACCGACGACATGCGCCAGGACGATGGCCAGGACCCAGAAATACTCCTCGCGCAGCAGCAAGGTGACCGTTTCGGCGGAGAACGTGGAAAAGGTGGTGAGTCCGCCCAAAAAACCGGTGGTGATGGCCAAGCGAAGTTCCGGAGCAAGGAGCGCGTGCTCGATCAAGAATTGCATGGCCATCCCCATCAGAAACCCGCCCAGCAGATTCGCGGCCAGCGTCCCAAGCGGCAAGGTGGGGAATACGGGGTTGAGCAGAAGACCCAGTCCCCAGCGCAGCCAGGCGCCCGACGCAGCGCCGATACCGATGGCGAGAAAGGCGTGGAAACCCATGTTACCCCATGTCGATCAACGTCGTTGTCGAGTTCGGAATACAGCAGGACTACCGGAAGCGCTCGGGCAAAATTTCAAGGGTGACCGGCCGACCCAGCAACCGGGCCATCAACCGCGCGGTCGGTTCGTGTGCACCGCTGGTGAAATAACGCTCGCCGCCAACCGCGCGCCCATCGGCCAGCAGGTGCGCGGCTTCCAGTCGGCGGCGCAACTGCCGCGCCACCGCCGGGCTGGGATCGAGGATAACGACTTTCGGACCGGCCAGCCGCTGGATCAACGGAATCAGGAACGGGTAGTGGGTGCATCCCAACACCAGGGTATCGGCGCCAGCGGCCAGCAAAGGTTCCAGATAGCGCTCCAGCAGAACGCGAGGATGCGAGCCGCTCAATTCACCGCGCTCCACGCAATCGGCGAGACCGGGACAGGGCTGCGCCATCACTCGCGCCCGGTGGCCATGCTGGTCGAGCAGAGCGGCGAACTTGTCGCTGCGCACGGTATTACCGGTCGCCAGGATGCCGACCACCCCGGAACGGGTTTCGGCCACGGCTGGCTTGAGCGCCGGTTCGATGCCTATGATCGGAAAACTGAAATGCACCCGCAGGTGAGCGATGGCCGCCGCCGTGGCGGTGTTGCAGGCCACCACCACCGCTTTGGCGCCCTGGTCCAACAGAAACTCGGTGATGGCGAACGCCCGCCGTGTGACGAACTCGGCCGATTTGTTGCCGTAGGGCGCATGGCCCGAATCGGCCACGTACAGCAGCGTCTCGCGCGGCAGATCGGCGCGGATCCGCTGGAACACCGACAACCCGCCCACCCCGGAGTCGAACACGCCGATGGGATGACTGTTGTCATCCATCCGATTCAGGGATCGGGCGACCGGCGGATGGGCCGACCGGCCATCAGACCATTGGCGCCACCTGGAGAGATATCCTCGACTTGCGGCGTGTCGAGGAACTTGAGATCGAGGAACACCCTCTTATCGCTTACCTGGAAATACCCACGGCCTCGGCGGCGTCCAGCACCTTGACGGAGGGTCTCTCACCGCAGTAGGTGGCCAGCTTGCTGCTGAATCTTTCCAAATCTTTCCAGTTCAACAGGGTATCCCCGGAAACGCCGCTCAGATAGCCATCGATCCACATCATCACCACGCCAGCGTCCTCGGCGGAGCTTTGCGACAGATCCTGCAAAAACTGCCCACAAGTGATCGAACCGAAATCGATGTTTTGCATCTGGGCTTTCTTGGCGGCCAAGGCAGGCATCGAAACGAGCAGGCTGGCCGAAAAGCACGCGGCGACGGTGACAAGCGAAGGCTTCATGGCGATCTCCGACGGCTGAAATGGAAGCAACGAAAACGTCCGATCAAATCACTTTTAAAGCTTAGCGAGCGAAGGTTCCAAAAGCTACGGAATCGTTCGTCGACCCTCTCCCATTTTCCAACTGCCCATTGCGGAGGCATGAACCCCATGACGAACCAGAAATGGCGGTTTTTCATCATGTTATTTGGATGCTGGATGCTGAACCTCGGTCCGATCCCGACCGGGGTCCATGCCGCGGAAACGGCCCTGGACCGGTATGTCGCCCGGCCGGATTCCCATTATGCGTTCAGGCATTACCACACTCAGGAACGCGCCGCCTATGCCGTTTATTTTCTCGAAATGACCTCCCAGCAATGGCGCTCCGCCAGCGAGGTGGATCGTCCGGTGTGGACGCACGAGGTCGCGCTGGTCATTCCGCGCTTCGGGCTGGACAGTACCGACACCGCGATCCTGGTGATCGGCGGCGGCAGCAACGGCGGTGCGCTGATGACCGCGATCAACGACGCGGTCGGCGCGGCGGCCCTCACCACGGGCGCGGTGCTCGCCCTGGTCAATCAGGTGCCGAATCAGCCGCTGTACTTCACCGACGACGGGGGACGGGGACGCAAGGAAGACGAAATTCTGGCCTACAGCCTGGACAAGGCGCTGGACACCGGCGATTCGGAATGGCCGGTGCATCTGGCGATGACCAAGGCCGCCGTGCGCGCCATGGACACGGTGCAGACCTTCGCGGCCAGCAAGGGCGTGAACATCGAAAATTTCCTGGTGCTGGGCGGCTCCAAGCGCGGCTGGACCACCTGGCTGACCGCCGCCGTGGACCAGCGGGTCAAGGCCATCATTCCGGCCTCGATCGACATGCCCAACCTGGGCCGGCAGTTCATCCATCACTGGGAATCCTACGGCTTCTACGCGCCGGCGCTGAAGGATTACGTGGAATTCAACCTGCCCTGCCGGGTGCAGACGCCGGAAGGCAAGGCGCTGTTGGAGATCGTGGACCCTTATGCCTACCGCGACCGCTACACGATGCCCAAGCTGGTCCTCAACGCGACTGGCGACCAGTTTTTCACCACCGATTCTTCGCGGTTCTACTACGCCGATTTGCCGGGTCCCAAATGGCTGCGCTACACGCCGAACACCGATCACAAACAGAGCGAGGACGTGATCATCGAGGCGCTGTCGTGGATCGACGACATTCTGGACAACAAGACCAGCCCGCGCATCGAGTGGACGGTCGCGGACAACGGCTTCCTCTGGATTTGGCCCTCGGCCCCGCCCAAGGAAGTCAAGCTATGGCAGGCGACCAATCCCAGCGCCCGCGATTTCCGGCTGGAATCGCTGGGGCCGGCCTGGACCGGCCACGATCTGATCTCCTGGGAACCCGTCGTCCTGTCGTCGTTTTCCGGGGGAACCGGCTTTCAGCAACTGGCGCCGATGCCCAACGGTTCCTATGTCGGGGTGGTGTCGCGCCCAGCCGCCGGCTGGACCGCGTTCCTGATCGAGGCGACCTTCGACACCGCCGGGGTGCTCGAACCCGATCAGGTCTACAGCACCGGCGTGCAAGTCTTCCCGGACACGTTGCCGTATGCCGGGACGGCTTGCCGGTGAAGCGGCGGCTGGCGTCCTACCCTCGCAGTTCCCGCCGCAGGACTTTACCGGCCGCGGAAATCGGCAGCGCGGTCAAAAACTCGACGTGGCGGGGAATCTTGTAGCGGGCCAGATGCTCGCCGAGGTGCGCCAGCAGCGCCTCGGCGGTGGCGGTCTGGCCCGGCTTGAGCACCACGAACGCCTTGCCGACCTCGCCCCATTTCTCGTCCGGCACGCCGACCACCGCGCACTGGAACACCGCCGGGTGCTTGTACAGCACCGCTTCGATTTCCGTTGGATAGACGTTCTCGCCACCGGAAATGAACATGTCCTTGAGCCGGTCCACGATGGTGAAATACCAGTCCTCGTCGTGGCGGGCCAGGTCGCCGGTGTGGAACCAGCCGTCCCGGTCGATCATCTCGGCCCAGGCGGCGGGGTTGTTGAAGTAGCCGGAGGCGATGCTCGGTCCTTTCAGCACCAGTTCGCCGACCTGGTTCGGCCCCAGCGGCCGATTGTCCCGATCCACGATGCGGGCGTCGATGAAGAAGTTGGGCCGGCCGATGCTGCCGGCCTTGCGGATGGCGTCTTCCGGCGCCAGCGCGAACAGCCCCGGCCCGAATTCGGTCATGCCGAAGCCCTGCTTGAAGCGCACGCCTTTTTCGCGGGTGTACTGCTCGACCAGCGGCACCGGCAACGGCGCTCCCCCGCTGGTGCAAAAGCGCAGCGAGCTTAGATCGGCGTCCGCCCAGGCCGGGGTTTGCGTGAGCATCTGGTACATGGCCGGGACCGCCGCGAACACAGTGACTCTTTCCCGTTCGATCAGCCGCAGCACCAGTTCCGGATCGAAGCGTTTCGTCAGGATGGTGGTCCCCCCCATGATGACTTGCGAGGAGGCATAGGCGAACAGACCACCGGCGTGGAACATGGGGAACACGTTCAGATAGATGTCGCCGCGCCCAAGGTCGTGAATGACGGTGTTATGGCAGTTCCAGGCGATCTGGCGATGACTGATCTGAGCACCTTTCGGCAGGCCGGTGGTGCCGCCGGTGAACAGGATGGTGGCGATGTCCTCGCTTTCCAGCGACTCGCAAACGCAAGGAGTCGTCGGCGCGGCGGCCAGCAGCGCATCGAATTCCAGGCTGCCGGAGATACCGTCGCCGTCCAGATGAACCCAGTGGCGCAGCGACGTTTCCGCCTGGGCCAACTGCGTCACGGCGTCCTTGAACGCATCGTCGTAGAACAGGACGGTCGGGGTGACGTTGGCGAGGATCTGTTGCAGTTCGCGCCAGTGCAAGCGCCAGTTGAGCGCGGTGTGGACGGCGCCCAGCTTGCCGCAGGCAAATAGCGAATCGAGGTGTTCGACCCGGTCTTGAGCCAAGATCGCCACCCGGTCGCCCTTGCCGATGCTGGCCGTGGCGCGCAGCCAGTTGGCCAGCCGGTTGGCCCGCTCGTTCATCTGGGCGTAGGTCAGCCGCAACTCCGGCGTCTTGCCGGTATCCACGATAGCCAGCGCATCCGGGCTGTAAATCGCCCGTCGGCCGAGATAGTCGCCGATGTACATCTTGCTCCCCTTGGGTGAATGGTCACTGAGCGCCGCCCTCTCCTCCGCCGCGCCCGCCGGGGGAACGGGGAGAGGATGGCTGGATTGGGTGGAAGTATAGGTCACGCGGCGTTGCCTACCCGCGCCGCGCGTCCAAGCCGATGATCGCCGCCGACATCCTATACTGTCAGGGCGTGTCGAAACCCGCGATCCGCCAAACGAAACCCCGCCGAGGAGACCCGTCCATGCCCGCCCCCTCCCCTTCCATTCCGCTGGACCGGCCCGAAATACTGGCTTGTCTGTTTCATCCCCGCCCCGGTTATCGCCCGAACGCTCAAGCCAACGGCGACGCGCTGCGCATCCCGGTGGGTGACGGCGCGGCCCTGGACGGGCGTTGTCATCGCGCCGATCCCGCGGCGGTTACCCTGCTGTATTTTCACGGCAACGGCGAGATCGTCGACGACCACGACGATCTTGGGCCGGTTTACGCGCGGCGGGGACTCAATTTTCTGGTGGTGGATTACCGTGGTTACGGTCAATCCACCGGCCAGCCGACCGCCTCGACGCTGCTGGCCGACAGTCACGCCGTGCTGGGGTTCGTCACCCACTGGCTGAAGCGCCAGGATTTCACCGGACCGCTGGTGGTAATGGGCCGCTCGCTGGGCAGCGCCCCGGCCCTGGAACTGGCCTCCCATCATCCCGAGGTCGTCGCCGGGCTGATTTTGGAAAGCGGCTTCGCCCATACCGGACCGTTGCTGCGCCGGCTTGGGGTCAACCTTGCCGCCCTGAACTTCGAGGAGCATCAGGGTTTCCGTCAACTGGACAAGGTTCGAATCGTCGCCAAACCCACCCTGATCATCCATGCGGAACACGACCACATCATTCCGTTCGGCGACGGCCAGGCCCTGTACGACGCCAGTCCGGCGCGCGACAAGCGGTTGCTCAGGATTCCCGGCGCCGATCACAACACGATTTTCGCCGTGGGCTGGCGGGCGTATCTGGAGGCGGTCGAAACCTTCGCGGCTTCCCTGCGATCCGGCGCCGCCTGATCCGATGGCCGCGTTCGACGATTCCGCGCCTTAATCCGCGTAGGATGCGCTGAACGAAGGGAAGCGCATCGTTTGGCGTAATGACGGCCCGCGTAATCCGCGTAGGATGCGCTGAACGAAGGGAAGCGCATCGCTCGGGTCATTCTCCGCCCCGCACTTCGGCTATTTCAACGCCACCCCAATCGGTGGGATAAACGCCTTGCGCCACGAATCGGTGGAAACTCGAATGGGGCCAATCAGCTATTTTTTTCACCCATCCATGTTTTACCGGATTCCAGTGGATGTAATCCACGTGACGGTTGAAATCTTCCTGATCCCTGACCAAGTGCTCCCAAAATCGCCGTTGCCATAAGCCTCGCTCGCCCCGCTTCTCCCGGCTTCGCGAGATGCGCTCACCTTTGGCTATCGAGCGGGAGAAATGCCCTTTGAGCAAATTCCAGCGGGTGGAGAAATCAGCGTCCCCTTGCGGTAGCGTCCATACGCAATGAAGGTGGTCCGGCAAAACCACCACCGCCTCCATTTGGAAAGGCCACCGTTTCCGGGTGTAGGCGAAGGCCAGGCGCAACGATTCGATGCGTTCGACCAGCAGGCGGTTGCATTGTCTCTCGGCAAGATTGACCGTGAAAAACCAGGTGGCGCCTGGAATGTACGCGCGGCGATAGTCTGTCATGATCGGTTCGGATTGTCTCTGTCATTGCGCGAATGATGCGCTTCCCTTCGTTCAGCGCATCCTACGCGGGCTGACGCAGGACATAATGACGCGCTTCACCACAGTGGGAGCAACGAAAGCCTTCCGGCCAACGGGCGCTTTCCAGCACCATTTCGCACTGGGTTTCGGTGCCGAACTGCTTCAGAAACGCGGGCAACGATAACCCTTGTTGAAATTGAATCCGATTCATCGGCATGGCCTGACCCCAAGGTGAAGGATGCACCAGTTTGCGCTCGATTTATGTTATAAAACAGGGGGCTGAAGAATCTTGCTAATCAGGAACCCAAAAGCCTCACGCTAGCGGCCCTGCTTCAGCACCGCCGTCCCGCCCAGTTCGCCCAGGGTCGCCTTTTCCAAATCGATCCACAGTGTGCCTGGCCCGGCGTGCAGGATATTGATCCGCACATCCTGGTTCAGACTTGGGCGAATTCCCACAGCCCGCTGTAGATGCCTGAACGAAGGGAAGCGCATCGTTTGGATCATTAGCCCGCTCGATTACCAATACGCACCATTTTTTCCCAACTCTCTATCGAGCCAGGACAAGGCGCGAACAGGGGGTGGGGTTCCGGTTGCGCCACGTCCCGCCATTGCTCGTATAGGTGCGGGGAACGCGTGGCCAGCTTGCCAAGCAAATGTTGCCACTCGAACGCGATTTGGCCGGTGGTGACAGGAATGGCCTCGATATGACCGACTGCTTCAAGCTTCGATTCATCGAAATGGTAGCCCCGCAATCGGGCCTCTTCGTAAACCACCGACAGATAGGCATTGATCGCGGACATCGGACTGCGATGGCGCTGGAACCTATAAATCTGTGGGTGAGCGCGATAACCGCGCGTTTGATGACTCAGGACAGCGCGAGCAAGCAGCCCCTCTCGCCAAAGGGCAACCAAACCTTTGGGATCGAGATATTTCGGATGCAGAGACCACAATCGCATTGAGATAGACCGAAGACGCCCTATCGACCCTGCTTCAGCACCGCCGCCCCGCCCAGTTCGCCCAAGGTCGCTTTCTCCAAATCGGTCCACAGCGTGCCCGGCCCGGCGTGCAGAATATTGACCCGCATCTCCGGGTTCAAATTTTGGGCGAACTCCCACAGGGTCAACGCCGCCGGATCGCCGAAGGCCGCCGCCTTCAGCTCGAAGCCCTTGGCCTTTTCCCCTTCCACCCAGGTCACGGTACTGGCCTGCGCCTGACCCAATTTCCGCGTCTTGTCGGCGCGGACCAACGCGGTCTGCTTGTCGATTTCGGCAGCTTGCCGCTGGGCTTCCGCCCGGAGCCGGGCCACCTGTTTTTCCTGGTCGGCCTGAATCTCCGCCTTGAGCTTCTCGGTTTCCTGGGCGACCTGCTGGCGGCGTTGGTCCACCAACCCCAGTTCGGTATTGAGCTCCGCCTGCTTGCGGGCGGTGTTCTGTTTTTCCTTGTTGGTCAAATCCTGCTCGATGGCGATGCTCGCCTGCTGGATCGGATCGAGAATCTGCATGGGCACGTTGACGTGGCGAATCAGAGCGTCGTGGACGACGATGCGCTTCTCCTCGATGGTTCGGCCCAGCGCATCGGTCAGGTCGTTCTGAAATTTTTCCCGCCCCTCGCCGACGATGAAATCCTTGGCCCGGTACGCCGATCCCTTCAGCCGCGACACCGACAGAATCTGCGGCATGATGATCTTGTCCACCACCGCCGGCAAATCGCCGTAGCTTTGGTAAATCCAGGCGATATGCTCCGGCAGGAACTCGAATTCCACCGTCATGTCCAGGCTGATCTCGAAGCCGTCGCGGGAGGGAAACTCGACGAACTGATTCAAACTCAGCAGGTTGCTGACATCCGGCGGCGCGACTGGCACCGAGGCCGCCGGTACGTTGGCAGCGGGGGGCTTGGCCGGCGCCGTCCGGCGCAAGCTGCCCTCCACCCTACTCTGCTCCGCCGCCGGTTCCTGCGCCCGTTGCTGCGCCAGATAATCCAGCCGCTTTTCCTTCTGCTCGGCCAGCGCCCGCTTCTGCAAACCCTCCATCGCCACATTGCGCGAGGCCATCTGCGCCTTGGTCACCACCTCGCCGCCGGTCTTGCCGAGCAGCGACACCTGATTGACCCCGATTTCCAGCAGGTCCACTTGCAGTTCCTTGGGGTTTACGTAATACAGGCCGGGTTGCAGGATGTCCCGACGCACGCCCTTTTCCCCCGGACCGGCGAAGGCGTCGGGTGTGGTCTGCTTGCCCGACAGGCTGGTCACCACGCCGACGTAGCCGACCGGAATGCTGACGGCGTCCACGATGTCGATCCGGTAACCATAGGGATTCAGGCGGTGCTTGCCGGGACCCAGCACCCGGCGCCAGATGCCCTTTTGACCGGGCTCCGCCAGGAACTCGCCCGCCGGCAACTCGGCGCCGACCATGGAGGTGACCACGCCCACCTTGCCGGCGGGAATGGTGACCAGCGGCATGATCTTGTGCTCGTACAGCCAGGGATTGAGAAAATGCCGGCCCTCGCCGAGCACCGCTTCCTGAATGCCCTTCTGCCCCGGCTGGGCCAGAATCTGCCCCGGCGGCAACGCCGCGCCGGTCTTGGCGGTGACGACGGCCATGGCGCCCGGCTCCACGTAGAGCCGGCAAAATCCCCATTGCCAGACCAACCATCCCCCCACCACCAGCGCGACCGCGCCGATCCCGACGCCGACCTTGTTCATGGCCTGGTCTCCTTGGACAGATAGGGTTGGAACAGTCCCCCGAAGCTGGTCGGGGCGTCGCTACCCAGCAGCGAGACGATGCGCGGGCCGACTTTCTGATAGAACGTGTGACGCGCCAGGTTCATCCCGGTCTTGAAGGCGCGCACCTGCGAGGCGATCACCTCCGCTCGCGCCTGGTTATCGAAGGCGATCACGTCGCGGTCGGCCCGCGCCTTGGCCAGAATCGCCTCGGCCTGGGCGGCGGCCGCCTCGTTCTCCAGTCGGGCCACCTCCAGCTCCCGGTTGGCGGCGGTGATCCGCACCGCCAAATCCTGTTCCGCCCGGATCACTGCCTGAATTCGGCTGGTTTCCGCCGCCACCTTTTCCTGGTTCTGCTTGGCCAGCATTTCCTGCCGGGTCAGTTCCGCCAGCGAGCGGGCCTGTTCGATCTGCTGCTCGAACTTGCGGGCGTTTTGCACGCTCACCTCGCGGTCGCGGATGATGCTGGCGATGGCGTCCGGCGTAACGATGTTGCGAATCAGCACCGACTTGATCGCCACGCCCCAGCGCCGCGCCTTCTCGCGCAAGTGCTGCTCCAGGTTATCCTGAAATTTCTGGCGGGTCTCGCCGACGATGAAATTGATCGCCGGATGCTTGCTGCCCTCGATCCGGCTGAACCCGCGGGCGGGCGGGAGGATGAGCTTTTTGAGCACGTCCTCCATGTCGCCGACCTGATGGGTGATCAGCGCCGCCCGGTCGCGCTCGATGCCGAACTCGATGGTGCCTTCGACATCGACGTTGAAGCCGTCCAGGGTCAGGAAGCTGATGGCGTCCTCGCCGCCCAGCACGAAACGCTGACTTTGCAGGGTCACCTCGACCACGTTGTAGACATAGGGATTCAGGTAATAGGTGCCGGGATCGAGCACCTGCGGCACCACGCCCTTGAGGCTCTCACCAACCAGATAGGTGTTGCGGGCCTGTGGCGGCAGGGGATCGTTCAACACATCCTGGCCGACCAGCGAGGTCACCACCCCGACCGCGCCGGGGCGAATGGACAGGGCGTCGAACAGCGCGACCTGGCAGGCATAAGGATTGATGCGATATTTGCCCGGTCGCAACACGGCGGCGAGGATGCCCTTTTCGTCGTTCGGGCCGGCCTGGCTACAGTCTCCCCCGACCACGATCCGGCCCGGCGGCGGTTCCTTGCCGTACAGACGGGTGAGCACGCCGAGCTTGCCGGCGGGAATGTCGGTGATCTTGGCGATGGTCCAGCCCCAGGTATAGGGATCGCGGAAATAGCGCCCTTCCGGCAGCACCTCGAACTGGATGCCCTTCTGCCCCGGTTCCAGGGCGATGATCGCGCCGGGCGGCAGGTCATCGCCGGTCTTGCGGATCAGGACGGCGATCTGGCCGGAACCGGGTTCGATGCGGCAGAAGAACCAGACGAAGATCGCCAGGCACAGCAAGAGGCCGACGCCGAGAACGACAGCGCCAAGTCGCATCAGGTTGCCAGACATCGATGGTCGGACTACTTGCGACCAGGGTCGCTTGGGGTTGGGAGTGGAATTCGAATTGGTCGTATTCATGGCCAGTGCTACCATGGTGCACGGATATTGAGCAAGGATTAAACCCCGTTTCGAGCCGTCAAGCCAATCCTTGCCCTTGAACGTTCCCTAGAATGCCAGGAAGAGGATTTCCGATAAAAATTGCGGCTAAAGCAAGTCAATCCTAGCCTTCATCCCAGGGAAATCCACAGCGACATAAATTTCACACGTGAAGAGACCCGATTCCCATTCCGATCTCCCCTACCAGCGACTACAGTTGTTCGTATGGAACATAGCGTCCTGGCCGGTTGATCCACTTACGGGAGAAACAACATGTCCTTCGGCAAACAGGCCAAGCGGTTGCTTACCCTTTCAAGCTTCTGGCTGATGGGATTTGGCGGCATCGATAACGCCGTGGTCCGCGTCGTGGCCGAATCGGCGATGCTGGGGCCGGAATGGACGACCCTGGCTATTACTCCACCCCTGGAAGTTCAAAGAACCGGTCAGAAGATTCGGATGCAACTTCCAGAGATCGACGGCTGGGTGAAACCCGAGGGGCCGTTGCTCCTGCGCGACGGCTCGGAACTGGATATCCACGTCGAATTGCGCGATCAGAGCGGTGAGCGTTTTTTGCTCGTCCCCGTCAGCCTGGGCGCTCTGATCAGTTTCGGCCTGGTCAATCCCGAGGAAGGGGCCGGATTCCGCAAAAGCCGCCGGTTCACCGAGTTGCGCGTTCGCAGCAGCAAACCCATCATGGCTAAAAAGATCGATTGGTACTGCTGGACGGGAAAATAACCCTCCTCATCCCCAGGCAGGAGCGCTGTCATGGCAAAAATCACCCAGGCGGACATGCAACCCGCCGACATCATCGTCTCCACCGGGTCAGGCAAGGTCTCGACCGTCATTCGAACTGGTTCGGCGTCTCCCTACAGTCACGCTGCCCTCTATATCGGCGAGGGTGAGGTGATTGAGGCAATCGGCGAGGGCGTGGTCCGGCAAAAACTCGAATTCGCCCTAAGCGACGACACGCTCGCCGTCGTCTATCGACGCAAGAATCTGAGCGCCACTCAGGCAAGACTGGTCATCCGCTACGCCTCCAGTCAAGTCGGCAAAAGCTATGACTACGCCGGCGTGGTGGGCGCGTCAAAACATACGGTCGGCGGGATGGTGATGCACGCGATATCCATACCGTTAGGCGTGATCCAGGACATCGGCGAGGCCATCAACACGATTTCTCCCGAATCCTCGTTCTTCTGCTCGGAACTGGTGCTGCGAGCGTTCGAACACGCCGATGCGCGTATCACCTTCAAGCCGGCGACCATCAGCGCCCCCGGCGACATCCCCGGCTCCCACCAAGTGCAATACATCGGCCATCTCAAAAGTCAGTGAGGCCAGCGATGGCGGTGGCAAAGGACAAACCGCGCCACCCGCCGGAATCGGCGTTACTCCACCCCCAGCCCGCTGAACGGCAGATAGTCCACCGCATCGCCGGGCGCGATCCCGGCGCACGCTTCCGGCAGTTCCACCAGTCCGTCGGCCCAGGACAGCGACGAGAGCGCCCCCGAACTGTTGTTGGGGTAAATGCTGACCAGTGGTCCCCGCTCGGGCTCGAACCGCAACCGCGCTCGCAGCCATTCGCGCCGGCCCGGTTTGCGCCGGAACGCGAAATCCGCCGTGACCCGCAGTCGCAACGGCTCGCCGGGCTCCGTCCCCATCAGTTTCAGGAGCAGCGGCCGGGCGAACACCAGGAAGGACACCATGACCGACACGGGGTTGCCCGGCAGGCCGAGGACCACGCAGTCCTGAATCCGTCCAAAGGTCACCGGCTTGCCCGGCTTGACCGCCAGCCGCCAGAACTCGATCCGGCCCAGTTCGGCGATCACGTCCTTGACGAGGTCGGCTGTGCCAACTGACACCCCACCCGAAGTCAGCAGCACATCGTGCGTCGCCGCCGCTTCCCGCAGCGCGGGCAACACCGCCTCCCGGTCGTCGCGCAGAATTCCCAGGTCGGTCACCGCGCAGCCCAGCCGCCGCAACAGGCCGATCAGGACATGGCGGTTGGTTTCGTAAATCGCCCCCGGCGACAATTCCATGCCGGGCTCGCGCAACTCGTCGCCGGTGGAGGCCACCGCCACCCGCGGCCGGCGAATCATATCCAGCGTGGCGATCCCCTGCCCCGCCGCCAGCGCCACATCCTGCGGGCGCAGCCGCGAGCCGCGCGGCAGCAGCACGGTTCCGGCTTGCACATCCTCGCCCCGGCGGCGGATGTTCTCGCCCGGTCCAATCCGGGCGGCAACCTTGGGCTCGATCTCGATCCAGCTCTCGTCCGGCGCGATCCGACACTGCTCCTGCATGATCACCGCGTCCGGCCCGTCCGGGGTCAGGGCGCCGGTGGTGATCCGAACGGCCACGCCGCGCGGAACCGTGCCGCGATACGGATGTCCCGCCAGCGCCTGGCCGACCACCGGTAGCCGGGTCGGCCGGTCCAGCTTCAAATCGGCCCGATGCAGGGCGAAGCCATCCATCGCCGAATTGTCGTGGGGCGGGACATCGAGCCGGGCCGGCAGATCGCCGGCCAGCACCCGGCCAAAGGCTTCCATCAGCGGCACGGTTTCGACCGCCTGGATCGGCTGGACCGTATTCAGCGCGGCGGCGACGGCTTCGCCCAGCGTCAGCAGCCGGTCGCTGGAACCGCAATCGGTTGGAAGCATGAATCGATTCCTCGTGGGTGCGGCGCGGAGCCGCCATCGGTTGATGAAAATATCGTTCCGAAAATGCGAATCCGTAATGCGATTCGCGGCGAATGGTGGCAGGCTGTTTTCGCGTCACAGCCACCATGGCCGGTAAATTTTGGAGGTTTGGACGGCGATGACGGCAAGGGCGATGACCAAGACGATCCCTCATGTTTCGCCATCGGCGATGCGGTGCAGCATTTCGCGATATGATTATAAATTCACAACCATCCTCAACCCATCCGAAAGGAGCAACCCATGAAATTCTTTTTGCGAATGATGCTGGCCCTTGCCCTGGTCACCGGCGGCATCGCCCATCCAACCTTCGCGGGAAACAGCGACCCACTCTTCGTCAATCTGACCACGGATGATACTCATCGCGCCAACATGGGAATCTCCTTCGGCAAAAATCAACTGGAGCGTGGCCACCCCTTGACGATCTTCCTCAACGACAAGGGCGTGTTGATCGGCTCCAAGAACAATGCCACGAAATTCGCCGATCATCAGAAAATGCTTGGCGAACTGATGGGCAAAGGCGCCGTCGTCCTGGTCTGCCCGATGTGCATGAAGCACTACGGCGTGAAGGAAGCCGATTTACTGCCCGGTCTCAAGGTTGGAAATCCTGAACTCACCGGCGGCGCCTTGTTCAAGGACAATACCAAAACGCTCACTTGGTGATGAGCTAGGCCAGGGCTCACGGGAATACCCGCTGTTCCTGGCGGTCGCGGTCCGGCGCTGGCGCGAACGGCATCGCGCTCGCCGGCTTCCCCTCCAAAAATGGTTCCATCTGAAGGAGGTCCATCGTCATGTCAACGACTATTCAGACTCTCGATATCGGCACCCTGCGACCAATCTATTCTTCGGCAACGGCGATGTGCTGGAGCTGGGGTGAGTCATGATTTTCAGACAGCTTTTCGAACCCGATTCGTGTACCTACAGCTATTTGCTAGCTTGTCCAGACACCGGCGCGTGCGCGATCATCGATCCGGTGATCGATACCGTCGAGCGTGACCTTCAGGTTCTGCGAAACCTGGGGCTGACGCTCACCTGCACCATCGAGACCCACATTCACGCCGATCATTTGACTGGCGCGCTCAAGCTCAAGCGCCTCACCGGCAGCCGAATCTGCGGACCGGCCCTGGACCGGTTGCCGTGTACTGACATCGGATTGTGGGAGGGAGAGCCCCTGCGCATCGGCTCTATCGAACTGTGGCCGCTGTTCACCCCCGGCCACACCGCGACCCATCACTGCTACCGGGTGAACGATGGAACGCATGTCCTGCTGTTTTCCGGAGATGCCCTGTTGATCGACGCCTGCGGCCGCACCGATTTTCAGGGCGGGGACGCCGCCGCCCTGTATCGCAGCATCCACGATCAATTGTTCGCCTTGCCCGACGAAACCCTGGTCTACCCCGGCCACGACTACGAAGGGCGTTTCGTCTCCTCCATCGCTCAGGAGAAGGCCCGCAACCCACGTCTGAAGGACAATCAGCCCCTGGAAGCATTCGTGGCCCTGATGAATAGCCTCGAACTGCCCTATCCCCGCAAGATGGACTTCGCGGTACCCGGCAACCAGCAATGCGGCGAGTGCCCGCCCAACGTACCGGAGGAGTTGCGGGGACCGTGCGAGCGGCGGGACCAGGGCTAGGCCATCAGAATGACAAGCTTGTTGTTCGGGTTGCTGGTCGGCTTCTCGCTGGGACTGACGGGCGGCGGCGGCTCGATTTTCGCCGTACCGCTGCTGGTCTACGGCCTGACGATGCCGACACACGAGGCGGTGGGCGTCTCGCTGGTGGCGGTGGGCGCCACCGCCCTGGGCGGGGCCATCGTTCGCCTGTGGGGGCGCGAGGTGGAACTCAAGGCCGCGCTGCTGTTCGGGATGGCGGGCATCGTCGGAGCGCCGCTGGGCTCGGTCCTGGGCGCGAAAATGCCCGCCGATCTGTTGCTGGGCGGATTTGCCCTGTTGATGCTGCTGGTCGCGACGCGCCTGTGGCGGCAGGCGATCCGCCGTCCCGCCGAGACCCGGATCGTGCGCGCCGGAGACGACGCCACCAACTCCACCGAGGACTCCGGCCCGGCTTGCCGGGTCAATCCAACCGGCGGCTTGGTCCTGACGTCCCGCTGCGCCCTGGTGCTGGCGCTCGGCGGCGTGCTGACCGGGTTGCTGTCCGGCCTGTTCGGCGTGGGCGGCGGCTTCCTGATCGTCCCGGCTTTGGTGCTGGCGGCGTCACTGCCGATGCGGCGCGCGGTGGCGACCTCGCTGCTGGTGATCGCCATGGTCAGCGCGGCCGGCACCGTTTCCCATCTGCTGGCGGGTCGTCCCCTGGCGCTGGCGGTGACCGGCTGGTTTGTCCTTGGCGGGCTGGCTGGCATGGGCTTGGGTTCCCGGTTGAGTCGCCGCCTGGCCGGTCCCCAGCTACAGAAACTGTTCGCCGCGATCATGGCCGGCGTAGCGGTCTTCATGCTCATCGCCGAACTGCAAGGCCATCGGTTGTCACGATGAATCCATCGAGTACGCCGGCGCACGGCGGTCGACGGGACGGCCAGGCCACCGCTAGAGCCGCCGCACAATCTCTTCGACGATGAATTCCGCGATTCGGTCGGGATCGTTCAGCGGTAGCGCCGGCAGGCCGGGCCGGCCATAACGGGCCGGGTCCAGCGGTGGGTCGCAAGCGACGGCCACGATGGTCGGATCGTTGGGGAAGCGCGGCGACTTGTCCTCGCCCAGCGGCCGCCAGATTTCCAGCTTGGGGAAACCGCCGCTTTTCCAGCCTTCCACCAGCACCAAATCCACCGGTTGCAGGCGGCCCAGCAGGTCGATCAATGACGGTTCCGGTTCGTCGCGCAATTCGCGCAGCAGCGCCCAGCGGCGGCCGGTGACCAGGATCACCTCGCAAGCGCCGGCCTCGCGGTGACGCCAGGTGTCCTTGCCGGGCGTATCGAGATCCACGTCATGGTGCGCGTGCTTGAGCGTGGACACGGTCAACCCTCGCGTCCGCAGCCGGGGAATCAGGGCCACGATCAAGGTGGTTTTGCCACATCCGCTCCAACCGCTGATGCCGAGAACTTTCATTCCATGGGTTTCCGAGTTTTTCCGATTGCAATTCTGCGCCCGCGAACGAAAGCCTTCCATCGCCATGACACCGAAAGGCAACTCCAGGATGGTGATCTCGGTAAATGGCGGCGAAACTTCGGTTATGGGATAGTAGCCGGCGCAAGAAAAACGATGAGAATTCCCCATGCGGTTCTTCGACAAGCTTTGGGAAGCGGTCATTGGCAAACCGCACGACCCGCTCCATCCGAAAACCCGCCATAACATGGCCCTGGCCGCTTTCCTGGCCTGGGTCAGCCTCGGCGCCGACGGTCTGTCCTCCGCTTGCTACGGTCCAGAGGAAGGTTTCCTGGCATTGGGTCAGTACACCCACTTCGGCCTGTATCTGGCCACCGCCACCTTTCTGACCGTATTCATCATCGCGCTGGCCTACAATCAGGTGATCGAGCTGTTTCCCTCGGGCGGCGGTGGTTACAAGGTAGCGACCCAACTGCTGGGTTCCAAGGCCGGTCTGGTATCGGGCTCAGCCCTGCTGGTGGATTACATCCTGACCATTGCCATCTCCATCGCCGCCGGCGTGGACGCCCTGTTCAGCCTGCTGCCGCCCGGCGCCCAGCCCTACAAGCTCACGACCGAGATCGCGCTGGGCATCCTCCTGATCCTGCTCAACCTGCGCGGGGTGAAGGAATCGCTCAAGGTGCTGCTGCCGATCTTTCTTGGCTTCTTCGCGACCCATGCCCTGCTGATCGTCTACGGCGTGGTCGCTCACGCCGAGGGCCTGCCCCGCCTGATCCCGGACACCATCGCCGAAACCGAGCACCTGACCCAGCAGATGGGTTGGATATTCGCCGTCTCGCTGTTCCTGCGCGCCTACTCGCTGGGCGGCGGCACCTACACCGGGCTGGAGGCGGTCTCCAACAACGTCAACATGTTGACCGAGCCGCGCGTCCGCACCGGTCGGTATACCATGTTCTACATGGCCGGCTCGCTCAGCTTCATCGCCGGGGGCGTCATCCTGCTGTACCTGCTTTGGAACGTGCAACCGGTCGCCCATCAGACTTTGAACGCGGTCGCCTTCAGCACCATCATCGACAGTTGGCGCCTGGACCCGATCCTCGGCCACGGCCTGTTGGCGGTCGTGCTGTGCCTGGAAGCCGGTCTGCTGTTCATCGCCGCCAACACCGGCTTTCTCGGCGGGCCGACGGTGCTGGCCAACATGGCGGTCGATTCCTGGGTGCCGCGCCAGTTTCGCAACCTGTCGGGCCGGTTGGTCACCCAAAACGGCATCCTCCTGATGGGTCTGGGAGCGCTGGGCATCCTGTTGTGGACCCAGGGCGAGGTGTCGGTGTTGGTGGTGTTGTACAGCATCAACGTGTTCATCACCTTCTCGCTGTCGCTACTCGGCCTATCCCGGCATTGGTGGAGCAGCCGCTACGACGAGAACCGGTGGAAATCGCGCTTGGCGCTGTCCTTGCTGGGCTTCGCGGTCACCGGCGGCATCCTGGTGGTGACGGTGGTGGAAAAATTCACCGAGGGCGGCTGGCTGACCATCCTGATCACCGGCCTGATCATCGGCGTCTGCGCGTTGGTCAAGCGCCATTACGAACGGGTTCGCCGGCAGTTGCGCACCATCGACGCCCTCTACGCGCCGCGGCCGGGCTGGGATGAGGATTTACCGGCGCCGCCGCTGAACCCGCAACTGCCGACGGCGATCCTCCTGGTCGGCAAGAATCGCGGCCTTGGCATGTACACCCTCAAATGGCTGAACGAAGTGTTCACCGGCCATTTCAGGAATTTCATTTTCCTGAGCGTCGGCGAGGTGGACGCGGAGAGCTACGGCGGCAAGGGCGCACTGCGCTCGCTGCAGTATCAGATCGAGAATTCCCTGCGCTATTACGTCCACTATTGCCACAGCCAGGGCTGGGCGGCGGCGTCCCGCGCCGCCTACGGCACCGACGTGGAAGCGGAACTGGAGAAACTGGTGATCAAGGTGGTCGAGGAGTACCCCAACAGCGTGTGCCTGGGCAGCAAGCTGATCTTCGACAATGAAAGCTGGTTGATCTCATGGCTGCACAACCACACGGCGATCGCCATGCAGCGCCGCCTGCACCCGCGGGAAATCCAGATGATCGTCACACCGATCCGGATTTGATCCACCCAAAGGAATTGGGTTAAGGCTATTTCCAGCAAAGACCTTACCGATATCTCGTTCCCATGCTCCAGCGTGGGAACGCCGCCCGGGCCACTCCAGCGGCCCACAACGCCCGTAGCATCGGGACGGTTGGGGCTCCCACGCTGGAGCGTGGGAGCCAGGCCAGGTCATTTCTGGAAATCGCCTAAAACCAAACCCATTAGCTTGTAATTAACAAATCTGATGTAGCTTGATACAATCTCCCCAAAAATGGACATCTTGGATCAGCCTTTCCCCGACTCGACGGCGGCTACCCCGATTTACCCTTGCGTGGATCGGAACCGGACGGCGGCGATGACCACGCCCTGAGGATTTCGTCATGAGCGCCAACCTCCGCGCCATCCTGGCCGCCATCGCCGGCTTCGCCGCCGTGCTGCTGGCGATCTGGGGCGTGAACCAGGGCATTGTCCAGCCCGCCTTCGTGCAATTGGAGCAGGCGCAAGCCCTGGAGGACGGCGCGCGCGCCCGAGCGGCGCTTGAGGGCGAGTTGCGGCAACTGGACCAAAAATCGAGCGACTGGGCCGAATGGGACGACGCCTACGCCTTCGTCGACAGCCGTGACCCGACTTTCATCCAGTCCAATCTCGGCAATTGGCGCGGGCTGGAAAAAGGCACTCATCTGAATCTGTGCGTCTTCCTCGACCGTCAGGGGCAACGGCTGTATGCCGGCGGCTACGATTCCGACCTGGGCGGAACCGTGCTCCCGGCCGCGCTCGCCGGCGACCCACCGGCCATCTGGCCCACGCTTCGACCCGCGCTGGAACGGGAACAAGCCCGGACTGGCCTGTTGTCGACCGAGTACGGCCTGCTGGCGTTGGTGGCCCGCCCCATCCTGACCACCGATGGCGAGGGGCCGGCGCGCGGCCTGCTGGTGTTTGGCCGGTTTTTCGACCCCTCGCTGCGGCGGGCGCTGGCCGAACAGACCCAGGTGGCGTTCGAGCTGCTGCCGGCGGGCGATCCTCGCCTGACGCCGGTGGAACGGGCCTACCTGACGACCCTGCGCCCCGGCGCGCTCGAACCGCGACCGGGTCCGGGCGGGACCGGATTCGTGTACGAAGTTCTCCCGGACCTGACCGGCCAGCCGGCGGCCCTGTTGCGCACTCCCATCCGGCAGACGATTTCGGCGACGGCGCGGCAGACCAGTCGCGCCCTGATGGGCGTTCTGGGGCTGGCGGCGCTGGCGCTGCTGCTGGGTCAAGCCGTGTGGTCGAACCGGCTTCGGCCCGACGGCGCGAGGAGCGCGGCGGCCTGGAGCGCCGCGACCCTGGCGGTCCTGATCGGCCTGACCCTGAGCGCCGGTCTGGTCTGGGACCTGCGCCGACGGGGTCTGCTCACGTCGGCCGAACTCACGGTCCAACTGGCCGGTGGCGCGATCACCCTGCTGCTGGCGCTGTATCTGTTCGCGTTGATCGCCCGGCGGCAGCAGGCGGAGGCGAAGGCGGAGGCGCGCGAGGCGCAACTGCGCACCTTGATCGACGCCATGCCCGATGTCGTGTGCTTCAAGGATGGCGCCGGGCGCTGGCTGGAAGCCAATGCGTTCGCCGTCCGGCTGTTCGGCCTGGAAGGCGTCACCTATCGGGGCAAGACCGATGCGGAACTGGCCGAGCATCGTCCAGCGTACCGCGAGGCGTTCCGGCGCTGCGAGGAAACCGACGAACTGGCCTGGCAACGCGGCGCGCTCAACCGGAGCGACGAACGTATCCCCCAGCCGGACGGGACCGATCGCATTTTCGACGTGATCAAAATTCCGCGGTTCGACGACCAGGGCGGCCGCCATAGCCTGGTGGTGGTGGGCCGCGACGTGACCGACCGTCACCGAACCGAGCAGCGCTTGCGCCAATCGGAGGAAAAGTTCGCCAAGATTTTCCTCACCACGCCGAACGTGGTGGTCATCTCCCGCCTGCATGACGGACTGCTGCTCGACGTGAACCCCGGTTTCGAAGCCGTCACCGGTTATGCGCGGACCGAGGCGGTCGGCCGTTCCACGCTGGACCTGGAACTGTGGGCCGACCCCGCCGAGCGGGATCGGCTATTGAGCGACCTGCGCCAGTACGGTCAGGTGCTGTATCGCGACTTTACCTTTCGGCGCAAGGACGGCGTCGCGTGCGCCGGCCAGTATTCCGCCCGCCCCCTCGCCATCGACCACGAATCTTGCGTACTCTTCGTCATGCAGGACGTCACCGAACGCCACCGGGCCGAAACGGAACTGCGCCAGCGCGACCAGTTACTGCGGGCCACGGCCGACACCCTGGCTCTGCTGTTGTCCGGGCGCGACCTGGGTGAAACCGTCGGCGCGGCGCTGGCGACGCTGGGCCAGGCGGTGGCGGCCGACCGGGTGTACATCTTCGAAAACCACGTCGACCCGGTCACTGGCGCGCTGCTCGCGAGCCAGCGGTACGAATGGTGCGCCGACGGGGCGACTCCGCAGATCGACAATCCCGAACTGCAAAGCATGCCCTACGCCGTTTTTCCCGGATGGGACGCCATCTTGGCCACCGGCACGGCCATCAAGAGCCTGGTGCGGGAGTTGCCCGAAGCCGTGCGCGCCATGATGGAATCGCAGACCATCCGCTCGCTCCTGCTGCTGCCCATCCACATCGACGACCGCTTCTGGGGATTCATCGGCTTCGACGACTGTCATACCGACCGAACCTGGTCCCCGGTCGAGGAAGCCCTGCTGCGCACCACCGCGGTCGCGCTCGGCCACACGCACGTGCGGTTGCGGGCGGAGGCGGCCTTGAGCGCCAGTGAACGGCGCTTCCGGGCGATGATCGAACACGCCCCGGACGGCATCGTGCTGTTCAACGAAACCATCCGCTACGCCAGCCCCGCCGTCGAACGCCTCCTGGGGTACACCCCGGAGGAAGCCACGACCCTCGATCCCGACCGGTTGACGCATCCGGAGGACCTGCCGCTCCTGTCGTCCCAGTTGAGCGGTCTCCTGCGGCAACCCGGCCATGTCGTTTCGGCCCAGTACCGCTTCCGGCACAAGGACGGCTCCTGGCGCTGGGTGGAAAGCACCGTCAGCAACCTGCTTGCCGAGCCGGGCGTGGGCGCGCTGATCTTCAACTTTCGCGACATCACCGACCGCCGGCAGGCGGAAACCCGCCAGCGGCTGGCGGCGGCGGTGTTCGAGGCGGCGCGGGAAGCCATTCTCGTGACCGACGCCGAAGGCAAAATCCTGGCCGTCAACCCCGCCTTCACCACGCTCACCGGCTACGCCGAAGCCGCGGTACGGGGGCGAAGTCCGCGCCTGCTCTGGGCCGAACGCCAGCCAGAGGCCTATTTCGACGCCCTGGAGCGGACCGTCGCGCGCGAAGGAGTGTGGCAGGGCGAGTTTTGGGCCCGGCGCCAGGACGGCGAACGCCGCGCCGCGCTGGCCAATCTGTGCGCGGTGCGGGACGCGAGCGGTCGAATCCTGCACTACGTGGGCATCGCCACCGACATCACGGAACAGAAAGCCGCCGAGCGGCGCATCGAGCGCCTGGCCTACTACGACCCCCTGACCGATCTGCCCAACCGGGCGCTGCTGGCCCAGCGGGCCGGGATGGCCCTGGCCCTGGCGGCGCGGCATCGCATCAGCCTGGCGGTGCTGTTTTTCGACCTGGACCGGTTCAAGGAAGTCAACGACGCGCTCGGTCACGCCGCCGGCGACGCCCTGCTGGCGCAGGTAGCGGCCCGGCTCCAGGCGCTGGTCCGGGCCGAGGACACGGTGTGCCGGCTGGGCGGCGACGAGTTCGTGCTGCTGCTGCCGGAAGCCGATCAGGAAGGGGCGCTGCGGGTGGCCGACAAGGCGCTGGCGGCGTTCCGTCAGCCGTTCGCCGTGGCCGGCCACGACCTGAACGCGACTGCCTCGGTCGGTATCGCCCTCTACCCGCACGACGGCGCCGACTTCGCCGAGCTGCTCAAGAACGCCGATGCCGCCCTGTACCGGGCCAAGCACACGGGGCGCAACACCCGGGTGTTCTACGACCGGGCGATGAACGCGGCCACCCTGGCGCGGATGGTGTTGGAGGCCGAATTGCGTCAGGCCCTCGTCGCCGGGCAATTGCGCGCCCATTACCAGCCCAAGGTCCGCTTGAGCGACAAAACCCTGGTCGGCGCCGAGGCGCTGGTGCGCTGGCAACACCCCGAGCGCGGCCTGGTTCCGCCAGGGCAATTCGTGCCGGTGGCGGAAGCCAGCGATCTGATCGTGGCCCTGGGCGACTGGATGCTGGTCGAGGTCTGCCGGCAACTGGCCGCCTGGCGAGACCAGGGCGGGCCGCCGCTGACCGTGGCGGTCAACCTGGCCGCCCGCCATTTTCGCCAGCCGGCGCTGGCCGACCGCATTCGCGGGCTGCTGGAAGCCTACAACCTGCCGGCCCAGGCGCTGGAGCTGGAACTGACCGAATCCACCCTGCTCGACGCCAACGCGGACACGATCGAGACGCTGCGGCAACTGGAACGGCTGGGGATGGGCCTGGCGCTGGACGATTTCGGCACGGGCTATTCCAGCCTGGGCTATCTCAAGCGCCTGCCGCTGACCGCGCTGAAGATCGACCAGGAGTTCGTGCGCGATCTGGTGGCCGATCCCGACGACCGCGCCATCGCCGCCACCATCATCGCCCTGGGCCGTCACCTGGAGCTGGCGGTGGTCGCCGAGGGGGTGGAAACCGAGGAGCAGCGCCGCTTTCTGCTGGAACAGGGCTGCGATCTGGCCCAGGGCTATCTGTTCGACCGACCGCTGCCGGCCGAGGCTTTCGCCACCGCCTGGCTGACGCCGGACGACCCGACGCCTTCGTGAACCGCCGCCGCTTCCTGCTCTCGCTGGGAACCGCCGCCACCGCGACCGGCGGCTGGGCCTACGCCTGGCGGCGAATGCGTTCCTCCCAACCGCCGCCCCCGCCGGAAGGCGTAATCCTGGGTGCGCCCGACGTTCTCGGCCACCGGCTGCAAGCCATGGACTTTCCAGAACCGGCCGAGACGCTGAAAACGCCGGTGGTCATCGTCGGCGGCGGCGTCGCCGGCCTGTCCGCCGGCTGGAAATTGCAACAGGCCGGCTTCGCCGATTTCACGATCCTGGAACTGGAATCGGAGGTCGGCGGCAATGCGCGGAGCGGCCAGAACGCCATCACCGCCCATCCCTGGGGCGCGCATTATCTGCCCTTCCCCACCCAGGAATCCCGCGCCGTGTGCGAGTTGCTGGCGGATTTCGACGTCCTGCGCGGCGACCCTTACGCCGCCGAGCCGGTTTACGACGAGCGCGTCATCAATTTCGCGCCCCAGGAACGGTTGTACGCCCACGGCGTCTGGCAGGACGGCCTGTGGCCACAGGTCGGCGTCCACCAGCGGGACCTGGACCAATATCGCCGCTTTCACGACCTGATGGACGATTTTCAACGGCGACGCGGAACGGACGGGCGCAAGGCGTTCGCCATTCCCATCGACTTCAGCGCTCGCGACCCCGATCTGCTGGCGCTGGACCGGCTGTCGATGCGCGACTTTCTCTTGCAAAACGGGCTGGATTCGGAACCGTTGCACTGGTACGTCAACTACGCCTGCCGCGACGACTACGGCTGCCGACACGACGACACCTCGGCCTGGATGGGGATTCACTACTTCGCCAGCCGCGACGCCCGCGCTCGCGACGCCGACGGCGACGACGTGCTGACCTGGCCCGAGGGCAACGGCTGGCTGGTGAACAAGTTGCGGGAACGGCTGGCGGCGCATCTGACCACCAACACCGTCGCCTGGCGGCTGTCGGAGCTGGACCGGGCGGTCCTGGTGGACGCTTACCACCCTGGCGAGAACCGCTCGACGCGGCGGCTGGCGCGAATCGTGATCTGGGCCGCGCCGGTGTTTCAGGCGCCTCGGGTGTTTCGGGAATTGTCGCCCGAGCTAACGGCCGCTATCGGCGAATTTCAGTACGCGCCCTGGCTGGTGGCCAATCTCAGCCTGCGCGGTTTTCCCACGGAGCGCCGGGGCGCGCCGTTGAGTTGGGACAACGTGCTGTACGACAGCGATGCGCTGGGCTACGTGGTCGCCACCCATCAACATCTGGCGGCGCACCAGGAGCAGACCGTGTTCACCTGGTACCACGCCCTCAGCGATGGCCCGCCGACGCGGGAACGGCAGCGGTTGCTGGCGACGCCGTGGGCGGAGTGGGCGGAGAAGATTCTGCGCGATCTCTCCAAACCGCATCCCGACATTCGGCGACTGGTCAGCCGGCTGGATTTGATGCGCTGGGGGCACGCCATGGTCCGACCCCGCCCCGGCTTCGTCTGGGGCGAAGCCCGCCAGCGGTTGCTCCAGGTTCAGGACCGGGTGTTGTTCGCCCATTCCGACCTGAGCGGCTACTCGGTGTTCGAGGAAGCCAATTATCGCGGCGTGCTGGCGGCGGAACGGGCGCTGGCGACGCTGGGCATCGGCTTTTCGTCTTCCGTCCAGCCCTGACCACCGCCGACGCGGCGGTTCGCGCGCTCACCCCTGGCTCGTCACCGCCACCAAACGCTGGATCAATTCCTGGGTCTGTTCCGGCGTCAACCCCAGCCGGCCCGATTCCAGATGCACTTCCAGCCCCGGCCGCAGCGTCACCCGGCTCCAAACCTCGATGGTTCCCGCCTCCGGCGCGGGCGGCAGTTCAACCCATTCCCCCTGTAGCAGATGGCCGATGCGCTCCAGGGAAACGCCGGCCGCCTGCCATTTGCGGATCAGCAGCAATTGCTCCAGATGGCGGCGGGTATAGTACGCGCCGCGCCGCTCGCCCTCCGGCGGGTCCAGCAATCCCTTCTGGGTGTAGAACCGCACGGTGCGTCGGGTGACGCCGGTCAAACCGCACAGTTCCTCGATCCCGAAGGTGGGTTCCAGCGTTTCGTCCATCGCCCCTCACTCCGTGGCGCACCAGGTCTTGACCAGCGGTTCGACCGCCGCCGCCAGCGTGGCCGACACCTGTTTCCGGAACCGGGCGCGGATATTGCGGCTGACGTTGCGCGGCAACTGGCACTCCGGCCCATGTTGAAGGAACGCATGGAGCAACGCCGCCATAACGGCATCCTCGGTTTCGCCCTGGGCGACCAGTTCCCGCAACCGCGCCAGCAGGTCACCCGGCAGACCGGCCTGGGCCAGTTCGTCCAGCGTGGGCAACGGTTGCCTTGGGTCAGCCAGCCGCGCGGCGTTCGCTTCCAGCCAGCGGGCGAAGTTGGCGGGTGAGCCGGCGATTGCCGGCGGCGGCGGCGGAGTTTCCCTCCGCAAGGCGTCGAGCATGGTCCTGGCCCGGCCCAACAGGGATTTTCGCGCGGCGCCGGGCGCGGGCGCGGCCATCTCCCGCAAGGCGTCGAACATCGCCCGAGCACCGCCTGATAGAGAGGGTTGCGCTGCTCCGGGCATGGGTGGAGGCGCGGCCGGCGGCGCGGCCGGCGGCGGTGACGGCGCGCGTCGCAAAAATGCCGGTGCGTCGAAGTGGTCGGGACTTTCCTGAAGCAAATCCATCATGCAAGGCGCGGCCGCCACCACGCTCCCCACGCCACCCCAGCCGGCCGCCAGCCGGTGCGGCACGGTGCGCAGTTCGGGCAATTCCGTCGCCTTTTGATCCTCGGCGCGCACGTCCACCATCAGGAAATGGGTGTGTGGCGTGACCAGTTGATAGTCCACCGCCAGCGCCGCGGCAGCTTCGGCCGACAACTGGGCGATGCGTCGGGCCGCCGCCAGCCGGGGCAGCGTATCAGCGGTTTCCGCTACCGGCCACGGCTCCAGCGTCACATCCTGGCTTAGCCATTGACCGTCGCTCAGCGTCAGACTCAGCGTCGCCGGCCCTTCGGGCCTGGTTGGCAACCAGGCCAGCAAATGCAGGGTGTCGCCGCCGAACACGCGCTCGATGCGCTCCGGTAGGCGCCGGGTCGGTTCGACCGGCCAGGTGATTTCCGCCTCGGCGCGCGGGGCGCGAATCCGCTCGAAATGGCGGACGATGCGCGCCGCCATGTCCTCGTTGGGGTGAACGAACTCGCAGGCCCCGCCGGTCGCCTCCGCCAGGCCACGGACCAGGCCCTCGGCCACCGCCGCGCCGACCCCGACTGCGAAGACGCGGCAACCGGACTGGCGGGCTTCAACCGCCAGCGCCTCGGCGTTCCAGGCTTCGCCGTCGGTCATCAGCAGAATGTCCAGCGGCTGACCCTGGCGCTGTCGATAGACCAGTTGCAGCGCCGCGCCGATCTCGGTGCCGCCCATGTCGGCGTCCAGCCCCGCCACCAGCGCGCGGGCCTGCGCCAGCCCCCGGTCGTCGGCGGGATGCAGGCCGCTGAAGAAAGCGCGCGGCTGGCTGCCGAAGGCGATGAGATTGAACCGATCCGCCGGTTGCAACCGGTCCAGAATCGCCAGGAGCGCGGCGCGGGTCTGGGCGATGGAGTCGCCGGCCATCGAGCCGGAGCAGTCGGCGATGAGAACGCAGTCCCGGCCGCCGGCGTCGGCATGGCCCGACAGTTCCGGCTGCACGCTGGCCAGCGCGACCCAGCCACCCCGATCGGGCGCGCACAGCCCAAACCCCGCCCGCGCTTCGGCGGAACCCCGGATGTTGAGAATGAAATCCCGGTCCATCAGCGCCGGGCCGCCGGCCAACCGCACCCGCACCATTTCCGCCCCAACTTCGACGCTGATCCGGTGGGAAGGCGATTCCACCACAGCCTGGCGCAGCGGCCCGCCCAGTTCCAGTTCCAGGCTGAAGCGGTTCTCCGCGCCCAGGGCGACGGGAGGAATCTGATGCGGTTGCAGCCCGGCCTGGCCGGGATCGCCGTAGCGGGGAGCGATGGTGGTGGGCAATTGCAGGCGCAGCGTGTCGCCGTTCCAGACCGACAGTAGCGCGTAACGGTAACTCAGTTGGGCGGTCTGCCCCGGCAGGAGGTTGCCGACGCTGACGGTGTACAGGCCCCGTCCGGCTTCCTGAAGCAGGATCGCGCCGTCGCCGCCGCTGACCGCGTCCTCGTAGGCGTTCTCGGCCTGGCGCCTGGGCAGCACCCGGCCTTGCAACACCCGGTCGTCGATGCGGATGTCCACGCCCAGCAACACCGCCTCGACCGGAACCGGAAAGGTGAACACCGCCTCGATGTTGACCGGCTCGGCGTTCTGGTAGGTCTGGGCGATGGTGATCTCGCCCAGCAAGCCCTGCAACCGCCCGCTGATCGCGGTGGCCCGCAGGACGCAACCTTGTGGCTTAACCCGCTCGTTCATCATTCCCCCCTCCGCGTCTCAATGCGCCCGCTGCCGATGGTGATGAGGGGAATTTTAGCACACTTGTTTAAGACATCAATACTGTCTAATATAAATCCCGCCTTGGCACGCGCGGATTGGATCTCAATGGCCACGAAAAAGCCCGCGTCGGAACGCGGGCCGGGGGATCAAACGACAGCGCTGGTTAAATCAGCATGGGATCATCCGTCATCCCAAGCAATGCCTTCTATCGTGACTGCGGAGGTTGGGCGGTGACATACGAATGATCGTACAACGCCGCCTCGCTCAGCAGGGAGGTAGCGGAATCGTCCCGCGAGGTGATCGCGAAGCCCACCACCGGCAGGCCAAGATTCGACACGTCAGCGGTTCCGTTCAGTATGCTGGTAAGACCGATATCCATCCAGCCGTACAGGAACGGATCGTTGAAGTTGACGCTGGCGGCAATCGGCGAGTTGAGGATCAGGCCCTGGTTGAAGGTCAGCACGTTGGCTTCATAGCACAACTGCGGCGAAGCCCCCGGCGAGAAACCCAGCCCCGCCGAGGCCCGTTCCTCACGGTCGCGCAGCGTCAGGGTAATCGCGTCGCAGGACGAGCCGCGCCGAACGGGGGTGCTGGCGGTCGTGTCCACGAACATTTGGGTGAAAGGATCGGGGAAGACCGTTGCGAAGAATGGGCTGCAACCGGCAATTGTATTAGGCGAACAATTCCCACGTCCCGCGTTGCGCCCGGCGTAGCGGTTGCCGGGGTCGTTGTCGACGAAGAAGTTCTTGGTCGGGAAGGTCAATACCCAGTCGGTCGCCGTCACCCAGCCGGCCGCCGGATTCGAGCGCCGCGACCATTCGTTAATCACGTTGGTGTGCGTGAGAGCGATACCGACCGCGGTGGCGCCAGGGCCACCACCAGCCAAAAATGCTGGATCGGTCGCGTTTGGCGCCGGAATGAACTGGTAACCTGGTGAAGTAGTTGAGTTGAGGGACGGCTCGTGCCAGGAGTCGTTGAAGGCCACGGCGCCGACACTGTCCAACTGC
>JARSSO010000043.1 GCA_029624765.1 Candidatus Contendibacter sp. | reverse complement strand
ATCCTAGATAATATTTCGTCTACATTATAGACACGTGAACGTCAACACGGCCTAGAGCGGGCGCCGCGATGACCGCGTCGCCGGCCCGAATATCGGCCCGGACCGGCGACGGCAGGTGTCAACCAGGGATCAAACCACGCCCTGGTCGATCATGGCGTCGGCGACCTTGCGGAAGCCGGCGACGTTGGCGCCGAGCACCAGGTTGCCAGGGGCGCCGAATTCCTTGGCGGTCGCGCTGGCGGTGCGGTAGATGTTTGCCATGATGCGCTGGAGTTTGGCGTCCACCTCCTCAAAGGTCCACTGCAACATGCTGGCGTTCTGGCTCATCTCTAACTGGCTGGTGGCGACACCGCCGGCGTTGGCGGCCTTGGCCGGGCCGTAGGCGATGCCGGAAGCCAGGAATTTGTCGATCGCGCCGGCGGTCGAAGGCATGTTGGCCCCTTCGGAGATGCAGATACAGCCGTTTTTGAGCAATTCGGCGGCGTCTTCCTCGCTCACTTCGTTCTGGGTGGCGCTGGGGAAGGCGGCCTGGCAGGGTACGCCCCAGATGCCATTGCGGCCGGCGGGGTAGTCTTCGACCGGGGTGTAGACGGCGTTCGGCCGTTGTTCGGCGTAGCGCGTCAACCGGGCGCGCTCGACTTCCTTGACTCGCTTGAGCAGATTTAGGTCAATGCCGTCCTTGTCGTGAATCATGCCGTTGGAGTCGCTGGCGGTGACCGGCTTGGCGCCGACCTGATAGAGCTTTTCGATGGTGTAGATGGAGACGTTGCCGGAGCCGGAGACCGTGCAGACCTTGCCTTCCAGGGAATCGCCGCGTTCGGCCAGCATGTTCTGGGCGAAGTAGACGGCGCCATAGCCGGTGGCTTCGGTGCGCACCAGGGAGCCACCCCAGTTCAGACCCTTGCCAGTTAGAACACCTTCGTATTTACCGGTCAGGCGCTTGTACTGGCCGTAGAGGTAGCCGATCTCGCGCCCACCAACGCCGATGTCGCCCGCCGGCACGTCGATGGTGGCGCCGATGTGGCGGAACAGCTCGGTCATGAACGACTGGCAGAACCGCATGATTTCGTTGTCAGATTTACCCTTGGGGTCGAAGTTGGAGCCGCCCTTGGCGCCGCCGATGGCCAGACCAGTCAGGGAGTTTTTGAATATCTGCTCGAAGCCCAGGAACTTGATGGTGCCGGCGGTGACGTTGGGATGGAAGCGCAGACCGCCCTTGTAGGGGCCGATGGCGGAGTTGAACTCGATGCGGTAGCCCTTGTTGACCTGGACATTGCCCCGATCATCGACCCAGGCGACCCGGAACAGGATTTGCCGCTCCGGTTCGACGATGCGCTGGATGATGTTGTGCTTCTGGTATTTCGGGTTGCGGTCGAGCAGTGGCTTGAGTGAGGAAAGCACTTCCTCGGCGGCCTGGTAGAATTCGTCCTGCGCTGGACTGGACTGCTTGAGGTAGTTGATCGTGTCGTGAATATAGGAAGACATAACGGGATTTTCCCTTGATTTGATTTGGATTTTGGTCGCGAACCACGCTCCGCCGAGCAAGTCCGCCCGGTTCGAAGCGGCGGAAGTTTAATCTTTGAGACGATGCCGTTCCATCGTTTCGTGTTGTTGGTTTTCCTCGGCGCGCGGGTACAGTCCCGCAGGGTCGATACAGGCTGCATAAGAAATCACGCTCCAAGCCCACTTCACTCCTCAAACAGCAAGGAAGCTTGCGCAAGAACCTGTAATTTAATTAAAATTACAAATCAATAGTTTTAGTTTTGATTTGCAAGAATGATTCCCCGCACCGCGACGAGCACCTTGCATCGTCTGGCGAAAGGCTTCCCGGTCATCGTCTTGACGGGGCCACGCCAGTCGGGCAAAACAACTTTGGCGAAGGCCGCATTCGCCGACAAACCGTATGTTTCGCTGGAAAATCCGGACGAGCGCGAGTTCGCCGAGCGCGATCCACGCCGGTTCTTGCGGCGATTCGACGAGGGCGCCATTTTGGACGAAGCACAGCGCTGTCCGGCGTTGCTGTCCTGGGTGCAGGGGCTGGTGGACGAACGGGGTCGAATGGGCGATTTCATCCTGACGGGTTCCGCTCAGTTCGATTTGATGTCCGGCGTGACCCAATCGCTTGCCGGCCGGGTGGGGCGCATCGAGCTGTTGCCCTTGTCGGCGGACGAACTGGCGGGGGTGGATCGGCAGCCGCGTTCGCTGGAAGCGATGCTGTGGCAGGGCGGATATCCGGCGCTGTACGACCGTGACCTGTCGCCGGCGGACTGGTTTCCCAACTATGTCGCGACCTATCTGGAACGCGATGTCCGGCAATTGGTCGCTATCCGCGATCTGACCCAGTTTCAGCGTTTCGCGCGGATGTGCGCGGCCCGATCCGGCCAGATGCTCAACCTGGCCGCTCTGGGCGCCGATTGCGGCGTTTCGGCGGTGACGGCGCGCGACTGGTTGTCGGTGCTGGAGGCGAGTTATCTGGTCCTGCGCCTGCCTCCGTATCACCGCAATTTCGGCAAGCGACTGGTCAAAACCCCGAAGCTGTATTTTCTGGATGTCGGACTGATGGCCTGGTTGCTAGGCATTCGCGATCCGGCGAGCATCGAGACCCATGCCGCGCGCGGCGCGCTGTTTGAAACCTGGGTGGTCGGGGAACTGGTCAAACGGCGATTCCACGCAGGCCAGCCGGCCGATCTGTATTTCTGGCGCGATCATGTCGGCCACGAAGTGGACGTGCTGTATGAAACGCCGCGGGGGTTACAAGCCATCGAGATCAAATCGGGCAGCACGTTTGCGGCGGACTGGCCGCAAGCCGCCCAAAAATGGCTGGCCCTGGTCGGGAACGATGCCTTGCCGCCGATTCTGGTGTACGGCGGAGAGGAGTGCTATGAACGGGAAGGGCTCCATGTCGTGGGCTGGCGTCTGATCGACCATCCGTAGGCACGATTCATTCCTTGAGCCGATGCCGTTCCATGGTTTCGTGCCATTCCTTTTCCTCGGCGTGCAGGTAGAGGCCGGTGGTGTCGATACGGGCGTGGCGGGCGTTGCGCTGGAGGAATTGAATATCGATGCCGGCGTCGGCCTGATGGGTGATGCTGGTGTGGCGGAACCAGTGGGTGGAGGCGCGGCGCAGCTTGTCGGCCTGGTGGGGATCGTCCGCTTCCAGCCGGTTCGCCGCTTTCGCCACCAGGTCCTTGACAATGCGGTAGATCATGTTGTCGCCGATGCCGCCGGTTCCCTTGAGGTTGAGCACCAGCGGCGTGGTCTCGTCTGGCGTGGGCAGGGGCGGGAGGCCGTGGAAACGGCGGTAGTCGCGCAGGGCTTGCAGCATGTCCTGGTTGACGGGAACTTGAGCTTCCTTGCGGCCCTTGCCGATCACGCGCCACCACCAGCGGCCGCGAATCTGGACGAAGCTGCTCATGGTGTGCTCAGCGACTTCGCTGACCCGTGGGCCAAGCAGGTAGAGCAGGGCGGTCAGATACTTGGCGCGGGCGTGGTGCTGGCAATCCCGTTCGCTATCGCGGGGCAGTCCGTCGACCGTGGTGAGCAGGGCTTGCCATTGGTCGTGTTCAAGAAAGCGTTCGACCTGGCGCATGGGTTGGTGGCCGCGACTCCGGCGCCGGGCCAGCGCCAGCGGGTTGCCGGCCAGATAGCCGGCCTTGACCAGGTAGCTGAACAGGGCGTTGACGATCAGCATGGCGACTTTGCGGCTGGCCGGGTTGAGCGGGCCAAGGAACGGTCGCCAGCGGGGGCTGAAACGGGGCGCCTTTTGCCCGCACCAGCGGTCGCGGGGTTGCGGGTCGGTCAGGAAATTTTCGTAGAGGATGCAGTCCTCGCGGGTCAGGCTGGACAGGGGTTTGCCGCGCTCCAGCAGCGCCCACAGCAACAGGCGCTCGGCTTCCTTGCGGTAGTTGCGCAGGGTCTGGGGCGAGTCGTGGAATTCGGCCAGCCAGGCTTGCACGGCTTCCAGGTCGTTGCCGGCGGCCAGTTGACAGACCACGTCCGGGCCGGCGCGGTTGTGGCCGGCGCGACCGTCGAGTTCGTCGGGCAGGCGCAGGCGTTCCAGGGGCAAGGGAGGGGCCGGCGGCGAGGGCGGAGCGGTTTCTTCGCCCCGGTGGATAATGATCGAGGAGGGGGACGCAACGCTCATGAGGTTAGCTCCAGCTTCTGGTTTTCAGGCGAGCGGATTTTGACAGCGCAGTCCTGGAAAACGTCCGAAGTCGCCATCAGTGGAGCACAGAATCAGGCCGTGTTCGATGGCCAGAGCCGCTAAATGCGCATCAGGAACCAGGTTAGCATGTATGGCGGCCAATGCCTCGGCAATATTGTCAATGCTGCCGAGGCGGCAATGACCAAGCGCAACGGCTCGCGTCTGGAAAGGTTCGCGGCGAGTGGATGGAACCGCCATCCGTTGCAAGCCTTGGCGCAAGGCTTCATTCACCAGGTCTTTGAGGCTGGCGTTTCGTGATTTTCGCAGCCGATCCAAGGCAGCCGCGACGTCTTCATCAAGCGTTAGAGTCGTTCTCATGCATCAAAACATATGCTGTTTGATGTTATGATGTCAAATAGCTATCCGCCTGTCGGAAATCAGATAATCAATTGTTGTACCTAAATTGAAAGGAAAAACCTAATGAGCACTAAAACTATTGAGCAGTTTTTTTCTGGTAAGAGTTTGGAGATTCCTCCATATCAGCGTGATTATGCATGGGAAACGGATAATATCGATGATCTTCTCGAAGACATCAGTGAGGCTATGGAGATGGGGGGTGGTCACTATCTGGGTACATTTATCCTGTCGGCTGGTGAAACCAGGGATCGTTTCAAAGTGGTTGACGGGCAGCAACGTTTAACCACCCTGACAATGTTGCTAGATGCGATGATTGACGCGCTTCCTGATGGGGAACTCAAAACCTATTACAGGTCAACATTTCTCCATCATCCAGTTCAAGGACCCAAGCTTTCGATGCTTGGAAACAACCAAATATTTTTTAGTGCTCTGCTGGAGGATACCAACCCGTTCCCCGTCTCCGAAGGACAAAAGCGTATGAAGACTGCCTATGATTGGATTCAAAAGCGCGTTCAGGAAATAAAAGATCGAGAAGGCGCCGCCATCATACGAAATTGGTTGTTAAATATCGGCACGCTGGAAGTGATAGAGTTCGTTGAACCCAATGAAGGCAAGGCAATTCGTATGTTCCAGTCAGTCAATGATCGTGGCGTGCCTCTGTCAAAAATGGATATCGCGAAAAGCCTGCTTATTTACTATTCAAATCGATTTCTCAGTGGCGAACTAGACCATTTTATATCAGACCGATTTGGAAATGCATTCCGGGATTATAGCGTCATTAAAAGCCTTGCCGCTGAAGATGGGTATAAAATTCGCCTGATAGACCGAGATGCATTTAAAGAGGATGATGTCTTTCGATACCATTATTTTGCCTACAATGCTGACGATCTTGGCATAAGTACACCATTTGATTACAACGCTACTTCTGAAACGGTACTTAAATATTTTCTTAAACTCAAATTAAAACAACTACGTAGCGATACGGAAAAGTTGAAAGCACTTATCCATGGCTACGTCGATGATCTTGCTAATTTTTTCCAAACTTTCAGAAGAATAATTGAGGCCACTCGCACAGACAAATTACTCTATCTAGTTTTCGTCGTTGGCGATTTAGCCGCAACATTATATCCTTTGACAATTCGCCTGGCCATGCGTAATTTATTGAGAGAGAAAATTTCATCAGCAGGCAATATGACACTATTACAGATGCTTGAAATCGCTGACTTGCGCGTATTCAAGCTTCGGGGAACAAACCCACAGGCCGATATTTTTTCACTTACTCGGCAGGCGGCAGGGATGTCACTTCAAGGTATCGCCAGCCATTTGCTCTGGTTTGTTAATAAATTTATGGATGATGGCCTTTTTGAGTCCCGAATATCACAAGAAAACCTTTATCGTAATCCCGGTTTACTGCGTATCTTTTGCGCTGTTGAGGAGAAACAGCGTCTTGATCTGAATAAATCGGAATTTTCTTTGGCCGATTTGGTCGCACTGGTGAAAGCCGGTCAGACAGTAGAGCATATTCTCCCTCAAGAACCTTCGTTTGGGATTCGAGCTTATGGGTTTCGCTCTGCAGAAGAATATGAGGATAACATCCACCGGATTGGCAACTTGACACTGCTTGAAAGTACGCTGAATAGCTTGTGCAGCAATCAGTCGGTTGAGAAAAAGGTAAGCAATGAGCGGCTTTACCGTGCATCTGGCTATCAAATGACCCAGTCTTTAGCTGCTCGTAGCGCCGCTCGAACACCCGCATTCTCGCTTGACGACATTAATAACAGAGGAACTGATCTAGCAAAGTTTTGTGTCGGGCAGTGGCCGCTATGGTAAAAATCGCCTCTACATCTATACCACCAGAACCGTCGGCCCATAACGGCCGAGTTTGGCGTCCGTAGTAAGCATGAGCAGTGGCTCGGCCAGGCATTGCGCCACCAGCAGACGGTCAAATGGATCTTTATGGTCCGCGAAGAACGGCAGGGAGACCAGCCGCACGATATGCGCGGGCTCGATCTCCAGCCAGCGGAAGCCATTGGCCGGAATCTCGGCGGCTACCCGGGGAATGTCCGCGTCGAGCTTGCCAATCGCGGCTTTGATCGCCATCTCCCACAGTGACGCCTTGCTGACGAAGACCGTGGCGCCTGGCTGGCGAGCGTGCATCACCGCTGCTTCGGGCAAGGCGCGGTCGCCATTCAGCCACCAAAGAATCAATTGTGTGTCGAGGAGTAGCCTCACCCGATACGCCCTTCAAAGGCTGCCAGCAGATCTTCCGGCAAGGGTGCGTTGAAGTCCTCCGCCATGTGAATCTGCCCCTTCATGCCGCCGGGCTCGCGCACCGTGGCGGCGGCGGGCACGTAGCCCGTCAGGCGAGCCACGGGGTGGCCCGCCTTGGCGATGACGATCTCCTCGCCATCGGCGATGCGCTCCAACAACTTGGAGAAATGAGTCTTGGCCTCGTGGACGTTGACGACGGTTTCCATTGGGTCACTCCTGGATTTGGACTAAGGGTTAGTCTACTTCTTGGAAAGCGGCATTGCCACGCAATGGTAGCCTGGATCAGCGATTCTCATCTTGGCCTGATGGAGTGAAGTGATTCCTGCAAACCAACCAAAACAGGTTAATTCAGCTCATGCCGGGGAAAGCAGGGCAGAGGATGGAATCATGGCGCCTTGGGCAGCAGCCAGCCCCAAGGCAAGGCATACAGATTTTCGCCAAGCAGGCGGGGCGATCCGCCGTGCAGGACCGCGCTCCGCCGAAACTGCTGACCGGTTCCCAAGCCTTGCTGAAACACCTTTATGCCGGCGACATCGGCAGGGGTTTCGAATTGGAAGTCTACAGGGACGGTGACCGTCCATCGTATGGGTTATCATTGCGCCAGCGTGGGAGTAGCCCACAATAGAAAGCTCAGGACAGCGAACGGCGCCGGCTGATCGCTGATCCCTGAACCACTGACGTGAATGGGAGAATGTAATGGCGGCGATTGACGCGCAGGTAAGTACGGGGCTGGCGGGCCTGGACCGGGTATTCCGGGGGATCATGGCGGGCGACAACATCGTCTGGCAGGTGGACGGCATCGACGACTACACACCGCTGGTCGAGCCGTTTTGCCAGTACGCCCGTTCCAGGGGCCGCAAGCTGGTGTATTTCCATTTCGCCCGCCATCCGGCGCTGGTGGCGGAAGGGCCGGGGGTGGAGGTGCAGGTGCTGGACCCCGGCGAGGGCTTCGAGCCGTTCCTGACCGCCATTCACAAAACCATCGAACAGGCGGGGCGGGGGGCTTACTATGTGTTCGATTGCCTGTCCGATCTGGTCGCCGACTGGTACAGCGATCAGATGCTGGGCAATTTCTTCATGCTGACTTGCCCGTATTTGTACGATTTGGAGACGGTGGCCTATTTCGCCTTGCTGCGCGGCCATCATTCCTTTCACGCCACGGCGCCGATCATCGATACGACTCAATTGTTCAGCGATGTCTATCGCCATCAGGGCGAGCTGTACGTCCGGCCGCTGAAAGTGCAGCAGCGCCATTCGCCGACCATGCACATGCTCCATGTCTGGCGGGGCGAGGATTTCACGCCAGTGGCCGACAGCATCACCATTTCCGAAATCCTGACGCGGTTTCCTTGGTCGGGGTTGAAGGCCAGCGATCCGCGGCTGGACATCTGGAACCGGACGTTCCTGGAAGCGGAGCAGGTGGTCGAGGCCGAGCGCGACAATGTGCACGTCGCCGAGCTGGCGCGCGATCTGTTGCAGCATACCCTGCGGATGACCGTGTCGCGCGACGAGCGGGTGATCCGGCTGGCGGAAAAGGTGCTGACCCTGAGCGATATTCTGGCCATCAAGCAGCGCATGATCGGCACCGGCCTGATCGGCGGCAAGGCGGTGGGCGTGTTGCTGGCGCGGGCCATCCTCAAGCGCAGCGACCCGCGCTGGAAGAGCCTGCTGGAAATCCACGATTCGTTCTTCGTCGGGTCGGACGTGTTTTACACCTATCTGGTCCGCAACGGCTGCTGGTGGGTGCGAGAGAAGCAGAAGGACCCCGCGACTTTCCTGGACGGGGCGGAGACGGCGCGGCGGCGCATCCTGCGCGGGGATTTTTCCGATTACATCCTGCAACAGTTCTCCGACATGCTGGATTATTTCGGCCAGTCGCCGATCATCGTGCGCTCCAGCAGCCTGCTGGAGGACAATTTCGGCAACGCCTTCGCCGGCAAGTACGACAGCGTGTTCTGCGTCAATCAGGGGCCGCGCGAGAAGCGGATGGAGGATTTGCTGGCGGCGGTGCGGACGATCTACGCCAGCACCATGAGCGAGCGGGCGCTGCAATACCGGGCGCGGCGGGGAATTCTGGACCGCGACGAGCAAATGGGCCTGCTGGTGCAGCGGGTGTCCGGCTTCCAGCAGGGCCGGTTGTTCTATCCGCATATCGCCGGGGTGGGGCTGTCGTTCAATCCCTATGTCTGGAGCGAGCAGATCGATCCGGACATGGGCATGGTGCGGTTGGTGCTGGGGCTTGGGACCCGGGCGGTGGATCGGTCCGACGACGATTACACCCGGGTAGTGTCGCTCAGCGACCCGGAGCGGCGACCGGAGAGCAATTTCGACAGCATGCGCCAGTACGCCCAGCGGCGGATCGATTTGCTCGATCTGGAGGATGGCCAGCTCACGACCCGGCAGTTCAGCGACGTGGTCCAGCAAAGCCCGGATTTGCCCTTGCAGATGGTGGCCTCGGTGGACGACCAACTGGAACAGCGGGCGCGGGAACGGGGGATGAGCGACGTGTTTCCGTGGGTGCTGACCTTCGAGCAACTGCTGCGCGGCACGCCGTTCGTGGCGGACATGCGCGACATGCTCAAAACCTTGCAGGAAGCTTACGACTATCCGGTGGATGTTGAGTTCACGGCGAATTTCGTCGACAAAAAGCATTACAAGATCGATCTGTTGCAATGTCGGCCGTTCCAGGTGCGGGAAGCGGGCACCATTCCCAACCCGCCGGCGCGGATCGAACCCGAGCGGTTGGTGCTGGAAGCCCACGGCGCGGTGATCGGCCACAGCCGGATCGGAACCATCGAGCGACTGGTGTACGTCGTCCCCAGCGTTTACGGGCAGTTGCCGTTGAACGACCGGCACAAGATCGCCCGGCTGATCGGCCAGATTACGCGGCTGCGGGGGCCGGACGCCGCCAAGACCAGTTTGTTGATGGGACCGGGCCGCTGGGGCACGACCTCGCCGGAGCTGGGGGTACCGGTGCGGTTCGCGGAGATCAACAACGCCACGGTGCTGTGCGAGATGGTGACCATGCACGGCGGTCTGGTGCCGGACGTGTCGCTGGGTACGCATTTCTTCAGCGATCTGGTCGAGACCGACATCCTGTATCTGGCGCTGTTCCCACAGCGGGAGGACAACCGGCTCAACGAAGCCTTCTTTGACCGACAGCCGAACCGGCTGGCGGAGCTGTTGCCGAACGCGGCGGAATGGGCGCATTGCGTGAAAATCATCGATCTGCCGAACGATCAGTGTCGGGCGGTGCTGCGGCTGAACGCCAACACGCTCAAGCAAAATGTGTTTTGCTACCTGGAAGCGCCCGAGGCGACGGAGACGTTGTAAGCGTTCTGGGAAAGTCTAGAGACCGCGGTTAACGCTAGCAGCGAGAAAATCCGGCTATTGGCTCTTGGCAACTATCAGCCCCGGCGGCGCTTTTTGCCACGGGTAGCCCTTGGCCGCCAGGTCGTACCCCAGGGCGTACAACTGGCGCATGTATTCGGTATCGAACTCTTCCCGGTGGGGCGCGTTGAAGCTTGCCGGAATGTAGGCCAGGTTGAAATCGACGCCGTCGCGCTGGGTGGTCAGATAAATCTTGTAGAGATCGCCGATTCCTTGGGTGTGGATCAGCGAGGAGACGGCCCGGCCGGCGATGGACATGGCCTGCCGCTCCACCTGCGCCCAGTCGGGATCGAGCCGGCTGTTACGGATCACGTACACCCGCCGCTCGCGTTGGTTGCCGGTCTTGCGTCCCATCGCCTTGAGATCGAGCGAGGGCGGGTAAACGAACACTTGCGCCATGGCGCCGCCGTCCACATGCATTTCCTGATACGGCTGACCGTTGACCTCGACGTCGATCAGGACTGGCGGAAAGGCGCCAGGGATGGCGGCGGAGGCCACCAGCAGGGTCTGGAACAACTCCAGTGCCCTGGAATCGGGGTAGGTGGCCAGCTTGGTCAGGTTCCAGATGACGCCCCGGCGGGCGTCGAGATCGGCGGTCCCCACCAGCAGCAGGCGGCCCTTGGCGTACTCGGCGGCGATGGCGTCCAGCAGTTCCCGATTCACGTATTTCTTGATCAGGTTCCGCAAGGGCCGGTTGTCGGCCATGGCGTCGTCGGTCAGCGCCGCCAAGATGCCGCGCGGCTCCACGATGTCCTTGGCGGAAATCGTGGTGTACACCTCCTTCAGCGTGGCGTCGTACTTCGGCCCCAGGAAGGCGAACGGCGCGCTCAGGGCGCCGGTGCTTACGCCGGTAACCACTTTGAAGGTCGGTCGATCACCGGCGGCGGTCCAGCCATTCAACAGGCCAGCGCCATACGCGCCGTTGTCGCCACCGCCGGAGATGGCCAGAAAGGCAGCGGGTGGTAGCGGACCCCGATGGCCGTTGGATGCCAGGAACGCCTGTTCGCGCTGGACCGATTCCAGGCCATCGCGGGCCATCGCGGCCAGATCGTCGGGACTACCGACGCGATAGCGGATGCCTTCCAGGCCCGGAATCCGCGCCTGGTTTTGGAGATTTTCTGGCACCGCTGGTTGGCGGGTCGGCGTGGCACAGCCTTGGAGCAGCAGCAGGGCGGCCAGTGATACAAGTGTTATCCAGATTGATGAGAAATGGCGCATCGAGAATCACTCCTGGAAAGTGGCATCAAAGTTCATTATGGACATGCTGGAAATAATTCTCCGTGGTTGCCTGAATTCAAATGAACCACAACTAAAATTTGGATTGTTGGATCCCCACCAGCGAAGGTAAGTTTTTGACGACCAGCATTTCCACGCCGCCCGCGATTCGCAGCCTGGCGCTCGATTCGTTCCACCCGAAACTGCTGGACGAGGCCGTAAGCGGCGGCTCATTCGATCATGTCCAGATCCAGGCCGGACGCTTTGCCGGTCAGATCCTGCATGCCCAGATCGGCGACTGCCGACTCGACTATGGCGCCTATAACCTTCCGATCTTTGTCGTCGGCGCGATGCCAGCGGATCGTATCGTGCTCGGTTTCGTTGAGTCGGAAACCGATATCGGGAATGTGGTTGGAGTATCGTTTCGCGGTTCGGTGGCGCTCGCCTTGACGGAACGCTCCGAGTTTCACTGCCGCTTCGCGCCGTGGACCCGCTGGATGGGTTTTCAGATCGAGCGCGGCACGCTCGAAGCGGTGGGGGTGGAACTGGGGTCGAGGGAAGCCGTGTTCCCACCCCTGGAGGCGGCAAGACGGCGACAGGTCTCGGCGGTCATAACCGACGCGGTCGAAATACTCCGCGCCATCGAACGGCGCGACCGCAATATCCTCGATCCGGTTGCGGCCAGCCTCGTCGTCAAGGAGAGCCTGACCGCCACCTTCGCCGCCATCCTGCCCGCCGCCGACGGGGACGTCACTCGGGAACACGCTTCCTGGCGCAAGAAGTTGCGGCTGGTGATGCGAACCCACGAGTTCTTCAAGGCGCACCTTGCGCGACCCATCCAGGTCACACAGTTGTGCCGCCATGTCGGGGCAAGCGCCAGCACTCTCGAACGCAGCTTTATTGAGGTGTCGGGCGTCAATCCCAAGCAATTCCTGACGATACTGCGCATGGCGCGGGCCCGCCGGGCGCTGCTCGAAGCCGGACCCACGGAAATCACGGTCGCCAAGGTCGCCAGCGAATGTGGTTTCTTTCATTTTGGCCGATTTGCCGCCTACTATGCGGCGCTCTATGGCGAGTCGCCCTTGATTACCTTGCGTTCCAGAACCGGCGGTTCGGCGGGATCGAGGCAGCGCCGTGAAAGCGGATATTTACTCTTTTCATATGATTAACCAATTCCCGCTTGCGCGGGAATGGCGGAAATCGAAAATTCTGATGACTGGTTTTTTACTGGGGGACCGGACAGGTGATCATTTTAGAAGTGTCAACGCACACATTCCTGACCGATCCATCCGCCATGGGCCGCGAGTGGCAGTTCATCGTCCCCTCGCAGTCGGCATGACTAAAGCAGGCTTCGCACTCCTTTTTCGGAGTACTGCACGCTGCAATCGTTAATCCCAATACCAGGGACGCGGCCATCATGCTGGCGCGAGCCAGCCATTGTGTCTTCATTCTCATATCTCCCATTGAGTTACGTTCGTGTTGTACCTTGGTCTTGTTCGCTTTCCGTACTACCAAACCGCGCGCCAATCGTTCTTCATGCTGACGATCGTCCAGCCGCGTTTTGGTCCTTCGTCCAGGCCGCGATCGAGCTTGCCAAACGCCGATTTACGGTCGTAGGCGAATTCGCGCTCGGCATTGTCGTGGTGGACGATCAGACCGAGCCGCGCACCTGGTGCCGAAGTGGTCCACTCCAGCATCTGAAAGTCGCCGTCGGAGTTGCCGACGGCCATGATCGGCCGCTTGCCGATGAATTTGTGGATGCCGACCGGCTTGCCGGTCTTGTCGTCGATGAAGTCGATTTCGGACAGTCGCACGATCGCGGGCTTGCCGTCGCGGACTTCGTACTTGGTCTTGACGCTCGACCCGATCACCTGCTCAGGCGGAACGCCGTACAGTTCCTCGGCCACCACGCGCAGAAACTCAATGCCGCCGCCGGAGACGATATACGTCTTGAAGCCGTTGGCGCGCAGGTAGGTGAGCAGATCCAGCATCGGTTGAAACACCAGTTCGGTGTACGGGCGTCCGAGCTTGGGATGCCGCGCGGTGCTGACCCAGTCGCGCACGATTTGCGCGAATTCCTCGCTGGTGTTGCCCGCGTGGGTGGCGATCACCAGTTCGAGCAGGCCGTGCTCGCCGGTTTCCGCCAGGGCTTTCATGTCGCCCTCAAGCGCCGCCTTGAACGGCTGCTGGTTCTTCCATTCGGGATGACGCGGCGCGAGCGCCTTCACGCGGTCGAGGGCAAACGCGAGCTGAAAGTACATCGGCTGTTCCGACCACAAGGTGCCGTCGTTATCGAACACCGCGATGCGGTCGGCGGGCGGGACAAAGTCAGCCGAGCCTTCGGTCGTCACGCGGTTGACGAACTTGACGATAGCCGCCTTTGCAGCCGTGTCATTCCAGGAGGGCAGCAGGTCGTCGGCAAACCCCATTCGCGACAGGGCGAGCGCGAATAGCAACAAGGTGAGACGAAGCGGTTTCATGAGGTCTTCCCATGGGTTGCCTGGATTGGAAAAGCGGGATGCCCAAAGCCCGACATCCCGCTTCCGGTTCCAAAAGCGAATGGCCTGAATAGCAGCGTTGCCTCAACGCTCGCCCGGCTTGCTCAGCTTCTCCATGACCTTGTCGAGCGAGAAACTGGCGGCTTTCTGGCGCGGAGGATAATCCTTGAACGTCTCCAGGAACTTGCCCACGTAGGCTTGAGCCGGCACCAACAGGTAGACACGGTCAATCATCCAGTCGTAATAGGTATTCGAGGTCTTTTGCGAACGCTCGTAGGGGTCGCGCCGCAGGTTGAAGATCAGCGGAACCCGGAGTGGGACGAAAGGCTCCGCCCACGCCTGCAAGGTTCCCTCGACGCGCTGCTCCATGAAAATGATCTTCCAGTCTTGATAACGCAGAGCCGTGAGGTCGCCGTCATCGGAGAAGTAGAAAATCTCCTTGCGGGGGCTTGGAGTGCCCTGCGGGTTCTTGAGGTGGTCGATCAGGTTGTAGCCATCGAGATGGATTTTGTAGTTGCGACCGAGAGCCTTGGAGGTATAGCCGTCGAGCAGGTCTTCCTTGATGTCCGCCTTGCCGGCGGCGGCGACGAAGGTAGGCAGCCAGTCCATGTGGTGGACGATGCCGTTGCTGACGCTGCCCGGCTTGATCACGCCCGGCCAGCGCACGGCGGCGGGAATGCGCCATCCGCCTTCCCAGTTGGTGTTCTTTTCACCACGGAACGGAGTCATGGCCGCGTCCGGCCAGGTGTTCATGTGCGGGCCGTTGTCGGTCGAGTAGTGGACGATGGTGTTGTTGGCGATACCCAGTTCGTCGAGTACGGCGAGGAACTGGCCGATGTGCATGTCGTGCTCGATCATCCCGGCGGTGTATTCATCCGCGTTGGGGTAGGTCTTCTTGATCTCGGTCATTTTCTCGGGGCTAACGTGGGTGCGGAAGTGCATCCGGGTGCCGCTCCACCAGACAAACCAGGGCTTGCCGGCCTTGGTCTGACGGCGAATGAAATCAATGGCGGCGGCGGCGGTCTCGTCGTCCGCCGTCTCCATCCGTTTTTTGGTCAGCGGGCCAGTGTCCTGGATCTTGCCGTCGGCGGAGGATTTAATGACGCCGCGCGGCCCGAAGGCTTGCTGGAAGGTCCGGCCATCGGCCAGCTTCAGGTCGCGGGGATAGTCTTCGTTTTCCGGCTCTTCCTCGGCGTTGAGGTGGTAGAGATTGCCGAAGAACTCATCGAAGCCATGATTAGTGGGCAGATGCTCGTCCCGGTCGCCAAGATGGTTTTTCCCGAACTGGCCGGTCGCGTAGCCCTGATCCTTGAGGAGGACAGCAATGGTCGGATCTTCGACCATCATGCCTTCCTTGGCGCCGGGGAGACCGACCTTGGAAAGACCGGTGCGGAACACGCTCTGGCCCATGATAAACGAGGAGCGACCGGCGGTGCAGGATTGCTCGCCGTAGTAATCGGTGAACAGCACGCCTTCCCGCGCGATGCGGTCGATGTTGGGCGTCTGGTAGCCCATCAGGCCCTTGCTGTAGGCGCTGATGTTGGACTGGCCAACGTCATCGCCCCAGATCACCAGAATGTTGGGCTTGTCAGCGGCCAGCGCAGCGGCGGAGCCCAGCCACAGCAAGGCAGCCGCGGCCAGCCGGGAAAAATACGTTCGTTCCAGCATATCGATTAGCTCCTTTGGTCGGCTTTCGAAGTAGAAACGCAGCCGGTTCGCCGGCCGTACATTGACAGAGTAGCCTGGTCAACATTTCTCGAATAGCCAAAAATCGTCTATTTTTTGAACCTTGGTCACCGGTGGAAGGGTAATTCCATAATTCATGATTATGAGAATAATCTTGAATTATGGATTCAAAATCATCGTAAAATACGTATTATGTAATCATTTTCTATGTTAGGATCGGTTCCTTGACGACAACCCACGGAGCTTTCAACCCCATGGCCCGTTCCGGAATCCGCTACGAAGAAGTTCAGGCCGCCGCCGAAACCCTGCTGGGACGTGGTCTCAATCCCACCATCCAGCGCGTGCGCGAACTGCTCGGCACCGGCAGCAACACCACCATCAGCGAACACCTCAAGCACTGGCAACAGCATCTCGCCCAAGCCCCAAAGGCTATTCTGCCGCCCACCGTTCCCGAAGCCGTAGCCACCGCACTGGACGATTTCTGGAAAATCGCCGTGCGGCACGCCGAGGCGGCGTTCGAGGAACAACGGGCCGCCGCCGCGCAAGCGGTCCTGGAAGCCGAAAAATCCCGCGACATCGCCATCGCTGAACAGCGACAGGCGCAATCCAGCGCGCTGGATTGCCAGCGCGAACTGGAATCCACCCAAACCGCCGCCCGTGAGCTGGCCGACCGTCTGCTGGTGGAACAAGAACGCCGGACCGCCGCCGAAACCGCCATTGAGGTCGCCGATCAGCGCGCCCAGGCCGCCGCCGAGACCATTGCCCAAATCCGCGCCGAAACCGCTGCTCGAGTCCTGCAACTTGAAATCACCTTGCAACAACAGCGTTCCGATGCCGACCGGCAACTGGCCGAAGCACAGCGCCAGCTTGAGTTCGAACGCCAACGTAGCGAAGCCGGCGAGGCGCGGCTCCTGGCCATGCTTGATCAAATTCGCCTTGAGCAGAAGACGGATCGCAAGGCCTTCGCAACCGAACGCCAGGATTGGAAAAATCAGGAAATCCACTGGCGGGAACAATCGGAAACCGCGCGGCGCGAGAACGCTGAACTGCGCGCGAACCTGACTGCCGCCGCAGAACGCCAGAACGCCTTGAACGCCGAACTGGGGCAAGTCCGCCCAAGGTTGCAAGATATGGAAGCGCGGCACCTGGAAACCGTGCGCGAAGCCGAGGGCTTGCGGGGTGAACTGAAGGCCGTGCAAGAAGATCGAAACCGGTTACGACGCCAACTGGACGCGCTTTCCGCTCCATCGCCCGATCCGATTCAGGTGCCCGTATCGGACTGACCGTCGTGGAGCGCCATTCACCGCCGACCACCGCTGATTATTCTATAGTTATTCAAGGCAGGCTCCCGGACTGGCACATCGCGCCGACCCTTAACCAACCATGAATGAAACCGCCCCCAAGAAAACTCTTCCGTCCCCTGCCCTGCCCGGTGGTTTCGCCGTGGTCAGCCAGTTCACGGTAGTCAACGGCATGACCGAAGCCGTCAAGACCGCTTTCCGTCAACGGCCGCGCCAGGTGGAACGCGCGCCCGGTTTCGTGCGCCTGGACGTACTCAGTCCACTGGATTGTCCCGATGAAATCTGGTTGCTGACCTTTTGGCGCGATGAGGCCAGTTTCCGGTCCTGGTATCGCAGTCACGATTACCACCAGGCCCACAAAGGGATTCCCAAGGGACTGAAACTGGTCCCCAGCCGAACCCTGATCCGACATTTCGAACACGTCTGCTCCTGAACCGATGAACGCCCGAGAAATCAGCGCCGCCATCGAAGCCCGGCGTCCGGCTATTGCCGAAGCGGTCGCGACTCGCCAATACGCCGAACATCCGGATCTGCGCGAACGCTACGGCCCCATCGGCTGGCAGCGTACCTTGGAAGACGCCGGCTACAATCTCGCTTTTCTCGCCCAGGCCATCGCGCTGGAAAAACCGGCGTTGTTCCTCGACTACCTGGGCTGGCTCAAGGTGATCCTGTCGCGGCGGCGGGTCCGGTTGCGGGATTTGCTCGATCATTTTGAGTACCTGCAGGACGCTCTGCGCCAGAGCCTGCCGGTCGCGGCGGCGGAAACCGCGTGCGCTTACGTGGCCGAAGGCGTGCGCCGACTGCCGGACCTGCCCGACGACCTGCCGGCGATCATCGAAGGCAACGCGCCGCTTTCCCTGCTCGCTCATCGATACCTTCAGGCCCTGCTGCGCGGCGAGCGTCATGTCGCCAGCCGGCTCGTGCTCGATGCCGTAACCCAGGGGACGTCGGTCAAGGATATTTATCTGGGGGTATTTCAGCTCTGCCAGCGCGAAATTGGCCGGCTCTGGCAAACCAATCAGATCAGCGTCGCCCAGGAGCATTATTGCACCGCCGCAACGCAGTGGGTCATGTCGCAGCTCTATCCCTACGTTTTTTCCGGCGACAAGGGCGCCGGCCGGCTGGTGGCGACCTGCATCGCCTCCGAATTGCACGAGATCGGCGTGCGCATGGTCGCCGACTTCTTCGAGATGGAAGGTTGGGATACGTTTTACCTGGGCGCGAACACCCCCACCGACAGCATCCTCGGCACGCTCGTCGAACGCCGGGCGGACGTGCTCGGAATCTCCGCCACCATCACTTACCACGTCAGCGAGGTGGAGCGATTGATTCAGGCCGTCCGGACCGACCCCGCCTGTCGCGACGTGCTCGTCCTGGTCGGCGGATATCCCTTCAATCTCGCGCCGGACCTGTGGCGGCGCATCGGTGCCGACGGCTGGGCGCCCGATGCCCAGACGGCCGTGGATTGCGCCCGCCAGTTGCTGACCGCGCGGAGACCGGCATGATCAAACTCCACGACCAGGGCATCGCCTTGATCTGCGATCTCCAGGGTCGCGTGTGCGAAATCATTCGCGACAACTTGGACCTTGGCCCGCGCCTTCGCCCCGGCACGCCCATCGTCGAACTGGCGGACATCGGCAACCAGGAAAAAGCCCGGCACTTTCTGGAAGTCATCCATGCCACCGGCGCGGCGCTGGGCTGGGAGATCAACGTGCTGTTGGAGGGTGGACTGGTCCCGCTGCACTGGGGCGGCGGGGTGCATGAAGAGCGCCTGGTGGTGGTGATCGCCCGCACCCGCACCGCCCTGGCCGGACTGACGGAAGAACTCATGCGAATCAACAACGAGCAGACCAACGCGTTCCGGTCGCTCGCCAAGGAGATCGCGCGGCTCGTCCAGTCCCAGGGCGAACGGGACGCACGGCTTCTGGAGGAATTGACCCAATTGAACAACGACTTGGCCGCGCTCCAGCGCGAAATGGCCAAGAAGAACGCGGAACTGGAACGGCTCAACCAACTGAAGAACCAGTTCCTCGGCATCGCCGCGCACGACCTGCGCAGCCCGCTGGGGGTGATTCAGATCTACAGCCAGTTTCTCGAAACCGAGTTGGGTCCCGCCGTCTCGGAAGAACATTCCCGATTCATCGTCACCATCCGCCAGACCAGCGAGTCCCTGTTGCGGCTGGTGGATAATCTTCTCGACGTTTCGCAAATCGAAGCCGGCAAACTGGAGCTGAACCGTCAACCACTGGATTTGCGGGCGCTGGTCGAACGGAACCTCGCGTTCAATCGGGTGCTGGCCGGCAAGACGCAACGGCAACTCGTGCTCGTCACCCCGGAATCCACGCCCCTGCTGCTGGATGCCGACGGTCCGAAACTTGAGCAGGTGTTGAACAACCTCATCGGCAACGCCCTGAAATTCTCGCCGCCGGGAACGCGAGTAGAGGTCAGCCTCGCCCGCGAGGGCGATCGCGCGGTGGTGTCGGTGCGCGACCGGGGACCGGGCATCCCGGCCGAAGAGGTGGGCAAGCTGTTCCGGTTTTTCCAGAAGACCAGCGTGCGCGGAATCGGCGGCGAACGCGGCAGCGGCCTGGGCCTGGCCATCGCCCGCAAGATCGTGGAGGGCCACGGTGGCGCGATCCAGGTCGAGACCGAACCCGGTCGCGGTTCCGTCTTCTCCTTCGCGTTGCCTGTGACGACCCCGAGGGATCGCGGCCCATGACGACCCCCGTTCGCATTCTGGTGGCCGACGATGACGCGGCCAAGCGCCTGGCCGTCGCCCGTATCCTGCGTCAGGCCGATTATGAAGTGCTGCAAGCGGCTGGTGGCGTGGAGGCGCTCGATCTGGCCAAGACCGTTGCCCCCGATCTGGTGTTGCTGGACGTGGAAATGCCCGATCTCAGCGGCACCGAAGTCTGCCTCCAACTCCGGGCGGATCCCACCTCCAGCACTCTGCCCGTGCTCTACTTGTCGGCGCATCGCACCAACAGTCAGGACCGGATCGAAGGACTGGACTCGGGCGCCGACGGTTATCTGGTCTGGCCGGTCGACCCGCAAGAGCTACTGGCCTGGGTGCGAACCCTGCTGCGCGTCCGGCGCACCGAGCAAGCCCTGCGCGCCGCCAACGCTGACTGGCATCACACCCTGGAGAGCATCAGCGATGCTTTCTTCGCCCTGGACGATGCGTGGCACGTGATCCACTTCAACGCTGCCGCCGAACGCGTGTCTGGGCGCAGTCGGGAGCAGGTTCTGGGCCGGCCCTTGCTGGACAGCTTTCCCAAGTTGCGCGGCAGCGTGTTCGAGGCGAAATACGCCGAGGTCTTGCGCGACCGGCAACCGCTGGTCTTCGAAGCCGCCTTCGACCAACCACCCTCCGTCAACTGGTACGAAGTACGGATCTATCCGCGCGAGCCGGGCATCTCGGTCTATCTCCAGGTCATCACCACCCGCAAGCAGGCCGAGATCGAGCGCGAAAATCTTATTCGCGACCTTCAATCCGCCCTGGCCAACATCGAAGCACTCCGGGGGCTGCTCCCCATCTGCGCCGGTTGCAAGAAAATCCGCGACGACGCCGGCTATTGGCAAAGCGTCGAGAGCTATATGTTGCGACACGCCAATATCCGTTTCAGCCACGGTCTTTGCCCGGACTGCCTGCGCGCGTGCTATGCCGAACTCGACGGCCCGGCCGCCTCGCCGGTCGATTCCCGATGAGAACCGACACACGTTCCCGCCGCCGGTTTTTCCAGAGCCCGGAAAAGCATCGATCAACCGACGCAATCTCCACTACACTTCACGTTTACCCAACCGACGGTGGACTCTACCCGATCACCCACCGGCCCCCGATCAGAACCAACGAGGTCCATACCCTTCATGAGCGCCGTGGTTCAAGCCAAGGCTGAAAGCCGCCATCTCCTCTCCGGCAACGAAGCAGTCGCCCGCGCCGCCTGGGAAGCCGGCGTTCGGGTCGCCGCCGCCTACCCCGGCACCCCCGCGACGGAGATTCTGGAAAACATCGCCCTCTATCCCGATATCTACTCGGAATGGTCGGTCAACGAAAAAGTCGCGGTGGAAGTCGCCATCGGCGCTTCGCTGGCGGGTTCGCGCGCCCTGGCGGCGATGAAACACGTCGGCATGAACGTCGCCTCCGACGCGTTCATGACCCAGTCGCTGGCTGGCGTGGTCGGTGGGCTGGTGATCGTGGTGGCCGACGACGTGGGCCTCTCCTCCTCGCAGAACGAGCAGGATTCCCGCTATTGGGGTCGTTTTGGCCACATGCCGATCCTGGAGCCGGCCGACTCCCAGGAAGCCTACGAAATGGTCAAGCGGGCTTTCGACCTTTCCGAGCAATACGAGGTCCCGGTCGTCGTCCGCATGACCACCCGCGTCTGCCACGTCAAGGCAATGGTGGAATTCGACGGCGAACGGATCGAGCACCGGGCCGCCGGCTTCCAGAAAAACCCCCAGCGCTGGGTCATGACGCCGGCCAACGCCAAACCGCGCCTGCCGTTGATGCACAAGCGCGATCGGAAACTTCGGGAGCTGAGCGAAACCAGCGATCTCAACGTCGTTTTCCCCGGCGGCGACCGGCGGATCGGTTTCGTCACCGCTGGACCCGCCTTCATGCACGTCCGCGAGACCTTCCCGAACGCTCCGGTGCTCAAGCTCGGCTTCAGTTGCCCGCCGCCGCTGGAAAAGATCCGTGCCTTCGCCGGGCAGGTGGATACCCTGGTCGTGGTCGAGGAAACCGAGTTGCTGCTCGAAACCGAAATTCGGGCAGCCGGCATCGCCGTCCGGGGCAAGGACATCCTGCCGCGCTTCGGCGAACTGGCCCCCAGCGTGCTGCGCCCAGCCATCAAGCCCCTGTTGGGCGAACCCTGGGAGGTTCCAAAACGCTCCCAGACCAGCGTCTTCCCCCGCCCGCCAACCATGTGCGCCTCCTGCCCACACCTCGGCCCCTACTTCGCCCTGTCCCACATCCGCAACCTCAATATCATCGGCGACATCGGCTGCTACACCCTGGGCGCCGGCCATCCCTGGAACGCGCTCGACACCTGTACCTGCATGGGGGCCTCGCTCAGCATGGCCCACGGCATGGACAAGGGCCGCGGCGAGTCGGACGAGAAGAAGCACATCGTCGCGGTGATCGGCGATTCCACCTTCCTGCACATGGGGATGCAGGGTCTGCTCAACATGATCTACAACCGGGGCAACGTCACCGTGTTGCTGCTGGACAACCGTTCGGTCGGCATGACCGGCGGCCAGGAAAATCCCGGCACGGGTGAAGACTTGCACGGCCTGCCCGCCCCTCGGGTGGATTTCGCCAAATTGGTCGAGGGGCTGGGCGTCCGTCCCGAGCGCATCCGCATGGTCGATCCCTACGAGCTGCCCACCATCGTCAAGCTGGTGCGCGAAGAGACCAGGATGGAGGAACCCTCGGTCATCATCACCAACCGGCCTTGCTCGCTCACCGACCGCTTCGAGCGTCTCCAGCCCTACGCGGTGATCGACGACCAATGCACCGGGTGTGGCAACTGCATCGATCTCGGCTGCCCGGCCATCTTCGTCGCCCGCCGCGAGACCGTGACCGCCAAGAGCGGCAAGAGCAAGGAACTGGTGTTCGCCCGCATCGACGCCAATACCTGCACCGGTTGTCATATGTGCGTCGAAACCTGCGCGCCCGAGGCCATTGTCCAGCCACAGCCACAGAACCGCGTCATTCGGATTCAGCCCCATGCGTGACGGCATCACCAACATTCTCGTGGTCGGCATCGGCGGTCAGGGCGTGATGACCGCCGCCGAAATGCTGGCCCGCACCGCCCTGAGCCAGGGCTACGATGTCAAGAAGACCGAGGTTGCCGGCATGGCCCAGCGTGGCGGCGTCGTTTCCTCCCATGTCCGGTTCGGCCCCAAGGTCTACTCCCCGCAAATCGATCCCGGCGAAGCCGATCTGCTGATCGGTTTCGAAGCCGCCGAGGCCCTGCGCTGGCTGCCGCATTTGCGGCCAACCGGCGTGGCCATGGTCAACACCTTGCGTCTTCCTCCCCCGGTCGTGTCCGCTGGCCTGTACGACTATCCCACCGATCCCATCGCCGATCTGGCGGCGGCGGGCATCGAAGTCCACGCCTTCGACGCGGGCGCCCTCGCCGAGGAATTGGGCAATCCCAAGCTGGTGAACACCATCATGCTGGGCGCGATCAGCGAGCATCTGCCTTTCCCCGCCGAGGTGCTCAAAGCGTCCATCGTGGAGGGCTTCCGCGCCTACAAGCCCAAGTTGGCGGACGTCAACGCCCAGGCCTTCGACGCCGGCCGGGAAGCGGGTCATGCCAGGGCGACCACGCATCGTTCGGCGGCTTGACCACCCATAATCCATAATAAACCAGTGGGGACACGCCTCGCGCCTGTCCCTGCTCAATATAAACATCACCCAGAGGGAGAAAATCGCTATGAAAAACGTGTGGCAAACCACCTTGGTGGCCATGTTGCTGTGCGCCAGTCTCAACCCGGCCGGCGCCGCCGAACCGATCAAGGTCGGTTCCTTCCTGACGGTCACCGGCCCGGCTTCGTTTCTGGGTGACCCCGAGCTGAAAACGCTGCAAATGTATGTCGAGGATATCAACGCCAAGGGGGGCGTGAAGGGGCGGAAGCTTGAGCTGATCCACTACGATACCGGCGGCAACGCCAAGGACGCGGTCAACTTTGTCAAGCGATTGATTAAGAACGACAATGTTGATTTTATCATCGGCGGCACCACCACCGGTGATACCCTGGCGGTCATCCCCGACGTGGAGAAGGAAGGCATTCCGTTCATCTCGCTGGCGGGCGCGGTGGAAATCATCGAGCCGGTCAGAAAATGGGTGTTTAAGATGCCTCACACCGACCGCATGGCCGTCGCCAAGATTTACGAGGACCTGCGCAAGCGTGGTTTGACCAAGGTGGCGATCATCACCGGCGACGGCGGCTTCGACAAGTCCGGCCGCGAACAACTGCTCAAGCTGGCGCCCCAGTACGGCATTACCATCGTTGCCGACGAGTCCTACGGCAACAAGGACACCGACATGACCGCTCAGTTGACCAAGATTCGCGCCACGGACGCGCAGGCGATCATCAACTTCGGTCTGGGTCAGGCGCCGGCTATCGTCACCAAGAACATCAAGCAACTGGGCATTACCCTGCCGCTCTACCAATCCCACGGCGTGGCTTCCAAGACCTTCATCGATCTGGCCGGCGAAGCGGCGGAAGGCGCGCGCCTGCCGGCGGCGGCCCTGGTGGTCGCCGAACAACTGCCCGACGCCGATCCCCAGAAGCCGGTGCTGATGGCTTACAAAAACAAATACGAAGCCAAATACGGTCCCGTCTCCACCTTTGGCGGCCATGCCTACGACGGCCTGATGATCGCCGTGGCCGCCATCCAGCGGGCCGGTGGAACCGACAAGACCAAGGTGCGCGACGAAATTGAGAAAACTCAGGGTTTCATTGGCACCGCCGGCGTGTTCAACATGACTCCTCAGGATCACATGGGTCTGACCGTGGACGCCTTCAAGCTGGTGGAAATCCGCAACGGTTCCTGGAAAATCGTTCAATAGCGTCACTGCTCCCCTCCTTCCCCGCGCCGCGTTCGCGGGGGCGAGGGGAGAAAATCGCCGGATCGTTTTCACCCATGCTTGAACAGATCTTCCAGTTCCTGGTCACCGGCGTCACCGTCGGCTCCCTCTACGCCTTGGTGGGTCTGGGTTTCGCCCTGATCTACAATGCCTCCGACGTAGTCAACTTCGCCCAGGGCGAGTTCGTGATGCTGGGCGCCATGACCGCCATCGCCCTGCTGGGCGCGGGTCTGCCGTTGCCTCTGGCCGCCCTGGCCGCCACACTGGCCGCGATCCTGGTCGGCCTGTTGCTGGAACGATTTGCCATCGAGCCGGCCCAGGGCGCGTCGGTGGTGACCACCATCATCATCACCATCGGCGCCGCCATCTTTCTGCGCGGCGTCGCGCTGCTGCTGTGGGGCAAGGACTTTCACGCCCTCCCCCCCTTCTCCGGCGATGCGCCCATCCGCCTCGGCGGTGCCACGGTGTTGCCGCAAAGCTTGTGGGTGCTCGGCGTCACAGTGCTGCTGGTGGGTCTGGTCCGCGCCTTCTTCAACCGCACTCTGCTGGGCAAGGCGCTGTTGGCCTGTTCCTTCAACCGCGCCGCCGCGCAACTGGTCGGCATCAACGTCCGGGTGATGCTGCGGCTAGCCTATGGCCTGTCCGCTGGACTGGGAGCGATTGCCGGCATCCTGATCGCCCCCATTACCTTCAGTTCCTACGAAGCCGGCGTCATGCTCGGCCTCAAGGGTTTTTCCGCTGCCATCGTCGGCGGCATCGGCAACCCGATGGGCGCGGTCGCGGGCGGTGTGCTGCTGGGCCTGCTGGAAGCCCTGGGCGCGGGGCTGATCTCGTCCGGCTACAAGGACGCCATTGCCTTTCTGTTCGTGCTGCTGGTGTTGTTCTTCGAACCGACCGGGTTGTTCGGCCACAAGGTCGCGGAGCGGGTCTGAGTCATGCGACTGGCCGGTTTCTACGTGTTCGCGGCTGTCGTCGCCCTGCTCCCCGTGTTGTTTCCGACCAATTACTTCGTCACGGTGGTGGGCGCGTCCGCCGGCCTGCACGTGATCCTGGCGGTCGGTCTCAACCTGCTGATGGGCTACGCCGGCCAGATTTCCCTGGGTCACGCCGCGTTCTTCGGCATGGGCGCCTATGCCTCCGCCATCTTGACGACCCGTTTTGGCTGGTACTCGCTGCTGGCGCTCGCCACCGGCCTGCTGGTCGCGGGTACGGTCGCCTGGCTGCTGGCTCGCCCTATTTTGCGGTTGCGCGGCCATTATCTGGCGATGGCGACCCTGGGTTTCGGCATCATCGTTCACGTCGTCATGGTGCAGGCGACCCGGTGGACCGGAGGGCCGGACGGTCTGGCGGGCGTTCCACCGCTCAATCTGTTGGGCTGGACCGTCGAGGGAGATTTGCCGTGGTACGGCGTGATCATGGCGGCCATGCTGTTGACCGTTTGGCTGTCCCTCAACCTGGTGGATTCCCAGGTGGGCCGCGCCTTGCGGGCGGTGCACGGTTCCGAGTTCGCCGCCCAGATGATGGGCATCGACATCGGCCGCGCCAAGACCCAGGTGTTCGTGGTCTCCGCGCTGTTCGCCGCTTTCGCGGGCAGCCTGTTCGCCCACCAGCAGGCGTTCGTCAGCCCGGATTCGTTCAACCTGATCGTTTCGGTGGAACTGGTGACCATGGTAGTCCTGGGAGGCATGGCTTCGACCTTCGGCGCGGCCTGTGGCGCCATCGCCCTGACCCTGCTGAACGAATGGCTAGTGGTGTTCGAGGATTACGAGATGCTGATTCACGGCGCGCTGTTGATGGCCGTGATGATCTTCATGCCGCAGGGGTTGTTCGTGGGTTTGAGCCAGGGGGCGCGGCGGTTGTGGGCCATGGTTCGCCCAAAATCCTGAGCCTGCCTCAACCGCGCGCCCACTCGAAGCCGACAAGGTTGCGTTGCTCGCGGCTGAACTCCATCCCAATCAGCGTCACGGGCAGTCCGGCAAACTTCTCCGCGTAGCCGCGCGCCCGCAGTTGTTCCAACGCCCCGCCGGCTTCACTGGATTCCACCACCTTGAATTCCAGCAGATAGACCCGTTTGGCGAAGCGAATCGACAGGTCGATGCGGCCACGGTTGGTGGCATCCTCCGGCGTGACCGCCAAGCCCAGCGCCGCGAAATAGCAGTACACCACCGAGGCCCAGTAGCCTTCGTAGTCGGCGATGGCGTTGCGCCGATACCAGTCGTGGGGGATGGAGGCAAAAAAGGCATGGAATGCCCGATACAGCCCGTCCGGCTCGTCAGCCTCCAGCGCGGCGTAAATCCGGTCCTCGGTGCGTAGCCGATCCTGCACGCTGGGCACGTAGGCGTTCAGGATCGCCGCCGGCAAACTGGTGCGCACTTCGAAGTTCGGATAACGCAACCGGTAGCGATAGAGACCGCTGCGCCGATAGCGTTCCCGGATGGTCAGATAGCCGGTCTGAAACAGCAACGCCTCGGGTTCGATACCATCCACGTCGAAACTGCCGAGCAGTTCCTCCCCGGTTTCCAGGTTTTCGAGGTCGGAAATGTTGTAGCGGCGGGTTTGCAGCAACTTGATCAGGAACGTGGGAGTGCCGGTCTCGAACCACCAGGGGCGGAACTCGTGGCTGTCCAGGTACAGTAGTACGTCGAAAGGGTTATAGACCGGTTCGCCGAGAAAATTGTAGCCGTTATACCATTGCTTCACCTCGGCCAAGTCCACGCCAGCCAGATGATCGGCGAAGGCGCTTTCCAACTCGCCTTGGGTGTAACCACACAGCGTGGCGAAACGTCCGTCCAAGGTAATATCTTTGAGATTATTCAGCCCCGAGAACAGCGACACCTTGGAAAATTTGCTGACGCCGGTGAGCAACACGAAACGGAGGTGGGCATCCTGGCTTTTCAGCACCGAATACAGGTTGCGCAAGCTTTCGCGCAGCGCCAGCGCCACCTCCGACCGGTCCAGGTGATCCAGAATCGGCTTGTCGTATTCATCCACCAGCACTACCACCCGTTCGCCGGTGCGGGCGTGCAGGGCATGGATCAGTTCGTGCAAGCGCAGGTGGATCGGTTCCTGGGTCAGGGTCACGCCATAAGCCTGGGCGCATTCGGCCAGTTGCAGGGCCACGGTGGCGTCCAGCAGGGCGGTTGTGCTCAGGATGCCCTCGCCGAAATCCAGGCGCAGCACCGGGTGGCGCCGCTCCCAATCCCAGTGGGTTTCCAGGTATAGCCCGGTGAACAGTTCCCGGTGTCCAGCAAAAGCGTCCGCCAGGGTGGTGACCAGCAGGCTCTTGCCGAAGCGGCGCGGGCGGGCGAGAAAATAGAACTGCCCTTCCCGCGCCAGCCGCTCGATCAGCGACGTCTTGTCGGCGTAGGCGTAGCCGCCTTCCCGGAGCTTGCGGAAGGTTTGGATGCCAATCGACAATTTAGTCATGGTATTTTTGCCTCGAAAAACGAAAATCCGTATTAAAATGTAGCTCGAATTGAGCCTGTTCGACATCCCGGCGGAAGCTGCCAATCCTCCGGGCAGTGACGAGGCACTGCCATCGCGGCCGGCTCTGCTCACACCGCAGTGATCAAGAGCTGACGGCATCGTCTGGCTTTGGCGCGGCCTGCGGTGCCATCGACCTGACCCTATGAGCCTACGTCGATAATTGCGTTCAAGTGAAATTCGCTGAAAAGGTTTTCAAACTATGTTAAATCTCCTCTATTCCAAGCTATACATCCAATTGATATTGGGGTTTTTGCTGACTTTTTCATTAAATCTTTCCCAAGCAGCAAGTAACCTTACCCCATACAGGATGTCCGGTTGGTCGGATAAAATTGTGGTGAGTAACACATCAGGAGGAACGACAGATAGTAGCCCTTTATATACAAATGATGTCCTCTCCATATCTTGGGCTGTGATCAATAATGGCGATACTAAAGTTGTTGGCCCATTTTTTATGGATTTATATGTTGACGGAGTGAAAATAAAAAGTTCTTCCATTGGTTCTTTAGATCCTGGATGGTATTTCTGGTGGAAAGGTCATGCTGAAGTTGTCTTGGCAGAGTCTGGAGAACACACAGTAAGTCTTGTCGCCGATAGTACAAACTTGGTATCTGAAGCTAATGAAAACGATAATGTTTATGATAAAAAAATTAATGTATTGGCTCGAAATTCCACGACTAGTCGTTTGGTTTGGAATGGCAACGGTCATTCCTATCAGAGGATTGAAAGCCCCTTAAGTTGGCAAGCAGCTAGGAGCTACTGCGAATCGCAAGGTGGCTATCTGGCAACCATCACATCAAAGGAAGAAAACGACTTTATTTTTTCACGGTTGGGGGGCTCTTATTCGCTATGGGTTGGTGGGACGGATGCTGGCCAGGAAGGAATCTGGTCTTGGGTTAATGGTGAACCTTGGAGCTATTCGAACTGGAATACGGGAGAACCAAATAATGTGGATGGTAACGAAAATTCTTTAGAAATAGGGGATGGGAAATGGAATGACAATAATTCAGATAGAAAATTTTGGTTTTCGTGTGAATGGGATTCAACCTCGACACCGCCGTCCAGCTCTCGCGCGACCAACCTCAGCATCAGCCAATCAAGTCCCAGCCGCTACCGGCTGCTTGGCACGCTGGTGGACGCCAACGGCCAATCCGCGTGTGGGCTGGCGCTGGCCAGCGGCCGGTGCGTATTCACGTGTGGGCCGGGTTCACTGCGCTGCGAGGGCGGCGTGGACAGCCTGCCCCTCGGTCAATTCGACCTGACCGACCTGCCGACCGAGGCGGATGGCACCCTCACCCTGCAAACCTTCGTGTTCGGCAGCCCGCCCGGCCGCCAGGTGGTTCGGTCGGACGGCACGGCGCAACTGGTCGGCGGCGCCACCAGCCCGGCCAGTTCCCGCGCGCTCAACCCCAGCGTCGGCGCGGTCGGTCCGGGCCGGTACCGGCTAACCGGCACCCTGGTGGACGCCAACGGCCAGCCGGCGTGTGGCCTGGCGCTGGCCAGTGGTCGCTGCGTGTTCAGTTGCGGGCCGGGGTCGCTGCGCTGCGAGGGCGGCGCCAGCAGCCTGCCCCTGGGCCAATTTGAGCTGACCGACCTGCCGACCGAGGCGGATGGCACTCTCACCCTGCAAACCTTCGTCTTCGGCAGCCTCCCCGGCCGCCAAAGCCAGGCCACCGACGGCGGCGGGGGCGGGGGATGTAGCCAAGCCATCACCCCCACCAGCCAGACGTTCGAGTACCTTGGCGGCGCGGGGACGGTGACCGTGTCCGCCCCGGCCGGCTGCGCCTGGACCGCCCAAAGCCATAATAGTGACTGGCTCACGATCACCGCCGGAACGAGCGGGACCGGTCCCGGCACAACCACCTACACGGTGACGGCCAATGCCTCCGGCGCCAAGCGCACCGGCATCTTGACCATCGCCGGGCAAACCCACACCGTGACCCAAAATCCCAAGGGTCCTGACCCCATTGACTGACCGCTCTGAAGGGCTACGCGATGTCCACCGTACAACCCACGTTCGACGATATTTGGCGATTGTTCCAGGAAACCCGGCTGCAATTTCAGGAAACCGAACGGTTCCTGAAATTGCAGGCTCAGGAGACCGACCGCAAGATCAAGGAAGTGACCCTGAATATCGGGCGACTGGGTAACAAGCTGGGGGATTTTGTGGAAGAGATGGTGCGTCCAGCGGCGGTACGGCTCTTTCAGGAGCGGGGGATTGCCGTTCACGAGGTCCATCGCCAAGTCGTCGCTAACCGGCAGGGAGCCGCGATTGAAGTGGATTTGCTGGTGGTGAACGACGAGGATGTCGTGGCCATTGAATGCAAAAGCACCTTGAGCGTGGATGACGTGAACGAGCACCTCGCGCGACTGGGCAAAGTGAAGGAACTGCTGCCCAGTTATGCGAACAAGCGGGTTCTGGGCGCGGTCACGGGTATGGTGATCCCCGATCATGTGGCCACCTACGCCTACCGACAAGGACTGTTCGTACTGGCGCAGTCTGGCGAAAGCGTGGTCATTCTCAACGATGCCCAATTTCAACCCAAGGCGTGGTAATTCGCGCTACGCTTGTTGCAAGCCGTTGTTTAAATTGAAGTTACCAAAAAGGTACATCCATGTCCCACTCTCTCTCCCCCGCTTCGCTCATTCCCTTTCTGCTGGGGATCGTGCTCACCTTGTTCGGCGTCCCGGTGGATGCCGTGAATCCTCCGGGGAGTTATGGAGGGGCGGCTATCGCGGGCGGTGAGTCGCATACTCTTGCGCTGAAGAGCGATGGCACCGTCTGGGCGTGGGGAGATAACCAATGGGGTCAGTTGGGTGACGGCACCACTAATCCTCATATCACCCCGATTCCGGTGAGCGGGCTGAACAATATTATTGCCCTCACGGGAAGGAATCATACATTGGCGTTGAAGGATGATGGCACGGTCTGGGCTTGGGGACGAAATAAAGAAGGCCAGTTGGGCGATGGCACGACTATTAACCGCTCTACTCCCATTCAGGTCGTCGGGCTGAATGGCGTCGCTGCCATCGGGACGAGTGTGCGGCATGCCGTGGCCCTAAAAGGTGACGGAACTGTCTGGACTTGGGGGGGCAATTCCGAAGGTCAGTTAGGCGACGGTACCACTACCGACCGACCTACCCCGATCCAGGTTACCGGGTTGAACAACGTTGCCGCGATCGCGGCGGGTGGAGTGGTAATCACCATCACAGATGGTAAAAGAATAGTGGGTGAAATTCCCTGGCCACATACGGTGGCGCTGAAGGGTGATGGCACGGTCTGGGCTTGGGGGAACAACGCTACAGGTCAACTAGGCGACGGTACCACCAATACCAAGCGTACCAGTCCGGTCCAGGCACGCGGCCTGACCAACGTCGTCGCCTCTGCGGCGGGGGGGCTCCATACTGTGGCGCTGAAGGGTGATGGCACGGTCTGGGCTTGGGGACGGAATAAAGAAGGTCAGTTGGGCGACGGCACCGCTACCGACCGCCCCACTCCGGTCCAGGTCATTGGGCTGAGCGGCGTCACCGCGATCGCGGCTGGCGCGGCGTACAGCATTGCGCTGAAGAGCGACGGTACCCTTTGGGCTTGGGGGTGGATCAATAGTACCACTAATACCACTCCGGCCCAGGTGAGCGGCCTGACTGACATCGTCGCCTCTGCGGCAGGCGGTCTCGCCGTACTAAACACCGAGACAGGCCACACCGTGGCGCTGAAGGGTGACGGCACGGTCTGGGCTTGGGGACGGAATAAAGAAGGTCAGTTGGGCGACGGCACGACTACCGACCGCACTGCTCCAGTCCAAGTACTTGGATCCGGCGGCAGTGGCACTTTGAACCTGCTGCAAACCACGCCAGCCCGTAGTTCTCGCGCGACTAACCTCAGCATCAGCCAAGTGAGTCCCAACCGCTACCGGCTGCTTGGCACGCTGGTGAACGCCAACGGTCAGCCCGCGTGCGGTCTCGCGCTGGCCAGTGGCCGGTGCGTGTTCAGTTGCGGGCCGGGGTCGCTGCGCTGCGAGGGCGGCGTGGACAGTCTACCCCTCGGCCAATTCGACCTGACCGACCTGCCGACCGAGGCGGATGGCACCCTCACCCTGCAAACCTTCGTGTTCGGCAGCCCGCCCGGCCGCCAGGTGGTTCGGTCGGACGGCACGGCGCAACTGGTCGGCGGCGCCACTAGCCGCGCTAGTTCCCGCGCGCTCAACCCCAGCGTTGGCGCGGTCGGTCCGGGTCGCTACCGGCTAACTGGCACCCTGGTGGACGCCAACGGCCAACCGGCGTGCGGGCTGGCGCTGGCCAGTGGCCGATGCGTGTTCACCTGCGGGCCGGGGTCACTGCGCTGCGAGGGCGGCGCCAGCAATCTGCCCCTCGGTCAGTTTGACCTGACCGACCTGCCGACCGAGGCGGATGGCACCCTCACCCTGCAAACCTTCGTGTTCGGCAGCCTCCCCGGCAGCCAAAGCCAAAAACCCACACCGTGACCCAAACCCCGAAGAGCGACGAGGGCGGCGGGAAATGATAACTTCGACCAGGACAAGAGGTTGGAAACGCATCTCAACCGCGCGCCGACTTAAAGCCGACGGGGGTCGCGCTACGTTTTGTTAAGGACTATACGATGCCTATGGTAAAACCCACATTCGACGATATTTGGCGATTGTTCCAGGAAACCCGGTTGCAGTTCCAAGAAACTGAACGGTTCCTCAAAGAGCAGGCTCAGGAGACCGACCGCAAGATCAAGGAAGTGACCCTGAATATCGGGCGACTGGGTAACAAGCTGGGGGATTTTGTGGAAGAGATGGTGCGTCCAGCGGCGGTACGGCTCTTTCAGGAGCGGGGGATTGCCGTTCACGAGGTCCATCGCCAAGTCGTCGCTAACCGGCAGGGAGCCGCGATTGAAGTGGATTTGCTGGTGGTGAACGACGAGGATGTCGTGGCCATTGAATGCAAAAGCACCTTGAGCGTGGATGACGTGAACGAGCACCTCGCGCGACTGGGCAAAGTGAAGGAACTGCTGCCCAGTTATGCGAACAAGCGGGTTCTGGGCGCGGTCACGGGTATGGTGATCCCCGATCATGTGGCCACCTACGCCTACCGACAAGGACTGTTCGTACTGGCGCAGTCTGGCGAAAGCGTGGTCATTCTCAACGATGCCCAATTTCAACCCAAGGCGTGGTAATTCGCGCTACGCTTGTTGCAAGCCGTTGTTTAAATTGAAGTTACCAAAAAGGTACATCCATGTCCCATTCTCTCTCCCCCGCTTCGCTTGTCTTATCCCCATTTTGGCTTGTATTGAGCCTGTTCAGCACCCCGGTGGGTGCGGTGAACCCTCCGGGCAGTTACGGGGGGGCGGCCATTGCGGCTGGCTTCCTTCACACCCTGGCACTCAATAGCAATCATGCCCTCTTGGCATGGGGGAACAACGTTGAAAGCCAATTAGGCGACGGTACCACCACTGCCCGCACTACTCCAGCTCAGATCTTTGGCTTAAGCAGTGTTGTCGCCATCGCTGGGGGTGGCTGGTACACCGTGGTGCTGAAGAGCGATGGCACAGTCTGGACATGGGGGCTCAACAGCAATGGCCAGATCGGCAATGGCACCACCACTGCCCGCACTATTCCAGATCAGGTTCCCGGTTTAAGCGGCGTCGTGGCCATCGCTATAGGCGACTCGCATACCGTGGTTCTGAAGACTGGCGGCACCGTTTGGGCGTGGGGTAATAATGATGACGGTCAGTTGGGCGATGGTACTACCACCGATCGCAGCATCCCGGTTCAAGTCCCCGGTTTAAGCAGCGTCGTCGCAATCACCGCAAACGGTTGGCACACTGTGGCCCTTAAAAGTGACGGTACTGTTTGGGCATGGGGTAGTAATGATGGCGGTCAGTTAGGCGATGGTACTACCACCAATCGCAGCATCCCGGTCCAAGTCCCTGGTTTAAACGGCGTCGCCGCTATCGCCGCAGGAGGCCATCATACCGTGGCTCTGAAAGGCGACGGTACTGTCTGGACATGGGGTAAAAACGGCGGTGGTCAGTTAGGCAATGGCACTATCATCGATCGCAGTGCCCCGGTCCAAGTCCCTAGTTTAAGCGGGGTCACCGCTATCGCCGCAGGGGGCTGGCATACCTTGGCCCTCAAAAGTGATGGGGCCGTCTGGGCATGGGGTACGAATAGGTATGGCAATCTAGGTGACCGCACTACTATTGACCGCAGTACCCCGGTCCAAGTCCCTGGTTTAAACGGCGTCGCCGCTATCGCCGCAGGGGGCTGGCATACCTTGGCCCTCAAAAGTGATGGGGCCGTCTGGGCATGGGGGCTAAACGACCATGGTCAGTTAGGCGACGGCACCACCACCGACCGCCATACCCCAGTGCAAGTACTTGGCCCCGGTGGCAGCGGCTATTTAAACCTTCTGCCAGCAACACCGCCCTCCACCTCCAGTTCGCGCGCGACCAACCTCAGCATCAGCCAATCAAGTCCCGGCCGCTACCGCCTGCTTGGCACGCTGGTGGACGCCAACGGCCAATCCGCGTGTGGGCTGGCGCTGGCCAGCGGCCGGTGCGTATTCACGTGTGGGCCGGGTTCACTACGCTGCGAGGGCGGCGTGGACAGCCTGCCCCTCGGTCAATTCGATCTGACCGACCTGCCGACCGAAACGGACGGGACCCTCACCCTGCAAACCTTCGTGTTCGGCAGCCTGCCCGGCCGCCAGGTGGTCCGGTCGGACGGCACGGCTCAGCTCGTCAACAGCGATGCCGCCAGCTCCAATTCGCGTGCGCTCAACCCCAGCGTCAGCGCGGTCAGCCCCGGCGGCCGCTACCGGCTGCTTGGCACCCTGGTGGACGCCAACGGCCAACCGGCGTGCGGGCTGGCGCTGGCCAGTGGCCGATGCGTGTTCACCTGCGGGCCGGGGTCGCTGCGCTGCGAGGGCGGCGCCAGCAATCTGCCCCTGGGCCAATTCGAGCTGACCGACCTGCCGACCGAGGCGGATGGCACTCTCACCCTGCAAACCTTCGTCTTCGGCAGCCTCCCCGGCCGCCAAAGCCAGGTAGCTATAGACGGTGGCAGCGGGTGTAGCCATACCATCGACCCCACCAGCCAGGCGTTCGATTACCTCGGCGGCGCAGGCACGGTAACCGTGTCCACCCAGAGTAGCTGCACTTGGACTGCCCAAAGTCATGATGACTGGATCACGGTCAATGCGGGCGCGAGTGGAACCGGACCTGGCGCGGTCACCTATTCGGTGGCAGCCAATTCCTCCAGCGCCAAGCGTACTGGAACACTGACCATCGCCGCCAAAACTCACACTGTGACCCAAGCCGCCAAGGGTATTGACCCCGGTGACTAACCCTTTGGCGTTCATTTACCAACCCCCTTTCCTCTCCACTTAGGTGTAGGACGGGGCCGAGGGACCAGACCTTGAGTTTCAAAGGCTCACACTCCAACCCCTTCCCTGAAGTGGGCCAAAGCAACGAAAACCCGCGCCAGGGAATGTCCATGCAAATCGCGGGCTATCAAATAGACTGCCAGATCGGACGTGGCGGAATGGCCACTGTTTATCGCGCCATGCAGCAATCCCTTGGCCGTCAGGTGGCGATCAAGATTCTGGCGCAGAGTCCCGAGGAAGACGATGAATTCGCGCAACGCTTTAAAAAAGAAGGACGTATTCTCGCCCGGTTGCTGCACCCCAACATCATTACGATTCATGATGTTGGAATTTCCGAAAATAACCAGCTCTTTCTGTCCATCGAATATCTCCCCGGCGGCACGCTCGGCGACCGAATCAAGCAGGGTTTATCCTTTGAGTCCGCCATCCAGATCACAAGGGCCATCGCGGTGGCATTGGGGTATGCGCATGAGAGGGGCATCATTCATCGGGATGTCAAGCCTTCCAATATCATGTTTCGACGGGACGGCACTCCGGTATTGACCGACTTTGGGGTTGCACGAGTCCTTGAGTCAAAGACCATTCATACCCTCTCGGGGCTAGCGGTCGGTAGTCCGGGCTACATGAGCCCGGAACAGGCCATGGGCGAGAACGCTACGATTCAATCCGACCTGTACAGCCTCGGTGTCGTGCTTTATGAAATGCTGACCGGGCGACGGCTTTATGAAGCCAGCAATCTGATTGCCATTACGTTAAAGCATCTGCATGACCCAATCCCCGACCTTCCCGAGCAATACGCTCATTTACAACCAGTCTTGAATAAATTACTCGCCAAGAAAAATACGGACCGCTATAAAAATACCGATGAGTTCTTGCACGCACTTGATCAAGCGATTGGTGATGGCGCAAGGACTAACCCTAGAGCTGTCGATATTAGCCATATCAGTATAATGGAGTTCACAACTGGAAAAATTCAGACACTTATCGGGAAGAAACTACGATGGCCAGTGCTCACTTTGATAGCCGGTTTTATAGTTATAGCCATCGCAATAGTTTACCTTTTTGAATCACGGTATCCGATGGATCAGACCGGGTCCCCTGAATCCATCAGGCAAGGCCCACGGGAAGTAGAAACATTACTGAAACTGGCCGGGATGCAGCTAAAATCAGGGGTATTAGGGAAAGAATTCGGTGAGGATAACGCGGAAGCCACTTATCGCCATATTCTGACTCTTGATCCAGGCAATGCTAATGCACTGGCTGGCTTGGAAAATATTGCGAAGGAATACGAGAAATTAGCCAAACAGCGCCTTGATAAAGGCGCCTTACAGGAAAGCCTCGATCAGATAAGACGAGGTTTGGCGGCTGCCCCTGAAGATCAGAGGCTTTTGCGCTTGCGCCAGGAAATCGAACATCGAATTGCTGAAGCAAATGCCCAGAAGGCTCGTGAAGAAGAGCAACGCCAGCTTCGAATCCAAGCCGAAGAATTTCTTGCGCAGGCGAGGACTTACTTCCAGGAAGGTTTATTGGAGATCGGCCTGTATCATACTCAACAAGGCCTGTTGGCGGTGCCTGATCATCCTAGCTTGCTAGCACTACGCGATCAGATACAGGTTCGGATAGCCGAGCAACAGCGCCGGGAGGAAGAGACGCGACGGCAAGCGGTAGAAATGGAGCGCCAAAAGGCCGAACAAGCACGCCAGCAAAAAGAAGCCATGCGGCGACAGGCCGAGATCGCGGAACGTCAAAAGGCCGAGCAAGCGCGGCGGACAGAGGAAGAGGCACGGCGGCGGGCGGAAGCCAGCCAATATCTGGCGCGAGCGTTGGATTATTATCGTAATGGCAAATATTCAGCTAGTTCGCAGCAAATCGAGCGGGGGCTGGCGCTGGTTCCAAATCATGAGGATCTATTACGCCTGCGCGAACAGGTGCGTGCTGAACGGTTAGCGGAACAACAACGACAGGATGCGCGACGCCAAGCCGCCAAGGCATCTCGACCTCAAACCAAACCGGCGGTGGATTCGCCTCGACAGGAAAGCGATGCGACGCTCAGGAAACTTCAAGAAATCAAGAATGCCGTCGATGCGCTTGATAAATCATTAGGCAAATAAGCTGTCTTCCAAATTGAGTCGGAAAGGATAAATTCGTGAATCATGTCGCCAGTAAGAAATATTTTTTTATCCTGGTAATCGGGTTATTAATCGCCCTGCCAACCGTTGCGGGTTTAATGAGGCCCTCATATGCTCAAACCAATTTGCAGGAGTTAAATAATCGAGTGGCTGAATTGGAGAAAAAATTGGCTGATGCCAAGGCCAGACAAGAAAAGGCTTATACCGTCCAGATGAAACTGGAGGAACAGGAACAGAAGCTTTCCAGTTTGCCAGATTCAGAAAAATATAGAGTACAAGCTATAGAGATCCGGGCGGATATCAAGAATATACGCACCAAGATCGAAGCGATTACCAAGGAAAAAAATGACTTGGAGGAAAATTTACGGCTTGCCAGGAATTTGCAAACCATCTTAAGCGAAGAGCGGGCAATCTCAAAACCGGGAATTAAAACTCAAGCGCCCCCAACTGGATCAAGGACGCTCCCTCCCGCAAAGCCAATCATTACCGGTACTGGATCCAATGAAGGCTGGCGCTTGGAAAATATCAAGATCAGCAACCATTTCAACGATGATGAGCGTAATGAGATTATGAAAAACTTTAATAGCGGAACTTTGGTCAGCCAGGCTGATTTATTAAACAGTGCTTATCGGACTTACAATCTCGCTGGAGTTGGCTTGTATCTCATAGTACGCCCGAGAAGTGGAAATGCCGCCGATTTGGAAATTGCCTTGGGCCAAAGAGACAATAGAAATCGAAACAGCGGTGGAACAAACTTCGCGCCAATGACGCTTGACCAGTTCAAAAACGAGCTGTTCAAAATCGAGGTGGCTAAATGACCAACGGTTTGCTCACTGTCGAAGGACTGGAGCAAAGTTTTGGCGGCGTCATGGCCCTGGCTGGAGTCAGCTTCCAGACGCCGGTCGGTCTGATCTACGCCGTCATCGGTCCCAACGGCGCCGGCAAGACCACCCTGTTCAATAACCTGTGCGGGTTCTACCAACCCTCCTCCGGCTCGATCCGCTTCGACGGTCACGAATTGCGTGGCCTGCCGCCGCATCGCATCGCCGCCCTGGGCATGGCGCGAACCTTCCAGAACCTGCAACTGTTCTTCAACATGACCGTGATCGAGAACGTCATGGTCGGCTGCCACCTGCGCGCTCAAACCGGACTACTGGCCGCCGCATTGCGCCTGCCCCAGGTACGGCGCGAGGAACGGCGCCTGCGGGCATGGGCCAGCGAGGCGCTGGAACTGTGCGATCTGGCCGACCGGGCCGAGCAACCGGCCGGCGCCCTGCCCTACGGCCTGATGAAACGGGTCGAAATCGCCCGTGCCCTGGCCGCCAAACCGCGTCTTCTGCTGCTCGACGAACCCGCCGCCGGTCTCAACGACACCGAAACCCTGGCCCTGCGCGAACTGATCGCTCGCATCCGCGCCAGCGGCATGACCATATTGCTGGTCGAGCATCACATGCCGCTGGTGATGAGCGTTTCCGACCGTCTGCTGGTACTGGATTATGGCAGTGTGCTGGCCGAGGGTTCTCCGGCGGAAATCCAGGCCAATCCCCGGGTCATCGCCGCCTATCTGGGAGGAGCGGTCCAATATGCCGTCTGAATCGGTGGCCGGCCAGCGGAATTCCGTAGCCGAGGAACCCTTGTTGCGGGTAACGGGCCTGAGCAGCGACTACGGCCCGGTCCGCGCCATTCACGCGGCGGACCTGAGCGTCCATGCCGGCGAACTGGTCGCGCTGGTCGGCGGCAACGGCGCGGGTAAAACCACCCTGCTTCACACCCTGTCCGGTTTGCACCCCGCCAGCGGCGGCTCTATCCGCTTTGCCGGCCAGGATATCACCCGCTGGCCACCGCATCGCATCGTCGCTGCCGGCGTCTGCCAGGTCCCCGAGGGCCGTCAGGTCTTCGCGCCGCTCAGCGTTGAGGACAACTTGCGGCTGGGCGCCTACCGCCAACACCACGATCCCCAGTGGGTGCGGGAAGAAATGGAGCATGTCTATACCCTGTTTCCGATCCTCGCCGAACGCCGCGGGCAACTGGCCGGCACCCTGTCCGGTGGCCAGCAACAAATGCTGGCCATCGGTCGCGCCCTGCTCGGCCGCCCGCGTCTGTTGCTGCTGGACGAACCCTCGATGGGATTGGCGCCGCTGCTGGTCGAGGAAATCTTCCGGGTGATCGTCGAACTCAACCGCCGGGGCGTGACCATCCTGCTGGTCGAGCAAAATGCCCGCGCCGCCTTGGCGATTGCCCAACGCGGCTATATTCTTGAAACCGGCCGCATCGCCAAGACCGCCCCAGCGGCCGAACTGCTGGCCGACGATGACGTGCGCCGGGCGTATCTGGGATATTAGGGGGTAAATCATGTACGTGGACCGAATCATGACGCGCGCGGTGGTGCAGGTCGCCGAGGATGCCCGCGTAACCCAGTTGGCGGCGCTGATGCGGGATCGTCACATCCGCCATCTCCCCGTGGTCCGCGACGGCCATCTGGTGGGGCTGGTGACATCCCACGATCTTGAGCGCGTCGCGCCCTCCCCGATCACCACCCTGTCGGTCGGCGAGGTCAACTACCTGCTCGGCAAGCTTACCGCCGCCAGGATCATGCGCGCCCAGGTCATCACCTGCGCCCCCGATACCCTGGTCGAGGAAGCCGCCCGCCTGCTGCGGCAGGAAAAGATCGGCTGCCTGCCCGTCGTCGAAGCGGGGAGCAAGCTGGTGGGCATCCTGACGCACGAGGACGTGCTGGACTTCTTTCTTGACATCACCGGCTGCCTGATGGCGGACGCCACCCGCATCGCGGTGCATCTGCCCGACACCACCGGGCAACTGGGCCGATTGCTGGCCGCCATCAACGAGGCTGGCGGTTACATCGCCACCGTGGTGTCGCCGCTGCATCCCGATCAGACCGGCCTGCGGGTCGCTGTCGTGCGCTACCGGGCCGACGATCCACGCGCCCTGAACCGGCGGTTGCGTGACCTCGGCTATGATTTGTTGACCGAAACCCTGCCGCCCCCGGCCGCCAACCCCTGATTGCCATTCCCACCCCCGAGAACGACTCCATGATTCTGGACATCGACCAGGAAACCCTTCCCCGCGAGGAATTGCAGGCGCTGCAACTCAACCGGCTGCGCGCCACCGTCGAGCGTTGTTACCAAACGGTCAAGTATTATCGCGACGCCATGGACGAACTGGGCGTCAAGCCGCGTCACATTCAATCGGTGGCCGACGTGCGCCTGTTGCCGTTCACCAAGAAGGAAAACCTGCGCGAAAACTATCCCTTCGGCATGTTCGCCGTGCCCACCGACCAGGTGGTGCGCATTCACGCCTCGTCCGGCACCACCGGCAAGCCGACCGTGGTGGGCTACACCCGGCGCGACATCCGCACATGGGCGCGGGTGATGGCCCGCAGTCTGGCCGCCGCCGGAATGCGCGCGGGCGACCGGTTGCACAATGCCTACGGCTATGGCCTGTTCACCGGCGGGTTGGGCCTGCATTACGGCGCCGAGGAACTGGGCGTGATGGTCACGCCGATTTCCGGCGGCCAGACCCAGCGGCAAATCATGCTGATCCAGGACTTCGAGCCGACCGGTTTGTCCTGCACGCCCTCCTACGCGCTCAATCTGGCCGAGGCCGCCGAGACCATGAACGTGGATCTGCGCAAACTGCCGCTCAAGGTCGGCATTTTCGGCGCCGAACCATGGACCGAGGAGATGCGCTACGAACTGGAATCGCGCCTGGGCATCGACGCGGTGGATATCTACGGGCTGTCGGAAGTCATCGGTCCCGGCGTCGCCATCGAGTGCATCGAGGCCAAGAACGGCCTGCATGTGTTCGAGGATCATTTCCTGATCGAGGCGGTGGACGTGAATACCGGCCAGCCGATTCCCTACGGCGAGGCTGGCGAGATCGTCATCACCTCCCTGACCAAGGAAGCCTTTCCGGTCATCCGCTACCGCACCCGCGACGTATCGGTGCTCAATCCCGCGCCCTGCCGCTGTGGCCGCACCCACGTCCGCATGAAGCGCGTCACCGGCCGCACCGACGACATGCTGATCATTCGCGGCGTCAACGTGTTTCCCTCGCAGGTCGAAGCGATCCTGATGCAGACCGAAACCCTGTCGCCCTTCTATCAACTGGAGGTTGCCCGCGAAGGCAATCTCGATCTGTTGACGGTCAACGTCGAGGGAAGTCCCCCGCTGGTCGCCCAGGGACAGGAAGCCATGGATCGAGTCGCGCACAAGGCGCAAAAGGACATCAAGGACTTCATCGGCGTCACCGCCCGCGTCGTGGTCAAGCGCACCGGCGACCTGCCCCGTTCCGAGGGCAAGGCGGTGCGAGTGATCGACCATCGCAAACACAAGGAAAGATAACGCTGTCTCCTATCCTGCGCCCTGAGCCTTGCGCTTTTGGAGGTATGCAGTCATGTCAAACGTCAATCAACCCGCTCCAGCCGTGACCGCCGCAACGGCCACCAGTAATGAATCCGCTTCGGCCGCGCCCGCCGCCGGGGCTCCGACGCCCGAAGCGGTCACCAAACCCGCGTCCCTCAAATCCACCATCCCGATTTTGGACGGTCCGTCCGGCCAATCGTCCTCGGCGCACCGCGCCTATGGTATCGAACGCTCGTTCCTCGGCACGCACATCCCCGAAACCATCGACCGAATGGTCAACGCCAACCTGGCGCGCGGCAACGGCGGCATCTCGCCCGCCGTAATAGCGATGGCTTATTTCGACTGGCTGATGCATCTCGGCCTGGCGCCGGGCAAACAGGCGTTATTGAACGAGAAAGCCGTCCGCAAGATGGTACGGATGATGCTTTACGCCTTCAAATCCGGCCAGAATCCGAATACGCCGCCTTGTATCGAACCGCTGCCGCAAGATCACCGGTTCGACGACCAGGGCTGGCGGCAATGGCCGTACAACCTGATTTATCAATCTTTTTTGCTGACGCAGCAGTGGTGGTACAACGCCACCACCCGCAACCGGGGCGTCAGCAAGCAGAACGAAGCCATCGTTTCCTTCGTGACCCGGCAGATTCTCGACATGTTCTCGCCGTCGAACGCACCGCTCACCAACCCCGAGATTCTTAGGGCGACCATGGAGGAAGGTGGCCAGAACTTGGTGCGCGGCTGGAACAATTTCATGGCCGACATGGAAAAAACCATCGCTGGCAAATCGCTGAGCGCCGAGACGGAGCAACAGTTCGTGGTCGGCCGCGACGTGGCGGTCACACCGGGCAAGGTCGTCTTCCGTAACCATCTGATCGAGTTGATTCAATACCAGCCCGCTACGCCCCAGGTCTACGCCGAGCCGATCTTGATCGTGCCCGCCTGGATCATGAAGTACTACATCCTCGATCTGTCGCCCCATAACTCGATGGTTCGATACCTGGTCCAGCAGGGGCATACCGTTTTCATCATCTCCTGGAAGAATCCCACCGCCGAGGATCGCGACCTGGGCATGGAGGACTATCGCCAGCAAGGGGTCATGGCGGCGTTCGACGCCATTTCGACGATTTTGCCGGGGCGCAAGGTTCATACGGTCGGCTATTGCCTGGGCGGCACCATGCTGACCATCACCGCCGCCGCCATGGCCCGCGACGGCGACAATCGCGTCAAGACCATAACCCTGTTTGCCGCCCAGACCGATTTCACCGAGGCCGGCGAATTGCTCTTGTTCATCAACGAAAGCCAGGTCGCCTTCCTGGAAGACATGATGTGGGACCAGGGTTATCTGGACGCCGACCAAATGGTGGGTGCGTTTCAGTTGTTGCGCTCCAACGATCTGATCTGGTCGCGGCTGGTTCACGATTATCTGCTGGGCAAGCGTCAGACGCTCAACGACCTGATGGCATGGAACGCCGATCAGACCCGAATGCCCTTCCGCATGCATTCCGAGTACCTGCGTCACATCTTCCTCGGCAACGAGCTCGCCACCGGCCATTACAAGGTCAACGGGCGCTCCATCGCCATCACCGATATTCGCGCGCCGATCTTCACCGTCGCCACCGAGCAGGATCACGTCGCGCCGTGGCGCTCGGTGTACAAGATCAACCTGCTGGCGGATGCCGATGAAGTCACCTTCCTGTTGACCAGCGGCGGCCATAACGCTGGCATCGTCAGCGAGCCGGGGCACGGTCGGCGTACCTATCAGATGGCGTCCCGCACCGACCAGGATCGTTATATTGATCCCGATACCTGGCACGCCACCACGCCCAAGCAGAAAGGGTCCTGGTGGCCGGCCTGGCAGGCCTGGCTGGTCCAGCATTCGGCCGAGAATCAGGTCTCGCCGCACGGAATGGGGGCACCGGAACGGGGGCTTTACCCGATCTGCGATGCGCCGGGAACTTACGTGTTGCGGAAGTGACGGAACGGCCCCCCTGGGTTGCGCAATGCAACTTGGGGGTTTTAGTTGTAGGAGTCTTGAGCTAGTCTTAATGGGAAATCCTCCCAACCGGCAAAGGAACCCGCAATGCCAGCCACGCACTTCAACGGTATAAAGGACGAAACCACGCACTGCATTGAAGAAACGAAGGCGTTATGGAAAAGACGCCAAATTGGTATTGACGCCCCCTGTTTCTCCCTGCGCGACCTGGTCAGTCTGGACAGCCGGCTCCATCAGCAACTGGACGCCCTGCGCCAACACGGCACCCAATCCTGGTCCCTGCTCGAACAGCGATTCAACAGCCCCCAATACGCACTCGACGACCTGTTCCCCGCCACCGTACTCGCCTTTGGCGAAACCGCGCCCCCACACTGGCGTGACTTTCTCATTGAACTGATCGGAACTGACGAACGGCCCCTCATCGCCGTCATTGAAACCCTGGGCTGGCTGCCGCTGGACCACATCAAGGAACCCCTGCTCCAGTTCCTGGCGGCGGCAAATCCCCTTCACCAGCGTATTGCCCTCGCTGTTTGCGCTCAGCACCGCGCCGACGCTGGTGACTGCCTGACCGCCGCCCTGCAAAGCGATGTCCCCGAACTTCGTGTCCATGCTCTAAAGGCGGCTGGAGAACTCGGCCGCCTCGACCTGCTGCCCGCCCTGCGTCAATACCTGACCGCGGAGCTATCGGACCAACGTTTCTGGGCCGCGTGGTCCGCCATCCGCATGGGCGAACGCGAGCAAGCCACCGAAGTCCTGAGCGAATTTACCCTGACGGACTCTCCATTGCGCCAACACGCCCTGCTTCTCCTCCCCCGCGTCCTCAAGGACTCTCAGCGGCAACACTGGCTGGAGACGGTCAAGGACCAAGCCGTGCATTCCCGCGACGCCATTATCAGCGTCGGCGCGGCGGGTGATCCTTGGCAAATCCCGTGGCTGGTCGCGCAAATCCAGCATCCTGAGCTGGCGCGGGTGGCCGGTGAAGCCTTCACCCTGATCACGGGTATCGATCTGGTCGAATACCAACTGACTCAGCCTACGGCCACCGACTCCCCCAATCCCAAAGACCCCATGCGCGGTCTACCTTGGCCCAACCCGGATGCGATCACCGCCTGGTGGCAAGCCAACGAAACCCGCTTCCAACGAGGAACCCGCTACCTGCTCGGTTGCCCCATCACCCCCGATCATTGCCTGCACGTCCTGGTCAACGGCTACCAGCGCCAGCGCGCCGCCGCCGCCCTCGAACTGGCGCTGATTCAGACTGGGATGCCGCTGTTCGCCGTTCAGGCGCCCGTTGCTGAACAGCAGGACCTGCTTAACGTCCGGGACACCCTGCAAGTCTGTGTCGAAACCGTCGCCAAGCTCTGGCTCGAACGCGACCAGGCAGCCCGTGCCCCCACGACCACTCTCCCCGCTTTGACTGAGCTTGACAGTCGGCTGGAACAACAACTCACTTTGCTGCGCGAAGCTGGCGATCTGGGTTGGAAATGCTGTTGGGACAACTTGGCTGCGAACCTTAACCCGGGCGCTCTCTTCACCACTGCCGCTATCGCCGTCAGCCACCCCGATGAGGGGCCCTTCAAGCAAATAATCGATTACGTCAACGCCACGCCCGATGTCGTTCATGAATTCATCGCCGCTTTGGGCTGGGTCGCTCCCGACTGTCTGCGGAGTCGGGTCCGTGATCTGCTGGCTTCAACCTCGTCGCCTCTGCTGCGCTATATTGGCATTACCGTCTGTGGTCTCCATCATGTGGATCCCGGTCGCTATCTGGATGCCGCGCTCAAGGACTCCGGTCTCCGCCTGCGCGCTCGTGCCCTGCGCTTGGTTGGGGAGTTGCGACTGCAACGCTATCTACCTGTCTTGCGGCAACATCTGACTCACGCTAACGAAACTTGGCGGTTCTGGGCCGCCTGGTCGGCGGGTTTGCTCGCCGATGGCAACGGCCTGGAGGTTTTGCAGCAGATTGTCGAACACCACGCCGATCCGGTCTTCCAGCAACATGCGGTGGACTTGCTGGCGCGCGCCATGAACCTTGAACCGGCTCGGCTCTGGATTCGGCAATTACTCCTGGACGAACGCTTGACACCGCTTGTGATTCGAGGCCTGGGCATTCTCGGTGACTCCTCCGCTATTCCCTGGCTGATTCGTTGCATGGACGGTGCGGCCGCGCCAGCGGCCGGCGCCGCTCTCAGTCTTATCACCGGCGTCGATTTGACCAAGGAAAGGTTGGTGGCTGATTCGTTGGAACCGGCGGAGGACAGAAAATCCACGAATCCCTCGTATCTACCCTGCCCGGACTCGAAGTCCGTCCACCAGTGGTGGAGCCAACAACGGCGACGCTACAAGAAAAATCGCTCCTATCTGATGGGATTTCCGATTAGCCTGGAAGTATGCTGGCAGGTGCTGGTTCATGGTCAACAATTCCAGCGCGCCGCTGCTGCCATTGAATTAGCGCTGCTTGAACCACAGACCGCGCTTTTTCCCATTGCGGCGCCAGGTTTTCGGCAATGGGAATGGCTAAGCGCGATTGGAGCCGCCACCCTGGCGGGTAATGAGGCACGGAGCACGGTTCCCCGGCCCTTCGTACCGAAGCGGGTGCGTTCCAGGGTCCAGGAGGATTCCTTTTCCAGCGCGGATCGCTCGACTCTGCCGAGATCCCGGCGATTGTTGAGATCCACGCGAGAGACGGACCAATCTCTGGCGTCCGCGATGAACGCGCTTGCGGGATTGACTCAACCGGTTAGCCGGGGTTGGCTGTTTCGTCGAAGAGAGCTGCATGCTCCAACACATAAGACGCCCCTGAAAATCCCGATTTCTTCGTTGCCCGAGTCAGTTCGTGGCACTGGGGCAGCAACTCGGGTAAATGAGCGGACGGTTCGACTTCCCGAGCCTACCTCGGCGACGATTCTGACCGCCCGTAATATCCTTTCGACCCAAAGGATACAATCCGACCTTGACCACCAGGATCAGCATAGCCGATCTGGCACACTCTCGAAGCGGGGAAAACCGCAACCAGTCACTTTACAGGAAACGGAACCTGATCGTTCCCTAATCGTCTTATCGCCCGTTACCTTTGAGTGGTATTTCGAAAGAATTGCCGAAATCTGGCAAATGCGCCATGCCTTGGCTACCGCTCGCTATTCCTTGTTTCATCATCTTTACGAGATGGATAGCTATCTGAAACCTTACCTTGAATATCTTCCGGAAGTCCCGGAGAATTTCTGGAGAAGGATAGAAAGTTCGCCAGTGGAAAAATGGAAGGCGGGTCGTCTGTTCGTGGCGTCCTTCATCGCATTGAAAAACAATCGGATGCAACAATTACGTAGAGTAATCGATATCACTCTTGCCAGGCCAAGGATAGATCAGGGCTTTATATCGGCATTTGGTTGGATATCGCCTTCGTTGGCCAAGAGTAAAGTTCAGTCGCTGCTTAATTCTAGGTTCGCCAGGTGGCGCCGTTTGGGAATGGTGGTTGCCATGGCAAATCACATTGATTGCAAAAATTCTCTGGAAAGACTGGTCAATGATATGGATATCGATCTCAATGTCATCGCCGTCAAACTTATCGGTAAGCTCGGTTATGCGAACCTGATGCCTATCCTGCTGCGTGGCCTGCGTTCGAGGCACGAAGATCAGCGTTTTTGGGCGGCGTGGTCGGCTGTTCTGCTTGGCAATCGCCAGACAGCGTTGGAGATTATTAAGGGTTTTGCCTTGTGTCCGATGCCACTGCGGCAACAACAGGCTCTGCAATTGATACTACGAGTGGCGGACCGTCAGGAAGTTGACCGTTGGGTCGCGGTGGTGGCGAAGCACAATCATCGCCTTCATGCCGCGATGGCTAATGCTGGCGCTTGTGATAACATTGCGTGGGTTCCATGGCTGATTGAATTAATGTGCTCTCCGGAACGCGCCGGTTTCGCTGGAGAAGCTTTTACCCTGCTTACCGGAGTTGATTTGATCAGCGAGGGATTGATCCGTCCTAGGATTATCCATCCTTCCGAGAGCCAGTTATTGGGTTCCATGGAATTGGCGCAGTCTTTCTTGCCCGATGTAAAGGCGGTTCGAGCTTGGTGGATCGCTAATCGACATCGTTATCAGCAGGACAAGCGTTATTTGCTGGGCCGAGAGATTGCATTTGAAAGTTGCTTCCAGGTATTGGATACCGGTCGGCAGTATCAACGGGCGGCGGCTGCCTTGGATCTCAGCCTGCTGAAAGCCGACTTTCCTTTGCTCGAAACTCAGGCTTCGGGCTTTCAGCAGCGGGCGTGGATGGACCGCCTGAAGGATGAGTAAGTAGCCTGTCGGGAAAATTGGTGGATGGACCCCGTGGCTGTTTGGTATCCAAGGTGGTCTTGCCTGGCAACTGACTCAGCAACTTTGAGAGAGTGCCGATGTTGATACGGGGACTACTTGTCGCAGCCGCGCTAATTGGCGTTTATTTTTTGATCTGTCGGTTGCGTCGTTCTGCTTGGAACACGCGGGGCTCGCACTTGGCCATTGCTATCGGCGTGACGATTCTCTTGTTGTTGTTGACGGTGCGCGGCGGTGCTGAAATAGCCGTGTCTTTGCTGGCCGTACTGATCCCGCTGCTGGTGCGTTGGGCTGCGGCTCGCCCTTCGCCCTCCCCCGGTACTGGGACGCTGGACGATCAGTCGGCGGACTCAAGTAAAGTGGCCGGGGCCATGGACCGGGCTGAGGCCTACCAGGTTCTGGGTTTGCAACCGGAGGCGAGTCGCGAGGAAATTCAGGCGGCTTATCGTCGCCTGATTCAGCGCGTTCATCCGGACCACGGTGGATCGTCTTATCTGGCGGCGCGGTTGAATCGGGCGCGGGATGTTTTGCTAGGGTTGGGTTAAATAAAGATGATGGTATAAAACCACTATCTTTCTCTAAAGTTTTTGCCCGGCACGGTGTCGCTCCGCCAACGCCTGCCGGTTTTCATAGCACTGGCGCGCCAGGGCGACATCGTCCAGAAACCAGCCCAACTCGCTCATCAGCAAGGCTTGCGGTCCATCGACCAACGCCTTGGCCGGGGCTGGATGGAAATCCACCAGCACCATGTTGGCCCCGGCCGCCACCCCCTGCGCGGTGGCATGCATCAGGTCAAGAATGCCATCCGGCGCCCGCTCCCGGGAACCGACCGAGTGCGATGGATCCACGCAGACCGGCATTCGGGTCAGCCGCTTGACCACGGGCACCTGGCTGAAATCCACCAGGTTACGGTGGGGATCGCCCATATTGGTCTTGACCCCCCGCAGACAGAACACAACCCGGGAGTTACCCTCGCTGGCCAGATATTCGGCGGCGTTGAGCGACTCGTTGAGGGTGATGCCGAAGCCGCGCTTGAACAGCACCGGATACTCCTGTTGGCGTCCCACCGCTTTCAACAGTTCAAAGTTTTGCGTGTTGCGGGTGCCGATTTGCACCATCACTCCGGTAGGCTGGCCTGCCTGTTCCAAACTTTCGTGGATTTCGTCGACGTGGCTTTCGTGAGTCACCTCCATGGCGATGACCTTGATTCCGTATTTGCCAGCCAGTTCGAACACATAGGGCAGGCAATCCTTGCCGTGCCCCTGGAACGAATAGGGATTGGTGCGTGGTTTGTAAGCCCCCATGCGGGTGCAGATTTGTCCGCGTTCTCGTAACGCCTTGAACATGATTTCGACATGTTCGGAGGTATCCACCGCGCATAGACCGGCGAACACGTGAAGCGTGTCCTGACTGAATGGCACGCCGTTATACTCGAAACCGCTGATCCGCTGTTGGTCTCGGTGCCGCCCCAGGATACGGTACTCTTCCGATACCCGAATGACCCGCTCCACTCCTGGCAGGGCCTGAATTTCATCGGACGACAGGGTCTTGGTGTCGCCGATCAGGTAAATCTCCGTCAGTTCCTGTTGGGCTCCCTGTACCTTGTGGACGCGCGTGGCGATGCCGGGCAACCGCGAAAGATAGTCGAGGGTCTGCTGGTACTCTTCGGAATGCTCGGTGACGTTGGAATCCAGAATGACAATCATAAGGGTTGTTCCGTGGTTTTTCCGTGGACGCCGTGGACTGCAAGCTTAGCGCCCGTCCGCGACGATGAATTCCAGCCCACCCAGATAGGGCCTGAGTGCTTCTGGAATATGGATGTGACCGCGTTCGTCCTGGTGGTTTTCCATGACCGCCACCAAGGTACGTCCCACCGCCAGGCCCGAACCGTTGAGGGTATGGACCAACTCCGGCTTGCCGGTGGCGGGATTGCGCCAACGCGCTTGCAGGCGGCGGGCTTGGAAGTCCTCGAAGTTGCTGCACGAGGAGATTTCCCGGTATTTCCCTTGGCCGGGGAGCCAAACCTCCAGATCGTAGGTCTTGGCCGAGGCGAAACCGATGTCGCCGGTGCAGAGCGCCACAACCCGGTAGGGAAGCTCCAGCCGTTGCAGGACGGCTTCGGCGTGATGAGTCAATTCTTCCAGGGCGGCGTAGGAATCGTCGGGGCGGACGATCTGCACCAGTTCCACTTTCTCGAACTGGTGCTGGCGAATCATGCCACGGACATCCTTGCCGTAGGAGCCAGCCTCGCTGCGAAAGCAAGGGGTGTGGCAGACATAACGCAGGGGCAGGCGAGTGGAATCCAGGATGCGGTCGCGCGTCAGGTTGGTGACGGGAACCTCGGCGGTCGGGATCAGATAATAGCCAAGTTCGCCGCTCAGCTTGAACAGGTCCGCTTCGAATTTCGGCAACTGACCGGTACCGCGCAGGCTGTCGGCATTGACCAGATAAGGCACGTAGACTTCCCGGTAGCCGTGCTCCTGAGTGTGTAGGTCAAGCATGAATTGAATCAGTGCCCGATGCAGCCGCGCCAACTGGCCCTGTATTACGGTGAAACGAGCGCCGGTCAGCTTCGCGCCGGCTTCGAAATCCAGTCCTTCTCCTTCGCCAAGGTCGATGTGATCGCGGGGGGTGAAGGTGAATTGCCGTGGCTCGCCCCAGCGCCGAATTTCCACGTTGTCCGCCGCGTCGCCGCCGGTGGGCGTGGCGGCGTGTGGGATGTTGGGAATGCCAAGCTGGATGTCGAGCAGTTGGCCCTGGACGGTGTCGAGTTCGGTTTCGGTCCGCTTGAGCGTGTCGCCCAAGCCAGCGATTTCGTCGAGTAGTGATTGAATGTCCTGTCCGCTGGCCTTGGCGCGGCCGATGGCTTTGGAGCGGGCGTTGCGTTCGTTCTGAAGCTCCTGGGCACGGATTTGCAAAGCCTTGCGTTGGGCTTCCAGGTCGCTGATGCGTGCTATGTCCAGGATATGGCCACGGCGGGCGAGTTTGGCGGCGGTTGATTCCAACTCGGTTCTAAGCAGTTTCGGATCCAACATGGAGAGGGAAAATCCTGGGTGGTGAAGCGTTGGGGGTTGGGAGGGGGAATTATAGTGGGTCTTGTAGATGAATTTTTGAGGTGATGATATAAGAACCGCTTATTATTAAAGGCGCCCCGCGAAGCGAGTCGCCTTTATCGAATCACACGATCAGTTTAGATATCACGGGTCCACAACGAAGCCATGGCCGGACCGGTGCCGACGCACAACGACGCACCGCCCAGAGCTTTACCCTGCCGCTCCAGTTCGTAATACAGACTGACCACGATGCGCAGGCCAGTCGAACCCACCGGGTGACCCAAAGCGATGCCGGATCCGTTGAAGTTGCAGTTATCCGGAGTCAGATTCATGCCCTGTTCCTTCAACATCCGGCCGACGCCCAGCCACTGCGCGGCGAACGCCTCGTTGACTTCCCAGTAGTCGATATCCGTGAACTTCTTGCCGGCCTGCTGGAGCGCCTTGGGAATCGCCACCGCCGGACCCAGGCCCATGACCACTGGATCGATGCCCGCGTTGCAGATGCTGACCAGTTTCATCAGCGGCTTGATGCCCATCGCCTTGGCCTTGTCGAGCGACATGATCACCACCGCGCTGGCACCGTCGTTGATGCTGGACGCATTGGCGGCGGTCACCACGCCGTCCTTCTTGAAGGCGGTCGGCAGCTTGGCCATCTTCTCCATGCTGGCATCCGGAATAAAGTTCTCGTCGGCATCGAAGAAGGTCGAGCCTTTCTTGGACTTGAGTTCGACCGGGACGATCTCGCGCTTGAATGTTCCTTCCTTGGTCGCCTTGGTGCAGCGGGTATGGCTGATCAGCGCCAGTTCGTCGCACTCCTGGCGGGTGATGCCGTACTTGACCGCGACGTTCTCCGCCGTCATCGCCATGTGGCCGGGCACGAGTTCGTCGAACAGGCCATCGTGGATCATGCTGTCCTCGATGTTGCCCTGCCCCATCCGATAGCCCATGCGTGCCTTGGGCAAGAGGTAAGGGGCGTTGGTCATGCTCTCAACGCCGACCACCAGTCCAATTTCAGTCTGGCCCAACATGATGTTGTGGCAAGCGATTTCCAGCGCGCGCATCCCGGAGGTACAGTTCTGGTTGACGGAGACCGCGCTGCTGCGATGCGGCAAACCCACCCGCATACTGACCTGCCGCGCCGGTAGGGAACCCTGCATGCCGGTATACAACTGGCCCATGCAGATTTCGTCGATTTGGTCAGCCGGCACGCCGGACCGTTCGATTGCGCCCTTGGCGGCGGTGATCGCCAGATCGCGCGCCGGTATGTCCTTGAGGGTGCCCATGAATTTACCGATCGCCGTCCGCGCGGCGCTGACAATCACGACTTCTTTGAGAGCCATCAGATACTCCTTGACTTGGGTGGTTACTGGGTGGGTGCGTTAAGCGTGGCCGATCCCGGGCCTTATTACTTAAGGTTCCTCCCGACGGTATTCGCGGGCTTGCCGGTGGGCAGTGCGCGAATGAATGTGGGAAATTAAAGCTTATCACTGGTGTATGTCAATTTTCCCCAGGGTGATTTTTCGAGCTTGATCGGTTTGAGATGATGGTATAAAAACCCAATTCGCGAGCAAATCCCATCGGTCAAGCTTAAAATAGGGTTTCATGGGATGCGTCGAACGAGGGGAGCGCCCACATGACTTTCAACGTGGACGAACACCAGGCTCAACCGCCGGGGTGGTTGACGATTGGCGACCGTGAGTTTACCGATCTGGTCACTGGACGCACCCGCCGACTGCTGGTTCTCGCTCGTTACCTGACGGCGCATCGGCCCGCCTCCCTTCCGCTGACTCGCCCCCTGGTAGCCGATCTGCTCTCCCAGGCCGCCCAAGTCGAGGAACTGCTGGATGCCTACGGGGCGCGCACCAACCAGCGCTGGTCGCGGCTCCGGTCGCTCACCGCCACGACCAAGCTGTTCGCCAGCGTCGGTTACGAAATTCTGCATATCCGGCACTCCCTGCCTTGCTACCGCCTATTGCCGAGCGGGCGGGATTTCGCCGCCGCGACCGCCCAGTCGTTGGCGCTGACCCACGCCACCCTGGCGCGAGCGGCGAAATGGATCCTGACGCAGGCCTTGCATCTGGATTTGCCGCCGCCCGGCGATCCCCCCAACCCGCTGGATTATGTCGAATCGCTGCCGCCGGGCCGCCTGCCCTGCGACCGTCCGGTGCGCCGGGTCAAGAGCACGTCGGAAACCGTCACTCACCTGGCGACCGCCTATCTGAATCTGGCCGCCGAAGGCGGGCTGCTCGACGTGGTCAACCGCACCGACCCGGCGGACTATGCCCTCTGTTTTCCAGAACCGGTCAGCGAGGACAGCCTGCGCTATCTGAAGGCCGGATTTCACCGCCTGCAATCCCTGTACGATACCCACGTGTCCGGGACCGAAATCGAATGCCTGGACCCCAACCTGCCCATCCTGCGCGGCCATATCAGCGTCACCTTTCACCTGCTCGAAATTGCCACCTACCTCGTTCACTACTACGAACGCCACCTCAACGTTCGAACCGGCGACGCGTCGCTGCGCCGCAAGCCGGTCATCACCGCCGACGCCCTGCTGGAAATGCTGATGAGCTATTCGATCACCTACGCGGGGCTGTACCTTGACCTCGGTCGACGCCTGTGTCACGCCATGCTCAAGCACTACGCCGAGGTCGGCACGATCGAGGTTTCGGCGCCCAGCTATCGCGGTTTTCACGTCCGTCCGGCCACCCTGGTGGCCAAGATCGTCCAGCACTACGGCAGCGAGGCTCGCATGGAACTGGATGGCCAATCCTACGACGCCAGTTCGCCACTGGATCTGTTCCGGGCCAACGAAAAAATCAACGCGCGAAAAAGGCGCTGGCTGGTGGCCGAAATCGGCCGCCTGCCCCTGCCTGGAGGCGACTTGTCGGCCACCCAGATTCGCGCCGCGATCATGAACACCCTGTTCCGGCTGGCCGAACAGGGCAAGCTGGTAATCTACCAGCAGCCGCCCCAACTGTCGGAGGAATTCAGCGGCGAGGGTATCCTGCTGGAGAAGGTGACCGCTGAAATCGCCCGCTTGCAGGCCACCGGACAAATCGATATCCGAACCGATCTCGGCATCACCTTCACGGGCGACAAACGGGTCTTGTGCGATCTCAAATTGCTGGCCGAATCGGGCTATGGGGAAGACTGCTTCGGCAACAACATCACGCTGCCCCGGGAAATCGCCTATTTGCGCCGGTAGGGAGCGCGTCCTGGTGAATTTTCGCGTTGTTCCATGACGGATTTCCTCCTACCATTGCGGTTCATCACCTTTCATCACCCTTCATTCCGTTGTTTTCCTTTAACTTAGCGAGGTTAATGCCCCCCATGAACCAACCCAGGAAAGTCGCGATTCTCACGGCGGGCGGTTTGGCCCCCTGCCTCAGCTCGGCCATCGGCGGGCTTATCGAGCGCTACACCGAGATCGATCCCACGATCGAGATCATTTGCTACCGTAGCGGCTACAAGGGACTCCTGCTCGGCGACTCTTACAAAGTCACGCCGGAAGTGCGCGAAAAGGCTGGGCTACTGCACCGGTTCGGCGGCTCGCCCGTCGGCAACAGCCGGGTCAAGCTCACCAACGTCAAGGACTGCGTGAAGCGCGGTCTGGTCAAGGAAGGCGACGACCCGCAGAAAGTCGCCGCCGATCAACTGATCAAGGACGGCGTGGACGTTCTCCACACCATCGGCGGCGACGATACCAACACCGCAGCCGCCGATCTGGCCGCCTTCCTGGCCAAGCACGACTACGGCCTCACCGTCATCGGCCTGCCCAAGACCGTCGACAACGACGTGTATCCGATCAGGCAGTCGCTGGGCGCCTGGACCGCCGCCGAACAGGGCGCCCGTTATTTCCAGAACGTGGTCGCCGAAAACAACGCCAACCCGCGCATGTTGATCGTCCACGAAGTCATGGGCCGCAACTGTGGCTGGCTCACCGCCGCCACCGCGCTGGAATACCGCAAGCTGCTCGACCGCGCCGAATGGCTGCCCGCCATCGGACTGGACCGTTCCGCGTTCGAGGTTCACGCCGTCTTCGTGCCCGAGATGGAAATCGACATCGCCGCCGAAGCCAAGCGTCTGCGCGCCGCGATGGACAAGGTGGACTGCATCAACCTCTTCGTTTCCGAGGGCGCGGGCGTCGAAGCCATCGTGGCCGAGCTACAGGCCAAGGGCCAGGAAGTTCCGCGCGACGCCTTCGGCCACATCAAGCTCGACGCCGTCAACCCCGGCAAATGGTTCGGCGAGCAGTTCGCCCAAATGATTGGCTCCGAAAAAACGCTGATCCAAAAATCCGGCTACTTCTCGCGCGCTTCCGCCGCCAACATCGAAGACCTTCGCCTCATCAAGTCCTGTGTCGATCTCGCTGTCGAATGCGCCATGCGCCGCGAATCGGGCGTCATCGGTCACGACGAGGATCGCGGCGGCGTGCTGCGCGCCATCGAGTTCCCGCGGATCAAGGGCGGCAAACCCTTCAACATCGATACCCCCTGGTTCACCGAAATGCTGGCGGCCATCGGCCAGCCGAAGGGGAAGAAGGTCACGGTCAGCCATTAGGAACGCGGCGTGAAGGCGCCGGGATCGGGCCGCGCCGGTTGGCGGTCGATCCCGGCGCGTTGTTACTCGCGACGAGCGGTCCCTTACCGATACCGTCGTCGCTGGCTTTGTCGATCAAGCTCCCGCAGCCGCTCCAGCTTTTCGCCGATTTGCCTTTCCAGACCGTTGACGGTCGGCTGGTAGTAGCGCGCATCCCGCAGGGGTTCCGGGAAATAGCATTCCCCGGCGGCATAGGCGTTCGGCTCGTCGTGCGCATAGCGGTAGCCTTCCCCGTAGCCCAGCTCCCGCGCCAGCGCGGTGGGCGCGTTGCGCAAATGCGGCGGCGTCTCCAGCGTGCCGTGGCGCTCGACATCACGGCGAGCGGCGGCGAACGCGGTGTAGACGGCGTTGCTCTTGGCCGCCACCGCCAGATAAACCACCGCCTGGGCAATGGCCAGTTCGCCCTCGGGGCTGCCCAGCCGTTCCTGCGCCTCCCAGGCGTCGAGGGCCAAGCGCAAGGCGCGCGGATCGGCGTTGCCGATATCCTCGCTGGCCATCCGCACCACCCGCCGAGCGATGTACAGAGGGTCGCAGCCGCCGTCGAGCATCCGGGCCAGCCAGTACAGCGCCGCGTCGGGACTGCTGCCGCGCACCGCCTTGTGCAGGGCGGAAATCTGGTCGTAAAACAGGTCGCCACCCCGGTCGAAGCGCCGTCCGGCCCCGTCGCTCATCACCGTCTCCAACGCCGCCGCCAGGGTGATGTCCCGCGCCTCGGCCAGTTCCGCCGCCAATTCCAGCCAGATCAGGGCGCGGCGGGCATCGCCATCGGCGGCCTGGGCCAACCGCGCCCGCGCGGCGTCGGGCAACGACCCGCGCCCACCCAGTCCGTGTTCCGGGTCGGTCAGCGCACGGTCCACCACTTGGCCGATGGCGGCGGGGTCCAGGCTGTTCAGCACATAGACCCGCACCCGCGACAGCAGGGCGTTGTTGAGGGCAAAGCCGGGATTTTCGGTGGTGGCGCCGATGAAGGTCAGCGTGCCATCCTCGACGTAGGGCAAAAAGGCGTCCTGCTGAGCCTTGTTGAAGCGGTGAACCTCGTCCACGAACAAGACGGTGCGCTGCTCCCGCTCGCGCCACAACGCCTGAGCCCGCTCCACCGCCGCCCGCACCTCGCGCACTCCGGCCATGGTCGCCGACAGCCGGATAAACTCCGCCCGACAGGCCCCGGCCAGCAATTCCGCTAGCGTGGTCTTGCCCGTGCCGGGTGGCCCCCACAGCACCATGGAATGCGGCTGACCCCGCTCGATGGCGGTCCGCAGCGGCTGGCCCGAACTCAGCAAATGCGGCTGACCCACGAAGTCGGCCAATCGGCGTGGCCGCATCCGGTCGGCCAGGGGACGACGGGGATCCGCGGCGGACATCGGATCAACTCGCGTCGCCGACCACGTCCACGCCGGGCGGCGGAGTGAATTTCAGCAACGCGGGATCGAGCGACGGATTCCGTTCCAGCTTTTGAAAATCCAGCCGGGTACGTTGACCGAAACCGTCCTCCAGTTCCAGGGTGACCAGGGTGTCGCCCTTGAAGGCGACCCGCAGCGACCGGAATTCGGGTTGCGGTTGCCTGGGCGTCAGGTCGTACCAGTCCAGCCCGTCCCGGTTGCGGACCCCGCTGACGGCGAAAGTCTCTTCGATGGGGGCCGCGCCGCTCAGCAGCGCCAGCGGCGTGGAACCGAGTGCCCGGTCCAGCTTGCGCACCGTCACCTGGGCCAGGTCGACATCGTAGGCCCACAACCGCTCGCCGTCGGCGACGACGATCTGTTCGGCGGGGGTTCGATAATCCCAGCGAAACTGGCCGGGCTTGCGCATCAGCATGCGACCGCTGGAGGTTTGCGTCACCTGCCCCCGGTCGTTGAACACGCGCTGGATGAAATCGGCCCGCAGCGATTGCAGGCTTTGAAAATAACGCTGCACCGGCGAGGGCGTCGCGGCCACCGAAAGCGCCGCCAGCATCAGCCCCAACATTAGAACGATCGGTCTTAATATGCGTATCACGTTGCGCTCCCCAAAAAGACGTTCATCATGAGCCATGCTTCGCCGATTCGTTCCCTCGGCGCTTTCGGTCGCTCGCACACGCTTCCACATGGGCGGAACCTGCGCATCGGGACAGGAGGCGGATGATTTTCGAGCGAATGGACAGAAACGATGGGCCAGGCGGAGGCGCGTGGCATTCTAACCTGGATTATTCATAAAGAAGCAAGCTTAATTAATCTAATTAATATAACAACTGTTGTTTCAAGATGACAAAACCCTTCATCTGTCTAGCACACTAGTGGATTGACGCATAAATTCTGACAGGTAGCGCTTAGCGAGCCTGGCTCCCACGCTCCAGCGTGGGAGCACGTCCAGACGCTCCAGCATCGCGATTTTATTGGGAATTCGGGCCGCTGGAGCGGCTTGTCAGCATTCCCACGCTGGAGCGTGGGAACGAGAACCTATCAAAACTTGTGCGGCGGCCCACTAGATTCTGACTAATTCACCTCGTTGATTTCTTCATGACATGAGCCAGTTTGTTCATGAGCTGGACGAGTATTCTTGGTACGCCAAAAA
>JARSSO010000042.1 GCA_029624765.1 Candidatus Contendibacter sp. | reverse complement strand
GCGTCTGATCTCCATATCCAATCCACCGGTTAGAGATGTGTGTAATGGACAGCACTGGGAGAGGGGAGCGCGGAGCGCGGGGTGAGGGTCTGCGAACAAAACTCGCCGCCAAGCTCGCCATCAAAGAAAAAACCGAAGGCAAGAAAGCCATCACCGAAGCCGACCGCCGCCGCTGGCTGTTGCCGCCCGCCAACCGCGATCCCAAAATCAAACTGACCGTCGATGCCCGCTTCGCCGGCTGGTACGAATGGGAAGTGCCGTTCGACGCCGACCCCGACTGGTCGGAGGCACTGCAAACCGCGCTGGCCGATTACCGCGCCGCGTGGCGGGCCAAGATGGACGCGGTCAACGCCGCCATCGCCGCCAATGCCGACAACGAAGAACTGGTGGACAAGCCGCGCATCCGGCGCAACGTGGTGCGGGTGTCCGGCCCGTTCACCGTCGAAGCGGTGATGCCCGCCGAGCAAAATTTGCACGACGATTCGCCCATCGAAGGCGTGACGGACGAATTGGAAGGGTTCGATACCCTCACCCCCGGCCCCTCTCCCAGCGGGAGAGGGGAGGAGATCGCCAACACCGAAGCCTTTCTCGACCGGATGATCCGCTTGCTGGCGCAGGACGGCGTCCGTTTCCCCAACAACAAAACCGCCGCGTTCAGCCGCCTGTCGCCCATCGGCGAGGACTTCCTGCACGCCGAGGGCGAATGGTCGAACGACGGCGGCCCGCCGCGCCAGGTCGCCGTCACCATCGGCCCGGAGTTCGGCCCCGTCACCGCATGGCAGGTGGAAAACGCCCTGACCCAGGCCCATCGCCGGCGCGTGTACGAAGATTTGGTCGTCGCCGGCTTTTCCTTCGACGCGGCGGCGCAGGCGCTGGTGCAGGACGACCCCAACCCGCAGGTGCGTTGCCACCTCGCCCACATTCGCCCCGACGTGAACATGGGCGGACTGCTGAAGGACACGCCCAACGCCCAACTGTTCACCGTGTTCGGCAGTCCGCGCACCCGGCTCGACAAGGCGCCCGACGGACTGTTCGCCGTCACCCTGGAAGGCGTGGACATCTACAACCCGGTGGACAACGCCATCCTCGCCACCCGCATCGACAAGGTCGCGGCGTGGTTCGTCGATTCCGACTACGACGGCCGGACCTTCTGCATCACCCAAGCCTTCTTCCCGGACAAAAGCGCCTGGGACAAACTCGCCCGCGCACTCAAGGCCGTGGTGGACGAATCGGCCTTCGCCGCCCTGTCCGGCACCGTGTCGCTGCCCTTCGCCGCTGGTCCCAACCGCCGGGTGGCGGTCAAAGTCATCGATCCGCGCGGCAACGAAGTCATGCGGGTGCATCGGTTGGATGGATTTGAACCATACAGATCAAGTTAAACGAGGTAGTAACAATGCTTGCGCAGCGGGTTATTCTGGAAACGGATCAAACGGGCAAGCTGTCCGAGTTGCCGCAACTTCCGCCTAACCGGCGAGTGGAGGTCATCTTCCTCCTGCTCGACGATGCGACGGAAAAACCGCAACATCGGCGGCCACACCCGGATATCGCCGGCAAGGCGCAAATCCTGGGCGAAGTGTTCTCCAGCGTCCCGGAAACCGATTGGCTCCCACAACCATGATGATTCTCGACACGCATGTGTGGTTGTGGTGGGTCAATCTGGAACATCGTCGGTTTCCCCAAAGATGTCTGGCGCAAATCGAGATGGCCGAGAAGGTGGGAGTTTCAGTGATTTCGTGTTTTGAAGTTGCGTGGCTGGAACGCCACGGACGAATCATATTGCCTTGTGACAGGGCTGATTGGTTCGCTAAAGCCTTGACCGGCTCCGGGATCGAATGTTTACCGCTAACGCCGGAAATCGCCAGCCGGGCAGTGGACTTGCCGGAACACCACCGTGATCCCCAGGATCGACTGATCATAGCCACTGCTTTGGTGTGTGGCGGTCAATTGATGTCCCTGGACCAACAGTTTCCCGCTTATCAGGAACTGGCGGGGCTTTTGTTGAACTGACATGCGACATTATTCAGATCGCGCTTCCAGCACGCCCAATCAAACCGAAATCCCCATCCAGCCGGTCGCCAAACCCATCCTGTGCAGCCCGTTCGCGGAACCCGACCGGCACTGGGTCTACGACACGCAGACCGGCGATGCGCGCCAGGAAGCCGGTCGCCGCCCGGCGTCGTACTGGTACAAAACCCAGCGCACCGGCTCGGCCCAACTGGCGCTGCTGGCCGAGGAAGAGCGCGACGACCTGCCGCTGGTCAACCTGCTGCGCGAGGACGTGAAGCGCTGGCGCGAGGCGAACTATCGCAACGCCACGCCGATCACTCGGCAATTGCTGGCGCACTGGTCCCGCGCCGACCGGCCCCGCCGCCTGTTCTTCTGCCAGCGCGAAGCGGTGGAAACGGTCATCTACCTCAACGAAATTCTCGCCGCCGGCAAGAACCCCGGCTTCAAGCCCAAACTGTCGCCGGACGATTTCCGGGCGCTGACCGAAGGCGGCAAACCCTCGTTCGTGTTGGCGCGGGAACCGAAGGTGTTTCCGACGCTGGTGGACCTGCCGAACGAAGCGGGTTTGCCGCCGCTGCGCCGCTACGGCTGCAAGATGGCGACCGGCAGCGGCAAGACCGTGGTGATGGCGATGCTGATCGCCTGGGCCTTCTGCAACCGGGGCCGTGCGCCCGGCGACGACCGTTTTCCCCAGGCCGCGCTGGTGGTCTGCCCCAATCTGACCATTTACGAGCGCTTGCAGGTGTTGCGCACCGACCGCGAGGACAGCTACTACCAGACTTTCGACTTGGTGCCCGCGCCGCTGGTGCCGGACTTGAAGAAGGGCAGGGTGTTGATCGGCAACTGGCACAAGTTCGCCCCGGAAGGCCCGCACGTCGAAAGCGGCAAGAGCTACGCCGTGGTGGACAAGGGCGAGGAGAGCGCCGACGCCTTCGCCCGGCGGGTGCTGGGCGATCTGTACGACCGCGCGCCGCTCATGGTGCTCAACGACGAAGCGCACCACGCCTATCGCCCGAAACTGCTGGCGGGAAACGAGAAACTCTCCACCGAGGAAAAGGCCGAGCGCGAGGAAGCCACCGTCTGGATCGCCGGGCTGGACCGCATCAACCGGGCGTGCGGGATTCGGTTCGTGGTCGATCTGTCCGCCACGCCGTTCTATCTGGCCGGTAGCGGCACCATCGAAGGTTCGCCCTTTCCCTGGCTGGTGGCCGATTTCGGGCTGGTGGACGCCATCGAATCGGGCATCGTCAAGATTCCCCGCTTGCCGGTTTCCGACACTACCGGCCGGCCCGAGCCGAAATTTTTCCGCCTGTGGCAAGCCATCGTCACCAATCTCCAGCCGGGCGAAAAGTTGCCGGGCGGCAAGCCCAAGCCCGACGTGGTGTGGCGGGAAGCGCAAGACGCGCTGATCACGCTGGCGAGCCAGTGGAAGGAGCGTTTCGAGTATCTGCAAGCGGCCAAACCGGGACAGGAGCACATTCCGCCGGTCCTGATCATCGTCGCCGACAACACCGCCATCGCCGAGTTGTTCTACCGGAACATCTCCGGCGAGGAAACGGTGGAAATCGTCGATGAGAACGACGATGAGGAACTCATTGATCCCCCTCTCCCTCCGGGAGAGGGGTCGGGGGTGAGGGAGGGGACGAGGGAAAAGAAAGCCAAAACCCGAACGGTATTTGGAACCGGCCAACTGTTTCCCGAACTGTTCGCCAACCGCGAAGGTTTCCGGCCGACGCTGCGCATCGATTCCAAGCTGCTGGCCGAGGCCGAGTCGGAAGACGCTAAAGCCTCCCGCCAGGACGCGGCGGAAACGCTGCGGCGGATCGTGGACACGGTCGGCAAGCCGGGCCAGCCGGGCGAACAGGTGCGCTGCGTGGTGTCGGTGCAGATGCTGACGGAAGGCTGGGACGCCAGCAACGTCACCCACATTTTGGGCTTGCGCGCCTTCGGCAGCCAGTTGCTGTGCGAGCAGGTGGTTGGGCGCGGCTTGCGGCGGATGGATTACGCGGTCGATCCCGCCACCGGCCTGCTGACCGAGGAATACGTGGACGTTTACGGCGTGCCGTTCTCGGTGATTCCGTTCCGGGGCCGCTCCACGTCCGCCGCCGCGCCGGAAGACAAGCCGAAGAGCCACGTCCACGCCGACGACGCCCGCCGGCATTACGAAATCCGCTTTCCCATCGTGGAAGGCTACGCCTTCGCGCTGCGCAAGAACGCCATCAAGGCCGATGTCGCGAGCATCGAAAAGCTGGTGCTGGCGCCCGACGCGACGCCCACGGCGGTTTTCGTCAAGCCCCAGGTCGGCTATCAGCTCGGCGCCCCGTCCGTGGCCGGTGGCTTCAATGCCGCCACGCAGGACCGGGAAGCCTATTACGCCAGCACCCACCCGCAAACCATCCAGTTCGAGATCGCCCGGCTGGTGGTGGCCGCGCTGAGCGAAGGCATTGAGGGCGCGACCCCGAAGCTCAAGCTGCAAGGCCGCCACCAACTGTTTCCGCAGGTCTACCGCATCGTGGACGAGTACATCGCCCGCAAGGTGGATTTTCGGGGTTGCCATCCCTGCGAACTGGGCCTGGAAATCTACGTGCGTCGCATCGTCGAACGGCTGACCGCCGCCATCGAACCGGACGCGGCCAGTGGCGAACCGCCGTTACTGCCCCGGCTGAATCGCTACAAACCCATCGGCTCCACCGCCGAAGTGAATTTCAAGACCACTCGCCCCTGCGTGCCGACCATTCGCAGCCATGTCAACCAGGTGGTCGCCGACACCGATTCCTGGGAGCAGGCGGCGGTGTTTCGGTTGGAACAGGCCCGCGATCTCGTCGCGTTTTACGCCCGCAACGACCATCTGGAACTGTCGATTCCCTACGACTATCTCGGCGTCGCCCACGCCTATTTTCCCGATTTCGTCGTGCGGTTGAGCGACGGCGTTACGCTGCTGCTGGAAATCAAGGGCGAGGAACGCGAGCGGGACCGGGCCAAGCATCAAGCGGCGCGGCGCTGGGTCAGCGCGGTGAATTACTGGGGTCAACTCGGGCGCTGGGCGTTCCACGCCTGTAAAGACCCGCAGCGGGTGAGCGACGAGATTCGTGTTTTCTCACGCCCCGCATCCGCCGCCCGCCGTTGATGCGGGCTTCAGTCCGGCGTCGGCGGCGGGGGACAAGACTCGCTTTTGAGCCGTTCCAGCCGCTGCCAGGCTTCCAGCACGCAGGCCACCGACCAGGCTTGCGCCGGCGTTCCACGGGGATGATGGGGCGGAGCGCCGTCGAAAATCTCGCTGACCGTGCCCAGGCCGGCGTCCAGCAGATGATCGCGGATCGGTTCCAGCCAGGCTTGCGCTTCCGCCGCCTGGCCGTGAACCCGATGGTCGGCCAGGGCGTAATGACCCAGCAGCCAGGCCCAGGCCGGCCCCTGATGGTAACCGCCGTCCCGTTCCCGGACATCGCCGCGATAATAGGGCTGAAATTCGGGATGGCGCGGCGCCAGCGAACGCAGCCCGTGCGAAGTCAGCAATTCCCGTCCGCACACCCGCACCACCGCCTGTTGCGTCGCGGGTTCCAACGGACTGTGGCGCAGACTGACGGCCAGAATCTGGTTTGGCCGGATGCGGGCGTCGTCGCCGTCGGGGCCGTCCAGCACGTCGAACAATCCCTCGCCGTCCGGTTTGACGAAGCGATGAAAGTCCTGCCGGGCCCGGTCGGCCAGATCGTCGTAAAACGCCGGGGACCGACCGAGTTGGCGGGCGAACCCGGCCACGCTCCGCAGCGCGTTGTACCAGAGCGCGTTGATTTCCACCGGCTTGCCGACGCGCGGCGTCACCACCCAGTCGTCGACCTTGGCGTCCATCCAGGTCAGTTGGGTTCCGGGTTCGCCGGCGCGCAGCAGACCGTCGGCCTCGTCCAGGCCGATGCCGTAGCGGGTTCCGGCGGCGTGCCAGGCAATGATTTCCTGCAAGACCGCGAAAACCTCGGCCAGGGTTTCGGTATCGGCGCTGGCCTCCACGTAGGCCCGCCACGCTTCGACGTACCACAGCGCGGCGTCGGCGGTGTTGTAGGCCAGCGGCTCGTCGGGGCCGGGAAACAGGTTGGGCAACATGCCCCGGTCGGCGAAGCGGGCGAAAGTCAGCAGGATGCGGCGGGCGATTTCGTGCCGGCCCGTCGCCAGCGTCAGCCCCGGCAGGGCGATCATGGTGTCGCGCCCCCAGTCGCCGAACCACGGGTAACCGGCGATTACCGACTCGCCGTCCGGCAGATCGGGCAGCGGCCGGGCAAACAGGAAGCTGTCGGCCGCCAACGTTAGTTGCCGCACCCAGTCCGGCGCTCCACGCAATTCCGGCGCCCGTGCCTCGGCCTGGGTCAGCAATTCGACTTCCCGGCCCAGAAACCGCCGTAGCGCCGCCGCGAAATCCAGGGAAACGTCTTCGTGCAGGCTGGCGACGACCCCGGTCCAGACGCCGGGTTGCAGCGTCAGCACCGCCTCGCCCAGGCTGAGATGATGGTCGCGGTGCGCCAGGCCGCGCTCGTGCTCCACCGGCAGGTCGAAATTTTCGAACCAGCTCACGTCATCCGCGATGACGCCGCCCACCGCCCACAACCGCAGGGTGAACTCGGCGGCCCGAACCCGCCGCAGCGCCGGGTCGGGCGCTTCCAGCACCGGCTGGAAGTCGTCCATCCGGGTGCGGCCGTGATGGTCGCGGCCGTTCACCAGCAACCGGACGTGCAAGCGCAGGCCGTGGCCCGCGCTCGCCGTCACCAGCCGCCAGGCGACGTAGGTGGTGTTCGCGCCGGGTTCCAGCCAGATCCGTTGTTCCAGCACGATGTCGCCCACCGCGAAACGCCAGACCGGCATCCGCCCCTCCAGCCGGAACGATTCCAGATGGACATACCCCGCCGGATGCACCACGCCGCCGGCCCAGCGGTTGCCGAACAGCGGAATTTCCCGCGCGTCGTCGTCCACCAGCGTGGCGTCGGCCTTGGCGAAGATCAGCCGGCGATCCAGCGGCGGCCGTGTCGGCGCGATCAACAGACCATGATAGCGCCGGGTCAGGGTGCCGGCCACGGTGCCTGCGGCGTAGCCGCCCAGCCCGTTCGCCAGCCACCATTCGCGTCGTTCCGCCTGCGCCAGATCGCCGCACAGCGCTCGGCCGCAGCGAATGAAATCCGGTAATTCGCTCCGCATTCGGTTTCTCCGCAAGAGACCCTGTTGGTCAGGGCGGGGGGGGATGACGAAATGATCGTTCCCCCTGTTCGTTCTGTCCAGAATTGACCGGATTTTCAGGAGGACGGCGCGGTGGCGTGGAAGCGCGCCGCCGGTACTTCTAACCTTTCGCCTTCGCCATCTCCGCCAGCACCAACTGCGTCCACGCCCCGGAGCCCGGCAGATTCTGGCCGCCGTCGGCGACGATCAGCGTCCCGGTGATGTAGGACGCCAGCGGCGAGGCCAGGAACACGCTGAGTTGGCCGATGTCGTCCGGCGTGCCGAAGCGGCCCAGCGGGATCATCCGCTTCAGCTTGTCGACGCTGCCCTCGGGCACCAGCCGGCGCACGCCCTCGGTGCCCTCGATGGGGCCGGGCGCGATGCTGTTGCAACGGATGCCGAACCGGCCCCATTCCAGCGCCAGATTGCGCATCAGGTTGTCGATGCCGGCCTTGGCCGCGCCGACGTGCGCCTGGAACGCATACGGCATGAACGCCTGGCCCGCCGAGATGAAGATGATGTTGCCGCGCGTTTCCTTCAGTTGCTCGAACGCCGCCCGGCAGGTGTGGAAGCTGCCGAGCAGGTCGATGTCGATCACCGACTTGAAGCCGTTGGGGCTGATCCGTTCGGCGGCCAGGGGGAAATTGCCCGCCGCGCCGCACACCAGGGTGTGAATCGGCCCCAGTTCCTCGCGGCAGCGTTGCATCGCGCCTTCCAGCGCCGGATAGTCGCGCACGTCGGCGGAATGCGCCGAGACCTGGGCGCCGAGCGCCCGCAATTCCGCCGCCGCCGCGTCGAGCTTCTCCTGGGCGCGGCCGACGATGCCGAGATTCGCCCCGACCGCCGCGAAATTGCGGGCGATGCCGAGATTGATCCCGCTGCTGCCGCCGGTGATGAACACGGTCTTGCCCTGGAACAGGTCCTTGGCGAAACAGGAGGTGATATTCATGGCGCTTCCTTTGAGGTTGGAGTAGTAAGCCTTTCAAGCCTAGGCAAAATCGGGCCGGCGAACCTAGCACGGTTTGGCTGACTTGACCGCCCCGCCGTCCTTGTCGAGAATCCTCGCTAATCGTTACTCCAGGGAATTCGTCATGGCCGACCACGATCTGTTGATTATCGGCGCGGGCATCAGCGGCCTGAGCATGGCCCATGACGCCGCCCGCGCTGGCTGGGATGTGCTGGTGCTGGAAACGGACCAGCGGCCGGGCGGCTCTCTGTGCTCGCATCGCTTCGGCGGGGCGCTGGACGGGTTTTGGCTGGAACTGGGCGCGCACAGTGGTTTCAACTCCTACGGCAATCTGCTGGCCATCCTGGAGTCGGTTCGGGCGCTCGACCGGCTGCAACCTCGCGCCAAGGTCAGCTTTCGGCTGTTCGCCGACGGGGCGGTCAGGAGCATTCCTTCCCAATTGAATTTTTCGGAACTGCTGTTGGCCCCGTTCCGCCTGTTGAGGGCGAAGAAAGCTGGCCACAGCGTCGCCGACTGCTACGGTCGCATCGTCGGCCCGCGCAATTACGCGGCGGTGTTCGAGCCAGCCTTCGACGCGGTGATTTGCCAGCCGGCCGCCGAGTTTCCCGCCGACAGCCTGTTCCGGCCCCGGCCCCGCCGCAAGGACGTACCGCGCGGCTTTACCCTGCCCGGCGGGTTGCAAACCGTCGCGGATATTCTGGCCGGGCAACCGGACATTCACGTCGAATTTGGCCAGACGGCGCGGGAGATTTGGCGCGCGGGCGGGAATTTCCAGGTCCGCACCGATCAGGGCGAGTACGCCGCCCGCGCTCTGTGCCTGGCGACGCCGGTCGCGGTGGCGGCCGAATTGTTGCGGACGGAGTTTCCGGATCTGGCCGCCGCCCTGGCGCGGATTCGAACCGCCGCGGTGGAATCGGTCGGCGTGGCGTTGCCCGCCGACGGGGTGGCGTTGCCGCTCGTGGCGGGATTGATCGGCCGGAACGAGACGTTCTATTCGGCGGTGTCGCGCGATACCGCGCCGGATACCCGCCATCGGGGATTCACCTTCCATTTCAGGCCCGGCGTTTTGGACGATGAGGGGAAACTGAACCGTATTGCCCAGGTGTTGAACGTACCGCGCGACACCTTCGATGCTGGGAACGTGGCGATGCGGACCAACCGATTGCCCGCGTTGCGGGTCGGGCATGGCGAATGGATGGGCGCGGTGGATCGGGCGCTGGCCGGAAGTCGCCTGGCGCTGACCGGCAATTACTTCGCCGGCGTGGCCATCGAGGATTGCGTGACCCGCTCGCGGCGGGAGTTCGAGCGGCTGCGGCGGGAAGGGGCATAGTGGACCGAGCGACGCCCGGCCATCGGTTTTTTCGATGGTCGGCGCCACCCGGCCCGCATGGGTCAGAAAGCGGGATAGAGCGTGGTCGTTTCGCCGGCCGAGACCGTCATGTTGTCCCCGGCGGACCAGCCCACGTCATTGATCAGGAACTTGAAAGACAGGGCACCTTCCCGCACCTCGCTGGTCGTCCACACCCACACATCGTTGCCGGCGTTTTCCATCTGGATGCCGGATTCCCAATTGAGGCCGGCGCCTTCGCCGCGAATGAACATTTGGTTGCCGTGACCGACGTCGTATTTGGCGACCACGACGGTGACTACCGATTCGGGGGCGACCTTGACCGGGGCGGGCGTGGATTCCGCCTTGGCCTTGGTGGAGGCGGCCGGTTTTTCGGCCTTGGCCGGGGCGGGCGCCGGTTCCACCTTGGCTGGAGCCGCGGGTTTTTCGGCCTTGGCCGGGGCGGGCGCGGCCGGTTTTTCGGCCTTGGCCGGGGCGGGTTCCGCCTTGGCCGGGGCGGGCGCGGGTTCCACCTTGGCGGGTACCGCGGGCGCGGCCGGTTTTTCGGCCTTGGCCGGGGCGGGCGCGGGTTCTACCTTGGCGGGCGCCGGCGCGGGCTTGGCGGGTTCCACCGGCAGCGGTATTGCTTTTTGCGCCGGGGTCGCGCTTTCAGCCTTCTTGGTGGTCTTGCTGGGTGCTTTCTTGACCGGGGTTTCGGTCGGCTCTTTTTTCTTCGGCATGAATCACTCCTCATGAATGCTTGGTAAATTCCAACACACGACGTTACATCTTGTCGGCACTGCTACTTTTTGAGTCTAACCTAAGCTTGAAGCAGTCTCCAAGCCGCGAACAACATAAAATGCCTGTTGTCGCGCCGTGACCCAAAGTTTAGTTCCTGATCGCGTCATGTTCCTTCACGATTATCCATTCGATCCCGGCCACGGTTACGATCTCGATGCCCTGCTGGCGGTCGCCGCGCCGGAAGAACCGGAGGATTTCGCGCCGTTCTGGCGCGATCTCCACGCTCAGGCCCGTCAGGTGACGGTCGCGCCGATGATCCGGGAAATCGCCAGCCCACAACCGCGAACCCAAGTGTTCGAGATCGCGTTCACCTCGGTGGGCGGGGTTCGGATCGGCGGTTGGCTGACCCGGCCTCGGGATGAACCCGTCGAGCGCGGCGCGATCGTCGGCCACGGCTACGGCGGACGGGAGGCGCCGGACTTTCACCTGCCGTTCAAACGGGCGGCGCTGCTGTTTCCCTGTGCCCGTGGGATTTCCCGCAGCGCCCGCCAGGATTTTTCCAGCAATCCCCTCCGCCATGTGCTGCACGGGATTCGCCAGCGCGAGGCTTACATCCTCGGCGGCTGCGCGGCGGATACCGTGTGGTGCGCCGCCTCGGCCCTGCTGGAACTGTTTCCGATGGCGGCGCGGCGGCTGGATTATCTGGGCATCAGCTTCGGCGGCGGGGTAGGGGCGCTGGCCCTGCCGTGGGACGAACGCTTTCACCGCGCCCATCTGAACGTGCCCAGCTTCGGCCATCATCCCCTGCGGTTGAACTGCCCCTGCGTCGGCAGCGGCGAGGCGGTGCGGGCCTACCAGCGGCGGACTGGCCGGGCGCTGGAGACGCTGCGTTATTTCGACGCGGCGGTCGCGGCCCGCCATCTGCGCATTCCGATGCACGTCGCCGCCGCCCTCTTCGATCCGGCGGTGCCGCCACCCGGCCAGTTCGCCATTTACAACGCGCTGGCTGGTGACCGGGAACTGTTCGTGCTGCGGGCCGGGCATTTCGATCATCCCGGCGCGGTTGCCGAGGAGGCGCGGCTGCGGGATGCGCTGGCATACTTTTTCAACCGCGCCTGAGGCAGATTCAAAAACCCAGCCAGCGCACGCCTTGTTAAAACACCAAGCTCATTTGCTGATGCTAATTCCGTATAGGTTTTATGCTGTTCCGCAATGGAGCGATGAGAATTCTTCAGCCCGTCGAATCCTCGCCCAGTTCGACCTTGTCGTAAACCTCGGCCAGCGCCAGATCGCAGTCGATGGATTGCAGCCGCAGCGTTCCGTCCAGACCGCTGCATTCGGTGAGCAGCCATTGGTGATCCGGTTGCCGCCGGTAGGATTCGACATGGGGCCGATGCTGGGCGATCAGCACGTACTCGACCAGCGAACCCAGATGGCGGTAATGCTCGAACTTGCGGCCCCGGTCGTAGGCTTCGGTCGAATCCGACAATACTTCGATGATGAGCGTCGGATTCAACAAGGTGTCGAGATGGGCGTCTTCGAGCTGCTCCTTGCCGCAGACCACTATCAGGTCCGGGTAGGTGTACAGGCCCGTTGGGCTGACCTTGACCCGCATGTCGTTGACGTAAGCTTTACAGGGACGGTTTTTAAGATGTCGCCGGATTTCGGAACCGGTGTTGAGGACGATGACGTTATGCGCCCTGCTGGCGCCCGCCATGGCGAAGATTTCGCCGTTGAAATATTCGCTCTTGAACTCGGCGCCGCGTTCGATGGCGAGATAGTCTTCGGGAGTCAGGCGGGGTTTGCGTTGCGGATTCATGGCGCTCCCACGGCGGTTCGGTGGCCCGAGGCTATTGTGCCCCACGCCCTCCCTCCCGCAAAGAGGGAGGGTCGCGGCGACGGTCAATCCGCGTGGAAGGTCCGTTTTTCCTGCGCCATGCGCGACAGAATCTCCGCCGGCGCGAAGCGTTCGCCCAGCCGCTGGCGGTACTGCTCCAGCTTCGCCACCAGTTCCGCGATGCCGAGGCGGTCGGCGTAACGGAACGGGCCACCGAGGAACGGGGGGAAACCGATGCCGAACACCGCGCCGATGTCGCCGTCGCGCGGGCCGCGGATCAACCCTTCGTCCCGGCAGCGCGCCGCCTCGTTCAGCATCATCAGCACGCAGCGTTCGACGATCTCCCTGGCGTCCAGCGCCTTGTCGCCGCTCACGCCGAGGATGCCGTAGACGGTTTTGTCCACCCGCTTTTCGCCTTTCCTGACGCCTTCGTAGAGGTAGAAACCCTTCTTGCTCTTGCGCCCCTGGCGGCCGTCGGCCAGCAGTTTGTCGGCCACTCCCGCCGGTTTCATCCGCGCGCCGAACGCCTCGTGCAGGATCGGTCCCACCTTGGAGCCCACGTCGATGCCGACTTCGTCCAGCAGCGTGAACGGCCCGACCGGGAAGCCGAATTGCACCAGGGCCTGATCGATGGCGTCCACCGCCACGCCCTCGGCCAGCAGATAGCCGGCCTCGTTCATGTACGGGGCGAGGATGCGGTTGACGTAGAACCCGGCGCCGTCCTGGACCACGATCACGGTCTTGCCCTGTTTCCGGCCGAATTCGACCGTCGTGGCGACCACCTCCGGCGCGGTTTTCGGGGTGGCGATGATTTCCAGCAGCGGCATCTTCTCGACCGGCGAGAAGTAGTGCATCCCAATGACGTTTTCGGGCCGTTGCGCCGCCTCGGCGATCTGGGCGATGGGAATCGAGGAGGTGTTGGTGGCGAAAATGGTCGTCGGCGGGCAGTTCGCCTCCACGTCGGCGACCATCCGGTGCTTGAGCTTAAGGTCCTCGAACACCGCCTCGATGACCAGGTCCACGTTGTGGAACCCGGAGAAATCCAGGGCGGGCGTGACGCGATGCCGCTCCTGACCGGCCTCGAACGGGGTGATCGAGCGGCGCTGCACGCGCTTTTGAATCAGCCGGTCGATGGTGGCCAGGCCGCGATTCAGGCCCGCCGGCTCCTTGTCCTTGAGCCGTACCGGAACCCGCGCCTTGCTGGTGGTGACGTAGGCGATGCCGGCGCCCATCAACCCCGCGCCCAGCACGCCGATCTTGCGGACCGGGCGCGGTTGCACGCTGGCGTCGGCGACGCCGGTATCCTTCTTCATCGCGGTGGTGGCGAAGTACAGGTTCATCAACTGCCGCGCCTGGGGCGTGACCGCCAGTTCGCCGAAGCCGACCGCTTCCGCCTCCAGGCCCTGCTTGAAACCCTGGCCCGCGCCGGCTTCCACGCAATCAATGATGCGCAACGGGGCGGGGTAGTTGCCCCTGGTCTTGCCCAAGACCTGCTCGCGGGCTTTCTGGAACAGAACGCGCCGGCCCAGCGGGTTGTCCTCCAGCGCCAGCCTGGTCAGGCCCTTGACCGAGAACAGGCTGCCGGTCTTGCGGGTGGCGGCGCGGTTGTGCTGGAGCTTTTTCACCAGGTCCAGCGCGGCTTGCAACAGGATGGCGGCTGGCGCGACATCGTCCACCAGGCCCAGTCGGCGGGCCTTTTGTGCGTTCAGATGCTTGCCGGTCAGCATCAGGTCCAGCGCGGCGGGAATGCCGATCAGCCGGGGCAGGCGCTGGGTGCCGCCGCTGCCCGGCAACACGCCCAGCATCACTTCCGGCAGGCCCAGCGCGGTTTTCGGATTGTCGGTGCACACCCGGCCGTGACAGGCCAGCGCCAGTTCCAGGCCGCCGCCCAGACAGGTGCCGTCAATCGCCGCAACCACCGGGGCCTTGAAGTTTTCCAGCCGGTCGAAGAAGCGCTGGCCCGCTTTGGACAATTCCGTGGCCTCGGCGGCGGTCCGGCAGGCTTTCAGCATGTGGATGTCGGCGCCGGCGATGAACGAGCCGGGCTTGCCGCTGCTGAACACCAGACCCTGAACGCTGGCGTCCTGCTCCAGTCGGTCGAGCAGGGCGTTGGCCTCGTGGATGAACTCGGCCTTGAGCGTATTCTGGCTCTCGCCGGGCAGATCGATGGTGACCACGGCGATGCCGTCCTCGCGCAGCGCCAGTTGAAAAACGGTTAGATTCAGTTCGGTTGTCATGGGAATTCGGTCCTCGGCAGCTTGCATCGTGCTCCCCATCTCTTTGTGGGAGAGGGGTTGGGGGTGAGGGTGGGCGAGGGGAGCGAACGTTTACGCTACTTCCAGCACCATGGCCACGCCCAGGCCGCCAGCGGCGCAGGCCGTCGCCAGCCCCAAGCCGCCGCCGCGCCGGCGCAGTTCGTTCACCGTCTGCATGATCATCCGCCCACCGGTGGCGGCGAACGGGTGACCGTAGGCCAGCGAGCCGCCCAGCACGTTGAGCTTGTCCGGGTCCACCTCGCCGATGGGTTCGTCCCGGCCCAGTTGTTCCCAGGCGAATTTTCGCGACGGCCAGTTCTTCAAATTGGCCAGCGTTTGCGCGGCGAAGGCTTCGTGAATGTCGATCAGCGCCAGCTCGCCGAGCTTGATCCCGGCCCGGTCGAGGGCGATGGGGGTGGCGTGGGACGGCCCCATCAGCCCGTCGTTGAACGGATCGATGGCGGCGAAGGCGTAGGAGCGGATGAAGCCCAGCGGTTCGAAACCGAGTTGCCGGGCCCGCCGTTCCTTCATCAGAATCATGGAGGATGCGCCGTCGGTCAGCGGCGTGGAATTGGCGGCGGTCACGGTGCCGTGCCTGCGGTCGAAGGCCGGCTTGAGCTTGGCCAGTTGCTCCAGGGTCGAATCGCCGCGAATGTTGTTGTCGCGTTCGATGGTCTCCTTGAACGGCGGGACGAAGACGCGCATCACCTCGCCGTCCAGCTTGCCCGCATCCCAGGCCTGTTGGGCGAGTTGATGCGAGCGCAGGGTGAAGCGGTCCTGTTCCTCGCGGCCGATGCCGTGGTTCTTGGCCATCTGCTCGGCGATGTCGCCCATGCCCAGGTTGGTGGAGTAGTCCTTGACCGCCGGCGAGACCGGAATCAGATCGGCGGGGCGAATTTCCTTGAACAGCGCCAGCTTGTCGCTCAAGGTCTTGGCCTTGGTGGAGTGAATCAGCGCTCGCGACAATTTTTTCGAGGTCTGGATCGGCAGTACCGAGGTGGAATCGCAGCCGCCGGCCAGGCCAATTTCGATCTCGCCCAGCAGGATGGCCTGGGCGATGTCCACCGCGGACTGGAAGCTGGTGGCGCAAGCGCGGGTGACGGTGTAGGCGTCGGTGCGCGGATTCATGCCGGCGCCTAGCAGCACCTCGCGGGCCACGTTGGGCGCTTCGGGAATCAGGCCGACGCAGCCGTAGACCATCCGCTCGATCAGGACGGGGTCCAGGTTGATTTGGTTGAGCAGTTCGTTGGTGACCAGGACGCCAAGTTCGATGGCGTTCAAATCCTTGTAGGCGGTCAGTTGCCGGGCGAACGGGGTGCGCAGGCCGGCGACGATGGCGACGCGCTCGCCGGGGGTGTGCATGGAATTCACGGTGGCCATGGGGCTCTCCTCTTTGGACAAGGCCGAGGCGCGCGGGGGCGATGGCGGAAATGCCGCGCTTTGGCGCACAGTTCATCAAGGATTTGAACCAGTTGCTTGTACGATATGGTGGCGTTGCCGCGAACGGGAGCAAATTTCGAGAAAATGCTGGGAAAGTTTAATTAAACAGTGCTCAAGAAAATTTTTCCCAACTATACTCAATATCGTTTCCGTTGTAATGAACAGCCGAGGAGGTACCCCATGGGCAATTTGTTCAAACGCATCAGCGACGTGCTGACCGCCAACCTGAACGATCTGGTGGATCGGGTCGAGGACCCGGAGCGGATGGTCAAGCAACTCATCCGCGAGATGGAGGAGAACGTCAACAGCGCCCGCGAAGGCGTGATCGACGCCCTGGCCAGCGAAAAACAACTGGCCAAGGAGCTGGACAGTCAGCGCCGACAAGCCGAGGACTGGTACAACCGGGCGCGGCGGGCGCTGGAAACCGGCAACGAAGCGCTGGCGCGCGAAGCGCTGGCGCGCAAGAAGGAGCACGACGACATCGTCGCCGGCTTGCAAGCGTCCTGGGAATCGTCCCGGCGCACCAGCGAACGGCTCAAGGCGCAGTTGCGAGCGCTGGAAACCAAGCTGGAAGAGGCGCGGCTGAAGAAGAGCAGCCTGGTGGCGCGGCAACGGGCCGCGCAGGCGCGCGAGCAAATGGATCGGGTGACCGACCGGTTCCAAACGGGGCTCGATCTCAACAACTCGTTTGGTCGGATGGCGGACAAGGTCGGAGAAATGGAAGCGCGGATGGAGGCGCGCGCCGAGGTGTACGGCGACTACAGTCCAGCGGAGCGCGAGTTTTTGAAGATGGAAGTGGACGCCGAGGTCGAGGCGGAGCTGGCGGTGCTCAAAAAGGAAGTGCGCAAGGAACAGTCGGCCTGATTGGCGGTAAGGTGACATTCGGCGGAGGGAGGGCGGGTCGTGGAATGGGCGATGCTGGGATTTCTCGCGCTGGCGTGGCTGATTTCGCCGATCATCCTGCTGATCGCGCTGGTCGTCGCGCGCCGCCAGGTGCGCGAACTGCGGCAACGGCCGATTACCCGAAGCATCCCGGAACCGCCCGACGAAGTTCCGCCGATGCCCTCCGCGCCGTCCTTGAGCAGCGGTCGGTACGCGCCAGCCGATCTGGAAAATCTGTTGCTGCTGCGGCTGGAGCTACGACGGCTGGCCGCCGACGCGGGTCCGCTGGAGCGGGAGCGCCGCCGGCAATTGAGCGACGAACTGGATCGGTTATGGGAGCGGCATCTACACAGGGGCGGTGTATCCCCGGAGAGCGAGGCGTGGCGACTTCGGCGGACGATGGCTTGGAATCTGCTGGCGCAAGGCATGGAGATACCGCCGGGACCGCCGCCGTGGCAACCCGCCGCCCTCACCCCCAGCCCCTCTCCCGCCAGCGGGCGAGGGGAGCAAACAGCACTCACCCCCGGCCCCTCTCCCACAGGGCGAGGGGAGCCAACGGCCCTCATCCCCGACCTCTCTCCCACAGGGCAAGGGGAGGTTGCCCTGGAGCCGCCGGCGCCGCCGGTTCTCGTTCCCGGTCGCCTGTCGGAGACGGCGTGGGAGCAGCCGGCTCTTGACGCCGACTGGCGTCCCGCCGCGCCGAGTCCACTGGAAAAAGCGCTGCGGGCGTTGTCCGGCTGGCCGAGGTTGATCGCGCCGTTCCTGGCGCAGAACATCGGCTGGTTCATCGGCGGCTTCTGCTTCGTGGCCGGCGCGTTGTTTCTGATCGCCAACACCACGGGCTTCGTCAACGCGCTGGTGGTGTTGGCCAGCCTGGTCAGCGCCACCGCTTTCCTGCTCTGGGCCGGCTATCGGTTCCGCCGTGAACGCCCGGAATTGGTGGTCGCCGGCGGCATGTTGTTGACGCTTGGGATGTTGCTGGCGCCGCTCGATTTGGCGGTGGCGGTGCGCCTGGCCAGCGCCAGCGCGGGCGACGGCTTATTGTTGACCATCAGCCTGCTGATCCTGGTCGGCGCGCTGGCGGCGTTCGCCTGGGCCGCCATCCTGGTCAGCGGTCTGATGGATCGAACGTTGATGGGGCGCTATCCGTGGCTGTTGACGGGACTGGCGGCCGTGCAACTGGCCGCGCCGCTGGCGACAGTCGCGCCGAGCTGGCCCGGATTGGCGGCGCTGCATGGCGTGCTGCTGGGGTTGCTCGGCTACGGTCTGCGGAGCTTCGTCGGCGAGTGGCTGCGGCGGCTATTCGTGGATCGGTGGCTGATCACGTATTACGCGGCCGGCCTGCTGGTCTACACAGCGGCGGTGTCGTTCGTTCACCTGACCTGGCTGTGGCCGGAGCCGTTGCCGGCCGGTTACGCCGGACCGTTTCTGATGGCGCTATGCGGGCTGCTGTTCCCGGTGGACGCCGCGTTCAAGGACTGGGTTCACAAACACGCCTTCCTGTCCCGGTTCAGCTTCGCGCTGTACGGCCTGTCGGTGGTCGCTGTCGCCGTGGCGATCCAGACCACGCCGACGGCGATTCTGACGCTGGCGCTGGGGGTGGCGCTGTACGGCTGGGTGACCTGGCGTTACCGGACCCTGCCGCCGTTGTATCTGCTGTTCGGCTGCGTGGCTGGCCTGTACGGCTACGGCATCCTGAAGCCGTTGCCGCCGGCCTGGCACGAACTGGCCAGTCTGCCGGGCCTGCTGGCGCTGTTGGGGCTGTGCCGCTGGGCCAGTTCCCGTTCGCGGACTATTGCGTTGCAATGTCTGATCGCCTTTGGGCTGCTGCTGCCCGGTCTGACGGTTTGGAGTCTGGTCTGGACCGCGCCGGGGTGGGTCGGCTTCGCCACCGCCGCGACAGCGGCGGTGTTGGCGTATGGCGCGGTACGATTGGCGCTGGCGTTGCCGGAAGCCGATCCACGCTGGGCCTGGGCGGATGCGGGCGTCGTGGTTCTGGCCATGGCGGCGATTGCCCATGCGCCGGCCTGGATCGGGTCCGGTTGGGAGTTGCGGACTGCTTTTAGTGGGCTGGCGCTGGCGGCACTATGGACCACATTGGGTCTGCACGACCGTCGGCAAGCGCCGATCAGCCGGACCGTATTCGTCGCTGGCGCGCTGGTGAACGTCGCGCTGGCGCTGGCGCTGAGCGGGCTGGCGCTGTGGCCGGTGCTGCTGGGGCGGTGGGAGCCGATCCTGCTGCTGGCGCTGGCGGGCGCGCTGTTGCTGTGGCTGAGTTGGGGTTTGCGCCGGCAGGCGTTGTTCTACGGCGTGCTGGCCTGCGCCGGTGGCATTGGCGTGTTGATCAAGCGTGGCTGGTTTCCCGGACCGAGCACCGGCCTCGGCGAGTTCATGGGCGTGCTGGCGCTGTGGGTGTTGCTGTGGTGGTTAAATCGACCGTTGCGCATCCGTCGGGCGTTGCTGGCGGACGCGGAGGCAGAAGAATCGACTTCGCCCACGTTCGCGTCCCTGGTGCGCGCGCCGCTGGAACAGGCGATGGCGTTGCTGTGGCTGGTTGGACTGATTCATCTCGGCCAGCGGTGGGTGGGCGGCGGAATGGCCGGGTCATGGCCGTGGTCGGCGGGCATGGCGACGCTGACCGGATTGCTGCTGATCGGTCATTTCCAGCAGTTCCGCTGGGCGGCCTTGCCGGTGTTGCTGGGTTTGGCGGGGCTGCTGGTCGGCCTGGACCGGGCCGGGTGGACGCCGCCATGGCTGAGCGCGGCGGCGGTGCTATACGCGCTGCTGGTCTGGCGGTTGGGGGTCTTGGTGCTGGGCAAACCGTCGGTTTGGGGAGCGGCGCGAGTGCTGGGGTTCACCACGCCCGGCGGGGCGGGCGGTCGCTGGCAGGTCCAGGAGAGCCTGCGCGGGGGCGCGCTCCTGGTCGCGACGGTGACCGTGGCGGCCAGTCCGGCGCTGGCGGGGCTGGGATGGCCGGCGCTGGAATTGTTGCCGGCCCTGGCGCTGAGCCTGGGGCTGTTCGGGCTGGCAAGCTGGGAAGAGCGGTCCACATCCTGCGCCTACGCGGCGCTGATCACCCTGACGCTCGGTCTCTGGCTGACCGGCGACTGGCTCGCGCCGGTCCCGCTATTTGGTTTGGGCCAGCCATTGCTGAATGTCCTGTTAAGTTTGATGCTGACGACGGCGGCGGTCGGGCTGGAAGCGGAGCGGGCCGCGCCGGTGGGGTACTGGCGCGGGCCGCTGGCCGTGACCGGCGGCTTGCTGTACGGCTTGGCGCTGGCGGGGGCGGTGCCGCTGGGATTTCTGCCGACCGATTTTCGCCTGCCCGTCCTGCTGGCGCTGCTTTGCGTCACGCTGTTCCCGGTGACGCAGTGCTGGCCGAACGCCGCGGGCTGGCGCGGTTTGGGTTTGCCGGTGTTGCTCAGCGTCCTGGTCGCAAGCCTGGCGGACTGGGTCGGTTGCAACACGCGGCAAGGCGCGTGGCTGGCCATCGGCTGGGGTTATGCGCTTTGGAGCGGTGGCAATCTGCTATTGCCGCGCTGGAATGGCCGCTGGCCGGGCTGGGCGGTGGACCCGGCGCTGTGGCCGCTGTTCGGCTTGGCAAGCGTGGTGGGTGGCGGAGTCGTCGGCGTGCTGGATGGCGTGCTGTCGCCCGCCGCCCTGCTGGCCGTGCTGGCGCCATATCTGTGCCTCCTCCTGCGCAACACCGCATGGCCCGGCATGGCCTGGCTGGCGGTGGCGGCGCTGACGGCGAGCGGCTTGCTGGCCAGCGGCGCCCTGGAATGGAGTTGGTGGGGCCGTGGTCATGGTCAAGCCGCGACGATCCGGGGCTGTATCGTCGCGCTGGTGGAATTGAACCTGCTGTTCCTGCTGATTCCGCTGTGGCGGCGGCACGGCCAGCGGCTGGCGCGCGGGTTGCGCTGGCGGCAATTCGATCTGGAGCCGCCGCTATTCTGGACGCCGTTCGCGGCGCTGATCCTGCTGCTGGCGCGACTGCTGTTGCTGGAGGCCGGCGGCCTGTTGTGGGATGGCGCGTTCCGGCTGGATCGGTCGGCCTGGGCGCTGACCGGTCTGGCGTTGGCGCTGGCGGCGACGGCCAGCCATGCGTTCCGACTGCGGCCGGAGCCGTTGTCCGCGCACGTCTTGTTGGCGGCCCTCGGCGCGACGCTGCTGGCCGCTTTGCTGGATCTGGGCGTGCCGCTGGTGGGGTTGCCGCTGGCGGTGGCGCTGTGGAACGGCGCGTTGCTGCTGGCGTGGCGGTACGGGCCGGGCCGCTGGGAAGTCTGGCGTTCGGCGCTGGACCGGTGGCTGAATCTGCTGCCGGCGGCGAGCCTGGGGTTGCTGCCATTGGTGGTCGATGCCCACTGGATAGTTTGTACCGTCACCCTGTTCGCGCTGGCGGCGGTGGCGCTGGCGCGGGGCTGGTGGCAGGAACGGCCGTTTTGGCTGAACGTGGGGCTGGCGCTGGCGCTGGCCAGTAGTTATACGATCTGGCTGACGGGCGCGGCAAGGTTCGCCTGGACGTCGTGGGTCGGACTGGCGCCCTGGTACGCCCTGCAAACGGTCTTGCTGCTGCTGACGGCGATGGCGGCGCGGCGGCGGCTGGCGGCTTGGCTGGACGGTGTCGATCCGACGGCGGATTCGGAGCGGTTCAGCCGGCTGTACGACCTGGAGCCGGTGGTCGCCGGACTGATTCCCTGGTTGCTGGCGTTGAGCGCGCTCTGGTTGGGATTGCACGGTTGCGCGGTAATGGCGCGTCTGACCGGGTGGGGGCCATCGCCGTGGCACTTCGGCATCCCCGCCGATCCGCTGGCGGCCAGCGCGGCGTTGTTGATGCTGACCGGTCTGACGCTGACGCGCGCCTGGCGACGGCCGAACGAGCCGCGCTGGGTCTACGCGACCGCGCTGTTGCTGGGAGTGCTGGCCGGTTATGGGCGACTGCTCGCGCTGGGTTTGACCCCGTTCACGGTCGGCGATACCGCCGTGGTCATGGCGGCGGGCTACGTCGCCTTCCTGCTGCATCAATTTACCGGTTCGCCACCGCTGTACCGGCTGGCCCTGGGGCTGCCGCTGCTGGCGCTGGCGACCGCGCCGTGGCAGCTCGCCTCGGTCTGGGCCGGAGGAACTCTGCTGGCCGCCGCCGTGCTGTATCTGTCGCTGGCCAGCGCGCTACGCAATCCCTGGCCGCTGTACCTGGGCGTGCTGGCGCTGAACGGGGCTATTTACCTCTGGACGCCGCTGTGGGCGGAGCGTTATGGATTGTGGCAGTTCCACATCGCGCCGGCAGCGGCGTCGGTGCTGGCGCTGCTGCATCTGCATCGGCGGGAGCTGCGTCCGAACGTGCTGAACGGCGCGCGGCTGGCGGCCTTGAGCGCGCTCTACGCGGGGGCGGGGCTGGATGTGTTTCTGCGGCCGGAGTTGAGCGTGTTCGTGCTGGCGCTGGGACTGGCGCTGCTGGGCGTCGTCGCGGGCGTCGCCCTGCGCATCCGCGCCTTTCTCTATGCGGGCGTGGCGTTCCTGGTGCTGAACGTTGCCGGACAACTGATCCGGTTCTATCCCGAGCAGGCACTGAGCCGGGCGCTGATCCTGCTGGGACTGGGAGCGGCGATCACGGTGGGGATGGTGCTGTTCAGTCTCAAGCGGGAGGCGATCCTGCGGCGGGCGCGCATCCTGCGGGCCGATCTGGCGGCGTGGGAGTAACAAAGCGCAAGACACCGGATTGTGGGGGACAGGCAAAAGACTCTAAAGTCCGGTGCCTGTCCCCTGTTCCCCTAGAATTTACTCCACCTTCACCGTTCCCATCGCCCCGCGTCCAAACTGCCACGGCTTGTACATATCCTCCACGTACACCGCCGGTTGCCGGTAGACGCCCGGCGTGACCGCCCGCGCCAGATAGGCCAGGGTAAATTTCCGCTCGCCGCCGGCCTCGAAATCCAGCGCCGCCACGAAGCGGTCGTCCCGGAATTCGGTGTGCAAAGTCTCCGTCAATGCGGGCAGCCAGGCGATTTCGGTGGTCGAGGCGTTGTGCGCCAGCCGGGCGTTCTCGATTTCCAGGCCCGCCGGCAACAGATCCACCACCAGCGCCTGCTGCTCCTCGCGACCCAGCGCCTCGCCGGTGATGACCACCACCAGCAAGTCGTTCTGGCGGATCTGGGCCGGGTCCACGTCCTTGCCGGCGCGGGTGTAGTAGCGGCGGCTGACGGTGAAGCCCTCCCGCGCCGGTGGCTGCTGCGCAACCGGCACGCCGCTCAGGTTGAGGGTGTACCAGGCGGCCTGCGCGCCCTGATTGACCACGGTCAGCCCCTTGGCCCATTGCGCCGCCGTCGGCGTCAGATAGAACGGATCGGCGGTGGTCGTCTGGCCATCCACCGCCAACTGGACCCGACCGGGCTGTTTCAGCAGCGCCTGGGCCGCCAGCAACAGCCAGGCTTGTTCCTGGGTGCTGGCGTAGCGGCGCTGGTTGAACTCGGCGGCCACTTCTTCCGCCAGTTGCGGAACCCGCTCCGGCAACAGCCCCGATTCGACCAGCAGCGTCAACAGCGCCGCCCGGTCGCGCAGCGGGCTGCCGTAATCGCGTCCCTCGCCCCGGCCCGACCGTTTCAAGGCGGCGGTGAACGCCTCCCTGGCCCGGCCCAGCTCGCCGTAGCGGGCCAGCGCCGCGCCCAGTTGCGCCTGGGCCAGCGCGCTGGGCAGTTTTTGCAGATGGTTGTCGTGCAGGTAGCGCAAATCGCCGATGGCCGCCTGTTGCACCCGCGCCAGCACGTACAGGGCATAGGCCCGCCAGCCGAGTTGCGCCTCGCCGAACTCATCGGTATTCAATTGTTCCTGCAAATACTTCAGGCCGTGTTGATGCGCCGATTCCGGGACCAGGTACCGCTCCTGGCGGGCGCGGACCAGGAAGTCCATGGCGTAGGCCGACAGCCAGTTTTCGACGTTGCTGTCGGGATTCCACAGTCCGAAGCCGCCGCCGGCGTCCTGCAAGGTCAGGATGCGCTGAATCGCCTCCTGCACCCGCGCTCGCAAGCCCGCCTCGGTGGCGTTCTGGCCGACCCACACCTCGGCCACCTGGTTGAAGTACAGCAAGGGCAGGGCGCGGCTGGTGGTCTGCTCCAGGCAGCCGTAGGGATAGCGATCCAGTTCCGCCAGCAATGCTGGCACGTTGAGGTTGGGCCGGCTGCCGAAACTGAGCCGACCCTGGCCGGTGCCGGGCAGATAGTCGCCCAACAATTCGTTGCCGACCCGCAACGACTCGCCGGGATTCAGGCGCTTGGCGGTACGGCTGGTCGTAATCGCCTGGGCCGGGCGCACGCCGATTTCGGATTCGCGCACCAGTTGGAAGCCGTTCGGTCCGTCCAGATGCAGGCGCACTTGGCCGACGCCGGGTTGCAGTCCGCGCAGAGTAAAGGTTCGGCTCTCGGAATTTTGCACGGTGGAATCGGCGACGGTGAAGGCGAACGCCGCCCGTTCGATCACCGCCGCCGCGCCGTCGGTGCTCAGCCGGACATGGTATTCGCCGGGCGGGGCGCTCAGGTTCTGCACGGTCACGGTGACGCGGCTTTCGTCCTCCGGCGCCAGGAAGCGCGGCAGGTAAACGCGCGCCACCAGCGGATCGCGCACCAGCGGCGCGGCCTCGGCCCGGCCCAGCCGGTTGCGGTCCCAGGCCACCGCCATCAGCCGCAACTGACCGTTGAAATCGGGCAGGGCCAACGGAATTTTCGCCTGGCCGCCGGCGTCCAGCGCCACCGGCCCGGAGAACAGCGCCAGGGTTTTCACCGTGCGCACCCCGGAGCCGTCCAATTGCCGGCTGTCGGCATCGCCGCCGACCTTGATCTGGCCCGCCCGCCCGCCGGCTTCGATCAGCCTGCCGTACAGATCGAGCAGTTGCATGCCCAGCCGGCGCTTGCCGAGGAAGTAGCGGGTCGGGTCGGGGCTGGCGAAATCGGTCAGTTGCAGGATGCCCTCGTCCACGGCGGCCACGGTGACATAGGCCGGCTGGCCGGCGTCGAGGCCGGTCACCGTCACCGGCAGCTCCACGGTCTGGCGCGGTTTCCACTCGGTCGGCGCGGTCAGGGCGACGTTCAAGGTGCGTGGCGCGGGGTCGAGACCGATCCAGGCGACACCGATGGCCCGCCCCGGCCCGCGCTGGGCCGCGTTGTCGGCCGGCCGGAAGGCGGTGGCGGCAACATAGACCCCCGGCCCCCACTCGGCCGGAATCGGCAGTTCCACCGTCGTTCCCTCGGCCGGGGCGCTGACCGTTCTGCTGGACCACAATCGGTCCCCGACCACATTCAACAGCACTTCGCCGGCGAACGGCGCCCGGACGAAGACCTTGGCGGTCTGCCCGGCCTGATAGCGCGGCTGATCCAGCGTCACTTTCATCTGATCGGGGGTGTCGCCGTTCTCGCTCGGGGTTTCGAACCAGCCCACGGTGAAGCGCACGCTGGAGGCGATGCCAGTCACCGGGTCCAGCACGTCCAGCCGGTAATTGCCCCATTCCCCGATGCGGTGCGTGAACGCGGCCGGCTGACCGGCGGCGACGTTGAGGGTTCGGCTGGTGACCGGCGCGCTGTCGCGGATCACCAGCTTGTAGTCCCAGCGGTTCTCGCCGTAGTACCAGTAATACTGATGGTCCTCGCGCACCAGGTCGGCCCGCAGTCCGCTTTTCGCCAGCGGCTGGCCCAGCGGATCGAGGGCGATCACGTCGAAGCCGGCTTCCTGGCCCAGGGGGATGCCGTCGTCGCCGAAACGCGGTTTGACACCGATGGCGAACGGCTGGGGGCGGTAGGGTAGATTCAGACTGCGGGTGACCGGCCGGCCGCCGGGTTCGAACAACGACACCCGCACCCGCGCCTGCAACGGCCGACTGGTGTCGGGCGTCTCGCTCAGCGTCACCCGCGCCTGGGCCTTGCCCTGGGCGTCGGTGCCGGCCAGCGCCACCGGGAAGCGTTTGGCGGTCCAACTGTCCTGCGCCAGCCCAAAACGATAGCCAGGGAAAGTGGGGTAGGGGTTGGGGTCCTCGTTCAGCACCACCTCGGCCTCGGCCTTGAGGTTGGCCGCCGGCGCGCCGTACAGGAAGCGGCCGTTGATGTCCACCATGACCGGCTCATCCGGTTTCAGCACCGGCGCGGTGGAACTCAGCTCCAGTTTCAGCCGCTGGGGCACGAAATCCTCAACCTGGAACCCAACCTGTCCGACCGGCTCGCCCTTGGGGTCGGCATAGGCCTTGACCGTCCAGGTTCCCGTGCGGGCATTCAGCGCCAGCGGCAGTTGAACGTGATAGCCACCCAAGGCGGGCTGGGCCGGTTTCGGCTGGCCGGCTTCCACCTCGTCGGGACGGAACAGCTTGAGGGTCAGCGGCGCGTCCGGCAGGGCGTAACCCCGGCTGTCGCGCACCAGGACCATCAATTCCACCGTCTCGCCGGGCCGGTAAACTCCGCGTTCGGTGTACAGGAAGGCGTCCACCGCCCCCGGCGCGGCCCGGCCCTCGACGCCCCGGTCGCTGAGGTCGAAGGCCGGCTTGGTCAGATCGAGAAAGTTGTAGTCGCCGTTGCCGTAGGCCATCAGCAACGCCGGCTCGCGCCCGCCGCCGCCACGCAGCAGGCCCGGATCGAGGCGGACATACCCTTTGCCGTCGGTGACCGCCTTGCCCAGTTCGCCGTTGTTGCGGGCGTACAGCCGCAGGTCGATGCCGGCCAGCGGTTTGGCGGTGGCCAGCGAGCGGGCGAACACGTGCAGCCCGTCGCCGCCGCGCAGCGTGAACAGGCCGATGTCGGAGACCACCAGCCATTGCGTGGCCCGGTTTTCGTAGCTGTCCGGGTCTTCCTTGACCGGCTCGGCGGCCACGATGTAGATGCCCGGTTGCGGGTCGCGCAGGATTTCGTTGATCGGCACGGCGGTGGTCACGTCCTGATTGCGTTCGCCGCTGGCCAGGGTCAGGGTTCCCTCCCATAGCAGTTCGCCGGAATTCTTGGCGACCCGGTTGATGTCGTAGCCGTCCAGCGGGTTGCTCAGGCGGCGATCCAGGATTTGTTGCAGCAGGTTGCGGTCGTTGACGCGCAACACCCGCACCCGGGCCCGGTCCAGGTTGACGCTGATCAACGGCAGTTGCTGGCCACTGGCCTTGGGCAGCACGTAGGCGGTTCCGCGAAAGCCCAGGGTGGGCTTGCGATCCTCAACCCTGGCGGTGAACTCCTGGGCGGCGCGCGTTTTTTCGCCCGTCGCCGAAGGGATGCCGGCGCGGGCCTTGATCGTGTAGCCCTGGCCGTGGCGAACGCCCTCCACGCACAACTGCCGGCCCTGGGCGCTGACCGCCGGCTGGATGGCCGGTTCGACCACCAGATAATCCTCGTAATGAACCTGGCGGTCCTTGGCGAGGTCATCGGAGAACTGAAGGCAGATTTTCGGGGTGGCGCTGTCCGATTCGACTTCGACGCCCTTGATCTGGAAGGCGTTGGCGTCGGCCAGTTCCTGGTAGCGCTTGGCGATTTTGGGGTTGTCCTCCAGTTCCAGCCCTTCGCGGAAGGCGGCGAGGGCCAGTTTGGGCTCCTTGGCGCGGTCGTACAGTTCGCCCAGCCGGAACAGGGCGCGGGCGCGCTCGAACGGGACGCGCGCCGCCTGATAGGCGTTCCAGGCGGCCTGCCGGGTCCGTTCCTGGGCGCGTTCCCGGTCCTGATTCTGACTTTGGTCGGTTCGGGCCTGCCAGAGTTGACTCAGGCCCAGCCAGGCCCCCACCGGATCGGCGCCCGCCGCGATGGCGGTTTCCTGACTGGCGATGGCGGCGGTCCAGTCCTTGCGGGCCGCCTGCTGGCCGGCCTGCTGCAACAAGGCGTCGGGCGACTGGCCGGCGGCGGCGCGACCGTCGCGGATCAGTTGCTGATACTGGGCCGCCGCCACGGCGAGCGGCGTATCCTCGAAAGCGTGGGCGCTGGCGGACAGCAGGAGCGCCAACAGGGCAAGCAGCGACAACGAAAGGCGCATGAGAAACTCCTTGGGGGCAACCGGCTGGGATCGCGGTTCTTGCGAGGGTTTGGGCCGAATCGGGAAGGGCGGCCAGGACAGGAGTACGATTGTGTTAATGATAGCCGGTTCCGGCCCGGTTGACCGACGAAGGGTGGTTCGCGTTCCCACCATGGCGAAACGTGGTTCGTTATGAAAAAATAGTGAACCATTTATTGCAATATACTGGTTTTCATCGTGATCGATTCGGAGGGTTATCGACCAAACGTCGGCATCATCCTGTGCAATGCCGACGGGCGCTTGTTCTGGGCGAAACGGATTGGCCAGCATTCCTGGCAGTTTCCCCAGGGCGGCATTCGGCGGGATGAGTCGCCCGAGCAGGCCATGTTCCGCGAGCTGGCCGAAGAGGTTGGCTTGCGGCCGGAACATGTCGAAGTGATCGGCTGCACCAAGGGCTGGCTGCGCTATCGCCTCCCCAAGCGGCTGATCCGCCGGGGCAACCAGCCGACCTGCATCGGCCAGAAACAGGTCTGGTTCCTGCTGCGGATGTTGGGCGGGGAAGATGCGGTGTGCCTGGATTCGTCCGGTCACCCCGAATTCGATCACTGGCAGTGGGTGGATTACTGGTATCCGCTGCGTGCCGTGGTGCCGTTCAAGCGCCATGTGTATTGGCGCGCTCTGCGCGAGCTGGCGCCGCTGTTGCTTCCCTTGCGCCTGTCGAAGCGTTCGCTTCCCACCCAGCTTCGTGACGAGACGCCCGAGCGACCGACCCGGCGGGATTCCGGGTTCGATGGTCTGCCGACGCCGGTTCGAGCGCTGGGAGTGGCCATGGAAGTGGCCACGGCGGCCATGGAGATCGCCATGGAAGCCACCATCGCGGTTTCCCACCCGCCGGAACTGGAGCCGGCCCACCCCGCGGTCGTCGGCAAACCCCCGTCCGTTTTGCCGCTGCGCCCGGCGGGAACCTATCCGCATCCGGTCATCACCCGCATGGTCGTCGCGTCGCGGCGCGGCGGTATTCTCCAACCCATGACGGTGGTCACCGCCCCAGCGCGGGAAACGGCGACGGTGACGTCCACCCTGGATCGGCCGCGCTTTCCCCGTCCGCCGACGCCACGCTCGCGCCGGGTTTCCCGGCGCTGATCGCCTCCCTCGCCCATCGTGAGTCTTCAGCCGAGACTGGTTCCATGCTGGATATCCTGCGGCGCATCATTCAGGACATCAACGCCGCCCGCGACCTGAACGAGGCGCTTGGCGTGATCGTCGCCGAGGTCAAGACCGCCATTCACACCGACGTGTGCTCGGTGTACATGACCGACGCCGTTCGCGGCGAACACGTGCTGATGGCGACCGATGGCCTGCGGCCCGGCGCGGTCGGCAAGGTGCGGCTGAAGCTGGGGCAGGGGCTGGTCGGGCTGGCCGCCAGCCGGGCCGAGCCGGTCAACGTCGATGACGCGCCCGCTCATCCCGCCTTCCGCTATGTCGCCGCCACGGGCGAGGCGCCGTTTCATGGGTTCATCGGCGTGCCGATCATCCGACGGCGCAAGGTGCTGGGCGTGCTGGCGGCGCAGCAGCGCGAGCGGCGCAAGTACACCGCCGACGAGGAGTCGTTCCTGGTGACCTTGGCCGCGCAACTGGCCGGCTGCATCAACCAGGCGGAAATCCGCCAGGCGCTGGATCGGCTGAACGGCGGCGATGCGCTGGCCGACACCCTGTTCCTGGAAGGCGTGGCCAGCGCCCGTGGCCTGGCGATCGGAGAGGCGGTGGTGGTGTTTCCGGCCACCGCGCTGGATCGGGTCCCGGACAAGGACATCGAGAATCCGGAGGCCGAGGCCTCGCGGTTCCGGCAGGCGGTGGCGGCGGAGCTGGCCGAGTTGCAGCGGCTGAGCGAGCGGATGCGTCTTTTGCTGTCGGCGGGCGACCGGGCGCTGTTCGACGCCTACGCGCTGCTGCTGGGCAGCGACAGTCTGGTGAACGGCACCCTGGAGCGGATTTACGCCGGCAACTGGGCGCCGGGCGCGCTGCGCGCCACGGTGCTGGAATACGCCAACATCTTCACCGAGATGAACGATCCGTACCTGCGCGAGCGCGCCGCCGACATTCTCGATCTTGGCCAGCGGTTGCTGAACCGCTTGCAGGAAGCGCAGGCGATCAACCGGCGTTATCCCGATCACACCATCCTGATGGGCGACGAAATCAGCGTTTCCCAGTTGCTGGACGTGCCGCCGGAGCAGCTCAAGGGTCTGGTGTCGGTGCGAGGAACCGGCGCTTCCCACGTCGCCCTGCTGGCGCGCGGTCTGGGGGTGCCGGCGGTGTTCGGGGTCAGCAATCTGCCACCGGGCCGGCTGAACGGGCGCGAGGTGGTGGTGGACGGCTACACCGTGCGGGTGTGCATCCAGCCCAGCCCGGCGCTGCGCCAGGAATACCTGAAGCTGATCGCCGACGAGGCCGAACTGTCGCGCGATTTGCAGCACCTGCGCGATCTGCCGGCGGAAACCCCGGACGGTCACCGCTTGGAATTGCACGCCAATTCCGGGCTGTTCGCCGACATCGCCGCCGCCCGCGACAGCGGGGTTCAGGGGGTGGGGCTGTATCGGTCGGAGCTGCATTTCTTCCTGCGCGACCGCTTTCCCGGCGAGGAGGAACAGACCACCCTGTACAGCCGGGTGCTGCGGATGATGGAACCGCATCCCGTGGTGTTGCGCACCCTGGACATCGGCGGCGACAAGCCCTTGCCCTATTTTCCCATTGAAGAGCAGAATCCGTTTCTGGGCTGGCGCGGCATCCGCATCAGTCTGGATCAGCCCGATTTGTTCAAGACCCAGTTGCGGGCGATGCTGCGCGCGGGAACCGCCCATCCGAATCTGTCGATCCTGTTGCCGATGATCAGTGGCATCGGCGAATTGAGCGAGGCGCTGGAGCTGTTGCGCGAAGCCCAGGCGGAGTTGGCCGAGGACGGGGTAGTGGTCAGGACGCCGCGGGTGGGGATCATGGTGGAGGTGCCGTCGGCGGTTTACCAGATCGAGAAGCTGATTCGCATGGTGGATTTCGCTTCCATCGGCAGCAACGATCTGACGCAGTATCTCCTGGCGGTGGATCGCAACAACGACCGGGTGGCCAAGCTGTACGATTCCTTGAATCCGGTGGTGCTGGCGGCGATTCGCCACGTGATCGATCAGGCGCGGGCCGCTGGACGGCCCATCAGCGTCTGTGGCGAGATGGCGGGCGATCCGGTGGGTGCCCTGCTGGTGATGGCGATGGGAGTGGACAGCCTGAGCATGAACCTGGGCAGTCTGCTCAAGATCAAGTGGCTGATTCGCAGCGTTCCCTATTCCGAGGCGCAGACACTTCTGGCCGAGGTGACGGATCTCGACAGCGCCGCCGCCATCCGCGACCGCGCCAACGCTTTTCTGGAACAGCATGGATTGAGCGGGCTGTTGCGGGTGGGGAAGTAACGGAATCGTTCCTCGAAAACACCAAGGCCCACCGGAAATCGGTATCGGTCAGCGTTCTTCCCCCGTGCCGGACGCTTCAATTCCGGTCATCACCTCGGCGTGGGCGGCGTCCAGTTCCGCCAGCAAACTCTCGCCAACGTCCCCGCCGGCTCCAAGCGTCTCCTCAATCGCGCGCGCCGCCGCTTGGAGCCGGTTCGCGCCCACCGTGCCGGCGGTGGATTTCAAGGTGTGCGCCAGCCGCTGACACGACGCGATGTCGCCCGCCGCCAACAGGATGCGAATCCGGTCGGCGGATTCCGCTTCGGTCTGGTGGAACAGACCGAGCACCTTTTCGAACAACGCTTGGTTGCCGCCCAGCCGGTTGAGCGCGGCAGCCAGATCCAACCCCTGAATCGACGGCTGTGGTCTTGGCGATGAAAGAACGGTCGGGACCGCTGGTTCGAAAGGCGACGGCGCGTTGTCGGCGGATTTGGAAATGGAGCCGGAGAGCCATTTCCCCAGCTTGGAAAAAAGCTCGTTGGCCTTGATGGGCTTGCCGATATGATCGTTCATCCCGGCCGCGATGCATCGCTCCATGTCGGCGCGAAACACGTTGGCGGTCAGCGCGATGATCGGCATGCCGGCGAAGCGCGGGATTTTGCGCAGTTCCCGGGTTGCCTGAAGGCCATCCATGACCGGCATCTGGATATCCATCAGCACCACATCGAAGGATTGCCGCCGGGCGGTCTCGATGGCTTCCAAGCCGTTTTCGGCGACGACAACCCTCATGCCCGCTCTTGCCAGAAATTCCTGGATCACTTGCTGGTTTAACGGGTTGTCCTCGGCGACCAGCACGCGCGTCCCGCGCCAGCGCGCCCGTTCGGACTCGGTAACGACGCGCCGCGCTTTGTCCTCGGATTGGATCACGTCGGCGCGCGCTGCTCCCCGGCTGAAGGGAGCGGAAAAATGGAATGTGCTCCCCTTCCCGTATTCGCTTTCCGCGCCGATCTCGCTGCCCATCAATTCCGCCAGTCGCCTGGAGATGGCCAGACCCAGGCCGGTGCCTCCGAATTTCCGGGTCGTCGAGGTATCGGCCTGCGAGAAAGCCCTGAATAACCGCTCTCGCTGCTCCGGCGTCAGGCCGATGCCCGTATCGCTGACCGAGTAACGCAGTATTACTTTGTCGCCGCCCCGCGCGATGGCGGCGACGTTCACCGTCACGCCGCCGCGTTCGGTGAATTTGACGGCGTTGTTGGCCAGATTCATGAAGATCTGGCCGAGCCGAAGCGGGTCGCCCCGTAGAAACCTCGGGGTTTCCGGCGCGATCCGAATGGTGAAATCGAGATGCTTGTCGCGGGCTTGCGCGCCGACGACGCTACTCAGTTGATCGATGACTTGGTGTAGATCGAAGTCCACGCTTTCCAGGGAAATCTTGCCCGCCTCGATCTTGGAGAAATCGAGAATGTCGTTCAGGATGTTCAACAACAGCTCGGCGGAACCGTTGATCTTGGTCAGGTATTCGCGCTGTTTTTCCGGGGTCGCGTCCAGCCCCAGATGAGTCAAGCCGAGAATCGCGTTCATCGGCGTACGAATCTCGTGGCTCATGTTGGCCAGAAACTCGCTTTTGGCCTGGTTGGCGGAATCCGCCTCGCGCTTGGCCGCCAGAGCGGCTTCCCGCGAGTCGGTGAGATCTTTGACCAGGGCCTCGTTTTCGAAGCGCAAGCGCTGACTGTCGGCGATGTTGAGTCGATAGCGTTCGGCGCTGACGACCAAGGCGTACAGTTGGAGGAGGGCGGTGGTCGCGAGAACCAGATAGATCATCCCGCCTTTGAGGACGAACAGCGCGCTCATCGGGATCAGGACCGCTCCGGCGAAGAGCGGGAACGCGCCCCGTACCGGCGCTTGCAGGGGCATCGCGCCCGAACACATCCCCAACAGAATGAGACAGAGGAAGGTTTCACGGTTGGCGTCCGCCACTGGATACAACCAGACCCCGCCGCCGCCCCAGACGGCCCCGGAGAGCAAGGTGCTGAATCGAGTCCAGCGTTCCCAGGCGCCGACCCCGATCGCTGCCCCGGCTCGATCCAGTTGGGCGAACCGCCAACCCAGCGCCAGTCTTGAACCAGCCGCGACGATGACCAAGGCAAGCCAGGCGACCAGATGAAACCGCTCCGTGATCGGCCAAAGCACCAGCGTCGTCAAACCCGCCGTGAACAAGGTCATCGCTTGACTGACCGGGGTGTTGCGATGAAACAGTCGCAACTGCTCCAACGCGACCCGGTTGCTGGTGACGCCGGTGGGCCGAGGCGCGAATCTTGACAGGTATCTCTGATTGGAAGTTATGCTTTTCAGTAACATGCCTATGAACCGACCTGTCGGAGGTTTTGCATCGGCCCGTGGGTGTCCTGGCGGTGGACCGCAACGACGGCCGGCTGGCCAAGCGGTACGATTCCTGGCGTCCGGCGGCGCTTGGACTTTGGCCGAGAACAACCTCCCTGGAATTATATCCGCGGACTGAAGTCATCTGGCGGACAATGACACCGCCTCTCATGGTTCGAAGCGGGTCGGCGGGCCAGCCGTTCATGGCCGGAGCCGCCAAGCCACGACAGCGCTCATCGCCACCGTTTCGATTTTTGGAGAACAATCAATGATTGCGCCAACTGCTCACGCCACCACGCCAACCGACATCGACTTCTGGTTCGATTTCGCCAGTAATTACAGTCATATCAGCGTCATGCGCATCGAGCGGGACGCGGCGAAACGGGGGCTTGGAGTGATCTGGAAGCCGTTCTTGCTCGGCCCCATCTTCAAATCGCTGGGCTGGAACACCTCGCCCTTCATCGTGCACAAGGCGATGGGCGCGTACATGTGGAAGGACATGGTGCGCCAGTGCGCGAAGTACGGTGTCCCGTGGCGACAGCCGACCGCGTTTCCCCGGCTGTCGGTGCTGCCCCTGCGGGTGGCGCTGATCGGCGTCGACCAGCCCTGGATCGGCGACTATTGCCGGCGGATCATGCGGCGGAATTTCGTCGACGATCAGGACATCCACACTCCCCAAGCCGTCGGCCAGGTGTTGACCGATCTTGGGCTTCCGGCGGGGGAGATCGTCGCGCTGGCGCAGTCGGAGGCCAACAAACGCAGACTGCGGGAGAACACCGAGGCGGCGCAAGCGCTCGGCATTTTCGGTGCGCCAACCTTTTTCGCGCGCGGGGAGATGTTCTGGGGTAACGACCGACTGGACGACGCGCTGGATTTCGCCGCCCAGCCGATCTTTCCATGAAAGCCGGGCGGCGTCGCGCGCGTCGATTCAGGGTTTGACCTCGCCGGTCTGCAATTCCACCCGGTTCTGCTTCTGGTTGTAGCCCATTCGGGCGATGATCTCGTAATCCAGCGCCGCCTTGCCGCCAGCGGGAATCGATGTCTCAAACTGCACGGTCTGGAAGTCGTGCAAGGTCGGATTCAGCCGGCCGCGGAACGCGATGTCGCCCGCGTATTCGCGGCGGATTTGCACGTGGATGGGCTTGCGGGTGTAGTTGCGGATTTTCTGCCGATAGACCGTATGCTCGTCCCAGCCGGCCACCTGACTGTCCAGTTCCAGCTTGACCCCGTCTTCGCCCAGCTTGCGGTAGAGGTTGCCGCCCTTGATCTGGAACCACAGGTTATCGCGATAGACCTTCTGCTTGAGCAGTTCGAACACCACCGCCGGGTCGGGACCGAGATTCAATTCGATCTTGTCGCCGATAGGCACATACTTCAAATTTTGCGCCGCCAGATAGCTCAGGCCGTCGCGGCCGTTGGCGCGGAACACCCGCAGCATTCCATCCGGTAGCGGCGTGCTCCCCAGTTTGGAAGCTGTGTCGTTGCGCAGCAGATAAAGCCGGGTCAGTTGTTCGCCGTATTCGCGGGGCCGGTAGCGGTATTCGACCGTCATCGGCACGCCGGCTGCCTCAAAACTGCGCAGGCGCTTGGCCCAGCCGTTGGGCACGGTTTCGGTCCCCTCGATGGTGTAGATGAAATACTCGCTCAGCCCTTCCTTGATGATTTCCTTGGGCGCTTCCATTTCCGCCGCCATGTCGTAGGCGGCTCCCGCCACCGCCAGCGACGCGGGCGCGGGGGGCGCCATCATCTTGCGAGCCGCTTTCTGGCGCAGGTCCCGATATTCGTTCTTGTCGAGTTCGCCGATCCGCCCGACCGGCACTTTCGCCAGTTCGGCGATCTTTTCCACCAGGTTGATCGTGCCCACCACCAGCCGCACCTGGGCGTTTTCGTAATCCTCGCCGGACTGGTTGCGCACCCGCACGAAGCTTTCCAGTCGCAATGCCTTTTCGTCGGCATCGGCGATGGCCACGTAGTCCGCCGCCCACGAAATGCCGGAGGTGAAATAGCTGATTTCGATGGTCGCCTCGCGGTTGGCGTCGCTTTGCACGTTCCAGTACAGCATCTGCGGCTTGTCGTGCGGGAAGGTGGTGTCCAGCAGGTCCAGGCCAGCTTTCGGCTCGCGGAATTTCAGTTCCACCGAGGTCGGATCGATCAGGGTGTTGGCCCAGGAGAATTGCAGGGGATTGACGCCCTGCTTGAAGGTGACCACCCGAGTTTCCCGCACCAGGGTCAAGTCCTCCGAGTTGTAAATGGTCAGTTGCACCGTCCGCCGTTCGGGAACGGTGGCGAGATCGACGTTGCGGGCGGGCAGCGCCAGCGGCAGCAACAACCCAAACAGGCACAGCAGAAGGCGAACGGTCGGATGGAAGGTCATGGCGTTCACCACTCGTTGTTCAGGGTTAGCCGCAAGGTGTGAATCTGCTTTTTCGCTTGACCGTCGGCGGGCCGGGCCGGTAGATCGACGTGGAACAGCAGCTTGTCGGCGTCGCTCTTGTCGGCATCGGGTGTGCGCAGACTGCCGTCGCCCAGTTGCCATTCGGGGTCGCGGCCGCTGTCGCCGCGAATCTGATCGCGAATCTGGCGGACGCTTTCGGCGATGTCGAGCGTGACCGGCGCATCCTTGAAGTTCTCGATCTCGTATTTCAGGGTCACGTCGTAGCGGTACAGATTGCCGGCGATGCGCTGGCGCTCGTTGCGGTCCACGGTGCGCCGCACCGCGATGTCGCGCGCCAAGCCCAGATAAAGCTTCAACTCGTCGTCGGGCGCGGTGAACTTGCCCCGGTCCTCGCCCAGAAACGCGGTTCCGCCCTTGCCGTCGTCCTGGAAGATGCGGGCCTTGCCTTCCGGCAGCGGTTCCTTGCCGAGAGCGCCGCCCGCGTTCTTGACCACGTAGTGCATCGGCACGTTGAGCTTGTCCTGGGCGCGGTCGAGATAGCCGAACTCCACGGGATGAGTGGTGTAGGTCTTGCGCACCGGCACGGCGGCGAAGCGGCTCACTTGCACTTCCTTGGTTTCGCTCAGGCCCAGCGGCTTGTCGAACCGCTCGCCGACGCCGGCCCAGAACCTGGCGGCGTCGTAGGCTTCGTTGGCGTTGTTGTTGACCCGCAGGTATTGCCCCAGATTCAGGGTCTTCTCGTCGCGGTCGGCCACCGCGCGGTAGTGAAAATCCTTGCCCAGACCGCCCAATACGTAACTGATCCGCACCCGCGCCGCCCCGGAGGCGCTGGCGGCAACCGCCCAGACCAGCGCGGTTTCGTTGGGCGGATAGCTGACCGACAGTACCTTCGCGTCCAGCGGCTGATCGGCGGGTGGGGGCAGGATGCGCAACACCAGCGTATCGGGATCGATGCGGGTGTTGGCCCAGGAAAAGTCTACCTGGTTGACGCCCTTGACCAGGGGAACGATGCGCTCCTCTTCGACCAGGGCGATCTGGGGATGATCAAGCTGGATTTCCACCCGTTCGCGCACCGGCAGGGTGGTCAGCTTGATGCGGGCCAGCGCGTCCAGCGGCCCGGCGCCGAGTACCAGCAGGACGCCCAGCGGATATAGCCATCGGGTTCGGTTCATGGGTTATCACCTCCAGGAATGCAACGGATCGGTATAACCATAAACGCTGGACGGGGGGTTTGGGGTCAATTCGCTAGTGGTTTGCCACAAAGATTTTGACAGACCCTCGTTCCCACGCTCCGGCGTGGGAACGCCATTTGGGCTGCTCCAGCGGCCCGCGATGCCGGAGTGTCGCGAGGATGAGGCTCCCACGCTGGAGCGCGGGAGCCAGGCAATTATGAGAAAGCGCGTTGTTGCTCACCGCCCCGTTTTCCCGAGCGACGCAGCCAGGGAAAAGCGCCGGCCCCGCGCCGGCAGCAGACCCTGCGGACGGATCACCATCATCACCATCATTACGAGCCCGAACACCAGCATCCGGGCGCCGGCGAACTCGCGAAACAGTTCCGGCAGACCCACCACCAGGGCCGCCGCCAGCAGCACGCCGGGGATGCTCCCCGCGCCGCCGAGAATGACGATCATGAACAGCACCACCGATTCCCAGAAGCTGAACGACTCCGGCGAGATGATGGTCATCTTGGCGGCGAACAGGGTGCCCGCCATCCCGGCCCAGGCCGCGCCCAGGCCGAACGCCGCCAGTTTGTAGTAATCGGTGTTGATCCCGCTGCCCTCCGCCGCCACCTCGTCCTCGCGCAGGTAATTGATCGCCCGCCCGAAGCGCGACTGTTTCAGCCGCAGGAACAGGAAAATGGTCAGGGCGACGAAGCCCCAGATCAGATAGAAAAACTCTTCCGGCCGGCGGATGACCCAGCCGAACAGCCGGGGGCGGCTGATGCCGAAGATGCCGTTAGCGCCGCCGGTGATGCCGAACACGTCGTTGACCAGGGCGATGCGGACGATCTCACCGACGCCGATGGTGACGATCAGCAGATAGTCGCCGCGCAAATGCACGACGGGCCGCGCCACCGCCAGCGCGAACAGCCCGGCGACGAGGCCGCTCAGCGGCAGCGTCCACAAAATTGGAATCTGGTAGCGGGTGTTGAGGATGGCGGCGGCATAGGCCCCCATCGCGTAGAACGCGGCGTGGCCCATGTTGAACAGCCCGGCCTCGCCCAGGATCAGATTGAGGCTCAGCGCCAGCAGCGCGTACAGGCCGATGCTGTTGAGCACGTCCACCTGATAGGTGTTGAGAAACAGCGGCGCGAACGGCAGCAGGCCGGCGATCAGGGCGACGACGAATGGCTTAAACCGGTTCATCTCTTTTTCCTTTCGCCTTTCGCCTGTTGGCTCAAATCTTGTCCGCCACCCGCTCGCCCAGCAGCCCGGTGGGCCGGACAATCAGAATCAGAATCAGCACGCAAAACGCGATGGCGTCCTTCCAGGCGATGGAGACATAGGCCGCGCCCAGCGCCTCGATCACCCCCAGCAGCAAACCGCCCACCATCGCGCCGGGGATGTTGCCGATGCCGCCGAGAATCGCGGCGGTGAACGCCTTCATCCCGTAAACCCAGCCCATGGTGAAGTTGACCTGACCGTAGTACAGCCCGACCATCAGCCCCGCCGCGCCGCCCAGCGCCGGCCCCAGCAGGAACACCAGCAGGATCACCCGGTTCACGTCGATGCCCATCAGCCGCGCCGCGCCCTGGTCGATGGCCGCCGCGCGAATCGCCGTGCCGATCTTGGTCTTCTGGATGAACAGGTACAGGGCGACCATCATCGCCACCGAGGCCAGCACGATCAGCACCCGCATCAACGGCAGATACAGACCGAACAGGTCCAGCGTCGCGGCGGGCAGGATGTCGTCGGGATAGACCTGGACGCGGGCGCCGTAGATCAGCATCAGGGTGTTTTGCAGGAAGATGGACGCGCCCAGCGCCGACACCACCGCCGACAGGCGCGGCGATTCGCGCAGCGGACGGTAAGCGGCCCGTTCCAGCATCGCGCCCAGAACCGCCACCAGCCCCATGACCATCAGCACCAGCACCAGCACGCCCAGGGCGAATCCCACCCGGTCGGTCAGCGCCAGCGAAGTCAACAGGGTCAGGCCGAGATAAGCGCCGTAGGTGAACAGGTCGCCATGGGCGAAGTTGATCAGCTTGAGTACGCCGTACACCATGGTGTAGCCCAGGGCGATCAGGGCGTAGATGCCGCCGACGGCGAGGCCGTTGGTGAGTTGCTGGAGGAATTCTTCCATATTTTACTAAACTTAAAAATTTAGTTCAGAGTGATATTCCTAGCACTTGGTATTTACGTGCGCTTAATAATCGCTTCTGTAAAACATCAGGCGACTTGACATATAATTTGTTTCCAGAACAATTTTTATCTGGCTGGCTGGCTGGCTGGCTGGCTGGCTGGCTGGCTGGCTGGCTGGCTGAGCTTAGTTTACGCTCAAAAGGCCAGTAAGAGAAAAGCTCAAATCCCATATTGATCATGAAAAGATGGAGAGCTTCTTCATCATAGCCATATCGGCTTCCACTACCATTCAACTCCATTAAAACAGCTAAAAGTGAATTTTTTTTCAGAGTTTTATTGGCCCCTTTTAAAACCTCGGTTTCAAATCCCTCAACATCAATTTTAATTAAAGTTGGTTCACGTTCGCCAACCATGTCATCCAACCTATTCATTTTAACAGTAATCGAGCTATTGTTTTTTTCATTAGGCGCAAGAACGTGGTTCACTGTGTCAAGATTTGAGGTAAAACTGATCTGGCCCTCTTCTGAACCAAGAGCTAAATTTAGGGCATGTACAAGTGATTCAAGAGAATTAAGTTTGATATTATCCAGGAGGTGCACAAAGGTACTAGGTACAGGTTCAAATGTCATAGATTCACAACCAACTGCACCTGAAGCAAGAATAGTATACGAACCAATATTTGCTCCTATATCCAAGAAAAGATCACCTTTACGAAGCGTATGTAGAACAAAAGCCATGTCTTCGAATTCATGCAATCCACAATAAATATTTCCAGTTGCCCCCGTCATGCCTGGACTAACAAGTAAACGGGTAGAATCAATAAATGGGACCACCACTGAACCAGGAAGGATACGACTACCGATCTGCCAAGAGAAATAACGATTGATCGCTTTTATTTTTTGACACTTATTTAATGGATGATTCAAAATGAAAGACAGCGTGTTCAGTACTCCCACAGCATTTTCCTCATAAAATAAATAGGTTCTTCAATGTCTGCTTGGGGATCAGTACGGGTCGCATCGGGGCGCGGCAACGATTCCCCTAATAACAGACAAGTCTCCGCCATGTCTACCAGGGCGCTGGCCAACAACCGCCTGGCTTCCGGCAGATTTTCAGCGCACGTGATGACGCCCGGAAAATCCAGCGCCTCGGCGTGAACCCCGCCTTCCACAAACTTGTACATCGCCTTGTACGTCAGCATGGTCACCCCGCGTGGTTGCGGCGGCTCCCTCCGGCGGGGAGGAAAGCCGCCTGGCCGCCTTACAGCTTCTGCATCACGAACTTGCCGTCGGCGTCCACCTTATAGACCCGGTACACCTCGCCCTCGCGGTCGCCCTTGGCGTCGAAGGCGATGGGACCGCTCAGACCCGAGAAATTCTTCAGGTCCTTGTGCAGATAGTCGGCGATTTTGGCGCCGTCGGTGGACTTGGCGCCCGCGATGCCCGCCACCAGCACCCGGAAGCCGTCGCCGGCCAGCACCGCCCAGATCGAGGGCGGCAGCTCGTTGTATTTTTTCTGGTAATCGGCCAGGAACGCCTTGGCGTCCGGCGTATCCAGGTCCTGCGGCTGCGGCGGGCTGAGGAAATAGAACCCTTCGGCCGCCTTGCCGGCAATCTTGATCAAATCGGCATTGTTGTTCGCGTCGCCGCCGATGAACGGCACGTTCCAGTTCATGCCCTTTTTCTGCTTCAGCAACAGGCCAGCTTCCGGATAATAGCCGGTGAACAGCACCACGTCCGGGTTGGCGCCCTTCAGCTTGGTCAGGATGGCGGTGTAGTCGCTTTCCTTGGGCGTCAGCGCGTCGAAGAACACCACTTCCGTACCCTTCTTCTTCAGCAGGGCGTTGGTTTCGTCCGCCAAACCTTTGGCATAGGCGCTGCTGTCGTGCAGGATGGCGACCTTCTTGAAACCCAGTTTTTCGATGGTCTGCGCCGCCATGCGGCCCTGCTCGTCGTCGCGCGGCGCGGTGCGGAAGAATTTCTTCAAGCCCTTCTCGGTCAGGCGGATCGCGGTCGAACCGTTGGCGATCTGGGGAATGCCGGCCTCGTCGTAGATGTTCTGGCTGGCTTCGGTCACGGCGGAGCCATAGGTGCCGACCACCGCCGCTACCCCCTTGGTGGTCAACCGTTGCGCGGCCAGCGAAGCGGTGCGCGCATCGCCGCCGTCGTCCTCGGTCACCACCTCGATCTTCTTGCCCAGCACGCCACCCTTGGCGTTTTGCTGCTCGGCCAGCAGCTCGACGATCTTCTTCATCCCCTGGCCCTCGCTGGCCCAGGAACCGGTCAGCGGCGCCATCAGGCCGATCTTGACCGTGTCCGCCGCCTGGACCAGCCCGCCGCCCAGCGCCAAACCGACCGCCGCGACCAAGGTCAGCAGTTGCTTTTTCATGTGGTTGCATCCTCCTGGCAAAATTTGGGAAGGGGCAACGATAGCAGCGAATTTCAAACAGCGTCAAACTCGCCGAACCGGCGGGAAGGGTATCCTGATCTCCGTCGGCGGCGCGGCGATCACCGGCTCGATGACTTCCTCGTCCGCGTCTTCCATCGCGTCACCTCCGCTAGGCAGCCAGGCCGGCGCCCCTCCACCAGTACGGGAACCCAGCCCGGTGAAATCGAACAGCCGGGCATCGGCCAGATGCGAGGGCGCCACGTTCTGGATCGCGGCGAAGAGGTTTTCCACCCGCCCCGGAAACTGCTTCTCCCATTGCCGCAGCATGGCCTTGATCGCTTGCCGTTGCAGGTTCGGCTGCGAACCGCAGAGGTTGCAGGGAATGATCGGGAATTGCCGCGTTTCGGCATAGGCGGCGATATCCCGCTCCCGGCAGTGGGCCAGCGGCCGGATCACTACATGGCGACCGTCGTCGCTGAGCAATTTCGGCGGCATGGCCTTGAGCTTGCCGCCGTGGAACAGGTTCAGAAACAGGGTTTCCAGAATGTCGTCGCGGTGATGGCCCAGCGCGATCCGGGTCATGCCGTGCTCGGCGGCGAAGGTGTAGAGAATCCCGCGCCGCAGTCGCGAACACAGCCCACAGGTGGTCTTGCCGTCGGGAATCACCCGTTTGACGATGCGGTAAGTGTCCTGCTCGATGATGTGGAAAGGGATGCCGATGCTCCGCAGATAATCCGGCAGGACGTGTTCGGGAAATCCGGGCTGTTTCTGATCGAGATTGACCGCCACCAGATCGAACCGCACTGGCGCCCGCGCTTGCAGGTTGCGCAGGATGTCGAGCAGGACGAAGGAATCCTTGCCGCCGGACAGGCAGACCATCACCCGGTCGCCGTCCTCGATCATGTTGAAGTCCTGAATGGCGCGACCCACGTTCCGCCGCAGGCGCTTTTGCAGCTTGTTGAAGTGGATTTGCTGTTTCCTGGCCGCCGTCATCGTCTCGTCTCCCGGGAATCGCCCGCGCGGCGGAAGACTTTACCCGAAATCGGACTGGGCCGCGCCAGGTTCATCCCTTGCCGGACGCCGGGTGGGGGGGCTAGACTCCCCCCGTATTCTGATCGTTATCGCTCAAACCGTGGCTCGGCGCCGCTCATTCCCAGTCCGCCGACCCGCACCGACCGCCATTCCTCTGGAGGCTTCCCACCATGGAGACTCGTGACATCGAACATTACCGACACCGGCTCGTCGAACTGCGCGTCGAGCACCGTGACCTCGATGACGTCATCGCTCGCCTCGCCAAGGATCCTCTGGTCGACGAACTGGAACTGAAGCGGCTTAAAAAGCGCAAGCTCCTGCTCAAGGACATGATCGCCCATCTGGAAAGCAAATTGATTCCCGACCTCAACGCCTGAACCCGCCCCACCGACACGGGGCTGCCCGGCCTTGCGGCCCGCGGCGGCCCCGCCTTGATCCCCTGGTTCGTTCAGATCGCCTTGCCGTGCTTTTCGAGGTGCAGGGTCTTGGCCTGACCGATCCAGTCCTCACGATGAACGCGGCCACTGGAATTGATCACCTCCGATTCGATCCGCTCGATCCCGTCCTCGGTCAAAGCCGCGATCTGCTGGTAAGTCGTGATGCCCGCGCCATTGAGTTTGCCTTCCAGCACCGGACCGATCCCGCTGATCAGCTTCAGATCGTCCTTCTCCGCCGGGGGGGCGGCCGGACCAGCGGCCCGTCGGTTCTCGGCCAACCCCCGAATCAGGTCGTTCATCTCTTCAAGGCGCTTGGCGATGCCCCGCACGTCGTCGCGGGTCGGCACGCCCAGCCGTTTCAGGGCGCGCGCCACCCGTTCCTCGAACAACTGCTCCAAGTTGTCCAGTGTATCGACCGCTCTGGTCTTGACGTTTTCGACCATGCCGCGCGCCTCGTCCACCCGCTCCTTCATTTCCTCGACTTTTTCCCCGGCCAGTTTCAGCGTCTGATCGCGCAATTTCCCGCCTTCCCTGACCAGTGAATCCATTGCCTTACCCGCTTCTTCCTGGACCTTGTCCACCGCGGCCCTGAGTTGATGCGCCACGGATTCGGGCGCTGGTTTTTCGGTATCATTGCTCATGTCGTACTCCTTCTGGGCGATTGCCACGAATGGATCATGTTTTTCATCCTAGCAACGAAAACTAGTGTAAACACCCTAAGCAGCGTTTTATCCGGTCTTGTTCCGCCAGCGAACCAACCGCCTCCCACGCCACCGCTATGATAGAGTAATCCATCGAAGTCTCCGATCCGACGCCCGCCCCGCCGCGACTGCGGAGCCAAACCTGATCCAGAACCCTGCAACCATCCCATGATCCTGAGCCGCTTCCTCAAGCCCAAGTGGCAACACGCCGATCCCGAGACCCGTAAACAGGCTTTGCGGGAACTGGAAATCACCGACCCGACGCTGCCTGAGTTGGTCCGGCGGGACCCCGACCCAAACGTGCGGCGCGCCGTGTTGGAACGCCTCGGCGATCTTGACCTGCTCCAACTCGTGGCCCGCGAGGATGGCGATGTCGGCGTGCGCGCCGCCGCTCGGGAGCGCTACCGCGCTGTGCTGGCCGGCCAAATCGCCGGCGGTCCGGCGCTGGCCGACCGGTTGGAGCGGCTGCGGCGCGAGCCGGACGCCGAGCTGGTGGACTACCTGCTGCGCCATGCCGCCGAACCGGAACTGCGGCTGGCTCTGCTGGAGCAAATCGACGCCGAACCGGCCCTGGCCGGAATCGCGACGGGGGACTACCATCCCGACGTGCGGCTGGCGGCGCTGGAACGGGTTCGCCAGCCTGATCTGCTCGACCAGATCGCCCGCCACAGCCGCAACCGCGACAAGCGGTTGTACCGGCGGGCGCGGGAGCGCCTGGACGCCCTGGCCACCGAACAGGCGCGCGCCGCTCACGGCGAGCGGTTGTGCGTCGAGATGGAAAACCTGCGCTGGGACGGCGAGAGCGGAAGCAACGCCGGGCGCTTTCCCCGGCTGGAGCAGGAATGGCGCGACCAGGAATCCATCGCGCCATCCGAGCTGCGGGAACGCTATGTTCAGGCGCGCGCCCGGTTTCTGGCCGAGCGCCAGGCCAGCGCCGGTCGCCGCGGCCAGCGATTGGAATTGATCGCGACGCTGGACGCCCTGCTGGAACGGCTGCGCCAGGCGGCCGAACCCAGCGCCGAACTTGACGCGGCGGTTCAATACGCTACCCGCGAAGCGCCGATGGCTTGGGTCCATTGCGGCCCTTCCCAGGAGGATGCCGAAAGTCGGCGGCTGAACGAGCGCTTCCAGCAGCTGGAACAAGACATCCACGACCAGGACCGCGCCCTGCATCGCAACCACGCCCGCGCCGAGCGCCTGCGCGACGTGTTGCGGCAGGGCGAGACTCTGCTTCAGCAGCCCAGCGCGGTCCATGAGACTGACCTCAAGCACCTGCGCCAGCGTTGGGAGGGGCTGGAGCGTCCCGAGGCCCGCGCCCTGGCCGTGGAGCTGCAAAACCGCTTCGACAGCCTGCTCGACCAACTGCGCGCCCGCCTGCAACGGCAGGTTCAGCAGCGCGACCAGGAATGGGGGGAATTGCAGGAACTGACCGGACAGCTTGAAACGGCGGCCGAGAACGGCGAATTGCAACAGGCCACCCAGCTTCAGGACCGGATCCGCCACCGGCTCAAGCACAACATCGGCCTGAGCCGGGCGCAGATGGCGGGGATCGAGGATCGCTTGCAAGCCTGCGCCGGCCGTCTCGGCGAACTGCGCGACTGGCGCCGCTGGGGCGTCCATCAGGCCCGCGAACAACTTTGCGCCACCGCCGAGAGTCTGATCGGCCTGGCGGCGGAACCGGCCGAGATCGCCCAGCGTATCCAGCAGGTCCGCGAAGCCTGGAAGGCGCTGGACCATCACGAAGGCGCCGCGCCCAAGGCGTTGTGGAAGCGCTTCAACGCCGCTTGCGAGCGCGCCTATGCCCCCTGTCAGGCTTACTTCGAGGCCCAGGCCCAGGAACGGCGGCGGAATCTTGAAAACAAACAGGCGTTGTGCGCGCAGTTGGAGCAGTTCGAAACCACCACCGACTGGCAGCGGGTGGACTGGCGCGAGGCCGACCGGCTGCGCCGCCGGGCCCAGGAGCAGTGGTACAAGCTCGGGCCCGTCAACCGCGCCGACCGCAAGACCCTGGATCGCCGATTCCAGCGAGTTCTGCGCCAACTGGACGAACGCCTCAACGCCGAACGCGACCGCGAATTCCAACGGCGCCAGCAACTGATTCAGCGGCTGCGGACCCTGGCGGAAGGCGCCGACCTGCGCGGCGCCGTCGAAGCCGCCAAAAAAGCCCAGGCGGAATGGCATCCCACCGTGCAGGCGCTGCCCCGTCAGGAACAGGCGCTTTGGAAGGAGTTCCGCGCGGTCTGCGACCAGGTGTTCGCCCGCCGTCAGGCCGAGCAACAGGCCGCCGATACCGAGCGGCAGGATCATTTGCAACGCAAGCGGGATCTGTGCGCGGAAATCGAGGCGCTGGCGACTGCCGAGCCCAAGCAATTGACCGAAGCGCGCGCCCGGCTGCAAGCCATTCAGCACGAGTGGGAGACGACCGGCCCGGTTCCCAGGGTCGAGCAACGCGCGCTCGACCAACGCTTTGAAGCGGCCGCGCGCCAGTTTGCCCATCACGAGCAAGCCCTGCGGCGGACCAAGGTCCGGGAAGCCTTCCAGCACTTGCACCAGCGCGCCCGCCTGTGCGCCCGCCTGGAGGCGCTGCTGGCCGATCCATCCGCCCCGGCGGAGACCACGCTGGCCGAGGCGCGGGAGACTTGGGCGGAATTGCCCGCCTTGCCGGCCGCGTTGTCGGAACCGATGCGGCAACGGTTCGCGGCGGCGGTGGAGGCGCTGACCGATCCCGATGTCGCCCATGCGCCGGCATTGCGCGCCGACCTGGAGCGCAACCTGGAACGCAAGCGCATCTGGTGCGTGTGCATGGAAATCGTCGCCGGGATGGAATCGCCGCCCGAGTGCGCCGCGCTGCGCATGGAATATCAGGTCGCCCGGCTGTCGGCGTCGCTGGCCGGCGCCGCCGTCAAGGCCGACGCGATCTACGACCCCCGCCGGTTGCAGGAACACTGGTGTCTGACCGGGGCGCTGCCCGCCGAAGCGGAGGCGGCGCTGGACGCCCGGTTCTTGCGCGCGCTGGACGCCTGGCGGCGGCGGGAGGAAGCCTGAAGCCGCCTGGCGGCGGCGCCCCGCCGGGCCTGAAGCCTGGCGATCTGTTGCTGGCGCTGCTGGCCAACGCCGCCTGGGCGTTCAACTTCGTCGCCGGCAAGGCCGGCGTGACCCATTTCCGACCGTTTCTGTTCACGGCCCTGCGCTTCGCCGTGCTGCTGCTGGTGCTGCTGCCGTTCCTGCGCTGGCTGCCGGGCCGGATGCGCGGCGTGCTCGGCATCGCCCTGGTGCAGGGTGTGGTGCACTTCAGCCTGGTGTTCGCCGGGCTGGAAGCCAGCGGCGACATCGCCTCGGTCGCCATCGCCAGCCAGTTGTACGTCCCGTTTTCGGCCCTGCTGGCGGTGGTCTGGCTGGGCGAAACCCTGGACCGGCCGCGATTGGCCGGCATCGCCGCGGCTTTCGGCGGCGTGCTGGTGATCGGCTTCGACCCCATCGTCTTTCGACATCTCGACGCGCTGCTGCTGATCGTCGCCGGAGCGATGGCGATGGCGGTCGCCACCATCCAGATGCGGCAATTGCGCGGGGTCGGCGTCTTCGTGCTGCAAGCCTGGATCGCGTTGTGCGCCACCTCGGCGCTGGCGCTGTTGTCGCTGCTGTTCGAGCACGATCAGTGGGAGGCCGTGCGCACCGCGACCCTGCTGGAACTGGCCGCCCCGGTCTATTCGGCCTTGGGCGCGTCCCTGGTCGGCCACGGCATCGTCTACCACCTGCTTGGCCGCTATCCGGTCAGCGTCACCACTCCGCTGATGCTGCTGGCGCCGGTGCTGGCGGTGGTTTTCGGCGTGCTGCTGTGGGGCGACATGTTGACCTGGAAGCTGGTGCTGGGAGGCATCCTGACCCTGGTGGGCATCGCCGTCATCACCGTGTCGGCGGCGAACCGCCACGCCGCAGCCTCGTAGCGCGCCTCAGTACTCCCGGCGAGCCAATCGCTCGATCAACGGTTGCAGGATCAGCTCCATGGCGAATCCCATCTTGCCTCCCGGCGCTACCAGGGTGTTGGGCCGCGACATGAAGGAGTCGTGGATCATGCTGAGGAGATAGTGAAAATCCGGTTGAATTTTCTGCTTGGAGCCCTTGAACCGAATCACCACGAAGCTCTCGTCCAGGGTAGGAATGTCGCGGGCGGTGAAGGGATTGGAGGTATCCACCGTCGGCACCCGCTGAAAATTGATGTCGGTCAGCGAGAACTGGGGCACGATGTAGTGGGTGTAGTCGTACATCCGCCGCAAGATGTTCTCGATCACCGCTTCCTGACTGTAACCCCGCTCGGCGGTGTCGCGGTGGACCTTCTGAATCCATTCCAGATTGACGATGGGGACTACCCCGATCAGCAAGTCCACGTAGCGGGCGACGTTGACCTTGTCGGTGACGACGCCGCCGTGCAGTCCTTCGTAGAACAGCAAGTCGGTATCGGGCGGTACCGGTTCCCACGGCGTGAAGGCGCCCGGTTCCTGGCCGCGGCGAGCCGCGGTTTCGCGGTCGTGCAGATAAGAGCGCCGCAGCCCGCCGCCGCGCTCGCTGTACTCCATGAACAGCGCCTCCAGCCGGTCGAACAGATTGCCCTCGGGACCGAAATGACTCAGGTTGCGACCCTCCCGCAGCGCGCGCTCGACCTGCCGCTGCATTTCCAGCCGGTCGTAGCGATGGAAGCTGTCGCCCTCGATGATGGCGGCCTTGAAGCCGTCTCGCCGGAAAATGTGCTCCATCGCCACGCGCACCGTTGAAGTGCCGGCGCCGGACGACCCGGTGATCGCAATGATGGGATGCTGTTTCGACATGACCGCTCCACATGAAAATTGCGAGCGGCATTATAGCCTGGTTTATATTGCAGTGCAGCATAAAACGATCAAGACATCGACACATGGCTTGCGGATCGCCCAGTTTGGGATGGTCCGTTTTGGAAGCGGTTCGACGCGGTTTCGACGGTCCTGACGGAACGCGCCAACGAGGAGTTGGGTGATGGCCAACCCCTGGTTTGGCGCCGGTTGCGATGGCTGGATGCGGTTCAGGCGATCTCGTCGAGCACCGCGTGGATGCGGGCGCCGATGTCCTCGATGGTCCCGGTGCCCCTGACGGTGCGCAGCAGGCCCTTCCGGGTGTAGTACTCGATCAGCGGCGCGGTTTTCTCCTCGAAAACCCGCAGCCGGTTGCGAATGGTTTCCTCGTTGTCGTCAGCGCGACCGCGCCCCAGCAGGCGCTTGACGATCTCCTCGTAGTCCACTTCGAAGAACAGCACCAGGTCGAGCGGCTGGTTGATCTTGGCCAGCAGCTTGTCCAGCGCCTCGGCCTGGGCCAGATCGCGCGGGAAGCCATCCATCATGAATCCCCTGGGATTGGTGACGGCCAGGGTTTTCAGCCCGTTTTCGATCATGCCCAGGACGATGTCGAAGGGTACCAGTTCGCCAGCGTCCATGTAGGGTTTGGCGCGCTGACCCAGTTCGGTGCCGGCGGCCACCTCGGCGCGCAGCAGATCACCGGTGGCGACCGTGGAGACCCCATGGCGGGCGATGATGGCGTCGGTTTGCGTGCCCTTGCCCGAACCGGGGGCACCTAGCAGAACGATTCTCATGGCGATTGCACTCTATAAAAAATTTTGGCGGAAAAACATTACAATTTCAGCGAAAATCCACGGGGGCCGAAGCGGTTCCATCCAGCGGCTCCACGCGGCGGTCGCGTGGGCGTGGCTGTCAAGCGCTCGACCTTCGCGGTAGTATAGGCAGTCTTTCATGTCTTAACCGCCGCATCGAAGGTCGCCGCCATGATTCTCGACAAAGTGGACGCTGATCACCCCTTTTTTGAGGAGTTCAGCGCTCGCGTCGAGACTCCAGCGCATACGGATCCAGAGGCTGTAAGAAAACCAACGACAACCCCAACCCCAACCCCCAACCCCTAACTACAACGAGGAGGAACCATGCGGTTCATTTATCCACAGACTGAGGGATTTGCGTCGCAGATGGGAGGATTCGCATCATGGCGACGTTAGGATTGCTCATCGCGTTGGTCTGCGCCGCTTTCGCCCTGTATTACGGTTATCAGTCGATACAATGGGTTCTGGCCAAGGATGCCGGCAACCCCCGGATGCAGGAAATCGCCGCCGCCGTCCAGGAAGGCGCCCGCGCCTATCTGAACCGGCAGTACACCACCATCGCCATCGTCGGCGCGGTCGTCGGCGTCATCATCGCCATCTTTCTGGGCGCGATGTCCGCGGTTGGCTTCGTAATCGGCGCGGTCTGCTCGGGCGTCGCTGGCTACATCGGCATGTACGTCTCGGTGCGCGCCAACGTCCGCACCGCCCAGGCCGCGCACGGCGGTCTGAACGCCGCGCTGGAAGTCGCCTTCCGCGGCGGGGCCATCACCGGCATGTTGGTGGTCGGTCTCGGCCTGCTCGGCGTGGCCGGCTATTACGCGCTGTTGTATCTGGCTGCTGGCCAGGTGGTTCCCGATCTTGGCCCGCTGGTCGGACTGGCCTTCGGCAGTTCGCTGATCTCCATCTTCGCCCGTCTGGGCGGCGGTATCTTCACCAAGGGCGCGGACGTCGGCGCCGATCTGGTCGGCAAGGTCGAGGCCGGCATTCCCGAGGACGATCCGCGCAATCCGGCGGTCATCGCCGACAACGTGGGCGACAACGTCGGCGACTGCGCCGGCATGGCCGCCGACCTGTTCGAGACCTACGCCGTCACCATCATCGCCACCATGCTGGTGGGCAGCCTGATGTTCACCGGAGACCTCGTCAAGAACGCCGTCGCCCTGCCGCTGGTGATGGGCGGAGTGTCGATCGTCGCCTCGATCATCGGCTGTGGCTTCGTCAAGGCCCGGGAAGGCGAGAAGATCATGAACGCCCTGTATCGCGGCCTGGCCGTGGCCGGCGGGATTTCCGCCGTGGCTTTCCTGCCGGTCATCTTCCTGCTGATGGGCGGTGGTCACACCCTGGGTCTGTGGGGTTCGGCGCTGGTCGGGCTGGGTTTGACCGCCGCGATGGTGGTCCTTACCGAGTACTACACCGCGACCGAATACAGCCCGGTGCGCAAACTCGCGGAAGCCTGCACCACCGGCCATGCCACCAACATCATCGCCGGACTGGCGGTGTCGATGAAGGCGACCGCGCTGCCCGTGCTCGCGGTGTGCCTGAGCATCGGCCTCACCTACTCCTGGGCGGGCCTGTACGGCATCGCCATCGCCGCCACTTCCATGCTGTCGATGGCCGGCATCATCGTTGCCCTGGACGCTTACGGGCCGATCACCGACAACGCCGGCGGCATCGCCGAAATGGCGGAGATGGACGAGAAGATTCGCGCCATCACCGACCCGCTGGACGCGGTGGGCAATACCACCAAGGCCGTCACCAAGGGCTACGCCATCGGCTCGGCGGCGCTGGCGGCGCTGGTGTTGTTCGCCGACTTCGAGCACAAGCTGGATCTCGCCCATATCAAGGTCGATTTCTCCCTGACCGATCCCGTGGTGATCATCGGACTGTTCATCGGCGGCATGATCCCGTTCCTGTTCGGGGCGATGGCGATGGAAGCGGTCGGTCGCGCCGCCGGCGCGGTGGTGATCGAGGTGCGTCGGCAGTTCCGGGAAATCGCCGGCATCATGGAAGGCACGACCAAGCCCGACTATTCGCGAGCGGTGGATCTGTTGACCAAGTCGGCGATCAAGGAAATGATTATCCCTTCGCTGCTACCGGTGCTAACCCCGATCGTGGTCGCGTTCGGCATGGTGTTGCTGATGGGTCCCGAGGCCGGGCCGAAGGCGCTGGGCGGCCTGTTGATGGGCACCATCATCACCGGGCTGTTCGTGGCGATTTCGATGACCGCCGGCGGCGGCGCCTGGGACAACGCCAAGAAATACATCGAGGACGGCAACCACGGCGGCAAGGGCTCGGAAGCCCACAAGGCGGCGGTCACCGGCGACACCGTCGGCGATCCCTACAAGGACACCGCCGGCCCGGCGGTCAACCCGCTGATCAAGATCATCAACATCGTCGCCTTGCTCATCGTGCCACTGCTGGTGGCCATGAAGTAGGACCGTGGCTGAACTGAGCCATTTCAACGCCGCTGGCGAGGCCCACATGGTGGACGTGGGCGACAAGGACGTCACTCGCCGGACGGCCGTCGCCGAGGGTTGGATTGAGATGCGGCCGGCTACGCTGGATCGAATCGTGGCTGGCGCGCACGCCAAGGGCGACGTGCTCGGCGTCGCCCGCGTCGCCGGCATCATGGGCGCCAAGCGCACCGCCGATCTCATCCCGCTTTGTCATCCCCTGGCCCTCACCCGGGTCACGGTGGATTTGGAACCGCAACCGGAACGCAACGCCGTTCGCTGTCGAGCCACCGTGGAAACGCAGGGGCGGACCGGGGTGGAAATGGAAGCCCTGACCGCTGTCCAGATCGCCCTGTTGACGGTTTACGACATGTGCAAGGCGGTGGATCGGGGCATGGCGATGACCGACATCCGCCTGTTGGAAAAGACCGGAGGCCGATCCGGAGTTTGGCGGCGCGAATGAGCGACTTGCTCCATATCGTCGATCGGGCCGCGCTGACCGATTTTTGTACCCGCCTGCGTGGAGCGGCCTGGCTGGCGCTCGATACCGAATTCATCCGCGAGCGCACCTACTACCCGCAACTCTGTCTGATTCAGGTCGCCACCGCTGATCAGATCGCCTGCATCGACCCCCTGGCGCTCCCCGCGCTGGACCCCCTGTTGGATCTTCTTCAAGACCCCGCCACTATCAAGGTACTGCACGCCGCGCAGCAGGACCTGGAGCTGTTTTTTCACTTGCGCGGCGCGGCGCCCGCGCCGGTGTTCGATACCCAACTGGCGGCGCTGGCGCTGGGTCAGGGCCATCAAATCGGCTATGCGACCCTGGCGCGACAACTGCTCGGCGTGGAACTGGCAAAGGCCCATACCCGCGCCGACTGGCGTCAGCGGCCGCTGGCGCCGGAATGGCTGAGCTACGCGGCCGACGACGTGCGTTATCTGCCGGAACTGTACCGGCGGCAGCGCGCGGCCCTGGAGGAGCGTGGGTGGCTGGATGCCTTGGCTGAGGACTTTGAGGCGCTTTGCTATCCCGATCGTTATCGGGTGCAGCCATCGGAAGCCTGGCGGCGGGTCCGGGAGCATCGGCGCCTGAGTGGGGTGCAAAGAGCCGTGCTGCGGGCCTTGGCGGCTTGGCGCGAGGAGCGGGCCAGTGCTTGCGACCGGCCGCGCCGCTGGATTCTAGAGGATGCCACACTGGTCGAACTGGCTCGGCGGATGCCCGAAACCGTGGAACAGCTACAACGCCTTCGCGGCCTGCCGGCGGCCACGTTGCAACGGCACGGCGCTGAACTGCTCGAACGGATCGCCGCCGCGCGCGCCGAATCCCCGGACCTGTGGCCGGTCCGACCCATAAGACCACGTCTGACGCCAAGCCAAACCACCCAGGTGGACGAGTGGTTGGCGCTGATCGCGGTTCGAGCGGCGGCGCACGGCATTCCGCCCCTGGCCTGCGCCGACCGGTGGGATGTGGAAAACCTGCTGGTGGGGATGGATTCGCCGCTGCGGCGGGGCTGGCGCGCGGCCCTGGTCGGCCGGGAGTTGCAAGCGCGCCTGGCCGAGGATGGCCACGCCTGACCGAATTGCCGCCGTCGAATCTCAATTTGGAGAAGGGTGTTCAGGCGGCATTCACCTGAAGGGTGGGATATTGCGTTTTGACCAATGTGGGTGTATGTGGGCGTTGAGGCGGTGGCGCCGATGCTTTTTGCGTGGGACCGCCGCCACTTTTTTTACCCGGTTTCGCTACTTCGATGCATTGACCAAGGAGAATTCGCGATGCGCGCCCTATTCAAGATTGCCATCGTGGCGGCGGCGCTGGGCTTGGGTACGGCCTGCGCTCCGCCTCCGCCTGGGGCTCCCCCCAACTATTACGCGACCAGCGGCGCGTTGTTTGGCGCGATGGCGGGAGCCGCCATCGGTCATGACATCGATCCCACCGGCGGCGCCGCGACCGGAGCCCTGGCCGGCGCGCTCATCGGCGGCGCGATCGGCAACGACATGGATTGGCAGTCGCAGGGATATTACTACGACCAGCGGCCGTATTCTTCGTATGACGAGGATGACGGTTATGCCCCTCCGCCGCCACGCTATTACGGTCCGTCCCCGCGTTACCGCGCGCCGCCTTCCTACGATAGCGGCCAACCCTACTGACGATTGCGAATCCGTCCGCGAAAATTCCGGGTGACGCCGCCCTTGGGCGGCGCGTTCGCTCTCCCCAACTCGGTGATGGGAGAGCAGTTCGCTCCATCGCCGTTTTGGAGGGGTGCATTGGATTATATTTATAACTAATAATTATTTTTGTTCCGTTTCTTTTTTACTGGAAAATATAAAGCCAGCGCCAGCCTGGCATCTCAAGTTGAAGCGGACCTCATGATTCACCCGATCGAAGCCCATGGCGGCATCCTCAGGAACCTGTACCTCGACGCCGCCGAGGTGACTTCGTTCAAGGCTCAAGCCCAGGAATACCCCTCGTGGGACTTGACCCCACGCCAGCTTTGCGACCTTGAGTTGCTGCTGAACGGCGGGTTTTCGCCGCTGGATGGTTTTCTGAACCAGGCCGATTACGACCGGGTGGTCGCGGAGATGCGGCTGGGGGACGGAACCTTGTGGCCGATCCCGATCACCCTGGACGTATCGGAGGCGTTCGCCGACCAGATCGGGCGCGGCGGTCGGGTGGCGTTGCGCGACGCCGAAGGAGTGTTCCTGGCGGTGTTGGAGGTCGGCGATATCTGGCGGCCCGATCCGCTCCGCGAAGCGCGCCAGGTGTTCGGCACGGACGACGACGCGCATCCCGGCGTATTCCATCTGCGGCATCGGACCGGACCGGTGTACGTGGGTGGTCGGCTGCATGGCATCGAGCCACCCACCCATTACGATTTTCCGCAGTGGCGCGACTCGCCGCGCGAACTGCGCGACCGTTTCGTCAAGCTGGGCTGGCGGCGGGTGGTCGCCTTCCAGACCCGCAACCCGATGCACCGCATCCATCAGGCACTGACGCTGCGCGCCGTTCAGCGGACCGAAGCCGGTCTGTTGATTCATCCGGCGGTGGGCGCGACCCAGCCGGGCGATGTCGATCACTACGCGCGGGTGCGTTGTTACGAACATTTGTTAAGGACTTATCCCGAGCGGACCACGATGCTCAGCCTGCTCAACCTGGCCATGCGGATGGCCGGGCCGCGCGAGGCGCTCTGGCACGCCATCATTCGGCAGAATCATGGCTGCACCCATTTCATCGTGGGGCGCGACCATGCCGGGCCAGGTTCGAACCCACGGGGCCGGACGTTTTACGATCCTTACGCCGCTCAACAATTGGCGCTCCGCCATCAGGACGAACTGGACATCCGGATCGTGCCGTTTCCGGAAATGGTCTATGTACGGGAACGCGCTGGGTACCTCCCCGCCAGCGAGGTGCAAGCCGGTGAAACCGTGCTGAACCTTTCCGGCACCGAATTTCGTCGCCGTTTGCGGGAAGGACTGGAAATTCCGGACTGGTTTTCCTACCCCGAGGTGGTGGCGGAACTACGCCGCATCCATCCACCACGCCACCGGCAGGGCTTCACCGTGTTCTTCACCGGCCTGTCGGGATCGGGCAAGTCCACCATCGCCAATGCGCTAAGGGTCAAGCTGCTGGAGCTGGGTGAGCGTCCGGTTACCCTGCTGGACGGCGATATCGTTCGCAAGCATCTGTCCAGCGAACTGAGTTTTTCCAGGGAACATCGCAACCTCAACATTCTGCGCATCGGCTACGTCGCCAGCGAGATCACCAAGAACGGCGGCATCGCCATTTGCGCGCCGATCGCGCCCTACACCGCCACTCGCCGCCAAGTGCGGGAGATGATCGCACCGCTTGGCGGTTTCATCGAGGTCCACGTCGCCACCCCACTGGAGACCTGCGAGGCGCGCGACCGCAAGGGTCTGTACGCCAAGGCGCGGGTCGGCCTTCTTAAGGAATTCACCGGGATCAGCGACCCCTACGAAGCGCCGGAGCACCCCGACCTGGTGATCGATACTCGCGACTGCGGCCCCGGCGAAGCGGCCCAGCGCGTCCTGCTGAAGCTGGAAAGCCTGGGTTTCATTCGCGACCGGCCCTGATTGTTGCACGCCCTCCAGCTTTACCCGAGGGGAGAATTAACCGGGTGAAGACTCCTTGCCGGGCAGATTTTCGGGCTGACTCCATACGGTATGGATCTGTCTTCATCCAGCCCACCCAGGTATTCGACCGTCCTGGCGATGATGGGAGTACAATACTCGAGCATTTCCTCTTGAATGTGCCGGGTGGAAAAACGCAGGATCTGCCAACCCACGGACGCAAGATCGTTGTTGCGCAAATTGTCCGCAATCGTTTTCTTGGGATTGGCGTGATACGTATCGCCATCGGTTTCCACGTCAATTTTGCCCTTGCAACAGTGGATGGCGAAATCCAGTTTATAGTTTCGGTTGTTGACTTTGACGTCTTCCTGCCGTTCGGCCCAGAGCCGCTGTCGCTTCAGTTCGGCCCAGAGCCGATCCTCCAAGGGACTTTCATCGTACAGGTCATTGATTTCAATTGCGTTGAAAAACTTGTCGGTCGTTGTTGGGATAAAGAAAATCCGTCGCCACCGGCGGCTCAAAATGGGCTTGGGTAGTTTTCGCGGCGGCTGAAGCAGGAGTTGATAATAACGCTTGCCGCTCTTCGAATTGGGAAGCTCGTCCGGAAAAAGCTGTTCGCGGCACGCTTCCCGTATCTCCAGCACCGGCGCATAGTAATTGACAGCGTAAGCCTCGCCCCCGAATTTTTTGGTTTGATAAAACGCCAGCCATTGCGGAGGCCAGCGGTTTTTGAGGAATTTATGGGCGCTGTCAACGGGGATGCGATACCAGTATTGCTCCCGCGCGATCTCGAAATCACGCTGATCCTTGACAATCGCCACGAGTACTTCACCGCGCGACGACATGGATTGATTTCTTCCAGGGTAATTCAATGGCGTTGCCAGTCGGCAAAAGGGTGTCAAAAATTTATCCTATTTCAAGTATAAACGTATAGCTGCATTGCTTGAAGCCATTGCGGCGCTGGGTTGAACCCTTCTCCCGGTCGGTTGCCAAACGACCGAGTCGATCCCTGGAACCGAATTCATCTGGAGACCTTATGTCAAGCTCTCGAATCGTCGTCGCCGTCCTTGGGCTGACGCTGGCCCTTACGGCGTTCGCGGCGGCCCCCGTTCACGAATTTACCCTCGCCAACGGCCTCAAGGTGCTGGTGCGCGTGGATCGCCGCGCCCCGGTGGCGGTTTCGCAAGTCTGGTACAAGGTCGGGTCCAGTTACGAGCCCAGCGGCCTGACCGGCATCTCCCATCTGTTGGAGCACATGATGTTCAAGGGCACGCCAACCGTGCCCGGCGGCGCGTTTTCCCGTCTAATCGCCGCCAACGGTGGGGATGAAAACGCCTTCACCAGCCGCGATTACACCGCCTATTTCCAAACCTTGGAGAAAGAGCGGCTGGAACTCAGTTTCCGGCTCGAGGCCGACCGGATGCGCCATCTGCTGCTCAAGCCCGAGGAAGTCGCCAAGGAAGCGCAAGTCGTGGCCGAGGAACGGCGGCTGCGCACCGACGATCAACCCGAGGCGCTGACCCAGGAACGTTTCCTCGCCGCGGCTTACGTCACCAGCCCCTACCGTCAGCCGATTATCGGCTGGATGCAGGATATTCAATCCATCCGCCCGGACGATTTGAATCGCTGGTATCAACGATGGTACGCACCGAACAACGCGACTCTGGTGGTGGTCGGCGATGTGGACCCGGTCAAGGTTCGGGAGTTGGCGGAAAAACACTTCGGTCCGCTGCCGCCCAGCGATTTGACCCCGCCTCGCCTGGAGCAGGAAATCCCTCAACTGGGTGAACGGCGCCTCGTGGTCAAGACTCCGGCGGAAGTGCCTTACGTCGCGCTTGGTTACAAGGCGCCAACCCTCAAGACCGCGCCCGAGGACTGGGAGCCTTACGCCCTGGACGTGCTGGATGGCGTTCTCGACGGGGGCAACAGCGGACGCATCAGTCGCCATCTGATTCGCGGCTCGCAGGTCGCCGCTGCCGCCGGCACGAGCTACAGTCCGATCTCGCGCCTGGAAGAGCTGTTCGTGCTGGCCGGCAATCCGGCGCCGGGTCGTGGCAACGCCGAGCTGGAGCAGGCGCTGCGGGCTGAAGTCGCTAAACTGCGCGAGGAATTGATCGGTCCCGAGGAACTGGCGCGGGTCGTCGCGCAAGTCGCCGCCACCGATGTGTACCAGCAGGATTCGCTGTTCTATCAGGCGATGCGGCTGGGGACGCTGGAAACGGTTGGCCTGGGCTGGAACCGGCTCGACGACTACGTCCAGCGGATTCAGGCGGTCACCCCGGAGCAGGTGCGCGCGGTTGCCCGCAAATATCTGACCGACGACCGGCTGACCGTGGCGACCCTGGAGCCGCTGCCGCTGGATGGGCGCCGGCCGAGCACGCCCGCCGCTGGAATGGATCATGCGATTCGCTGAATCCTCCCTCACCCCCAGCCCCGCTCCCACCAGGGGAGAGGGAAGCTCAAGGATTTCCCCGCCATGCCCTCGTTAAAATCGTCGCTGTCCGGCCTTCTGGCCATCGCCTTTTTGCTGGCCTCCAGCCTGGCCGCCGCCGTGCCCGAAATCCAGCACTGGCGTACCGCCAACGGCGTACCGGTCTATTTCATTCCAGCGCGGGAACTGCCGATGGTGGACGCGCAAATCCTGTTCAACGCCGGTTCGGCGCGCGACGGCGCGCGGCCGGGGCTGGCGAAGCTGACCAATGCCCTGCTGGAGGAAGGCGCTGGCGAGTGGTCGGCGGACGTCATCGCCGACCGGCTAGACCGGGTCGGCGCCCGATTCAGCGCCAGTTCGCGGCGTGACTCGGCCACGATCGCGCTGCGCAGCCTGGTCGATCCGCGTTATCTGCAACCGGCGGTGGAAACCGTCGCCCGGCTGCTGAAGGAGCCGACCTTCGCCCCGGACGCCGTGGAGCGGGTGCGCCAGCAAATGCTGACGGCGCTGCGGGAACGCGCCCAGTCGCCCGGTGCCATCGCCCAGGACGCCTTTTACAAGGCCCTGTACGGTAACCATCCCTACGGCTCGCCGCCCGAAGGGACGTCGGCCAGCCTGAACGCCATCACTGGCGCGGAGATTCGGGAATTCCATCGCCAGCACTATACCGCCGCGAATGCTGTCGTCGCCCTCGTCGGCGATTTGGACCGGCCGGCCGCCGAACAACTGGCCAATGCGTTGGTCGGCGGCTTGCCTCAGGGCGAGCCGATTCCGCCGACGCCCCCGGTCGCGCCGCTTGCGACCAGCCAGACGATCCGCATTCCCCATCCGTCCAGCCAGAGCCATATCCTGATGGGGCAGGTCGGGGTCAGCCGCGCCGATCCCGACTATTACGCGCTCTATTTGGGCAACCATGTGCTGGGCGGCAACGGGCTGGTGTCGCAACTGTCCCAGGAAATCCGCGAGAAGCGTGGGTTGGCCTACGGCGCCTATAGTGGATTTTCCCCGATGCGCCAGGCGGGTCCGTTCCTGCTTAATCTGCAAACCCGCAACGATCAGGTGGACACCGCCCTGCAGGTCGCCCAGGCGACCTTGCGCGAATTCACCGCCAACGGCCCCGCCGCTCAAACGCTGGAGGAAGCCCGCCAGAACATTACCGGCGGCTTTGCCCTCGATCTGGCCGGCAACGGCAAACTGGTCAGCGCCCTGGGAGTGATGGCCTTTTATGGGCTGCCGCTGGATTACCTGCAAAACTACATTGGCACGATCAACGGCATCAGCCTGGAACAGGTCAAGGCCGCCTGGCAGCGCCACGTTCAGCCCGACCGGCTGATCACCGTGATCGTCGGCGGTGGCCAGACTACCTCCAAACCCGCCGCCGGTTCATGAACCGGCGCGGCGGCCACGTCAATCGAGTGCGCGTCATCGCCGGCCAGTGGCGTGGCCGGCGACTGGAATTTCCGAACCTGCCGGGGCTGCGCCCCACGCCGGATCGAGTACGGGAAACTCTGTTCAACTGGCTGGCGCCGGTCTTGCCCGGCGCCCGTTGCCTGGACCTGTTCGCCGGCAGCGGCGCGCTCGGCATCGAGGCGCTGTCGCGGGGAGCGGCGGAAGTGGTGTTCGTCGAACGCCAGCCGTGGGCAGTCCGCGCCCTGCGCGACAATCTGGCGCGGCTGAAGGCCGAAAACGCGCGGGTTGAAGCGGTTGATGCGCTGGCCTGGCTGCGCCAGCCAGCGACGCCGTTCGAGATCGTATTCCTCGATCCACCCTTTGGACAGGGATTACTGGAACCCGTCTGCGCGATGCTGGAACAAAACGGCTGGTTGGCAGATCCGGCGTGGATTTACCTGGAAGCGCCAAGAGATCAATCCGCGCCATCGCTGCCTGCCCCGTGGACGATCCAGCGGGAAAAAGCCGCGGGGGCGGTGGCTTATCGGCTGGCGCGGCGCGGGCCATCCCATTAGCCTCTCAATGCTTTAGTTTCCCTTGCAGCCATTGTTGAAGCTGCTGCAACTCCGCTTCCGAAAGCCCGCGCAGCCGCTCTTCCGGGGGCAGGCCGCGCAGCCGCTCTTCCGGGGGCAGTTCAGCAACCAGTTCCCGGGCTAGGCCGTGTTGACGTTCATGTGTCTATAATGTAGACGAAATATTATCTAGGAT
>JARSSO010000041.1 GCA_029624765.1 Candidatus Contendibacter sp. | reverse complement strand
CCAAGGCCGTCAAGGGCGCCGCTCCGATGCCCGCCGTTGATCCCACCAAGGCCGTCAAGGGCGCCGCTCCGATGCCCGCCGTTGATCCCACCAAGGCCGTGACTGGTGCCACCCCGGATCCCACCAAGGCCGTCAAGGGCGCCGCTCCGATGCCCGCCGTTGATCCCACCAAGGCCGTGACTGGTGCCACCCCGGATCCCACCAAGGCCGTGACTGGAACGACCGAGGATATGGCCAAGAAGAAAGCCGCCGAGGCCGCGCAGAGCATAGTCAAATAACCGTTCAATCCGTGACCGGTAACCCGTAGCCGCCCACGGGCGGCTTTATGCGGAGACACCAGTGACCCGATGAACGCGGCATTTCAGCGGTTGAAAATCATCAGCGGCGGTCAACCGGCGCGGACCGGGCGGCCCTCGATGTCGGGCTGGCGCTGGACTTGACCGTGGGCAAGCTATTCGCCAACGTTAAATGAGCCTGGCAAGCGCATCCATCCGGCGGCGTAAAGCTATTTCCAGCAAAGACCTTACCGACATCTCGTTCCCACGCTCCAGCGTGGGAACGCCGTTCGGGCCACTCCAGCGGCCCACAACGCCGCAACATCGGGACGGTTGGGGCTCCCACGCTGGAGCGTGGGAGCCAGGCCAGGTCATTTCATTTCTGGAAATCGCCTAAGAACTCGATGCAGCGGCCAGGGGACGGGAGCAATCCACCATTGGTGTGATTGGTCAGGGTCGTCGCTCCGTTGCCGGCGACGGGGCGATTTCCAGGCTACGCCGTTCCGATGGCAGTACCTTGGCAACCTACGTGGTTGGTGATCTGATTGCGATACCTTTCTCGTCCGTGTTCGCCAGTCACGGAAGGCCCACTATAGCCGGGCCAACCGTTCCACGCGACGGCTGATAACCCCGCGAGAACAGACCCCCCTTGCCCGGCTGCCAGCAGCTTCACTCATTCATCGGCACAGCGTCGCGCACGGCATGCCATCCTTGTCCCCATCGAGGGAGCGGACGCCGCACTGTAGGCTATCCTTCAAGAAACCAGAATCGAGGTGAGGAAGGGCAAATATGACGACGCGAGAACCCGACGATGAGCTTTCCGAAACTCGCATCATAGACGTTGAGAATCGAAGACGCAGACCTGGCGGCACGCAACGCCCATCGCCGTCGACCGCTGTTGCCCCAAAAGTGAAAGAGGCCCTGTCGGGAAGGCCCACTATCACGACGCAAGAACCCGACGATGATCGTTGCGAAACGCTGGATTCAGGGGGCGAGCAGGCGACCGGATCGGTCTCGGTGGAGCAACTCCGCGATCAACTCAAGGATGCTCGCGAGCGGATCAAGAGTATGCAGGGGCAGCAGAACCGATTGATGGCCCTGCTGGCAACCGAGCGGGCCGCCCGCGCCGCGCTGGAACAACGCCTGCTGACAGCCCCGACCCAGACCCCACCGGCGAGCAGGGTCGGGCTATGGACGCTGGCGATCTTGTTGCTGGCCGCCCTGGCGCTGGCCGGCTGGCATTTCCGCGAGGGCATCCTGGCCACTCTGGGGCTGTAACCCGACCTCGCAACAACCGGCCTTAACGTGAGTTCTTTATCAATCCCTCTCGCTCCCGTTGATACTGGGAATAACTCAGATTATTGACCTGGTCGATGCACTGTTGCATGGCGCTCTGGGAGAGCAAGGTCTCGCACTTCTGTCGTTCGCTCGCCTGAAACCCTTCGTACCAAGCTTGCTGGGTACAGCCCGCTGCGAGCAGCGAACCACCGATGATCATTCGCCCCAAGTTCCCGCCACGAACCCATGCCATGTGATATACCCCATAGGAGCGGGAGGCGAGCCGTTGGGATCGCATTTGTTCTCTCCGCCCGAACCACTCCTGACTCGTTACCCGAATGATCCGCCTGCTGTCAATACCTGAAAACCGTGCTGTATCAAGTCCGCTCGGTTGCCCCCGTTCAACGTGGATTTGCGCTATTGGAGGCGCCAGGGGATAAATCGGAAATACAACTCTCCAGCGCGGGACACGAACACGGTGACTTTATTCCACCGCCGGGTGCGGCGGATGGCTCGCCTTGAGCGCCAGGCGCTAGTTTCAATTTGAAATTTCCTGTTTCAAATTGAAACCGCCCAGGCGGCCAAAAAACGAACCTGCGCTGATAACCCTTTCATGGATAACACCATTCACGCTGGGCGCGGCTGTGGCATGGAAGATGCTTATGGGTCAAAAACGTCTCGTGGTGCTGGGTCAGCTTCGGAAGGATGGTGAACATAGCGGGATTTCCAGGGTTGGAAAATTGGCGATGAATGAAATTATACCGCTTGCAAAGGCGAGCAGGATCAAAGAGCTTCTATCAACCCTGGTGGATGGTGGTGGATAGGCGGAAACCGTATAACCACTTGTTGTCGCGGACGCTTCACGCCCGCGACAACGTGGCGACGGATTACGATCCGCTGCTTACGCGGCGCGAAGCGCCGCACAACCACGCGGATCAAGCCGACTTCAGGCGAAAAAGCCTGCGGCTTTCTCGCCCTCGCGGCTTATCCGCAGACCCGTTGGCGAATGAAAGGAGGTGATTCAGTATAGTGGTCCCCGAATTTTAGACAATTAAATAACCCGGATACCGCCGCGCCTGCCCCGGCACGCGCTGACAACACTTGTCGTACGGGCGTTCCCTAACCGACCAAGAGCAGGAAGATGTCAAATGAAAACAAGAATGCTGTTGTGCTCAACTATTGTTTCCGCACTACTTGGAGCGGGCTGCTCCACGGCACATATAGCACCCGACGTCGCCAAATTCTCCACCGCAGTCGAATCCACGACGGGACAGGTACTCAAGCGTTACGACGGCGATGCGATCGAAGCGAAATACCGCGCCGAGCTGAACACGGCCATGGTCGCGAACAATGTGACACTCATGCCAGTCGGCTGCATCGAGCCTCTTCGATTTGACCAACGCATCGAGTCGGAAAAATTCGACGACTTCTCCAAGCATTGTGCGCTGCAGCAGGCGCGACGCGACAGAAGCATGCCGAATCCGCCCATCAGACCGCCCTCGAACGGTCCGGGTGCTCAAGGCTACAGCGCGCGCCGGTTATCACTTGCGTTGCAGAACTATGCCAAGTCTCTACTCGCCTTGGCGCAATCGGATACCCCGTCCAAATTGGGCAGCAGTTTCACGAACGCCAGCACAGCCATATTTGGCTTGATCGACGAAGCCGACAAATTTCAAGGTGCTCCCCCGCCTTCGGATCGCACCACAGCAATCCGTAGCGCAAATACCGACCTCTTCGGCAGCCTCCTGACGGAAGCTTTCGAGGCGCGTCGCTACGCGATGCTCTCGTCCATCGTCAAAGACGCCGACAGTTCGGTGGAGATCGCCGCAGTCGCCCTTGCCAGTTGGGCAGAAGAGCCCGAAATCGCCGATCTTCGAGCGCGCTACGATAGCCTGAAAAACGCCTTGGGCGACGCGGCACGAGCCGAGGGGGCTGGCAACGCATCGCGGGCTATAGCAGAGCTCGCCCGCGCGCGCAGCGCCTACGACGCGGTCGTTGAAGGAGAAGCAAACGCGACCTGGAAAATGTTCTTCGATATCGCGAGAACCCACAGGGCTATTCTCGACAGTTTCGACAACCCGGGAGATCCCAAACAACTGGCCGAAGCGAACAAGCGAATCAACAGCCTTGCCGAGAAGGTCGAAAAGGTCAAGGCAGCCAAGAAGAAAAGCTGATTAGGAGGAGCGGACAATGGCGAACAATCAATCCATCGTTAAGCGGAAACTCGAGCTCACACGTCAGTCCCAAGAGAAGTTCGACGCCTACGCTCGCGAGGTGAGCACGCAGATCTTCGATGCTCAGATCATGGGTGACACCGCAACAGAGACTATGCTTGAGGCAATACTGAAGCAAGCCAAAAAGGACATGGAGGACATGCGCCAAGCGTTGAAGAAGGCGCTACTGAGAGACGATCTGGTCGATGACCTAGAGTCTGGCCTCAAGAGCAAGGCGGACGCAGCCGACAAGCTCCTCAAAGACATGGAACAGCTCGGCGCGACCCTCGACCGCATCGCCGATGGCGCCCGCATCTTGACTGGAGCGCTGAAACTCGTGAGAAGCTTGATAACCTAACTACCGTATTCACCGGCTTATCCGGTGAATACGGGTCGTTGGGCTTCAAACGCGCAGAATAATTTTTTTACGAGGCTTGGCTCCATTCTGCCCAACTTGAAAGGGGAGGTTATGAGAACATCATCCTTGAGTCTTCTCCAAGATCCTATGGTTGTCGTATTGGCCGCCGGTCATGGTGGCAGTGATTCCGGCGCCACGAATCCCCCACACAATGAACGCGATCAAGCAATTACCATCACCAACCGCGCCGCTGCACTCCTACAAAGGCGCAACGTTGACGTGGAAATCGCACCGCATGACGAGGATACCGATAAGTCAATTGTGTGGGTGAATAGGAATTTTAGCTTTGGTGACGCATGGGTATTAGAGTTGCATCGCGACTCAGCGGACGGTCTCGACCTCGATGACGCTTCGCGGCGTTGTGGTATCTACTATGGGACCTCTGAACGCAGTAAAGACGTAGGCGAGTTCGTCCGTCGCTCCCTCTTGTTGCACGGGGCACACTCGCAATCGTGGGCACGTCCTGATACCGCCTCTCGCTTTGGCCGGTTGGGTTGGATTCGCCAAACACGACCAGCCGCTCATTTATTAGAGTTGGGGTTCATGCAAGGTAAAAATGATGACGCCCACCTCAGTTGGCTAGCAGAAGTTGCTGCATCTGCCATATTTGAAGCGTTTACTGGGCGTTCCTGGAATTTATAAAAAACCAGAGGGCTGTTAGGCGGGTCAGCGCAGCGTAACCTGCCTAACAATCATGTCGGCGACGTCCCCCCCGACGATGAAAGTCGGTACTTTTTGACCCCGCCCACCGTCACCGCACCCACCGTGCGGCCGTAATCGTCACCCGCGGGTTTGGAATCCGAACGTGCCAACGTTCAGACCCGAAGGATGCATCCCGTCTCTTCAGTTTTCCAGCAAGTCCAAGACTTCACCCGCTTTCGAGCACCCGGATACGCTATTGTTATAGCGGTGCCCGCGATGCGGTTTGCCACCCGCGCAAACCCGCTCCCACGGCGCCTCCCTCGCCCCCATCCAGGAACCGCCGATGTCCCTGACCGTTCCCCTGTCCACACCACGTCAGCTGCCGTTGCGCGTTCACATCGCGACCCTGTTCATCGCCCTGATCCTGTTGCTCGGCGGCGCGGTGATCTGGAACAACTACGCGGAAACCACCCGGCTGATGCTGCGCACCGCCGACGAGCGGTTCGAACGGATCGCCGATCACACCGCCCGCCGAATTCAGACACTGGCCACGCCGGTCGCCATCATGGTCGATCTACTGGCCTGGCAGCGGCTAGCCTTCGCCACTTCGCTGACCGAACGCCTGGACAGCCTGGGTTATCTGCATGAAGCGATGACGGAATCGGAACACGTGTCCGCCCTGTTCGTGGGTTACGACGACGGCGATTTCTTTCTGCTGCGGCGGCTGCCGGCGGATTCCCCGCTGCGCGTCCCGCTCGCCGCTCCGGACCAGGCCCGCTATCTGGCGCAGAGCGTGGAACGCGATGAAGCAGGCGCCATCGCGGCCGCCTTCCTGTTCCTTGACGCGGACCTGAACCTGCTCCGCCGCGACGCCAAACCCGACTATACCTTCGATCCCCGCGCCCGCCCCTGGTATCAGGCGGCGCAAACCCGGCCGGATCGGATCCGCACCGATCCCTACCTGTTCTTCACGACCCGCGAGGCCGGCATCACGCTGGCCCGTCGGGCCACCACCGGCACGGCGGTCGTGGGCGCCGACCTCACCTTGCGCGACCTCTCCGCCACGCTGGCCGCCAGCCGCTTCCTCCCCAATACGCAACTGGCGTTGTTCGACCATCAGGGTCATGTCATCGCCCACCCGGACGCCGCCCGGCTGCCGCGCGAAGGCGACGGTGAACCGCGCCTGGCCCGGCTCGCCGAATTGAACGAGCCGGCGCTGACCCAACTGGATCAGGATTGGCGGGATCCCGAGCGACGCGCGGCGCGGCTGGACCCGGCCGGCTTCACGCTGCGAATCGCCGATCAGCGTTGGCGCGGCGCGGTGAAAACGTTGCCGTTCCAGGGCGGAGCGCCGCTGGCGCTGGCGCTGGCCGTGCCCGAGCGCGAACTGTTGGCCGATGCCGCGCGCATCCGCGATCAATCGGTCCTGATCGCCATCGGTCTGGTGCTGCTGGCGCTGCCGGTCACCTGGCTGCTGTCCCGCCGGATTGCCCGCCACCTGCACAGCCTGGTCGGGGAGGCGGCCCGGATTCGGCGTTTCGACTTTCACGAACCGGTCGCGGTCCATTCGATCATCACCGAAGTCAACCAACTGGCCCAGGCGATGGGACTGATGAAATCCACGATTCGCCGTTTTCTCGATATCGGGTCGGCGCTGGCGGCCGAGCACCATTTTGAGCGTTTGCTGGATCGGGTGCTAGCGGAAACCCTGGCGCTGGCCCAGGGCGATGCCGGCATCCTGTTCCTGGTGAGCGACGACGAACGTGAATTGCGGCCCGCCGCCGCCCGGCTGCGCAGCGAGACCGGCGCCGTGGCGGTCGACCGGCTGTCTCCCCTGTCCCTGACCGATCCCCAGCCCCACCCCCTGGTGGAGACAGCCCAGGCGACGACTCCTCAAATCCGACCGCTCACGCCGGGCGAACCGCTGGCCGACTATCTGGCGCCCCTGTCCGATTCACCCCTCAACGCCGGCCACCTCATGGTCGTGCCGCTACGCAACCGCCAACAGGAATTGGTCGGCGTTTTGGCTCTCCTCAAGGTAGGATCGGCCGGCGACGAAAACCTGATCGCGCCGGAATTGCTCGCGTTCATCGCCGCGCTGTCGGGCACTTCGGCGGTCTCCATCGAAAATCAGCGGCTGCTGCAAGCGCAGAAAAATCTGTTCGAGGCGTTCATTCGCCTGCTCGCTGACGCCATCGACGCCAAGAGTCCCTACACCGGCGGCCACTGCGCCCGGGTGCCGGAGCTGACCAAGCTGCTGGCTCAGGCGGCTTGCGCCGACCCGGTGGGACCTTTTCGAGACTTCACCCTGAGCGAGGCGGAATGGGAAGAGCTGCGCATCGCCTGCTGGCTGCACGACTGCGGCAAGATCACCACGCCCGAATATGTGGTGGACAAGGCCACCAAGCTGGAAACGATCTACGACCGGATTCACGAAGTGCGGATGCGGTTCGAGGTGCTCAAGCGCGACGCCGAGATCGCCTACTGGCGGCAGGTGGCCAGCGGTGGCAACCGCGACGAGTTGCGAGCCAGGCTCGACGCGGAATGGCGAACGCTCGATGACGACTTCGCCTTCGTCGCCCGCTGCAACCAGGGCGGCGAATTTATGACGCCGGAGCAGACCGCCCGACTCCAGCGCCTGGCCGAACGAACCTGGCTGCGCACCCTCGACGACCGCATTGGTCTGTCACACGAAGAGCGGACCCGCAAAGAACGCGCGCCCGCCTCCCCTCTCCCAGCCGTCGAGTCGCTGCTGGCCGACAAGCTGGAACACCGGTTCGAGCGCGGCCCCCAGGATCGAATCGAGGCGGACAATCCCTGGGGCTTTCGGCTGAACGTGCCGGAATTGCTCTACAACCGGGGCGAAATCCATAACTTGCGCATCGGTCGCGGCACCCTGACCGACGAAGAGCGTTACAAGATCAACGAGCACATCGTCCAGACCATCGTGATGCTGTCGCGGCTGCCGTTTCCCAAGCCACTGCGGCGGGTGCCGGAGATCGCGGGCGGCCACCACGAGAAGATGGACGGCAACGGCTATCCCAAACAGTTGCGGCGCGAGCAGATGAGCGTGCTGGCGCGGATGATGGCGATTGCCGACATCTTCGAGGCGCTGACCGCCATCGACCGACCCTACAAGTTGGGCAAAACCCTGTCGGAAGCGCTGCGGATCATGGCCCGGATGTCCCAGGATCAGCACATTGACCCGGAACTGTTCGAGCTGTTTCTACGCGCCGGGGTTCACCAGCAATACGCCGCACGTTTTCTGCGGCCCGAACAGATCGACACGGTCCACATCGAGGACTATCTGACGCCGGCGGCCTAGCGGTTCGCGGTGTTCCAAAACCCACAGAATCGCTAACCGAAGCGGCTTTGCCGCTACCACCGATCGCTGAACGGGATAGGAAGTCGGTCGTCCAGACTTTCATGGTGCTGGTGGTGGGACTCGAACCCACAAGCCCGGTCGGGGGCGCAGGATTTTAAGTCCTGTGTGTATACCATTCCACCACACCAGCGGGGAGATGGAGGCTAGGGTCGGAATCGAACCGGCGTCCACGGCTTTGCAGGCCGCTGCATGACCACTCTGCCACCTAGCCCTGTACTGAGGGGTTCCGGCCGCCAATCTCGCCGGGGGTACAAAAAAGCCCCGAAGGTTCGAGGCTTGGGGAATCTGGAGCGGGAAACGAGACTCGAACTCGCGACCCCAACCTTGGCAAGGTTGTGCTCTACCAACTGAGCTATTCCCGCTGGATGAAGAGCAGCGATTCTAGCGTAAAAAACCCGTTCGTCAAGTCCTTCCACCCTGCCTGTCCTGGCGGAGCACCGGCCACGCCGCCAGCAGGTAGTGCAGCATGGACCAGAGCGTCAGCGCCGCCGCGACCAGCAACAATCCCAACCCGACTTCCAGCGTCGGAAACCCACCCACGGGATCCCGATACAATAACAGCAGCACGGCGATCATCTGGGCGGTGGTCTTGAACTTGCCAACCATGGACACCGCCACGCGGCCGTGGTCGCCGATTTGCGCCATCCACTCGCGCAGCGCCGAAATCGCGATCTCGCGACCGATGATGATCGCCACCGCCACCGCCATCACCGGCGTGGGAATCGCCTGCACCAACAACACCAGCGCCGCCGCGACCATCAGCTTGTCCGCCACCGGGTCCAGAAACGCGCCGAAGGCCGAGGTTTGATCGAACCGCCGCGCCAGATGGCCATCCAGCCAGTCGGTGAGCGCCGCCAGCCCAAACAGCGCTGCGCACAGCACATTGGCGCCGCGCACCGGCAGGAAGAACACGCCCACGAATACCGGAATCAGCGCGATGCGTAACAGGGTCAGCAGGGTGGGCAGGTTCAGTTGCATGGGTTCGGCCGGCGATCAGGTTTCGCCATGAAAGGCGTCGTAAATCCGTTGCGCCAATTCGGCGTTGATGCCATCCACGCCGGCGATGTCCTCAACGCCGGCTCGCGCAAGCTGCTTCACGCCGCCGAACTGTCGGAGCAGGGCTTGCCGGCGCTTGGGACCGATGCCGGGAATCTGTTCGAGGGCGGACGTGGCGCGGGCCCTGGCTCGGCGTTGGCGGTGGCCGGTGATGGCGAAGCGATGGGCCTCGTCGCGGATCTGCTGCACCAGATGCAGAGCGGGCGAATCGGGGGGCAGTATAAGGGGGCGGTTTTCCCTGGACAAGAACAGCGTTTCCAGCCCCGGCTTGCGCTCCGGTCCCTTGGCGACGCCCACCGCCGTCACCCCGGCGACCTGCAACTCCTCCAACACCGCGCGCGCCTGGGCCAACTGCCCCTGGCCACCGTCGATCAACAAGACATCGGGCAGGCGACCTTCTTCCTCCCGCAGCCGGGTATAGCGCCGGGTCAGCGCCTGGCGCAAGGCGGCGTAATCGTCGCCGGGGGCGATGGCTTCGATATTGTAGCGGCGATAGTCGGCCTTGATCGGCCCCTCCGCCCCGAACACCACGCAAGCCGCAACCGTGGCTTCGCCCCGGGTATGGCTGATATCGAAACATTCCAGTCGATCCGGAACCTCTTCCAGCCCCAGCGCGTCCCGCAACGCCTCCAGCCGCTGGCGCGTTCCGGCTTGACTGGACAGGTGCGCGGCCAGCGCGTGCTCGGCGTTGCGCCGGGCCAACTCCAGCCAGCGCAGCCGCTCGCCGCGCGGATGCGCGACCATGGCGACCCGCCGGCCGGCACGTTCGTGGAAAGCCTGGGCGAGCAGCGCGGCGTCGGCCGGTTCGGGACTGACCAGCAACTCCGTGGGAATTTCCCGATCCAGATAGTGCTGGGCCAGAAAAGCGCCGAGCACCGCGCCGGCGTCCTCATCCTCGGGCAGGCGCGGAAAGAACGCCTTGTTGCCCAACAACCGCCCGCCGCGAAACACGAAGACTTGCACGCAGGCCGAACCGCCGCGCGCGACCGCCGCCACCACGTCGAGATCCCCGCTCTCGCCCTCGACATGCTGGCGCTGCTGAATCTGGCGCAATTCGGCGATCTGGTCGCGACAGACGGCCGCCTCCTCGAAATTCAACGCCGCCGCCGCCGCTTCCATCCGCCGCGCCAGGTCGTCGACGACCTGGCCGCCCCGGCCCTCCAGGAACAACAGGGCGTCGCTCAGGCTGCGTTGATAACCGGCGCGGTCGATCAGGCCGACGCAGGGCGCGGTGCAGCGTTTGATCTGGTATTGCAGGCACGGCCGGCTCCGGGCGCGGAAAAAGCTGTCCTCGCACGAGCGCAGCCGGAACACCTTTTGGAGAAGATTCAGGGTTTCGCGGACGGCGCCGGCGTGGGGATACGGCCCAAGATAGCGCCCCGGCGCGCGCCTGGCGCCGCGATGCAGCGCCAACCGGGGAAAATCGCCCTCGGCGACGTGGATGTAGGGATAACCCTTGTCATCGCGCAGCAGGATGTTGTAGCGCGGCTGAAGTTCCTTGATCAGCCGGCTTTCCAGAATCAGCGCCTCGGCCTCGGTGTGGGTGACCGTGACCTCAACGGCCCGGATCTGAGCGACCAGGCCGCGCGTCCTGGCGGAAGGGTGATGTTCCCGGAAGTAGCTCGACACCCGCCGCCGCAGATTGCGGGCCTTGCCGACGTAGAGCACCACGCCGCGCTCGTCCAGCATCCGGTAAACGCCGGGCAGAGTGACGAGGGTCTTGAGGAAGGACCGTGGCTCGAACGGCGTCGTCATGCTGCCGTGGGACCCCGCCGGAGGGCTGGCTGGAACCGGCGGCCCAGCCCGATTCGAAAAACGCCGGCACGAACCGGCGTTCCCCTTTCATCCGCTTCAGGGCATCCTAAAGACTGTCGCGACGGATGTCGTACTTTTCCATCAATCGGTACAAGGTCATGCGCGACACGCTCAACTCCTGAGCGGCGCGGGCGATGTTGAAGCGGGTCCGCAACAGCGTGGCCTGGATGACCTCGCGGTCGGCCGCCATCCGCGCCTCGTCCAGGGTGACGAAGCCCCGCCCCAGCGAACGCCGCTCCAGTTCCAGATCGGCGGGGGAGATATAGGGTCCATCGCTCAACAGCACCGCGCGACGCACCCGATTCATCAGTTCGCGAACATTGCCCGGCCAGTCGTAGCGATTGATCACCTCCAAAGCGTCCCGGCTGAAGCCCTTGGCGACCGTCTTGACCTCGGCGGAGAATTTGTTGAAGAAATAGCGGGCCAGCAACTCCACGTCGCCCCGGCGTTCGCGCAGGGTGGGCACCCGCAGATGCAGGACGTTCAGACGATAGAAGAGATCCTCGCGAAACCGGCCGTCGCGCAGCGACTGCTCGATCTTGGTGTGGGTGGCGGTGATCACCCGGACATTGGTGGGAATCGGCTTGGTGCCGCCGAGTCGCCGAATCTTCTTTTCCTCCAGGAACCGCAGCAGGTTGGCCTGCACTTCCGGCCCGAGATTGCCAACCTCGTCGAGGAACAAGGTCCCCCCGGCGGCCGCTTCGATCTGTCCGATTCGACGCTCGCCGGCGCCGGCGAACGCACCCTTTTCATGCCCGAACAATTCGGATTGAATGAGATCGATAACCAGCGCCTCGCAATTGACCACCACGAAAGGCCCCGCCGCCCGGGACGAATTTTCATGGATCGCGCGCGCCGCCTGCTCCTTGCCGGTGCCGATTTCACCGGTGATCAGGACCGGCACATCCACTTCGGCCGCTTTTTGAATGCCCCGGAACAGCGATTGCATCACCGAACTGTTGCCGATCAAGCCATACTGGGTCTCGGCTTCGCGCTGTTGGCGCAAATGGGTTTCAGTCAGTTCCGACATGCCGTAGGCATGGCCCAGCGTCACCGTCAGGCGTTGGGCGTCGACGGGCAGCGTATGATAATCGTAGCAGCGTTCGGCGATGATCCCGGAGAGCAGCTTGCGCTCCACGCAGGGTCGCGGCAACGCCACGACCCACTGCATCTTGCGCCGGGCCAGCATCAGATCAATCACCCATTGGATGGACCGTTCCGGTTCGCAACTGAACAACAGCGCCAAACCGACCCGGAACGACTGTTCCGTCAACAGAACTCGGGCCTGACCCGGGTCCTGCGTCCAGTAAACCTCCCAATCCGCCGCGGAAATCTTTTGGACGAATTCTTCCTCGACGGCAGCGGTGCTCAAAACCAACAGCTTGCGCATTATTTCTCCACCCAGGCCAGTTTGCTCATTCGCTGGGGTCTCAAGACCCCGCGGCTCCAAAAAATCGAAAGGCATCGAACATCGTGTGCGGATGGTACGGACCTTCGCGCCCCGCGACGATCCTTCGGCCGATGGACTCCATGGTGGCCATCAGGGGAAATGGTTGACCCGCACGCCTTGTCAAACGGGTCATTTCCCAGACAGCTTACCGCTCCATGTGACATTTGTGGCCATTAAACCACAGGTGATGTCGTCATTGAAAGCGCGTTAAATCGCATACGTGATAAGCTTTGGATTCATGGTATCAGGATCGTTGTCGACTGTCACCATTTAACTACGAAGCAGATTCGACCATCCACGAACGCGCGTTCAATTCCCTCAATCAGCCGGGACTTCCCATGGACTACTACTTGCCACTCCGCGCACTTCTGTTTCAATTCAACCCGGAGACCGCCCACGACTGGACCCGGACGCTGCTGTGCCTGCCGGGCGCGGGCGTGCTGGCTCGAATCGCGGCGCTGGGTACCCCCAACGCGCCGCGCCGGGTCATGGGCATCGATTTTCCCAATCCGGTCGGTCTGGCGGCGGGGTTGGACAAGGACGGCGAGTGCATCGCTATCTGGCGGGCACTGGGATTCGGTTTCGTCGAGGTCGGCACCGTCACCCCCCGCCCCCAGCCCGGCAATCCCAAGCCCCGCATGTTCCGCCTGCCGGACGCCCAGGCATTGATCAACCGGATGGGCTTCAACAATCAGGGCGTGGATCGGCTGGTGGAGCGGGTGCGCCGCACCTGTGGCCAAGGCGTCCTGGGGATCAACATCGGCAAGAACGCCGACACGCCGGTCGAGCGCGCCGTCGACGATTACCTGCTGGGCCTGCGCAAGGTCTATCCCTGGGCCAGCTATGTCGCGGTCAACATCTCCTCGCCCAACACGCCCGGCTTGCGCGATCTGCAATACGGGGCGGCGCTGGACCGGTTGCTGGAAGCCCTGAAGACCGAGCAGGCTCGGCTGGCGGTCGAACACGGCCGCTACGCGCCGCTGGCGCTCAAGATCGCCCCGGACATCGCCGACGCCGACCTGCCCATCGTGGGCCAGGCGTTGCTCCGGCACGAACTGGACGCCGTCATCGCCACCAACACTACGTTTTCCCGCGCTGGCGTGGAAAATCTGCCTCATGCGCAAGAAGCCGGCGGTCTGAGCGGCGCGCCGTTGATGGCCCGTTCCACCGCCGTCGTCGCGCGGTTGCGGGACATTTTGGCGGACAAGCTGCCGATCATCGCCGTGGGCGGTATCCTGAGCGGGGCCGACGCCGCCGCCAAGATCGCGGCCGGCGCCAGTCTGGTGCAATTGTATACCGGCTTCATCTATCGCGGCCCGGAATTGATCCGGGAGGCGATTCAGGCCCTGCGTTGAACGGGCGCGGGGAACTTGTCGCCGCGCCGACCCACTCCAACTCCATTACTCTTCCCACCGAAAGGAGCCAACGATGCTACGCGCGTTACTGTTGCTGTTGCTGAGCGGGCTGGCGCCGGCCCTGGTTCAGGCCGCCACCATCGAAACCAAACCGGTCGAATACCGGCAGGGCGATACCCGGCTGGTCGGTTATCTGGCCTACCCCAAGGACGCCAAGGGGCCGCTGCCGGGCGTGCTGGTCGTGCATGAATGGAAGGGATTGAACGATTACGCCAAGCGCCGCGCCGAACAACTGGCGGAACTGGGTTACGTCGCCTTCGCCGCCGACATCTACGGCGACGGCAAGACGGTTACCGACGCCAAGGAAGCGGGCGCGCTGTCCGGGACATACAAGAAAGATCGCCCCCTGTTGCGAGCGCGGACCGCCGCCGGTCTGGCGGCCCTCAAGGCCCAGCCGGGCGTGGCCGGGGACAAGGTCGCCGCCATTGGCTACTGTTTCGGCGGGGTCGCCGTGCTGGAACTGGCCCGGAGTGGAGCGGACCTGGCCGGTGTCGTCAGCTTCCATGGCGGTCTGGATACGCCCACGCCGCAAGACGCGAAAAACATTCGCGCCAAAGTGCTGGCGCTGCACGGGGCCGACGATCCCTACGTGCCGGCGGATCAGGTGGCTGCGTTCGAACAGGAAATGCGCGCGGCGGGCGTCGACTGGCAGTTGATCGCCTATGGCGGAGCGGTGCATGGCTTCACCAATCCCGCCCATGGCGGCGACAACAGCAAGGGCGCGGCCTACAACGCCTCGGCCGACACCCGCTCCTGGGCCGCGATGCGGCAATTTTTCACCGAGTTGTTCGCCAAGTCTTGATGCGGCTTCTCGACCGCCGGATCGCCGTCGCCCCGATGCTGGACTGGACTGACCGGCACTGCCGGTTTTTCCTGCGGCTGTTGACCCGGCGCACGTTGCTCTACACCGAAATGGCCACCACTGGCGCGGTGTTGCGCGGAAATCCCGAAAGGCTGCTAGCTTACGACCCTGCTGAGCATCCCCTGGCGCTGCAACTGGGCGGCAGCGATCCCGCCGAACTGGCCCGGTCCGCCCGCGTCGCCGCCGAGTTCGATTACGACGAAGTGAACCTGAACGTCGGCTGTCCCAGCGACCGGGTGCAATCGGGCCGATTCGGCGCATGTCTGATGGCCGAACCGGATTTGGTGGCCGCCGGCGTGGCGGCGATGCGGGCGGTGGTAGCCCTGCCAGTCACGGTGAAGACCCGCATCGGCATCGACGACCGCGATTCCTACGAGGCGCTGGTGGATTTCATCGGCCGGGTCGCCAGCGGCGGTTGCGAGGTCTTCATCATTCACGCCCGCAAAGCCTGGCTGCGCGGCCTGAGCCCCAGGGAAAACCGGGAAATCCCGCCGTTGCGCCACGACGTCGTTTACCGGCTCAAGCGGGATTTTCCCGGCTTGACGATCATCCTCAACGGCGGGCTGACCACTTTGGAGCAGATCGCGGATTCGCTGCCGGGGGTGGACGGCGTGATGATCGGTCGCGCCGCCTACGAGAATCCCTATCTGCTGGCTGAGATGGACCGGCGGTTTTTCGGTTCCAGCGCCCCGTCGCCGAGTCGCCGCCAGGTCATCGAGGGGTTTCTGCCCTATGTCGAAGCCCAGATGCGGCGGGGAACGCCCTTGCAGGCCATGACCCGGCACGTCCTGGGTCTGTTTCAGGGTATTCCGGGCGCGCGGGCCTGGCGACGGTATCTCAGCGAGCACGTTCACCGGCGCGGCGCGGGCGTGGAGGTGCTGGCGGCGGCGTTGCGGCAAATTCCGAACGTCGCGTGAAACCCGCTCGTCCGATGGCGCGAACCACCGGAATGATCCAGACAGACCCGCGCCTTGGCCCTAAAATGCACCGAGTTATCGCCATAACCCGCGCGGGCGTGATCTCGCCGCCCCGCCCCGCTCCAGGATCATCCGACATGTATGAATTTCTGAAATACGAAGTTCGCGACGCCATGACCGCCGATCCCATCGCCATCGGTCCCAATGCCCGGTTACGCGAGGTCGAGGAAATATTCGAAAACCACGATTTCAACGGAGTGCCGGTGGTGGACGACCAGCGCCACCTGCTCGGCATCCTGACCAAGTTCGATTTGCTCAAGGCGTTCAGTCTCGACGCCCACGCGCTGGCGCCGCACTACGACACCATCATGGAACAGCCCGCCGAGGCGGTGATGACCCGCGATCCGGTCAGCGTCGAGCCGCGCCTGCCGCTCAGCCGCCTGCTGCAAAAGCTAGTGGAGATGCGCACCAAGAGCCTGCCGGTGGTGGAAAACGGCCTGCTGATCGGCATCGTCGCCCGCCAGGACGTGTTGAAGGCGCTGCGCCGGGCGACGATTCAACACGAAATCCCGCTCCACCAGGACTCGCCGTCATGACCACCCTGCTCTACACCCATCCGGCCTGTCTGGAACACGATACAGGCTTTGGCCACCCGGAATCCCCGGCTCGATTGACCGCGATTCTCAACGCCCTGCGCGCCGCGCCGTTCGCCGCTCTGGAATGGCGGGACGCTCCCCAGGCCACCGCCGAACAACTGACCCGCATCCACCCCCCAGCCTACGTCGAACGGATTTTTGCCCGCGTGCCCCGGCAGGGTCATTTCGCGCTCGACGGCGACACCATCCTGTCGCCGCAATCGGGCGAAGCCGCCCTGCGCGCGGCGGGCGCGGTGTGCGCGGCGGTGGACACCGTCCTGCGGCGGGAAGCCAGCAACGCCTTTTGCGCCATCCGCCCACCGGGCCATCATGCCGAGCCGAACCAGGCCATGGGCTTTTGCCTGTTCGGCAATGCCGCCATCGGCGCCGCCCACGCCCGCGCCGTTCACGGTCTGAAGCGAGTGGCGATCATCGACTTCGACGTGCACCACGGCAACGGCACCCAGGCGGCGGTGGAACGCGATCCCGGCTATCTCTACATTTCCACCCATCAGGCCTATATCTACCCCGGCACCGGCCACCGTGGCGAACGCGGGATCGGCAACATCATCAATATCCCGCTGCTGGCCGGCAGCGGCTCGACCGACTTGCGCCATGTCTGGCGGCACGAGATCGAGCCGGCGCTACGGGAATTCAAGCCCCAGTTGATCCTGATCTCGGCGGGTTTCGACGCCCATCACATGGACCCGTTGGCGGAGTTGAATTTCAGCGAGGACGACTACGCCTGGCTGACCCGGCGGATCTTGGAGGTCGCGGCCGACCACTGCGCGGGCCAGGTGGTATCCATCCTGGAAGGCGGCTACAACCTGTCGGCCCTGGCCGCCAGCGTGGCGGCGCATGTCAAGGCGTTGATGGAGGCACCGGCGCGAGACCACATACCTTGATCAAGGACATTCTGGAGCGTCGAAAACCTGGGAAGAACGCGGCGGGGTCGTAAGAAAAAGCCGCCGTTCGGCGGCACTACTCGACTTCCAATTCCACAACTCGCAGATCCGTACCGCCGCGCACTTGCGGAAAATAGCCTCCGCAGCGGGGACAGGGGTCCTCGCGGTTGCGCACCTCCACCACCGCGCCACAGTCCAGGCAGACGGCCTGACCAGCGGGTTGCTCGATCTCCAGCACGGCATTCTCGGCCAGCGTGCCCTGGGCCGCCACCGTGAATCCGAACCGCAGCGCCTCGATCTCGACCCCGGCCAGCGCGCCCACCGCCAGCCGAACCGCGCGCACCCGGCGGAACGGCTGGCGGCGGTTCTGCTCCTCGATGACGCGAATCAGTTCCATGCACAGCGACAGTTCGTGCATGGCGCGACCGCGCTCAGGGCAACAGCACGGTGGAGCCCGTGGTCCGGCGCGCTTCCAGATCGCGGTGCGCCTGGGCGGCCTCGGCCAGAGGATAGGTTTGGTGGACTTCGATTTTCACCGCGCCACCGGTGACCACCCCGAACAGTTCGGCGGCGCTAGCCAACAAGTCTGAGCGCTGAGCGGTATAGGTCATCAAGACGGGGCGAGTGAGGAACAGCGAACCCTTGGCGGCCAGAATGCCCGGCTCGAACGCCGGGACCGGTCCGGAAGCGTTGCCGAAACTGACCATCATTCCCAACGGCCGCAGGCAGTCCAGCGAACCCATGAAGGTTTCCTTGCCCACCGAGTCGTAAACCACCGCCACGCCCTGCCCGCTGGTAATGTCGCGAACCCGCTCCACAAAATTCTCGCGGCTGTAGACGATAACGTGCTGGCAACCGTGAGCGCGGGCCAGTTCGGCTTTTGCGTCACTACCCACCGTGCCGATCACGGTCGCGCCCAGATGCCGCGCCCACTGGCTGGCGATCAGCCCGACCCCGCCAGCGGCGGCGTGCAACAGGATGGCGTCGCCGGGCTGCACCCGATAGGTGCGGCGCAGCAGATACTGGGCGGTCAAGCCTTGCAGCATCATGGCGGCGGCGGTGCGGTCGTCAATGGCGTCTGGCAGCGCCACCACCCGGTCGGCGGGAATCAGCCGGACCTCGGCGTAGGCGCCGGGCGGCGGGCTGGCGTAGGCCACCCGGTCGCCGATCCTGAACTCGGTCACGCCCTCTCCCACCGCTTCGACCCGGCCCGCGCCCTCCATGCCCAAGGTCCAGGGCAACCCCGGCAACGGGTACAGACCGGTGCGGTGATAGACATCGATGTAGTTGAGACCGACGGCGCCATGACGAACCCGGAGCTGACCGGGACCTGGCTCGCCAACCTCGACTTCCTCCCAGCGCAGCGCCTCGGGACCGCCGTACTGATGAATGCGAATTGCCTTGGACATCGTGTTCTCCTCGACCGTGAACGCAGCGGGAACCGCGCAAGACGTGGACGGACTCCCGACTACAAATAATAGGTCGCCAGCGGCGGAAAACCATTGAATTCAACCGAACTGTACGAGGCGGTATACGCGCCGGTGGACAGCCAGTAAATCCGGTCGCCGATAGCCAGGGACAACGGGAGTTGATATTTGAAATGCTCGTAGACGATGTCCAGGCTGTCGCAGGTGGGTCCGGCGATGATCACGTCCCCGGTCTCGCCCTCCTTGCCGGTATAAACCGGATATTTGATGGATTCGTCGATGGTTTCCATCAGACCGTTGAAGACGCCGACATCGGTATAGACCCAGCGTTTCAGATCGGTTTTGGATTTTTTGGCGATCAGGACCACTTCGCTGGCCAGAACGCCGGCGTCGCCCACCAATCCCCGGCCTGGCTCCAAATAGATTTCCGGAACGGCGGCGCCAAAATGCGAACCGAGGTAGCGGTTGATTTCCTCGGCGTAGACGGAAAGCGCGTTGGATTTGATCAGGTAATCCGCCGGGAATCCGCCGCCCATGTTGATGGCTTTCAGACGGATGCCCTTTCCCTGCATCCACTCGAACAGCATTTTCACCTGGGCAATCGCCGCGTCCCAGGCCGGAATTTCGCGCTGCTGCGAGCCGACATGAAACGAAACCCCGTAAGGGTCCAGCCCCAAGTTGGCCGCCAACGAAACCAGTTCCGTCAACATGCGCGGCTGGCAACCGAATTTGCGCGACAGCGGCCAGTCGGAATCGGAAGTCACCGCGTCCATCAGCAGCCGAAAAAAGACCCGTGAACCGGGAGCCTCCCTGGCCAGATTGCGGATATCCGCCTCGCAGTCGGTCGCGAAAAGCCTGACTCCCTTGTCGTAAGCCTCGCGAATGTGCCGCGCCTTTTTGATGGTATTACCGAAACTCAATCGCTCCGGCGACACGCCAAGAACCAGCGCCTTGTCGAGTTCATAGATCGAAGCAATGTCGAAATAGGAACCCAAATCCCGCAGCAGGGCCAGCAATTCATCGCCAGGATTCGCCTTGACCGCGTAATAAATTTTCGCGCCGGGAAAGCCCGCGCGGAATTCCTCGAATTTCCGTCGAACCCTGTCCAGCAACACGACCAGAAACGGCGTTTCCCTGGTCGCCGCGAACGTCAAAATCTTGTCCCACTCGGCGGGAGAGTAATAGCTGAGAGGCATGTTTTTTCCTTTTCGAACAGCGGGAAATTCGATGGCCCGAAATCAGGAAAGGCCATTCGACTCGGTATGGATCGAATGGCCCTCCAGCATTATGACAACAACGGCATCGCCTTTTAGGCTATTTCCAGCAAAGACCTTACCGTATCTCGTTCCCACGCTCCAGCGTGGGAACGCCGTTCAGGCCACTCCAGCGGCCCACAACGCCGCAGCATCGGGACAGTTGGGGCTCCCACGCTGGAGCGTGGGAGCCAGGCCAGGTCATTTCATTTCTGGAAATCGCCTTACGTCGATCCAGCCGCTGGCCTGGGTGCCAGGGCGATCATCGGATTGGCCGCCGAAACGGTGACGGTCGCGGTGGATTCCGCCAACTCGATTTCCAAATCCCGGACCGCGCCGTCGAACGATGCCCGACCGCCGGGTTCGATTTCCTTGACGTCGGTGGGCAGGCCGATCCGATCCAGCAGGGCGATGAACGGTTCCGGGTCCAGTTCCTCGACGTTCACCATCGTCTTCGGGTCCCAAATGCCCTGAGCCACCAGCATGGCCGCCGCGACCGGCGGGACACCAGCGGTATAGCTGATGCCTTGCGACTCGACTTCCTCGTAGCATTGCTTGTGGTCGGAAACCTGATAAATGAAGACTTCCCGCGCCTTCCCGTCCTTCCAACCCTTGACGAAGTTGCCGATGCAGGTCTTGCCGGTATAACCCGGAGCGAGGGTCTGCGGATCGGGCAGGAGCGCCTTGACGACCTTGAGCGGCACCACTTCCTGGCCTGTGGCCAGTTTCACCGGCAGATGCGACAGAAAACCCAGGGTACGCAGTACAGTAAAGACGTTGATGTAGTGGTCGCCGAATCCCATCCAGAATCGAATGCTGTTCGCGTCGATGTTTTTGGAAAGCGAGTGCAGTTCATCGTGTCCGTTGAGATAGATCGGACGCGGCCCCACCACCGGGAAATCGTAAATCCGTTTGACCGAATGGGTTGGATATTCTTTCCATTGGCGGTCGATCCAGGTCCAGACCTTGATGAACTCGCGGAAATTGATTTCAGGATCGAAGTTGGTGGCGAAGTATTTGCCGTGACTGCCGGCGTTGACATCCATGATGTCAATGGTATCGATCCGGTCGAAATATCGCTTCGCCGCCAACGCGCAGTAGGCGTTGACCACACCCGGATCGAATCCCGCCCCCAGGATGGCGGTCAATCCCTTTTCCGCGCAGCGATCCTTGCGTTTCCACTCGTAATTCGCATACCAGGGCGGAGTTTCGCAGACTTTGTCCGGTTCTTCGTGAATCGCGGTATCGATATAGACCGTGCCGGTCTCCAGGCAAGCTTCCAGAATCGACATGTTCAGAAACGCCTGCCCGAGATTGATCACGATCGCGGAATGGGTTTCCTTGATCAATTGGATGGTCGCGGGAATGTCGAGCGCGTCGATTTGCCGCGAATACAGCCTGTGCGCCGAGTTTTGGATATGCCCCTTGCGTTTGACGCTTTCGATGATCGCGTCGCATTTCGACAAGGTCCGCGAGGCGATACAGATATCGCCCAGCAGCTCGTTGTTCATCGCGGCCTTGTGCGCCGCCACATGCGCGACCCCGCCAGCGCCAATGATCAATACGTTTCTCTTCATCTCGATTTTCTTCCTCAACTCACGAAAGACTGCGTTTGAAATCCTGGTAGCCGAATCGGCGAACCACCTCCACGGTTCCATCCAGCCTGCGCGCCACAATGGAAGGCATCGGCAAGCCGTTGAACCAGTTTTTCTTCACCATCGTGTAGCCCGCCGCGTCGGCGATACGAACCTCGCTGCCCACCTCCAGCCGGGTCTTCAGATCGTACTCGCCGAATATGTCACCCGCGAGACAGGTTCGACCAGCGATCATCATCCGATGCGGTCCCGGCTCGGGCGCCGCGATTCTCGGTGTGGTGCGATAGATCAAATGGTCGAGCATATGGGCTTCCACGGAGGCGTCGACAATCGCGACGTCGATTTCATTATGCACCACGTCCACCACCGTGGTGACCAGTTCCGCGCATTCGGTGATCGCCGCCTCGCCCGGCTCCAAATAAACCTGAACGCCAAATTTTTCACCGAAGCTTTTTAATTTTTCGCAGAACCGGTCCAATGGATAACCTTCCCTGGTAAAATACAGGCCGCCACCAAAACTCACCCACTCCAATCCTTTCAACAGCGCTCCATAGTTTTCACCAATAACGTCGATAGCCGCGCGGAAGTTATCCACGTCGTCGTTTTCGCAGTTGAAATGAAACATCACTCCACTTAGAAGCGGGGCCGCTTTCATGACGGCGTTCCTGTCCGAAACGCCCAGTCTCGAATACCTTCTGGCCGGATCGGCCAGATCGAAATGCGAGTAGCTGATTCCCGGATTGACCCGCAATCCCAGCTTCATGCCGCGAACGGCGTCCTGGTAGGCGGTCAACTGGGAGATGGAATTAAAAATCACTTTGTCGGCGAACTTCCTGACGGCTTTGATATCCCCCGCGGAAAACCCCACGCTGTAGGCGTGAACCTCCTTGCCGAACTTTTCATGCCCCAGCCGGGCTTCGAACAGCGAACTGCTGGTGGTTCCGTCCAGATATTGCCGCATCAGATCGAACACGCTCCAAGTTGAAAAACATTTCAGCGCCAGCACGGATTTTGCGCCCGAAGCCTCGCGTACTCGCTGGATGATTTTCAGGTTTCTCAACAGCCTGGTTTCGTCGATCAGGTAATAGGGCGTGGTCAACGGGGTCATCGGTCACAGGACTCGTCAGGAATTCCAGGAAATTTCAATCGGGCTTGCTATCCCAGCCAGCGCCGGGCGTTGCGGAACAGCCGCAACCACGGCCCATCCTCGCCCCAGCCGTCGGGATGCCAGGAATATTGCACCGTCCGAAACACCCGTTCCGGATGCGGCATCAGGATGGTGAATCGGCCATCGCGGCTGCACAAGCCGGTAATGCCGCCCGGCGAGCCGTTGGGATTGGCGGGATAGGTCTCGGCCGGTCGCCCGCAATGATCCACGAAGCGCAACGCCACGAGTCCGGCCGCCAGCGCCGCATCCGGCCCTCCGTCATCTCGAAATTCCGCCCGACCCTCGCCGTGCGCCACCGCGATGGGTAAACGCGAACCTTCCATGCCGCGCAGGAACAGCGACGGCGACGGCAGCACTTCCACCAGACTCAACCGCGCTTCGAATTGTTCCACCCGATTACGCACGAAGCGCGGCCACAACTCCGTGCCGGCGATCAACTCGTGCAGGTTGGACAGCATTTGACAGCCGTTGCAAACCCCCAGCCCGAAGCTGTCCGGGCGGGCGAAGAACGCGGCGAATGCGTCGCGGGCGCGGGGATTGAACAGAATGGACTTGGCCCAGCCCTCGCCGGCGCCCAGCACGTCGCCGTAGGAAAAGCCGCCGCAGGTGGCAAGGCCGTGAAAATCGGCCAGCGAAATCCGCCCGGCGATGAGGTCGCTCATGTGAACATCCACCGCCGCGAAGCCGGCCCGGTCGAACGCCGCCGCCATTTCCACCTGGCCGTTGACGCCCTGCTCGCGCAGGATAGCCATCCGGGGCCGCGCCCCGTTGGCCAGGAACGGCGCGGCGATGTCCTCGGCGGGATCGAAGGTCAGCCGGACGTTCAGCCCCGGATCGGCCGGATCCCAGGCCGCCTCGAACGCTTCGCGGGCGCAATCGGGATGGTCGCGCAACGCCTGCATTCGATAGCTGGTCTCCGACCATAGCCGGCGCAGTTCGGCGCGGCTGGCGGCGAACACGGTCTCGCCGGCATGGCGCAAAATCAGTCGATCCTCGCCGTTCGGCGCCCCGATCACATGGCTGCATTCACCCAGCCCGGCTACGGCCAGCCGCGCCAGCACCACGGAGCGGTCCATCGCCCGTATCTGAAGTACCGCGCCCAGTTCCTCGGCGAACAGCGCCGCCAGCGGGCCATCGCCCAAATCGTCGAGCAACACCGTCACACCGCAGCCGCCGGCGAACATCATCTCGGCCAGTGTCGCCAGCAGGCCACCGTCGGACCGGTCGTGGTAGGCCAGCAGCCGGCCCGCCGTGTTAAGCTCCTGAATCACGTCGAAGAAGGCTTTCAGATCGTCCGGCGCGTCCATGTCGGGAACGGCGTCCCCCCACTGGTTGTAAACCTGGGCCAGCGCCGAACCACCCAGCCGGTTCTTGCCGCGCCCGAAATCGATGAGAATCAGGTCGGTATCGCCTCGGTCGGGGCGCAGTTGCGGGGTCAGGGTCCGGCGCGCATCCTGAACCGGCGCGAAGGCGGACACGATCAGCGAGAGCGGCGCCGTCACGCTCTTGCGCGCGCCGTTCTCTTCCCAGACCGTTTTCATCGACAGCGAGTCCTTGCCAACGGGAATGGCGATACCCAGTGCCGGGCACAGTTCCATCCCCACGGCTCTGACCGTATCGAACAACTGGGCGTCCTCGCCGGGATGACCGGCCGCTGCCATCCAGTTCGCCGACAGCTTCACATCGCCGATTTTCTCGATGCGCGCGGCGGCGATGTTGGTCAGCGCCTCGCCGACCGCCATCCGCCCCGAGGCCGGCGCGTTCAATACCGCCAGCGGCGTCCGCTCGCCCATCGCCATCGCCTCGCCGGTGTACGTATCGAAACTGGTGGTGGTGACCGCGACATCGCTGACCGGCACTTGCCACGGCCCGACCATCTGATCGCGGCAGACCAGCCCGGTCACGGTGCGGTCGCCAATGGTGATCAGAAAGCTCTTGTCGGCCACCGCCGGGAATCGCAGCACTCGCGTCACGGCATCGGCGACCCTCACCCCCAACCCCTCTCCCGCCGACGGGAGAGGGGAACCAGTGGTTTGGTGGACCACATCGCGCAGCATTTTCGGCGGCTTGCCGAACAGCACGTTCATCGGTAAATCGACCGGCCGGTTGGCGAATTGCCGGTCGTTCAGCGTCAATCGCTCTTCGTCGGCGACGTCGCCGATCACCGCATACGGGCAGCGCTCCCGTTCGCACAGCGCTTTGAAAACCTCCAACCCCTCGGCGGCGATGGCCAGCACATAGCGTTCCTGCGCCTCGTTGCACCAGATCTGCATCGGCGTCATGCCGGGATCGTCGTTGGGAACCGCGCGCAACTCGAAGGAACCGCCCCGATTCGCGCCGTGGACGATTTCCGGCACGGCGTTGGACAGGCCGCCCGCGCCCACGTCGTGAATCGAGAGAATGGGATTGCACTCACCCAGCGCCACGCAGCGGTCGATCACTTCCTGGGCGCGGCGCTGGATTTCCGGATTGCCGCGCTGCACCGAGGCAAAATCGAGATCTTCGTGGGAACTGCCCGCCGCCATGCTGGACGCCGCCCCGCCCCCCAAGCCGATCAACATCGCCGGCCCGCCCAGCACGACGATGGCCGTTCCCGACGGCAATGTGGCCTTGTGGACGTGCGCTTCGCGGATGTTGCCCAGGCCACCCGCGATCATGATCGGCTTGTGATAGCCGCGCCGCTGACCGTCGGGACCCTCCTGCTCGAAGACGCGAAAATAGCCCGCCAGATTCGGGCGGCCAAATTCGTTGTTGAAGGCCGCCGCGCCAATGGGACCTTCCAGCATGATGTCCAGCGCCGACGCGATGCGGCCCGGCTTGCCGTACTCCCGCTCCCAAGGCTGGATGAAATCGGGAATCCGCAGATTGGACACGGAAAAGCCGCACAGCCCAGCCTTCGGTTTCGCGCCGCGCCCGGTCGCGCCCTCGTCGCGGATTTCGCCCCCGGAGCCGGTCGCCGCGCCGGGAAACGGCGAAATCGCGGTCGGGTGATTGTGCGTTTCCACCTTCATCAGAACGTGAATGTTCTCCAGATGGTAACGGTATTGCCTATCCGCCGGGTCAGGGAAAAAGCGCCCGGCTGGAAAACCGGTCATCACCGCCGCATTGTCGCTGTAGGCCGAGAGGACGCCGTCGGGATGGCGTGCGTGCGTGTGGCGGATCATGGCGAACAGCGAGTGGTCCTGCTTCACACCGTTCACGATCCAGTTGGCGTTGAAGATCTTGTGTCGGCAGTGCTCGGAGTTGGCCTGCGCGAACATCATCAGTTCCACGTCGGTCGGATTGCGCTCCAGCCGGGTGAAGCTGGCCAGCAGGTAGTCCATCTCATCTTCCGACAGCGCCAGCCCCAGTTCGCGGTTGGCGGTCGCCAGGGCTTCCCGCCCGCCGCCCAGCACGTCCACCGTCGCCAGCGGCGCGGGTTCGGCGTGGGCGAACAGCACGGCGGGATCATCACCCGGCGACAGCACCGCCTCGATCATCCGGTCGTGCAGCAACGGTCGCAGCGCGGCCCGCTCGTCGACGGTCAATGGCCGTTCGCATTCCAGCCAATACGCCACGCCGCGCTCGATGCGGTGGACATGGCGCAAACCGCAGTTATGGGCAATGTCGGTGGCCTTGGAGGACCAGGGCGAAATCGTGCCGGGCCGGGGAATCACCAGGAAGGTCGGCGCTTCGCTCGGATGGCGCTGGGTCGTGGTGGGGCCGTAGCGCAGCAATCGGTCCAGGACCTCGCGATCATGGGCGGTCAACGAACCGTCCACGAAATGCGCGAACTCGGCGTGGATGTCAGTAACGGCCGGGACCCGCCGACGCAGCGCGGCCAGCAGTTTTTGCCGACGGAACGGCGACAGGACGGGGCTTCCACGGAAACGCAGCATCGCGAGCACTCTCCTGGGTCGGGCGGGAAGCGCGGATGATAGCAAATCCTCTTTGGCCGGCGTTTGAACCATCGCGCAAAATCATCGGGTCACGGCGAGAGTTTCGGTGCGCGAGCTTCTGGCCGCTTCATGGCTTATCCCCTTCGCTTTGGTAAACTCTTGCTTCCATGCAAAAAACCCCGGGGGAACGCCATGCCGATCGCAGCGAAAATCTTTCTGGCCCTGGGCGGCGTTGGGATGTTTCTGGCGGTGACGCTGGGCGCGTTCGGCGCGCACGCCCTGAAAAAGACGCTGACCCCCGAAGTGATGGCGGTATATCAAACCGCCGTGAACTATCATGTTTATCATGCCCTTGGACTACTGGCGGTTGGCTTGCTGGCCTTGCACCTTCCCGATTCGGGAGCGCTGCGCTGGGCGGGCATCCTGATGGCCGCCGGCTTGCTGTTGTTCTCGGGCAGCCTGTACGCCCTGAGCCTGAGCGGCATTCGCGGGTTGGGAGCCATCACTCCCCTGGGCGGAGCGGCCTTTCTAGTAGCCTGGTTGTTGCTGGCAGTCGCGGTCATCCGCGCGGATTGAGCCAGGCGGCGGGCGGAACATCAGCTTCAAACGGAGAGGATATTGTGGAAACGTCTTACGCCTTGGGATTCGATGTCTACGGCACGCTGGTGGACCCGCTGGCGATGGCCGAGCCGCTACGGGCGCTGGTCGGCGAACAGGCCGGCCGGTTCGCCGAACTGTGGCGAAGCAAACAACTGGAATATTCGTTTCGGCGCGGCCTGATGCGGCGCTACGCCGATTTCGACGCCTGCACCCGGCAGGCGCTGCGCTACACCCAACAGGCCTTGCGATGCGAACTGCCGGAATCCGACCGGGATCGACTGCTGGAAGCTTATTTGTACCTGCCGCTGTTTCCGGAGGTGGCGGCCAGTCTGACCGCAATCCAGGCGCAGGGCCATCGGTTGGTCGCGTTCACCAACGGCGTCGAAGCCAGCATTCGGGCGCTGCTGGCCAACGCCGGGGTATTGCCGCTGCTGGAGGACGTGGTCAGCGTGGACGACTTGCGCACCTTCAAGCCCGATCCGGCGGTCTACGAGTACCTGGCGCGGCGAACCGGGCGCGCGTTGGCCGAGACCTGGCTGGTATCCAGCAACGCCTGGGATGTCATCGGGGCCAAGGCCGCCGGTCTGCGCGCCGTCTGGGTCAAGCGCCAGCCGGAAGCGGTGTTCGATCCGTGGGAGGTGGAGCCGGACTTGATTGTCGGCGGTTTGGAGGAACTGGCAGCCGGATTTGCCCGTCCGCCGGGATGAAGTGGGGAATGGAAAACCCAAACTCCCCTCTCCTTGCGGGAGAGAGGGTGAGGCAAAGACCCTGCTTCAGGTGATGAACGGCACCAGGATCAGCGAGACGATGGAAAGCAGCTTGACCAGGATGTTCATGGCCGGACCGCTGGTGTCCTTGAACGGATCGCCCACGGTGTCGCCGATGACCGCCGCCGCGTGAGCGTCACCGCCCTTGCGCTCACCCTTGAGCTGACCGCCCTCGATGGCCTTCTTGGCGTTGTCCCAGGCGCCGCCGGCGTTGGCCATCAACAGCGCCATGACCACGCCGCTGAGCAGCGCGCCCAGCAACATGCCGCCCAGCGCGACCGGCCCGAGGAAGAAGCCGACGATCACCGGCGCCAGCACGGCCAGCATCCCCGGCGGGACCATTTCGCGTAGCGCCGCGTCGGTCGAGATCGTGACGCAGCGAGCGGTGTCGGGCTTGGCGGTGCCTTGCAGCAAACCGGGAATTTCGCGGAACTGGCGGCGGATTTCCGTCACCATCTCCATCGCCGCCCGGCCGACCGAACTCATGGTCATCGCGGCGGCCAGCAGCACCACCATGCCGCCCAGCAGCACGCCGATCACCACGCGGGGTTCAGTGATGTCCATGACGATCGGTTTGCCGATCGCCAGTTCGACCGCCTCCTTGTAGGCGACGAACAGCGCCAGCGCGGTCAGGGCCGCCGAACCGATGGCGAAGCCCTTGCCGGTGGCGGCGGTGGTGTTGCCGATGGCGTCGAGATGATCGGTGATGGCGCGTACTTCCGGCGGCTGGTGCGACATCTCGGCGATGCCGCCGGCGTTGTCGGAAATCGGGCCGGAAGCGTCGATGGTCATGGTCACGCCGGCGGTCGCCAGCATCCCGACCGCCGCGATGGCGATGCCGTACTGGCCGGCGGTCTGGTGGGCGACGAAGATCGCCGCGACGATCACCAGGATCGGTACCGCGCAGCTTTCCATGCCCACCGCCAGACCGGTGATGATGTTCGTCGCCGGCCCGGTCTTGGAGGCGGTGATGATCTTGGTGACCGGCTTGGACGAGGTGTAGTACCAGGCCGCCCGGCCGATGGCGATGCCGGCCAGATTGCCGGCGATGATCGCGGCGAAGAGCGACCAGCCGTAACCGAAGATCGTCATCATCAACAGGGTCAGCACCAGAAACAGCCCGGCGGCGCTGAATTCGGAGATGGCCAGCGCCCGTTCCGGTCCCTGCTTTTTGAAGGCGGACATGCCGTAGATGCCGACCAGCGACGAGACCAGGCCGATGGTGGCCAGCGCCAGCGGCAACGCCAGCAGCATCGGGCGACTGACGTTATTGCCGAAGTAGTGGGTCAATTCGCTGGCGGCGGTGGTGGCCGCCAGGGTGATGGCCGCCACCATGCAGCCCACATACGATTCGTAGATATCCGCCCCCATGCCGGCGATGTCGCCGACATTGTCGCCGACATTGTCGGCGATGACGCCGGGATTGCGGGGATCGTCCTCCGGGATGCCGGCCTCAACCTTGCCGACCAGATCGGAGCCGACGTCGGCCGCCTTGGTGAAGATGCCGCCGCCGACCCGGGCGAACAGGGCGATGGACGAAGCGCCCATCGAGAAGCCCCAAATGGTGGACGCCGAGTTGGGATCGGCCGCGAAGTTGGCGGACAGGAAGAAGAACAGGAGGCCCAGACCCAGCAACCCGAAACTGGCCACGGCCAGACCCATGACCGCGCCGCCGTTGAAGGTCATCAGCAACGCCGCGCCCGCGCCCTGTTCCCGGGCCGCCGCGGTGGTGCGGACGTTGGCCTTGGTGGCCGCCTGCATCCCGACCAGACCGGCCAGCGCCGAGGTCAGCGCGCCCATCAGAAACGCCACGCTGGTGCCAAAGCCATGCTGCATGGACAGCAGCATCGCCACCACCAGGGCAAAGATGCCGATCTTGGTGTATTGCGCCCGTAAATAGGTCATCGCACCCAGATGAATCTCGTCGGCGATGGACCCCATGAGCGGGTCGCCGGTGGATTGCTGGACGATCCAGCGGTACAGCATCGCGGCGGCGACCAGACCCAACAGGCCGGCCACCAGCGATAGGATTGCCACGGTCATTCAAGATTCTCCACGGATTGTCTGAACTCGGCGCTGACCGCGCGCGGTCGATTGCGCGCCGACGGATGAGCCGCCGTTGCGGCGGTGCTAAAGCTAGCAAAAAACATTCCTGTTTATGGATTTCTCTTCCAAAATGGCGGGGCCTAGTGGTTCGCTGGACAAGTCAAGCGCCGGCCACCGACATCCGGGCAACCGGCCAGGGAAGCGGCAACGGTCCGGCGGAACTTTCAACGCGCCACACTGAACGGGATGCGCGTATTTGGTTAATAATAGCTTAATCAGGGCGTCGCGAACCCGGCAATTTTCGGGTCCGACCCAGGCAAAGTTGGCGACGGAGAGAACGGTGGGCGCAAGCCGACCGCACCCTTCCCAACAACGATGCATGGGACGCGCCTTCATGGGGCACATAACCGGGAGCAACCCAGCATGAAATGCAAGCACTACATGATTACCTCGCCCACTGTCGTCTACGACACGGCACCGCTGTCGGAAGCGCTGGCCCTGATGGTCAGCAAACACATGCAGGATTTGCTGGTGGTCAACGAGCGGGGCGAGTTCGTCGGCACCATCACCTCGTTCACCTTCTCCAAGCTGTTGATGCCGTCGGAACCGCAGTTGCCGGACGATGCCGAAAAGGAAGGCGCCGCCGACGTGGACAACCGTCTGCTCCCCCACTTGCACCGCAAGGTAGGCGATTTCGCCAACGCCCATCCGTCGGTCGATCCGGAAGCGCCCTTGCTCGATGCCCTGAAACTGCTGTCGGAAGGCTATTTGCGCCTGCCGGTGGTGGGGTCGGATCGCAAACTGGTCGGCGCGCTGTCGTCCCTCACCATTCTGCGACGGTTCCGGTTTTGATGAAACGTGGGGAGTGGTGAGTAGCCAATCGGGCACAGAAAACCGAACCTCCCATCTCCCCGTCTCCCCATCTCGCCAACCCATCACGAGGAATCCCGCCATGCAACGGAGAACCATGCTCAAGGCCCTCGGCGCGGGGGCGTGGACCGGCGCCGGTCTGGCGCTGGGAGGCGTTGGCCGTCTGGTCCAGGCGAAGGAGGCCGCCGCTGATCCGCCCGTTCTGGCGGCGGTCAAAAATGGCGAACCGGAAGCGCTGTTCGACAGCGGCATTCAAGCCCTGGGCGGGATGGGGCGCTTCGTCAAGAAGGGTCAGACCGTGGTGGTCAAGCCCAACATCGGCTGGAACGTGCCGCCGGAACGGGCCGCCAACACCAACCCGCGCCTGGTTCGCCGCATCATCGAGCATTGCCTGCAAGCCGGCGCGAAGGAAGTTTATGTGTTCGATCACACCTGCGACGGCTGGCGCGACAGTTACCGGACCAGCGGTATCGAACAGGCGGTGAAAGACGCCGGTGGCAAGCTGGCGCCGGGCAACAGCGAGGGCTATTTCCAGACGATCGCGGTGCCCAAGGGGCGCCGGCTGCGCGAGGCCAAGGAACACGAACTGGTGTTGCAAGCCGACGTGTTCATCAACGTACCGGTGTTGAAGAGCCACGGCGGGGCGACCTTGACGGTGGCGATGAAAAACCTGATGGGGGTGGTCTGGGATCGTGGCGAGTGGCATTCCAACAACCTGCACCAGTGCATCGCCGACTTCGCTAGCTACCGCAAGCCCGATCTGAACGTGGTGGACGCCTACAACGTGCTGATGCGGCACGGGCCGCGCGGGGTGTCGGCGGCGGATGTCGCCAACCTGCGTTCGCTGTTGCTCTCGACCGATCTGGTAACGGCGGACGCGGCGGCGGCCAAGCTGTTCGGCCTGGAGCCGGACGCGGTGAGCTATATCGGCATTGCCCACGAGATGGGCGTGGGCCGCAAGGATCTGGAGAATCTGGCGATTCGACGAATCGTGCTTTGATCCAAAGCCAGCTTCCGGCCGGCTTTGCCGACGACTTATAAATTTGTGGAAACTCTTCGTCCGCCGCTTTTCCTCCCTAGTTCTTCCTTGCCCTCATCAACTCATAATCCACGGATGGATGAACACTGTATTTTTGCGCGGTTCCCCAATTCGGTTTTTGTCATTTGATCCTGCTATAGGAGGAGGGATTTTCCATGAGTTCCAAAAGAATATCGGCAATCCTAACCGCACTGAGTTTATTGCTGTTCGCGAGTCTATCATCGGCTCCCAATGTGCAAGCCGCAGCGTATAGTTTCACGACCCTTGATGTGCCGGGCGCTTTTCACACTTATCCTGCAAGCATCAATGCCAGCGGCCAGGTGGCAGGTTATTACGAGGATAGCTTGGGGGACCATGGTTTCGTGTACAGCAACGGCACATTCACAACTTTCGATGTCCCGGATTCCCTTCGTACGAGGCCCACCAGCATCAATGATAGCGGACAAGTAACAGGATATTATCAGAATGACTTGAGTACACATGGTTTCGTGTATAGCAACGGCACGTTCACAATACTTGATGTGGTGGGTACCGGTCCGACTTGGGCCAGCAGTATCAACGCGAGTGGTCAGGTAACGGGCTATTACTTCGATAGATCGGGTAAGCATGGTTTCCTGTACAGCAACCACACCTTCACGACTTTTGATGCTCCAGGCGATGGTGTCATTGGTATCTATCCCGCCAGCATCAGCGCAAGCGGCCAGGTAACGGGGAGTTACCCAGATAGATCGGGGTACCATGGTTTCGTGTACAGCAACGGCACGTTTACGATCCTCAATGTTCCGGGCGCCGCTAACACTTCGGCTACCAGCATTAACGCAAGCGGCCAGGTAACAGGGTATTACTCAGATGGATCGGGGAACTACGGTTTCGTGTATAGCAACGGCACGTTTACGACCCTTGATGTCCCGGGTAGCAACTGCTTTACCACCCCTATTAGCATCAACGTAAACGGACAGGTAACGGGTAGCTACTGCGTTTCCAGGGCTGCAAGTGGGCCTGAGGATCAGCATGGTTTCGTATACGGCGACGGCACATTCACAACCCTGGATGTCCCGGGCGCTGCTGCCACTTGGGCCACCAGCATCAACGCAAGCGGACAGGTGACAGGTTCTTATACCTTTTCGCGTCAAAGTGGTTTCATTGCGACCCCGGTTTGTACAACTCCAACGGTCACGGTCCATACCCTCACCACAGCACCTCAGGGCGGGATCAAGCTTACCGGCTCGATCACCCACGAGGGCACTCCCCTATGCGCCCTCGTCCTGGCCAACGGCCAGTCCATGTTCACCTGCGGGGATTCCTTGCCCAAAGGGGATTTTGACCTGACCGTGCCGGTGGATGACCAAGGGCAAATTACGCTGTTCGGGTTCTCGGCGGGCTTGGCGCCGTTCCAGCAAACATTGGGGCCGGGCGCCCTGCCGGCTTCTGTCAATGCAACCAGTTGTGCCACCCCCAAGGTAACATACACCACCGCAGCGGCGCCCGAGGGGCAATTCAGGCTCACCGGCTCGATCACCCTTGACAACACTCCCCTGTGCGCCCTGGTGCTGGCCAACGGCCAGTTCCTGTTCACCTGCGGCGATCCCTTGGGCAAGGGCAGCTTTGACCTGACCGTGCCGCCCGACGATCAGGGAAAAATTACCTTGTTCGGCTTCGTGGCGGGTCTGTTGCCGTTCCAACAAACATTCTCCCCTTCTTCCACGCCCCCATAATATAAGGGCAATCCACAGCCTGTTCGGCCCGCGCGGGAACGAGGCGCGGCCAACGGGCAACCGGAAGGAGAGAAACCCCGATGTCCGCGCAACTCCAACCCCGCTGGCTGTCCGTGGAGGACTACCTTGCTTTCGAGGAACGCAGCGAGATCAAGCACGAGTATATCAACGGCGAAATTTACGCCATGGCCGGGGCCAGCACCCGGCATAATCGAATTACCCTCAATCTAGCCAGTCGATTGATGGGTCACTTGCGCGGCTCGCCGTGTGAGGTATTCGTCGCCGACGTCAAGCTGCACCTCAAGGAACTGGGAGTGCAGATTTTCTACTACCCCGACCTGATGGTTTGTTGCGACCCCGACGACCGTGACCCGTACTACCGGACCCGGCCCTGCCTGCTTGTCGAAGTGCTGTCCAGCGGAACCGCCCGAACCGATCAGCGGGAAAAACTCTTCGCCTACGCCCGGCTGGACAGCCTGCACGCCTATCTGCTGCTGGAGCAGGACCGGATCGGCGCCACCCTGCATTGGCGGGAAGGTGGCGACTGGCGCTGGGCGGTATTCAGCGATCCGCACGCGGAATTAACCCTGCCCTGTGCGGGTCTGACGATTCAATTGGCGGAACTGTACGAAGGAACGGGATTATTGGAGATGCCATCGGACGCTGAAAATCCGCGTTGATTTGATCGTTTCCGCGCGGGATGCGGGAACCGCGTTGAGGGTGGGCAGCCATGAATCAGATGTGGCTCAAAAAAATCCGGGTCGTGGCTTCGCTGATCTTCCTGGTGCTGACCAGGCTGCTGTTCGTGGATTTCGAACGGTTTGGCCAGCCGCCGTAGAGGAGATTTTCCATGAAGACTAAAAGAATATCGACCATCCTAACTGTACTAAATCTATTTCTGTTCGCGGGTCTGGCGGTCCTCGACGCCCAAGCCGCATCTTATCGTTTCACAACCCTTGATGCGCCAGGTGCTTTTTACACTCATCCTCGAAGCATCAATGCGAGCGGCCAGGTGACAGGTTATTACTATGATGACGTGAGGGACTATGGTTTCGTGTACAGCGGCGGCACGTTTACGACCCTCGATGCGCCGGGCGCCACTAAGACCTTTGCCTACAGCATTAACGCGAGCGGCCAGGTGACAGGCTTCTACCAAGACGTTTCGGATAGAAATCATGGTTTCGTGTACAGCAACGGCACGTTTACGATCCTCAATGCGCCGGGCGCCATCGAAACTTCCGCCATCAGTATCAACGATAGCGGTCAGGTAACAGGTTATTACTGGGATGGTTCGGGCACACATGGTTTCGTGTACAGCAACGGTACGTTCACAACCTTCGATACTCCGGATCACGCCTTCATCCAGCCCACCAGCATCAACGCGAGCGGACAGGTGACAGGCTATTACACCACGAGCGTGATGCCACGTTTAACCAATGGTTTCGTATACAGTGGCAGCGCGTTCAAACCTCTTGATATCCCAGGCCAAGGGCTTGGTAGTACACTTGCCGCCAGCATCAACGATAGCGGACAAGTGACAGGTAGTTACTGCAATGTCGTAGATAAGGGCGGATGTCATGGTAGTCATGGTTTCGTGTATAGCGGTGACACGTTCACGACCTTCGATGTCCCAGACGCCACTCACACCGAGCCAAGCAGCATCAACAATGGTGGACAGGTGGCGGGCTATTACTTGAATGGCTCGGGTTACCATGGTTTTTTGTACAGCAACGGCATGATTACGAAATTCGATGTCCCGGGCGCCAATGGCACTGAGGCCACCAGTATCAATGTGAGCGGCCAGGTGGCGGGTTCTTACTGGGATGGCTCGCATCGCCATGGCTTCATTGCCACCCCGGTTTGCGAGACTCCCACGGTCACAGTCGAGACCCTGACTGGGGTACCCCAAGGCGGGTTTAGACTCACCGGCTCGATCACCCGCGAGGGCGCTCCCCTATGCGCCCTGGTCCTAGCCAATGGCCAATCCATGTTTACCTGTGGTGGTTCCCTGCCCAAGGGTGATTTTGACCTGACCGTGCCGTTGGATGACCAAAGGCAAATCACCTTGTTTGGGTTCTCGGCGGGTTTATTGCCCTATCAACAAACATTTGGACCGGATGCCTTGCCGGTTTCCGCCAACGTAACTGGTAGTGCAACCAGTTGTTCCATCCCTAAAGTAACGTACACCACCACGGCGGCATCCCAAGGCAAATTCAGGATCACCGGCTCGATCACCCACGACGATGCCCCCCTGTGCGCCTTGGTCCTGGCCAATGGCCAGTCCATGTTCACCTGTGGCGATCCCTTGGGCAAGGGCAGCTTTGACCTGACCGTGCCGCCCGACGATCAGGGAAAAATTACCTTGTTCGGCTTCGTGGCGGGTCTGGAACCGTTTCAGCAAACATTAGGGCCGGGCGCCTTACCGGCCCCTGCCACGGTAACAGTTGCGTCACCCCCAAGGTAAAAGGGTGAAGGAACAAGAGCGATTCTTCGCTACCCATGACAAGAACTTCGGAAGCCATTGTGTTCATCAAATTGCTTGGGGCAAGCCTCCCCTATCTCCACAGATGAGCCTGCTCGTCCTGCAAGATCTGACCAAAAGCTTCGGCGGTCTGACCGCGGTCAACGAGGTATCCTTCGCCGTCGAGGAAGGGGCGGTTGTGGGATTGATCGGCCCGAACGGCGCCGGCAAGACCACCGTGTTCAATCTGATTACCGGTCATTACCGGCCCGACCGGGGACGAATCACATTCGCGGACACGGTGCTGAATGACCTGCGCACCCACCGCATCATCGCCCTGGGCATCGCCCGCACCTTTCAAAACATCCGGCTGTTTCAGAATCTGACCGCGTTGGAGAACGTACTGGCCGGTTGTCATTATCGGATGCGCTCCGGGGTGGTCGCCGCCATGCTGCGCTGGCCGGCCCAGCGCCGCGAGGAGGAGGCCGCCATTGCCGCGGCGGCGCGGGAGCTGGACTTTGTCGGTTTGAACGGGCAGGGGTTCGCGTTGGCGAAAAATCTGTCCTACGGCGACCAGCGCCGGCTGGAAATCGCCCGGGCGCTGGCGACCCAGCCGCGCTTGCTGATCCTGGACGAACCGGCGGGGGGAATGAACGAACAGGAAACCGAAGCGTTGATCGGACTGATCGAACGGATTCGGGCGCGCGGCGTCACCACGCTGCTGATCGAGCACGATATGCGGCTGGTGATGCGGGCCTGTGAAAAGCTGGTGGTGCTGGAGTACGGCGGCAAGATCGCCGAGGGGCCGCCGGAACAGGTGCGCCGCGATCCCCGGGTCATCGAGGCCTATTTGGGCGCGGAAGACGAGGCGTAAAAATTTTTAGAAAGCTGTATCCAGGTTCAGCAAAACCTGATCCGCCTTAATGTGGATCAGCCCCCGTTCGCGTAGCTGGCGCAAATCCCGTTGTCTGGTTTTATCGCCGCGTTGCAGGTATAGCGCCTGATACCAAGGGCTTTGCCGCAACCGCTCCAGTGAAACAGGTGGAGGCAAAGTCAGTAATTGAGCCAGGATCGTATATTGCCGTGTATTGATCTTTCTTACATCTAATAACTTCCTGATTCGGCTTTGAAACAACAGGACGTAAACAATCAAATTAACGCGATCATGCAAACGGTTGATGACTACTCGCATTCCTTCCAGGTGAAAGGCGACGAACGGCGTATTGGGATATTCCTCGCGCTTGTCCGCCCGCTTGCGGCAGGCGTTGAACAAGGCAAAATAGGCGTCGAGATTTTCGAGATAATATCGCGCCATCGCGAACGGCGCGTAGCGATACCCCACCGCCTGCAACACCGTCGCCTCCAGCACCCGTCCGACCCGGCCATTGCCATCCCAGAACGGATGGATCAACTCGTAATAAAGATGGACAAGCGGAGCGCGGATCAAGGCGGGCACTTCCGCCGCGACCAGATTTTCATGCCACTCCACAAAGTGTCGCATGAGCAGATGGATGTCGCCGCCATATTGCGGTGGCTTGTAGCACCCGCCATGGGTGGTGTCGCCCACATGGGTCACGGTGGTCTTGGGATTATCGCGGAACGCTCCCGGTTCGTTCCGGGGATGCGGCAAGTTTCGGGTAATTGCGGCGTGAATCTCACGGATGAAATCGAGATCGAGTCGCCAGCCGGAAACACTCGCTGCTTGCAACGCACAATCGTAGGCCGCCTTGATGTTCACCACCCGCCGTTGCTCGATTTCCTGAACCGCCTCCGGCGCCAACGCCAAGGTAGCCGCCGTTTCCTCCTCGGTCAGCATGCCCCCTTCGATGGTATTGGTGCCGAACACGCTGCTTGCCACCACCTCCCGTTCCAGTTGATTCGCCACCTGGGACAGCGGCGAGGCGATGAACCGCTGATGCGCGTCTTCGACCCGTGGCAACGCCAACGCGACTTCGTGGGGATCGACACCGATCTGGAAGGTGAAGGGGCCGAATCGGGCGGTCTCAACGCGCCGATCCAACGTCCGCCAAACGTTCGGGTCCATCGAAATGTCCACCGGTCAAGAGCTATTTTTCGGTTAAATCATGGAGCCTTACATTCGATGGCTCAAGAAAAATGTCCGCGAAAATGTCCTCGCGCCAAGGTAGCAAGAGAACCTGGCGGTGTTCTTGACGGCTAGGGCAACACGTCCTCGCTGCGCAAATGCGATTCCGGCGGTTGCGGCCCAGGCTCGCCGAGCGCTTCGTGGACGAACAGCGGACAGGGCCGGGCGCTGGCCCGCCAGCGGTCCGCGAATTCGCCCCAGTGCGCATGCTGTTCCCGGCCCCTTTCCAGATAATCCAGCAGGTCTTGCACGCTGGCGTTGTGACTCCGCGCGCTGACGCGGGTGCTGAAGCAGGCCCAGCGCAGATACAGCGCGTAGGTGTTGAGCACGTCGCCCTCGCAATAGCGGTCGATGGCGGCGTAGTCGCCGGCGGCGGCCTGGGCGGCGACGTTTTCCCCGTGGCCGTTCCACTTGCCCGGCAGACCCAGCGCCTGGGCCGCTTCGTCCAGCCCCAGCCGGGGCGAGGCGCCAAAATCGCCCAGCACATCCATCAAGTCGCAGTGCCAATTGCTCTCGTAGCGGTAGTCGTAGCCGAAGCGCGGGTCGGTGCGGTGCCAGTTGAACGCCGTGAGACCGTGAATCAGCGAGCGTTGCTTGAGCACGGCGACATCGAAACCACGGCCGTTCCAGGTGACCAGCCGGGGTTTCTGCCGGTCCACCAGTTGCCAGAACCCGGCCAGAATGTCCCGCTCGCCGCGCTCGGCGATGCTGGCCGCGCCCAGCTTGCGCACCACGTAACGCTCGCTCTGCCCGTCACGGTCGATCCGCGCCAGCAGAAATCCGAGCGTGACGATCTCGTGCTGGATCGGTTTGGGAAAAACCTCGGGATCGCGGTCGGCGGGCAGCAGCGCCGCATCGGGGCGAGTTTCGAGGTCGACGACGAGCAGGTTAAGAGGACTGGCCATCGGTAGCTCTTACCGTTTCGAATGGGAAGGACCGATCTACATGTCCTGACCCAGGGGGCGGGTGAAGGTATATTGGGCCGGCTCCACGACCAGCTTTTGCGCGGCTTGCCCGGTGCTGCCGTTGAGCAGGGTGAACGGCAGGCCGACGACGAAGACGGCGGAACCCAGCACCGTCGCGACCAGTCCCCCAGGCCGCGCGATGAGCAGATCGGCGGCGGTGGCGTCGGCGGTGGGGGGCGGGGGGAATGACTGCTCTTCCGCGCCAGCCAGGCCAGCGCTCAACGTCAGGGTCGCGGTCAGGATGGATACAGCGCCGCGCTTGGCTATCGTTTGGTACATGGCTTCGCACCTCTCGGCTGGATGTGGATATCCGGCTGAACCTTGCAGGGGGAAAGGCTACAGCAAAAACACCGTCGCCAACCCCAGGAAAATGAAAAAGCCCATGCCGTCGGTAATGAAGGTCAGCAACACGCTCGATCCAAAGGCGGGATCGCGCCCCAGATGATGCTGAACCAGAGGGATGGCGACGCCTACCGCCGCCGCCAGCAGCAGGTTCAGCAACATGGCCGCCGCCATGACCAGACCCAGCGGAACGTTCCAATACAGGATGTAGGCGAATACGCCCACGGTCGCGCCCCAAACGACGCCGTTGAGCAAACCCACACCCAACTCCTTGAAAATCAGATGCCAAGTATTATCCGGCGTAATCTCCCCCAGCGCCAGACCGCGCACCACCAGGGTCGTGGTCTGATTGCCGGAATTGCCGCCGATGCCGGCCACGATCGGCATCAGGGTCGCCAGGGCCACGATCCGGGTGATGGCATCCTCGAACAAACCGATGGCCCGCGAGGCGATGAATGCGGTGCAGAGATTGACGGACAGCCACAGCCAGCGGTTGCGGGCGCTGTCCCAGATCGGCGCGAACAGGTCTTCGTCGCCGCGCAGGCCCGCCAGGTTCAGGGCGTCCTCCTCGGATTCCTCGCGGATGAAGTCCACCACCGCGTCCACGGTCAGGCGACCGATCAGCTTGCCCCGCTCGTTCACCACCGGCGCCGATACCAGGTCGTAGCGCTCGAAGGCGCGCGCCGCGTCGCTGGCGTCATCGTTCGGGTCAAACACCGCCTGATCGGTCAGCGTCAGGTCCGCCACCCGCGCCTGCGGTTCGTTGAGCAGCAGCGCCCGCAGCGGCAGCACGCCCTTGAACAGGTTGCGGATGTCCACCACGTACAGGCTGTCGGTGTTGTGCGGCAGATCATCCCGGCCGCGCAGCATCCGCAATACCTGCTCGACCCGGTGGTCGCCGCGCACCGTCAAGACGTCCTGACTCATCAGGTGGCCCACCACGGTCTCGGGATAGGCCATCGTGGTTTGCAGCCAGTCGCGGTCGCGGGCATCGAGCTTTTGGGAAAGCTCGGCCAGCACCTCGGCGGGAACCGCCTCGGCCAGCGCCGCCAGATCGTCGGCGTCGAGTTGGGCCAGCACCTCGATCAGCGCCGACGGGGTCAGGGTTTCGATCAAGGAGTCCCGCACCGCGTCCGAGACTTCCAGCAAAACTTCGCCGCCGCAATCGTCCTGAATTTGTCGCCAGATCAGCAACCGGTCGTCCAGCGGCAGCGCTTCCAGGATGTAAGCGATGTCGGCCGGATGCAAACCGCGCAGTTTGAGTTGCAACTCGACCAGGTGCTGGCGGTGCACCAGCGACTCGATCAGCTCATGGCGGGGGCTGACCTGGTCGCGGTCCACCATCCGTTCAACCAGGCGATGTTTTTCCAGCAGGTTGACGATATGTCGCAGGCTGTCTTCCAGCTTGCGCTGAGTGGCGGGGGAATCGCGCACGGGCGATTACCGCGCCCCATAGCGGCGGACCACGTAATCGGCCACCAGTTGTTGAAATTCGGCGGCGATGTTCTCGCCCTTCAGGGTCACGGTCTTCTCGCCATCGACGTAAACCGGCGCCACCGGGATTTCACCGGTTCCCGGCAGGCTGATGCCGATATGGGCCTGCTTGCTTTCGCCGGGTCCGTTGACCACGCAGCCCATCACCGCCACCTTGAGATCCTCGACGCCGGGATAGCGGTTGCGCCAGACGGGCATCTGGTCGCGCAGATACGCCTGAATGTCCTGGGCCAGCCGCTGGAAATAGTCGCTGCTGGTCCGGCCGCAGCCGGGACAGGCCACCACCGCCGGGGTGAACGCGCGCAGGCCCATCGCTTGCAGGATTTCCTGGGCGACCACCACTTCCTGGGTCCGGCTGCCACCCGGTTCCGGGGTGAGCGAGACGCGGATCGTGTCGCCGATGCCTTCCTGCAACAGCACCGCCAGCGCGGCGGTGGACGCGACGATGCCCTTGCTGCCCATTCCGGCCTCGGTCAGGCCCAGGTGCAGGGGATAGTCGCAGCGCGCCGCCAGCTCGCGGTAGACCGCGATCAGGTCCTGCACCCCGCTCATCTTCACCGACAGGATGATGCGGTCGTGGCCCAGACCGATGGCCTCGGCTTGCCGCGCGCTGTCCAGGGCGGAACGGATCATCGCCTCGCGCATCACCGCGGCGGCCGGTTTTGGCGCGGACAGGCGGGCGTTCTCGTCCATCAGCCGCCCCGCCAGCTCCTGATCCAGGCTGCCCCAGTTGACCCCGATTCGGACCGGCTTGTCGTGGCGGCAGGCGATCTCGACGATGGTGGCGAATTGTTCGTCCTTCTTCCGGCCCCGCCCGACGTTGCCGGGATTGATGCGGTATTTGTCCAGCACCTCGGCGCAGGCGGAATATTTGGTCAGCAGACGGTGGCCATTGAAATGGAAATCGCCGATCAGCGGGACGTTCACCCCTTGTGTCGCCAGCCGCTCGCGGATCGACGGCACAGCGGCGGCGGCTTCCTCGGTATTGACCGTGACGCGCACCAGTTCCGAACCGGCCCGCGCCAGTGCCGCCACCTGGCGGGCGGTGGCGTCGATGTCGGCGGTGTCGGTGTTGGTCATGGATTGCACCACGATGGGCGCGTCGCCGCCCACCGGGATGGAACCCACACGGACGGCGACGCGGAGACGGCGCGGAACGGGAGAGGAATCGCGGGCCATGGCGTTATCCGAGCGGGCCTGAGCCTACTTCAACGCAAAAATTCGCGGCTGATGGCGCGGAAGCGGTCATCGCCGGATTGATGCAGCCACTCGAACACCACCATCTCGCGGCTGACAATGGATACTCCCCCGGCGCGCATCCGCTCCAGCGCCAGTTCCACGTCGCGCGGCGCGCGTGACGAGACCGCGTCGGCGACCAGATATACTTCCTTGCCCGCCGCTCGCAGGTCCAGGGCGGTCTGCAACACGCACACATGCGCCTCCACCCCGATCACGACGATCTGCTCGCGGCCGATGGCGTCGATCCGCCTCATGCAATCCCGTTCGGCGGCGCAGGAAAAATGGGTTTTGGTCATGAAGGCGTCCGTCGGCAGCAGTTCGCGGATCGCGGTCACTGTCCGCCCCAGCCCTTGCGGATACTGTTCCGACGCCAGCACCGGCACGCCCAGGCGCTGGGCGATCTGGATCAGCCAGGCGCCATGGGCCACCACTGGGTCAGCCTGGTGAATCGCCGGCATCAGCCGTTCCTGGAAATCCACGGCCAACAGACAGGACGTTTCGACTCTCATCAACATGGGGGTGTTCTCCTGGTTGCGAACCGGTTGAAGCAGGCCGTGTCAATCGGCGATCAAGGTAATGCGTTCGTTGGGATTCACGCCTTTGACCACTCGGGTTCGCAATCCGTGCCAGGCCGGCGCCAGCAGGTCCACCGGGGCGCGGCTCAGTGGGTCGTCCACCGCGAAGGTGAACAGCCGCATTTGAGGTTCCAGCTTCTGCTGGCTGACGCTGCCGACCCAGATCGGCGGTCCTCCTTGCCCTAATCGCGCGCCCACGTCCCAAAACCGCAGGAGCCAGCGTTTGTTCGAGTCATCGCTGTAGCGCACCAGGGTCAAATCGTCCTCGCTGCCCTCGTGGGTTTGCGGCAACACCGGCAATTCCCGCAATTGCACCTGCGGACTGAGCCACAACAACATGCTCTTCAAATCCGCTCCTGGCGCGGGCTGCCAGCCAGCCTCCCGCAACCGACGCTCCAGTTCCTTCCGCGAGGCCGCCCACTGCAACACGAAATCCTGGCGGCGCTGGCCGCCGAAATCCCGGCGCTGCTGGGGCAGGCGTCGCCAGTCTTGTTCCCACCACCCCGCGCGACTGAGGATCAGTTCGGTGGCTTGCGGCTGGTAGCGTTGCAAATCGGCGCCGAAATTGACGCTCACATGCAGTAAATCGGTCGCGAGCAGGGCGATGAGGCTGGTGGCCAGCAACCGGCGCCAGTTTACCGCCACCGTCGTATGGTGGTTGTAGGCCAGCCCGAGCACCGCCACCCAGATCAGCCCCAGGCAGAGCCCCGCCAGGGTGTCGGTCAGCCAGTGGATGCCCAGGTACAGGCGGGCAAAGGCGATGGGCACGATCATGAACACCGCCGCCAGATGGTAGACGATCCAGCGCCGGGCCGGCGGAATCTCGCGGGCGATCAACACCGCCAGGAATCCAAAGACCAGGGTGCTGAACGTCGCGTGACTGGACGGAAACGAATAGCCCACCAACCCCTCTGAAACCTCGGCGGGATTCGATACCGGCAGCAGTCCCTTGAACAGCAGGTTGGTGATCATGCCGAAGCCCAACGCCGCCAGCCAGTGCCAGGCCGCCGAGCGGTTGCGTTGCCAGATCAGCCAGCCGAACACCACCAGGCTCACCGGCAGCGTTACTTGATAATCGCCCAGTCCGGCGGTGAATACCATCAGGGCATCGGCCCAGGGCGTGCGCAGTGCCTGAAAAAAATGATAAAAACTCAGATCGAGGCCGCTGGGCAACCGCTGGCCAGCGGCGCTCAGACTCAGGCTGAACAGCACGATACCGCCCAGCAGCACCGCCGCCAGGACCGTCAGCCCGCGCAGTTCGCCCTTTGCCGGATCCAGCAGCGAGGCGCTGATCGGGCCGATGAAGCGCCGGCCCTGGCTCCAGGCGTGGAACCGGGGCACCCAGTCGGCGGCATGGGACTGAAACAGCCGCACCAGATACTTCACCAGCCAGGTCGTCACCCACAGCAGCGCGACGACGATCAGGATCAACACCACCAGCCGGCCCGCCACTCGCGAGGCGATGTCCAGCGAGGCGCCGAAAGCCATGCCCGGCAGCAGGTAGACCGGTGCCCACAGGATCCCCGAGATCACGTTGGCGATCATGAAGTTGCGCCAAGTCATGTCCATCATCCCGGCCACGGTTGGGATGGTGCCGCGCACCGGGCCGAAGAAGCGCCCAAACAGTACGCCCTTGCCGCCGTGCTTGCGGAAGAATTCCTCGCTGCGGGTGATCAGTTCCGGATGCTTGGTGAAGGGCCAGACGCGACGGATGCTTTGCTGGAACACTCGGCCAATCCAGAAGCTGATGGCGTCGCCGACGATGGCGCCCCAGGTCGACCACCAGTAGGCGGACCAGAAATCCACGTGCCCCAGACCGATGAAGGCGCCCAAGGTGAACATGACCAGGGCGCCGGGGATGATGACGCCGACGATGGTGAGCGATTCGGCCGCCGCGCTGACGAAAATGAAAAAACTCATCCACCCCGGATGAGCGGTCACCCAGGCGAACAAGGCATTGACGAATTCGGACTGCATGGCGGGGGGTTTATGGTGGGGAGGGATGACGCTGGTTTAGAGCGCGCGCAGACTGGCCTTGCGAAAAGCCTCGCGCATCTCCTCGAAAGTCCGCGTCACCGGAAATTGCGGAAATTCATCGATAACGTTCCGGGGCGGGCGGAACAGGATGCCGACATCGGCCTCGGCCAGCATCGCGGTATCGTTATAGGAGTCGCCGGCGGCGATCACCCGGAAGTTGAGCGTGTGAAACGCCCGCACCGCCTCACGCTTGGAATCGGCCTGACGCAGGGTGTAGCCGACCACCCGGTCATCCACTACCTCCAGCCGATGGCAGAACAGCGTCGGCCAGCCCAGTTGTCGCATCAACGGCATGGCGAACTCGTAATAGGTGTCCGACAAGATCACGACCTGGAACCGCTCGCGCAGCCAGTCCAGAAACTCGCGCGCCCCGTCCAGTGGCCCCATGCTAGCGATGACCCGCTGGATGTCGGACAGTTTCAAGCCATGCTGGTCCAGCAGCGCCAACCGCCCCCGCATGAGTTGATCGTAGTCGGGAATGTCGCGGGTGGTCAGCCGCAACGCCTCGATGCCGGTGCGCTCGGCGACATTGATCCAGATTTCCGGCACCAGGACCCCTTCCAGGTCCAGGCAGGCGAGTTCCATGAGCGTCCCCTTGTTGGCCGCCGCCCGCGCCACCGCGGCGGTCGCTCGGAACGGTCGAAGCAATGATGATGGTCGGGCGGTAACGTAACCCGTTTGCCGCCGTCGCCGCAAGAACCGCCGTGCTTGAGCATGCCAGTCGCCGCCCAGCTTGCGGTGTTCTCCCTAATCAGAGACGACCAAATATTCCGCTAGCCCGGATCGAATGGGCAGGTCTTCCTCCAGCAATTCCTCGTCGGGCATTTCCGGCTTTCCATCCGGCGAGATTTGTACCACCGCACGCCAGAGTTTATCGCTGTGGAGCATCGTGACCCGCAGGACGGCTCGTTCCCTTTCGTTATCCTGTCGAACCATAGGTTTCACCTGAGCACTCACCCGCTCCCGATCCACTTCGGTTGCCTTGAGTATCCAGGGAATCTGGCTTGGCAGTTCGATCAACCGGATGCCGCTAAGCGAAGTGATGACAACCGAACATAGGAAGCGGAGATAGGCGAAGAGCGTTTTGGTGGCCTCCGTGTCGTTCGACAGATCGAGGGGAGGACGACGCGCCATCAGCCGATAAATCCACTCGGTTCGCCGTTCGGCCAAGACCAATCCTTCCGCGTGGAGCACGAACGGTACGGCAATCCCATTGCTTCGGTGGGGCAGCAAAAGCAGGCTGGCGCCGGGTAGGAACGGGAGAGCGGCGGCGCGGAGCTTGGTGCTATCGAACTCCTCCAGGTTGGTAATCGGAAGGTTCGGTGCAAGCTGGTCGAACCGGGCGATGGTCGCCGGAGTTGCCTCTTCCAAAAGCAATCCCGCGAAATGGGTGCTGGTGGTCGGAGTCACCACGCAGGGCCGCAGGGCCAAATCGGGGTCTTCGGCTTGCGGCAGGCGGGTTGGCAGAGGACCGATCTTGGACATCGATTGATACAGCCGGGCGAGGTCGGGGTCGATCCGCTCGATGGCGGCCTGTTCACCGCCGCTTTCCAGGTAAAGCGCTTGACCCTTCAAGGCGTCAATTTGCGCGCCAAAGGTTGCGCTATCCCGCTCCGCTAGAAAATCAGCCAAATCGCGTAACAAGCCGGCATCGCGCAACAGCAAGATCAATCCCCGGACGAGAACATGCCGAGAGTCCGAGGCGGTGTCGGCTTCACCGGATTCCGGTTCCAGCGCCGTCAACACCGACACCATGGCAGCGTAGCCTTTGGCCCGGCCACTCGCCTCATGGATTCGGTTCAACTCTCTGGTTAAAGCTGCAGCCGTGTCGGGTCGGATAGCTCCCTTCCTGACGGCGCGGCGCAGTCCGCTTTCAAATGCCTGGTATTGGCCCAACGCCGTGGCGACGCGAAAGGCGACGGCTACGAAATCGAGTGCCTTTGCCGCATCTAGATCGGCCAATTCGTCGAAGGCTGCCAAAATCTTGGGGCCTGAGACCGAGAAATCGGCCGATCCGGGCAGTTGCCGTGCGTAAATCAGGAGGTTTTGAAGATCGTTAGTACGAGCCTTGATGCTACCTTGGCGAACGCCCAAAGCAGTCGCTTCTACCAAGGATTCGATGGCATCCTCATGCCTGCCCAGCCAGCCAAGGCAACGACCTAAAAAACCCAGGATTCGCCATCGGAGATTTTCGTTGTCGCCGCCCAACTCCAGGGCTTTGCGCAACAGATCGATGGCTTCAGATCGACGATCCAGACCAGTCAGGGCGCTTCCTTGCTGCAATAGCGCCTCGGCTTGGGTGTTGGCATCGAAAGCAGTTTGCGCCCATGTTTCGGCCTTCCGAGCGGCAGTCAGCGCCTCTTCGGAGCGTTGCAGCGCGTTCAAGCAGTCGCTTTGCTGGACAAACGCCGAAGAGGCGATCCGAGAGTTCTCTACCTTTCGCGCCTGTTCCATAGTTTTCTCGGCCTCCGCCAATGATTCTTGGTGGCGACCGAGTTTGAAGAGTACATTGGAAACTCGCAGCAGCGCATCTGCTTCCAGCCCTACATCCTGCCCCTGCCTCGCCCGTTCGACCGCTTGCCGCGCAACCTCCAAGGCTTCCCCCCAGCGTCCCAATCGGTCAAGTACATGAGCTATGGCATCCAGGCTCCGGCTTTCATAGGCTGGCAGGGCCAGCTTAACTGCCAGCTCTAAGGCTATCTTCGACAACCGAAGGCTAGTCTCATAATCCTTTCTCCGCCAGTTTACCCAAGCCGCGTCATACTGCGCGGCCATCCGCGCTTCCAGCGTGGCGGCACTCTCCAGATTCATGCTGTCAACTTCGCGAATAGCGGCTTCAATGTCACCAACAATGTGAAATTGCACTAAGGCAGAAAAATGCCGAACAAGGATGTTTGCATCGACATCCGATTCGGCGGCATGCAGCGCCTCGACCAGCACCATTTCCGCGCATTCGTCTTCCCGCAGGGTCGCGCCTCGCAGCGCATGAGCTACCGCCAGCGCGCACAGCAAAAACACTTGCCAACGTCCGGTCGTTTTCCGCGATTCCTGATCCAGGCGCTTGATCAAATCTCCCAAAGCGTCCGACTTGAACGCATCGATAATCTCCCGTCCGGCTATCTGCTCGACCGGTTCCAAGATGCGCAGCAGAAGTTCCAGGCGCAGTACGAAGCCGAAGGTCAGATGTCGCCGTGGGGCGCAGCGGCTGGGCGGCGATTCGCTCCCCGGCAATCCTGGCCGACTTATCCCGTGCCGGCTGAGGTGACGCAGGAACGCCGCTTCCTCCCGGCGACCGGTGTGGGCGAAATTCTCGGCCTCGATGCGTAGATCATCCCGCGAATACCAACCGACCAGCAGTTCCACTGCCTCCTCGAAATGGCTGATTCCAGACTTGGCCGGATCGTGACCGATGACTTGGCGCTGTTTATACCAATAGGCCATCACCCGATCCGTGGCGCGGTAGAGCGTAGATTTGCTTTGGCCGCCAACCTCGCGCGTCCCCACCACCAGCCGCTCCACTTGCAGCTTGTGGAAGGCCATGGCGATCTTGTTTTGCGCCGGCTTTTCGGTGAAACGCGCGGCAATTTCAGTCTGAGAGGCAGGCTCTCCGCCCCGCAGCAACGCATCGAACACCTCCTGGCACTCGTCGCCGAGATCGTCCATGCGATGCTTGTAATAGGGTGTCAGCTCGTCGATCAACGCGGCCAGATTCAGCGTCGCGTGCTCCAGGTCCTGGTCCAGTAAATGGTCCACCAAGACCGCGATCATCCGTGGAGCACCGCCGGTAAAGTTGGCCAATGCTTTCAGTCTGATCTGTTCCCCAGGCGAAAGCAGGGCGTCCTGGCCTTTCGCTAACTGACGTCGGCGCAGGGCATAGGCGAGTACCTCGGTCGTGGTCCAAGCTTCCAGCGATCTTTCCTTGATCCACTGGAACAGGGGATGCGCCGGGTGGTCGTTGCGGATGTTGCAGGTGGCGCTGATGGCGAACATGAGTCGGTTGGATCGGCGCTCTAAAACCCCGCGCAGAGCTAGCTCGACGGCCGAGTCACCCGCCGTGACGCCGGAAGGCGGTCGTTTTCCCTTGGGTGATCCGCCCGCCCGGCGTTGGATGGCGCGGTTGGCCTTGCGGACAAACTTCTCCAGCAGTTCGTCGAAATTCTCGATGGCGGCCACGACCAATCCCTTGCCGGGACCGAAACGCTGGTCCAGAACCTGGTCCAGGGTCGCCAGGGCAGCATCCAGGGCGTCGAGAGCCTCCTCGCGGAAATGATAGGTGCCGCCACTCAGGTCGCCGACGGCGAAGCGGCGAATCTCGCTCATCAATCCCGCCACCGACGAGACGTTAGGCAGTTCCTCCGGCAAGTGGGCGTAGAGCACCGGCCAGCCTTGCTCGGCCAATTCCTCCACCTTGAATCGCAGTTGGCGCAGCAAAAAGCTCTTGCCGTAACCACGCGGTGCCACCAGGGCCAAGTGCTGGATCGACCCGCCCCGACTGTTTCGTTGGATGGTTTCGATCAACTCGGCCAGGATGTCCTCCCGGCCGGTGGCGATGGCCTCGACCTGGCGATCCGATAGGCGTCGCGGATTGAAGACGTCGATCTTGGGCGGGTCAAGACGGGAGTAGGCGGTGGACATGATGGGCATCAACCGGCAAGAGCGTCCTGTTCCTTCCACCAAGCCGCCACCAGGGGCATGGCGAAAGCGAAATGGTTGCCGGGGAGCTTCTGGAGGAAATCGTCCTGCCTCAGGGCGGCGAGGAGCGCGGTCTTGCGGGCCAACGGCCAATCTTCCGGAAATTCCTTGCCCAACACATCGGCCGCAATGGGAGTGGGTTCTCGCGCCAAGACCCGGAACAGCTTCATCGCGACCTCGGCTTCCGCCGCCTCGTAATAGGTCAGGCGGTGGTTGAACTGGGGAAAGAAATTGTCTTGCAGCAGTTTTTCCGTGGTTTCGACGGCGATTTCTCCCGTCCGCTCGGCGGTCAGCGCGCGACCTCGGGCGGCGCGTTGCAGCTCCAGAAAGATCGACTGGAAAAAGGTGGGATAGGCGGCAGGTGGGGCGGCGATGACGCCCTGAGCATGTTCCGGCGTCCAAAAATCAAACGCGCAACCACGGACTAGAGCCGCGACCAGCGCGGCGGCGTCCTCGTTTTCTAGCGGAGGAAGCTGTTCGTGATTCAAATCGCCGAACAGATTGGGATCGATGCCAAGGTCCCGCTCCAGGCGGTGGACGCCGATGGACCCCCCGACCAGCATGGTCAGCCCATCGCGCCGCCAGCGCCGCAGCTCGCTCAGAAAGGCGGCGACATGCCGCTTGTCCGCCCCGCCCTGGCCGTGGAGGTCCTGGCAGAAGAACGGTAATTCGTCGAGGATCAGGACGATCTTGCGGTCGCTCTTTTGCAGCTTCTCGGCGAGCGGACCGAGGGCGACCTCCAGATAATCCAGCACATCCTTGACGCCCGCCTGAGATTCCTGCCCCTCGCCAGCGCCGCCGGTGACGAGCCGGTAGACCGCCCGCACCGCCGCCGGCATTCTCGTGCTGGCGCCCGCGTACAGGCTGCGAATACCGTCTACAAGGGTGCCTTGGCCTTCCTTTTCACAGGCTTGCATCAGCTTCCCGACCAGGGTTTCGATGCGATGGGCACCTTGCAACTCCAAGGTGACCGGCACGGCCTTGCCCTTGCGAATCAATTCCTCGATGCCCACCAGCAGGCTCGATTTGCCGATGCGCCGCAGGCCGAACAGGCTGACGCTATTCCCCGTCAAAAGCAGCCGGGCGATGGGACACTCCAAGTCCCAACGCGGCCAACGATTTTCACCTTTGGCGGCTTACCCGTAGTGCGGCAGTACCTTCTCCGGTCGACCCAGGTTTTCGCAGTCTGGCAGCAACATGTCGATCTCCTTCCCCGGTGGCGGGGGTAAGCTCCGCTCGACATGTTGCCGGGTGGTAGCTATCAACAAGGAATGATATCAAAATTTGTTGATAGCCTATTGCGAGATTCGACTTTCGACAATATCCCTTAAACCTCAGCAACGTGTCGCCGGGCAGTAACTATCAGTTCGGAATGATATCAAGGCTTGTTGATGGCATATTGCAAGATTCGACTTTCGACAATATCCCTTGAACCTCACCGCAACACGTCCTCCTCGGTGATGAGTTCCGCCAGTTGCTCGGTGTTGAGCCGCAACCGCAGGGCCAGCACCGTGATCAGGTCCGCCGCCGCCTTGGGGTTCTGCTCCAGGAACGGCATGAAATCCTTGCGATGAATGCCCAGCAATTCACACGGCGTCAATGTGGTTGCGGTGGCCGAACGCCCGCAACCGTCGAGCATGGCGATTTCGCCGAAGATTTCGCCTGGTCCCAGCGTGCCGAGGACGATTTCCCGTCCCTCTCGGTTGGCGACGCCGATTTTCAGCCGGCCGCTCAACACCACGAGCATCTCCTCGCCCGCGTCGGTTTTCTCGAACACGACATGCTGGGCGGGCAACGTCAACACTCGCGCCAATTCGGCGATCCTTTCCAGGTGGCCCGGGGCCAGGTTGCGGAACAGAAAACTCTTTTTAAGCATCTCGTATTTGTGTGGCTTGGGCGTTGCCGCCGTCTTCTGCGGTCCGCCCAGCGTCAGCACCCCGTGCAACTGGCTGGCGATCAGCGGTCGCCGGATGCAGATATAGTCCGATTCGAAGGCCGGCGTGGTCGATGCCAGCACCACGCGGGTTTCCGGAAAAACCTGGCGAACTTCGTTCCAGGTCACCATCGCCGAGGGATCGTCGGCGTTGACGATCATGATGTCAGCCGCTTCCTGGCTGCTGAGCGCCAACTGGTAGGTATGCTCCCGGTTGCTGGCCAACGACAGAATGTTGCGGATCATCCGTCGTTCCTTTTCCAGGAACCCTATCGTATTCACGGTTACCGTCTTGATTTCCATCGTGCTGTTCCCCCATGACCTGACCTCTGTTGCCCGGCGTCCACGACGGGCATGACGGCCGTCGCCGCGCCCGTTGGCGAGCGGCGCCGCACCCCGCGCGCCGGTACTATACCCCAAGTCGCGACCTGGACGGGGCCGCGCAGCCTCTTATTCCTCCGGTTCGTACCCGAGATTCGGCGCCAGCCATTTTTCCGCCTCCGCCACGGTCCAGCCCTTGCGCTGGGCGTAATCGGCGACCTGGTCTCGTTCCAGCCGGCCCACGCCGAAATAGCGCGCCTCGGGATGGCTGAAGTACCAGCCGCTTACCGCCGCCGTCGGAGTCATCGCGAAACTTTCGGTCAGATGAATCCCGGCGTTGCGGTCCACGTCCAGCAACCGCCAGAGCAACCCCTTTTCGGTGTGATCGGGGCAGGCCGGATAACCGGGCGCGGGGCGGATGCCGCGATAGTTTTCCGCGATCAAATCTTCGTTGCTTAGTTTCTCGCCGCTGGCGTAGCCCCAGAATTCCTTGCGCACCCGCTCGTGCAATCGCTCGGCGAAGGCTTCCGCCAGCCGGTCGGCCAGGGCTTTGAGCAGGATGGCGCGATAGTCGTCGTGAGTCCGCGCGAATTCCGCCACTCGTTCGTCAATGCCGATGCCGGCGGTCACGGCGAACGCCCCCAAGTAGTCGGCCACGCTGGATTCGCGCGGCGCGATCCAGTCGGCCAGGCAGTGATGGGGCTTGCCGTCTGGTTTCGGGCCTTGCTGGCGCAGGTGGTGCAGCGTCATCAGAACCTGATCGCGGGTCTCGTCGGCATACAGCGCGATGTCGTCTTCCCCAACCCGGCTGGCTGAGAAAAAACCGATCACCGCCCGCGCCGTCAGCCAGCGTTCGGTGATGATCCAGTCCAACATCGTCTGGGCGTCGGCGAACAAATGTCGAGCCTGCTCGCCCTGCTCGGGATCGTCGAGAATGGCCGGATAACGCCCGCGCAATTCCCAGGCATGGAAAAACGGCGTCCAGTCGATCCGTTCCACCAGTTCCGCCAAGGGGTAATCATCGAAAGTGCGAATACCTAGAAAAGCGGGCCTGGGCGGAACGTAAGCCGACCAGTCGAGAGTCGGCCGGTTGGCGCGGACTTGCGCCAGCGGCAACAGCGGCTCCCGTTGTCGGCGGTTGGCGTGCTGTTCCCGTTTCTGGGCGCACTCCCGCTTGATCCGGGCAACAAAGGGTTCGCGCGACTCGGCGCCGACCAGATTTTGCGCCACGCCGACCGCCCGTGAAGCGTCCTTGACGTAGATCACTGGGCCGGAATACTGCGGGTCGATCTTGACCGCCGTGTGCATCGCCGAGGTGGTCGCGCCGCCGATCAGCAGCGGGATGGAAAAATCCTGCCGTTTCATCTCCCTGGCGACGTTGACCATTTCATCCAGCGACGGGGTAATCAGCCCAGACAAGCCGATCATGTCGGCATTGTGCTCGCGGGCAGTATCCAGAATCTTTTGGGCGGGCACCATCACGCCGAGGTCGATGACCTCAAAGTTATTGCACTGGAGCACCACGCCGACGATGTTTTTGCCGATGTCGTGCACGTCGCCCTTGACCGTGGCCAGCACGATCCGCCCGTTCGAACGCCGTTCGCCGCCAGTTTGCTCGGCTTCGATGAATGGGATCAGGTAAGCCACGGATTTTTTCATCACCCGCGCCGATTTCACTACCTGTGGCAAAAACATCTTGCCCGCGCCGAACAGATCGCCGACCACGTTCATCCCGTCCATCAGCGGCCCTTCGATGACGTGCAAGGGCCGTTCGGCTTGCTGGCGAGCTTCCTCGGTATCGGTTTCGATGAACTCGTCGATCCCTTTGATCAGGGCGTGTTCCAACCGCTTCGCCACCGGCCAGGAACGCCAGTCCACACCCTCACCTCTGGCCCCTTTTCCAGAGGGCGAGGGGGAATCGTCTTTGTACTGGTCGGCGATTTCCAACAGCCGCTCGGTGGCGTCCGGGCGGCGGTTGAGAATCACGTCCTCGACCCGTTCCCGCAGCTCCGGCGGGATTTCCTCGTAAATCGCCAGCTGGCCGGCGTTGACGATGCCCATGGTCAGGCCGGCCTGGATGGCGTGATAGAGGAAGACCGAATGAATCGCCTCGCGCACCGGGTTGTTGCCCCGGAACGAGAAGGAGACGTTGGAAACACCGCCGGAAACCAGCGCGTGCGGCAGTTCCGCCTTGATCCGCCGGGTGGCCTCGATGAAATCCACCGCGTAGTTGTTGTGTTCCGCGATGCCGGTAGCGACGGCGAAGATGTTGGGATCGAAGATGATGTCCTGCGGCGGGAAACCGGCTTGCTCGGTCAGAATCCGATAGGCGCGCTGGCAGATGGCGAATTTGCGTTCCTCGGTGTCGGCCTGGCCCTGCTCGTCGAACGCCATGACGATGGCCGCCGCGCCATAACGGCGAATCAAGTGCGCCTGACGAATGAATTCCGCCTCGCCTTCCTTCAGGCTGATCGAATTCACCACCGGCTTGCCCTGGATGCACTTGAGCGCCGCCTCCAGAATTTCCCACTTGGACGAATCGATCATCACCGGCACGCGGCTGATGTCTGGCTCGGCGGCGATCAGATTCAGAAACGTGACCATCGCTTCCTTTGAGTCGAGCATCCCCTCATCCATGTTGATGTCGATAATTTGCGCGCCGTTCTCGACCTGCTGGCGGGCGACGTCGAGCGCGACGGTGTAGTCCCCGGCCTTGATCAGCCGCTTGAACACCGCCGAGCCGGTGACGTTGGTGCGCTCGCCGACATTCACGAACAGCGAATCCGGGCCGATGTTGAGCGGCTCCAGGCCAGACAGCCGACAGCGCGGCTCAATCGTGGGAATCGCACGCGGCGGAAAATCCTTGACTGCTTCGGCGATGGCGCGGATATGGGCAGGGGTGGTGCCGCAGCAACCGCCGACGATGTTGAGAAAGCCGCTTTCGGCGAATTCGCGGATTTTGGCGGCCATCGTCTCCGGGCTTTCATCGTACTCGCCAAAGGCGTTTGGCAGCCCGGCATTCGGGTGGGCGGAAACCGGCAGATCAGTGATGCGGGCCAGTTCCGCAATATAAGGCCGCAGCTGGCTCGCCCCCCACGCGCAATTCAGGCCAAACGACAACGGGCGGATGTGGGATAGCGAGTTCCAAAAGGCTTCTGTAGTCTGGCCGGACAGGGTACGCCCGGATTTATCGGTGATGGTGCCGGAAATCATCACCGGCAAACGGTTTCCCGTCTCGTCGAAAATTTGCTGGATGGCGAACAGCGCCGCCTTGGCATTGAGCGTATCGAAGATGGTTTCGACCAGCAGAATATCCGCACCGCCTTCAATCAGCCCTTGCGCAGCCTCGGTATAGGCTGTGACCAGATCATCGAAGCGGATATTACGAAAGCCGGGATTATTCACATCTGGCGACAGGCTGGCGGTGCGCCCGGTTGGGCCGAGAATCCCAGCGACAAAACGGGGCCGTTCTGGCGTGCTGTAGCGATCCGCGACCGCATGCGCCAATTTCGCCGCCTCGCGGTTCAGTTCCAGCACCAGGCTTTCCATGCCGTAGTCGTGCATCGATACCGCAGTGGAATTGAAGGTGTTGGTCTCGATGATGTCCGCGCCCGCTTCCAAATAGGCCGCGTGAATTTCACGAATAATCGCCGGTTGGGTCAACACCAACAGATCGTTGTTGCCTTTGAGATCGCAGGGCCAGTCACGGAAGCGTTCGCCGCGATAATCCGCCTCTTGCAAGCGGTAGCTCTGGATCATGGTGCCCATCGCGCCGTCGAGAATCAGGATGCGGCGGGCGAGCAGGTCTTGTAATTGGGCGGTGCGATCAACGGGCATGGTGGAGTACTCGGCCACTTTGGCGGAATTGTCGGTCATTCAGTTCAATTGAAAGGCGTCTCGAATCCATTCCATCCGCGGCTCGTCGCCGGCCTGGAGAATAGCCACTACATCGAAGCGGCAGGGCGGGTCAAGACGCTGGCGTTGCAGGTAGAGCGCGGCGGTCCGCAACAGGCGCTGTTGCTTGGTTCGAGTGATCGATTCGGCGGGCGTGCCGTAGCGATTGTGGCGGCGGCTGCGCACTTCCACGAACACCAGTTGTTCGCCATCGCGCATGATCAGGTCCAGTTCGCCGACGCGACACCGGAAATTGCGCGCCACCAGGCTCAGGCCCCGCGCTTCCAGATAACGAAGAGCCAGGTCCTCGGCGGCGGCTCCCTGGGCGACGCGGCTAATCAAGAGGGTTGTCCAACGGTGAGGGAATTCGACTCAGTATGGATGGGCCATGGGATTTGCTCCCGTTGGCCCCACTATAAGGCATCCCCCCTTGAGCTGCACGATGTTCCACCGCTAGGGGTCGGTGGCTTCAACAATCACTTTATGCCTGCGGAAGTGTTGATTTTTTTGCTCCATAAAATCACAACAGAAGTGAAGTAATGAAATTACGCTTTGGCGATGGATGCATAGGACAGGGAAAACTTACCGGGAGCGCAAATAATTTTTTGATTTTTAAATATTTTATGGGCCATATAATACCTGACACACTACCGCGGGCAACCGCAAACACCAGTTCGTCTCTTACGGCAACACATGATCGAGCAAAGACCGAATCATGCACGGCGAAATCCAGGCATTTTTTGTATGCAAACACAGCATCGCCGCGCGAGTTTTGGTAAGGTTATCATCCCTGTCCACGGCATTGACCATCGCGCGCCAGAATTTACATGGTCGAAGCCTCCTCAACAGCATCAAGCCGGACGCGGCATGACCCACCAAACCATCGAACTTAAAATCCTCGACCCCCGGCTGGGTCAAGACCTTCCCCTGCCCCACTACGCCACCACCGGCTCGGCCGGCCTGGATTTGCGCGCCTGCCTGCCGGAACCCCTGACGGTGCATCCGGGCGAAACGCATCTGATCCCCACCGGAATCGCCATTCACATCGGCGACCCTGGCCTGGCGGCAATGGTCCTGCCGCGCTCCGGTCTGGGTCACAAACACGGCATCGTGCTGGGCAATCTGGTGGGGTTGATCGACAGCGATTACCAGGGCGAGCTGCTGGTGTCGTGCTGGAACCGGGGCCACGCCCCGTTCACCGTCGCTGTCGGCGAGCGCATCGCCCAGTTGGTGATCGTGCCGGTAATCCGCGCCCGATTCGAAATTGTCCCCGAATTCACCCCCAGCCAGCGCGGCGTCGGCGGCTTCGGCCATTCCGGGCGGCATTGACAGCGCCCGCATGAAAAAATCCATCTTTCGGGAATACGACATCCGTGGCGTGGTGGACCGCGACCTGACGCCGGAGGTGGTGCGGGACATCGGTCAGGCGGTGGGCAGCCTGGCCGCCGAACGGGGCGAAACCTGCGTCGCCGTGGGCCGCGACGGACGGCTGTCCAGCCCCGCGCTGTGCGCCGCGCTCAAGACGGGCATTCGCGCCGCCGGATTGGACGTGCTGGATTTGGGCGCGGTCTCCACGCCCCTGCTGTACTACGCCACCCACACCCTCGGCTCCAGCCATGCCGGCGTAATGGTCACCGGCAGCCACAATCCGCCGCAATACAATGGCTTGAAAATCGTCATCGACCGCATCGCCCTGCACGGCGAGGTCATCCGCGACCTGCGCCGCCGGATCGAAACCGGCGATTTGCGCCACGGTCACGGCGGCGAGCGGTTCGCCGACATCCGCGCCGCTTACACCCAACGCATCGCGGCTGCCCTGCGGCTGCCCAAACCGCTCAAGGTCGTGGTGGATTGCGGCAATGCCATCGCCGCTCACACCGCCCCGCCATTGTTGCGGGCGCTGGGTTCCGACGTGGTGGAACTGTACTGTGAGGTGGATGGGCGGTTTCCCAACCATCACCCCGACCCCAGCATCCCGGAAAATCTGGCCGATTTACAAGCGGCGGTGCGCGAACAGCGAGCCGACATCGGGCTGGCGTTCGACGGCGACGCCGACCGGCTGGGCGTGGTCACCGACACTGGGGAAATCATCTGGCCGGACCGGGTGTTGATGCCGCTGGCCGAGGAGGTGCTGGTCCAGCATCCCGGCGCGGCGGTGGTCTACGACGTCAAGTGTTCCTGGCATCTGACCCGCTTGATCGAGCGGCTCGGCGGCCAGCCGATCCTGTGGAAAACCGGCCATTCGTTGATCAAGGCCAAGATGCGCGAAACCGGCGCCTTGCTGGGCGGCGAGATGACCGGCCACTTCGTCCACGCCGACGACTGGTTCGGGTTCGACGACGCCTTTTACGCTGCTGCCCGGCTGCTGCGGCTGCTGGCCCGGTGCAAGGGGTCGAGCACGGAATTCTTCGCCGCCTGGCCCACCGGCCTGAGCACGCCGGAACTGCGGCTGGACATGGCCGAGGGCGAACCGTTCGCCTTCATGAACCGGTTGATGACGCGGGCGGATTTCGGCCCGAACGCGCGGCTGATTACCCTGGACGGGCTACGGGTGGAATTTTCCCACGGCTGGGGCCTGGTGCGCGCCTCCAACACCACGCCCAGCCTGGTGCTGCGGTTCGAGGCCGACGATCCCGCCGCCATGAGTGAGGTTCAGGATCGCTTCCGCCGGCAACTGCTGGCGTTGCAACCCGGTTTGCGCCTACCCTTCTGACCCCTTCCGTTTTTCCTTTTCCATTTCGAGGTTGACCAACCCCATGGCTCTCGACGCCCAGGCCGCCACCCAGGTGGCGCACGTTCTCACCGAATCGCTGCCCTACATCCGCCGCTTTGCCGGCAAAACCATCGTGGTCAAGTACGGCGGCAACGCCATGGAAAGCGAGCATCTGAAAAACAGCTTCGCCCGCGACATCGTGCTGATGAAGCTGGTCGGCTTCAATCCAGTAGTGGTGCACGGTGGCGGACCGCAAATCAGCAATCTCCTCAAGCGCATCGGCAAGGAAAGCCGCTTCGTGGACGGGATGCGGGTCACCGACAGCGAGACCATGGACGTGGTGGAGATGGTGCTGGGGGGGCTGGTCAACAAGGAAATCGTCAACAACATCAACCGCCACGGCGGTTGCGCGGTGGGTCTGACCGGCAAGGATGGCGATTTGATCCATGCCCGCAAGCTGACCATCACCCGCAAAAGTCCCGACCTGGAAGTGCCGGAAATCATCGACATCGGCCACGTCGGCGAAGTCGCCAGCATCGATAAATCCATCGTTGAGACGTTGACCGCCGGCAATTACATTCCGGTGATCGCCCCAATCGGGGTCGGTCCGGACGGGCAGTCCTACAACATCAACGCCGATCTGGTGGCGGGCAAGGTGGCCGAGGTGCTGCGCGCCGAGAAGCTGATGCTGCTGACCGATACCACCGGCGTACTGGACCGGGAAGGCAAGCTGCTGACCGGCCTGGATGCCCGCCAAGTGGAGGCGTTGATCGAAGACGGGACCATTCATGGCGGCATGTTGCCGAAAATCGCCTGCGCGCTGGACGCGGTGCTCGGCGGGGTCAAGGCGGCGCACATCATCGACGGGCGGATCGAGCACGCGGTGCTGGTGGAACTGTTCACCGACGCCGGCATCGGGACGCTGATTCGAGGATAGGCGACAATCGAATTCCCTTGAATTTCTTCAAACCACCGCCATTTCGTAGGGAAATGATTTCCTCACGGGAGTGAACCTGCGATGCGGATGGACAAACTGACCAGCAAGTTTCAACTGGCCCTGAGCGACGCCCAAAGTCTGGCGGTGGGCCGCGATCATCAATTCATCGAACCGGCGCACGTGATGGCGGCCTTGCTCGACCAGGACGGTGGCACAGTGCGGCCGCTGCTCGTCCAGGCGGATGTGAACGTCAACCTGCTGCGCTCCCAGCTTGGCGAAGCGCTGGACCGGCTGCCGCGCGTCGAAGGCGTTGGCGGCGACGTGCAGATTTCCAACGCCCTGTCGCGGTTGCTGAATCTGACCGACAAACTGGCCCAGCAGCGCAAGGATGCCTACATCTCCTCCGAGCTGTTCGTGCTGGCCGCGCTGGAGGACAAGGGCGAACTGGGCACTTTGCTGCGCAAGGCCGGGGCAACCCGGAGCCTGATCGAACGCGGCATCGAGGCCATGCGCGGCGGCCAGAAGGTTGAGGACCAGAACGCCGAGGATCAGCGGCAGGCGCTGGAACGTTACACCATCGACCTGACCGAGCGGGCCGAGCAGGGGAAGCTCGATCCGGTGATCGGCCGCGACGACGAAATCCGCCGCACCATTCAAGTTTTGCAGCGGCGCACCAAGAACAACCCGGTGTTGATCGGCGAGGCCGGCGTCGGCAAGACCGCCATCGTCGAAGGTCTGGCCCAGCGCATCATCAACGGCGAAGTGCCGGAAGGACTCAAGCACAAGCGGGTCCTGGCGCTGGACATGGGCGCACTGATCGCCGGCACCAAGTTTCGCGGCGAATTTGAGGAGCGGTTGAAAGCGGTGTTGAAGGACCTGGCCAAGCAGGAAGGCCAGATCATCCTGTTCATGGACGAGCTGCACACCATGGTCGGCGCCGGCAAGGCCGAGGGTTCGATGGACGCCGGCAACATGCTCAAGCCGGCGCTGGCGCGCGGCGAATTGCACTGCATCGGCGCGACCACGCTGGACGAATACCGCAAATACGTTGAGAAGGACGCGGCCCTGGAGCGGCGCTTCCAAAAGGTGCTGGTGAGCGAGCCGAGCGTCGAGGACACCATCGCCATTCTGCGCGGCCTGAACGAGCGCTACGAGGTCCATCACGGGGTTGAAATCACCGACCCGGCCATCGTCGCCGCCGCTACGTTGTCGCACCGCTACATCACCGACCGCAATCTGCCCGACAAGGCCATCGACCTGGTGGACGAGGCGGCTTCCCGCATCCGCATGGAAATCGACTCCAAGCCGGAAACCATGGACCGGCTGGAGCGGCGGCTGATCCAGCTCAAGATCGAGCGCGAGGCGCTGAAGAAGGAAGGTGACGAAGCGTCGAAGAGGCGGCTGGAACTTCTGGAACAGGAAATCGCCAAGCTGGAGCGCGAGTTCGCCGACCTGGAGGAGGTTTGGAAGGCGGAGAAGCTGGCCCTGCACGGTTCGGCGCAGGTCAAGGAAGAATTGGAACGAGCGCGGCTGGAACTGGATACGGCCCGTCGCGCCGGCGACTTGGGGCGGATGTCGGAGCTGACCTACGGCCGCATTCCGGAACTGGAACAAAAACTGGCGCAGGCCAGCGCCGCCGAGCACGGTGAATTCAAACTGCTGCGCAACAAGGTCACCGACGAGGAAATCGCCGAGGTGGTTTCCAAGTGGACCGGTATTCCGGTCGCGAAGATGCTGGAAGGCGAGCGCGACAAGCTGCTGCGGATGGAGGAAGCCATTCGCCGACGGGTGGTGGGACAGGACGAAGCGGTCAAGGCGGTGAGCGACGCCATTCGCCGGTCGCGCGCTGGGCTGTCCGATCCCAACCGGCCTAATGGTTCGTTCCTGTTCCTCGGCCCAACCGGGGTCGGCAAGACCGAACTGTGCAAGGCGCTGGCGGGATTTCTGTTCGACACCGATGAGGCGATGGTGCGGATCGACATGTCGGAGTTCATGGAGAAGCACTCGGTGGCCCGGATGATCGGTGCGCCGCCTGGCTACGTCGGTTACGAGGAAGGCGGCTATCTAACCGAGGCGGTGCGGCGACGGCCTTACTCGGTCATCCTCCTAGACGAGATCGAAAAGGCGCATCAGGACGTATTCAACGTGCTGTTGCAGGTGCTGGACGACGGGCGGCTGACCGACGGCCAGGGACGGACGGTGGATTTTCGCAACACCGTGGTGGTGATGACCTCCAACCTCGGTTCGCAGATGATTCAGGAACTGGCGGCGCAGAACAATTACCCGCTGATGAAGAGCATGGTGATGGCGCAGGTGGCCGATCAATTCCGACCCGAGTTCGTCAATCGCATCGACGAGGTGGTGGTGTTCCATCCGCTGGGTCGAGAACAGATTCGGGCGATTGCCGACATTCAGATCGGTTATCTACGTAAGCGCTTGGCCGACCGGCGGATGGGTTTGGAGGTTACCGAAGCGGCGCTGGATCGACTCGGCGAGGCTGGCTTCGACCCGGTTTACGGGGCGCGACCGCTCAAGCGGGCGATCCAGCAGGAGCTGGAAAACCCGCTAGCGCGACGGATTCTGGCCGGCGAGTTCGGGCCGGGCGATACAGTGACGGTAGACGCCGACAAGGAGGGTTTGGATTTCCGCAAGCGATTGCCGGACAAGCTGGCCAAATAACCACGATTCAAGGCGCCGTCAAGGCGCCTCGGTCGTTTGGGGACGTTGCTTTTGGTTCTCCGTCTGGCGACTTCGGTGACTTTTCGATGCCCGAAAACTCAGCGAATCTTGTCAGCAAAATTTGTAAGAAACTGTAACGAACAAGTCTTGCATGGTTGACAACTCTAGTCTACCTTCAGTCTTTAGGGCCGACCAT
>JARSSO010000040.1 GCA_029624765.1 Candidatus Contendibacter sp. | reverse complement strand
TGGCGTCTGATCTCCATATCCAATCCACCGGTTAGAGATGTGTGTAATGGACAGGCTCCGGTCTCGGGATCAACGAGGATGTAGCCAGTACCGTTGAAGCCATAAGCGTTGATCGGTTTCTCATGCACGGTCACTTCCTTGCCGGTGGTGACGGCGTTACGAATTTCAGCGGCCACGGTGCGGCTCACAGTGAGTTGGGGCAGGGCGACGGCGGCGTTCTTGGAAGTGATCGTGAAAATCTTCTGGCCCTGGCGGGCGGCAATGGCAATGGCCTTGACCGCGCTGACGGCTTGGGGGCAGTCGGGCAGGTTGGGGTTGATGACGTGGCCGTTCTCGTCGGTATAGCGGCATTGCGTGCGGTCGATCCAGAAGGCTTCCGGCGTGGCGTGTTCGAGGGCGCTGGCCTGTTGCCCGCGCAGGCGGTTGTAGGTGACCCAGGCGGTGGGGTCGTTGGCCTTGCTCCAACGGATGGAACGCAGGTGGCCGATATCCATGTTCAAGCCCTTGAATTCCACGCGGGTGGTGAGCGTGCCGTAGAGTTTAATCGGCTGGGCGTGGAGATGGAATAAACCGTAGCTGAGGCCGGGCCGGTCGATCATCCGGGCTTGCGGCTGGGACAGCGCCCCGAGGACGGCGTGGTTGGCGAAGTAGCCCCAGATTGTCGCGGTGAGCAGATCGCCGGTGAGGTTCTCGCCGGTGAGGTCCTTGAGGATCGCCGGGCGCTGGCTTTCCGGAGCGGCCTGGGCGCGTTCGAGAGTGGCCTTGGTCTGGTCCATCCGGTCCTTCAGGGTCTTCAGTTGGGCGGCGCTGATCCCTTGAATACTCAAGCCCAGGGCGGTTTGTTGACCGGCGACCAGGGCTTCGACAGTTTCGTCCCAGTCGTTCAGGTGGGCGTAGGTGGTGAACGCGCCCGCCCCGACCGGTTCGGCGCCGACCGACAGGCCGGGGCCTTCGGCCTTGACCTCGCCCTCGACCCGCAGTTGCGGCTTGAGGCGGAGGCTGGCCGGCAAGCTCGTGGGCAGTTCGCTCGGTTGGATCGGACTGCCGTCGGCATGGGGTTTGGGCAGCAGGGCTTCGATGGCTCTTTGATCGGCGGCGCTGGCGGCGACCCAGGCCAGGGTCAGCTTCTTGCCGGCCAGGCTCACGGTGGGGGCCTGAAACTCCAACAGCGGGGTCGCCTCGATCCGGCGGCTGTGCGCATCCAGGTAGATGCGGTAGCGGAATTGGTGGCGCAGGGTGGCGGGCAGTTCGCTGAACCGCGTGGCGGTGGTTTTGACCGTGTAGGGCAAGGTCCCAGCCAGATAGGGCAGGGGATCGATCGTCGCGGTCTGGGTGCCGAGCACGTCGCCCACGGTCGCTTGGCCGTTCTTCTGGGCCTTCAGGTAGGTGTCCAGCCGTTGCTGATAGGCGCGCAGGTCTTGCTCGATACGGGCTTGGTTGAGATTCCGCACCCACCCTTCCGCCTCGTTCACCGTCGCGCCCCGCTGGGCGCGCTCCAGGAATCCTTGGGCGTCGAAGGGCACGGCGGTTGGCAGGTCCATCCCCGGCGTGAAGGTGTACTGCTTGAAGCTGGGGTCCATCGCCACCCAGGCATCGCCGGGAGTCTGCCCGCCGACGTGCTTCGCCCCCCGGTCGGGGTGGTAATCGAGATACGCTTCCACCCAGACGTGCTCGATGCGGAACGCCTGGACCGTGCCGCCCGCCACCAGGGCGGTATTGGGAATCCCGCCCTGGCCGAGAAGCTGCTGGGCGGCGTCCGGCGTCTCCACCCCGCCCACCCAGTTCATCACCTGCGCCGCCGGCATCTCCACCGTGCCGTAGACGTACCGGGCCGGAATCCGGGCGCTGCGCAACAGCGCGATCAACAGGCTGGCCTGATCGAAGGCGTTGCCGCTCTGCTTGTCCAGCGTGTCTTGCGCCCCTTGCACGCTGCCGTAGCTGGGGAAGAAGAATACGTGGTCATGCACCCATTGATAGATTTTATGCGGGTTGTGGCCCAGCTCGGCCGCCAACTTCTGGATCGCGGCGGTCTGGGGGGCGTCCAGGGTCTCGGCCAGATCGGCGGCGGTCGGGGCGGCGGTCGGGTTTAGCAGGCGCTCCAATCTATACCAGTGGAAGCGGCTGGGGAAGGTGGTGGATAATCAAGGCATGCCCGCATTCATCTGGAGCAACACCGTTCAGCAGGCCGAGCAGGAGGCGCTCAAACTGGGCGTCAAGTCGGCCGACTATCAGCAAAGCTTGGCGATTGCCAACGCAGTAAACGATGCGCTGGACGTGATGGTACGACGAGGGATCGCTGCCCCTGATTATCTAAAGGTGGATGCCCATAAATTTCCCACTTGGGCGCGGCATCTTCAAATTCCATCCGATCATTTGCCAACAGCGTTCGCGTTTAGCAGGAGAACAGGGAAATCGTATTTGTATCTAAATCCCCAAGCGACGTATTGGTCTGATCCGGCGGCGGAGGCGAAGCAACAATATCAAATCAAGTATTGGTCTAGTGATCATCCGCATCATGCGATTTGGCATGAATTGGGTCATTTGATGTTTTTTCGGAAAGCCTCTACAGTGTATTGGAAGAACCCGTTATTGACCCATCCAGAAGCGGCCATTGCGGCACAGGTCAGCCTCTATGCGGAGCAATCGGTCCGCGAGTTTATGGCGGAAACCTTTGCGGCGTTGTTGGCGGGAAGAATGTTGCTTGCCGATGTATTGAATTTATACCAGCAGTACGGAGGAATCATCCCATGATCGTTGGGTACCAGGATAATTGTAAAATTTGCGCGCACTATTTGGGCGAACAAGCCTGTCGCGCGTTCCCGGCTGGAATCCCAAGGCGCTTGTGGTCGGGGGAAAATCCGCATCGGGAATCCTATCCTGGTGATCAAGGATATCGCTTCCAAGGGCGACCACTGGATACTTTTTTCACCGACGATGATGACCTCTTGGAATCCGCACCTCAACCCACTGACCGCCACGCCGCTTGAGGTTGAGAAGTCGTCGCGCTCCGTGGGATACGCGGTGCGTACTCCGCCTGCGACCAGGTTTACATTGAACGGCGGTAGTGCATTGGCCAATTTCCGGGTGAGTCGGGTAAAAGTAGAGTGTTGTCCGACCAGTTCGGGGGATTGGGGAAAGCGAATGTCGGGTAAGCTCTGTGCCCGACCTACCGGGCTGGTCGTTCACTTTGCTCCAACGGATGGAACGCAGGTGACCGATGTCCAGGTTCAAGCCCTTGAACTCCACGCGGGTGGTGAGGGTGCCGTAGAGTTTAATCGGCTGGGCCTGGAGATGAAACAGGCCGTAGCTGAGGCCGGGCCGGTCGATCATCCGGGCTTGCGGTTGGGACAGCGCCCCCAGAATGGCGTGGTTGGCGAAGTAATAGATTGGCCCTGCCGGAAAGCGGTATACAGTGCGTACCCTACTGGGCTACCGGGCTTCCACGTCAGGGTCGTCAACCCGCCAGGATCGCCGCGTTCGCCAAGATTTAGATAACGCAATAATAATAACCAGAAAAGCTAAAATTAAAAAAATTATAAGATAATTTGCAACTTTTCCTTCGAGGAAAATATATAGAATTCTAAACAATGAAAAAAAAGAAGCCATATAATTATAAATTTTAAAAGATGAGTTTTCATGGTATAGATCATCTAGAAGGATAGACAAAAGCGTCAATAATAGCAGCCAGAATTGCTAGAACTAACCCAACAATAACGGCGGGTGCAGTAATTGGAGGTAATACTAATACACTTGCCATCGTCGCGATTGTTGCCAATGCTATATCTCGAAAAAATGTTGCCCAAGGGCCGGATAATGTTTCAGTAGAAGAAAAAAACAAAGTTGACATTGCAGCAATTATATTTGAAGCAGCAATTGTGGTAGCTTGAATCGCAAGATATTCTATTATAACAAGACTTATACTATAAGCTATAGTAGTAATCATTATAAGAAGACCTAAAATAGCCAAAGTATACCCTAAAGCTAATCCAATCTTAGTTGCCAGAGATCCCCCACTCCCCCCGCCCTCAATCAAATACGCCCCACTGCCCGTATCGGGATCGACGATAATATAGCCCACTCCACTGAATCCATAAGCGTTGATGGCCTTCTCATGCACGGTCACTTCCTTACCGGCGGCGACGGCGTTACGAATTTCGGCGGCTACGCTGCGACTGACCGAAAGTTGCGGTAAGGCGACAGCGGCGTTCTTTGCGGTGATCGTGTAGATTTTCTGGCCCTGACGGGCGGCGATGGCGAGGGCCTTGACCGCGCTGACGGCTTGGGGGCAGTCGGGCAGATTGGGGTTGACGGTCTGGCCGTTCTCGTCGGTATAGCGGCATTGGTTGCGATCCACCCAGAATTGCTCCGGGGTGGCGTGTTCGAGGGCGCTGGCCTGTTGGCCGCGCATCCGGTTGTAGGCGACCCAGGCTGGCGGGTCGTTCACTTTGCTCCAGCGCAGGGCGCGCAGGTGACCGATGTCCAGGTTCAAGCCCTTGAAGTCCACGCGGGTGGTGAGCGTGCCGTAGAGTTTAATCGGCTGGGCGTGGAGATGAAACAGGCCGTAACTGAGGCCGGGCCGGTCGATCATTCGGGCTTGTGGCTGGGACAGCGCCCGCAGAATGGCGTGGTACGTGGTTGGCGAAGTAATAGATTGGCCATGCCGAAAGTGGTACGCGGTGCGTACCCTACGGGCTTATTTGGGAACAGGTCTATTATTTAAATTTACGTTTTTTATATGAGGCTTAAAATAATTATAAAGTTTATATTGTATTATAAGAGTGATAAACCATCCTATAGCAGTTATTCCAGCATAAAAAGAAACAATAAATCCATAAATATAAATTAAGATTGAGATTATAGCATATATGATATTGCTTAAAATCTTTTTCCTGTTTAGAAAAATAATATACATAAGAATAATTATAAACGGTGTAATTTTGACGGCATAAAATTTTGTAAAGTAAGTTAAGAAATCTAGGGTGTCTGCGAACATGTTTTAAATGCTCCTGTTGCAAGATTTAAGGTAATACCCAAGCCTAAAGCTAGACTATAAACCAACTCAGATACTATACTCCCTATAGCTGCACCAATTGGTGACGCTATCATTCCCGCACCAATATTCTGAAAAATTGCTTGTATACATGGGTCTGACAAATAAATTTCAGCACTTATAAACAGAGATGCTCCAGATATTACTACTGCTGTAGCTGCTGCTACTACTGGCAAAATAGTTATAAAAAGCGATATAATCGCATATATCAATGCCGCAATAAAAATAGCTAAAATCGTCCAAAATAAAGTTCCTATAACTGCCCCTAAAGCCCAAGCGGTTTTTGTTGCCAGACTCCCCCCATTCCCCCCGCTCTCAAAGCCTATATGGGAATTCGCTGTTTAAAAACATTGACTTACTGATGATAGAGCGCCTTCCAAGTCTAAAAAGCTACACTGCCAGCCAGTAAGTATTTGTTTTAAATATATTTAGTTTTCGTATAGGCTCTCAATCAAATACGCCCCTGCGCCGGTCTCTGGATCGACGAGGATGTAGCCAGTACCGCTGAAGCCATAAGCGTTGATGGGCTTCTCATGCACAGTCACTTCCTTGCCAGTGGCGACGGCGTTGCGGATTTCAGCGGCCACACTGCGACTGACCGAAAGTTGCGGCAACACGGTCGCGGCGTTCTTGGAAGTGATCGTGAAAACCTTCTGGCCCTGGCGGGCGGCGAGGGCGAGGGCCTTGACCGCGCTGACGGCTTGAGGGCAGTCGGTCAGGTTGGGGTTGATGACGTGGCCGTTCTCGTCGGGGTAGCGGCACTGCGTGCGGTCGATCCAGAATTGCTCCGGGGTGGCGTGTTCCAGGGCGCTGGCCTGCTGGCCGCGCATCCGGTTGTAGGCGACCCAGGCTTGCGGGTCGTTCGCCTTGCTCCAACGGATGGAACGCAGGTGGCCGATGTCCATATTCAAGCCTTGAAACTCCACGCGGGTGGTGAGGGTGCCGTAGAGTTTAATCGGCTGGGCGTGGAGATGGAACAGGCCGTAGCTGAGGCCGGGCCGGTCGATCATGTTCGCTTGCGGTTGGGACAGCGCCCCCAGGACGGCGTGGTGGGTGAATAGATTGATCATGCCGGAAGTGGTACGCGGTGCGTATCCTGGCGGGCTTGTGAAGAGAAGTCAGCCGTTACCGGGAGAGAGAAGTGAACGCCTATAGCGATCCTTTCCAGGTCGTGGAATCTTTGATTCCACTGTCAATTTTAAATGATTGAAAATAATGATAAATTTCTCAGATGTTATGGTCACAGCAAATACCCAATCTATAACCTGGAAAGGGGTGCTATATATAAGTCTATCTTTGAAGCGACCGGCCATATTGGGCAAAGAACGCACCCACTGATACTAAAACAACACCACTGCTGGAGATAAATAGACCTAACAGTATGCCTGTTCCACCTAGTACATATGCATAAAATAAATACACAAATCCCTCATGTGAAACTAAGAGTCTATTTTTATAGGCCAAGCGTAAACAAATAGCGATAAACAATAAACTGATCAATATAAACCATGTCCATTTTATGGAACGATATTCTCCTAGGCTATTTATCTTAGTAAGATCAGAGTAGCCTAATATACTGACAAGCCACGAAGTAAGTACAATCAGTAAGCCTACTATTGAAGGAATGAGCGGATCAAGAATATTAATATTTGATATTTTTATCATTAGGGACTCTCGAATAGGCAGCCTTGAACCTGAGTAGCAGCCGTTATGTTAGGTATAGTAATCACAGCACCTAAAGCAAAAATAATCCACTGTGCGATTTTAGAAGCAGGTACTCCAGCTAAAATTCCAGCACCAGCAGAAAATGTACTCCACACTATACCTTGAATGAAGCATCCAATCTCAAGGTCACTTTTTCCTGCGAGAAAGCCTGCTCCTGCTGCTAAAAATGCGATTAACGCTATAACTATTGCAAGTTCAAATGGTGCCCATAGGGCCGGAGGCAATGTCATGATGACCTGCACTGAAACCTCAACAAGCATAATAAGCATTGATCCTATTATTACACCCATGATAAATGCAACCGCCCCATTCCCCCCTGCCTCAATCAAATACGCCCCGCTGCCCGTATCGGGATCAACGATGATGTAGCCAGTACCGCTGAAGCCATAAGCGTTGATGGGCTTCTCATGCACAGTCACTTCCTTGCCAGTGGCGACGGCGTTGCGGATTTCAGCGGCCACACTGCGACTGACCGAAAGTTGCGGCAACACGGTCGCGGCGTTCTTGGAAGTGATCGTGAAAATCTTCTGGCCCTGACGGGCGGCGAGGGCGAGGGCTTTGACCGCGCTGACGGCTTGGGGGCAGTCGGGGCGGGTGGGGTTGACGGTCTGGCCGTTCTCGTCGGTGTAGCGGCACTGTGTGCGATCCACCCAGAATTGCTCCGGGGTGGCGTGTTCCAGGGCGCTGGCCTGCTGGCCGCGCATCCGGTTGTAGGCGACCCAGGCTTGCGGGTCGTTCGCCTTGCTCCAACGGATGGAACGCAGGTGGCCGATGTCCATATTCAAGCCTTGAAACTCCACGCGGGTGGTGAGGGTGCCGTAGAGTTTAATCGGCTGGGCGTGGAGATGGAACAGGCCGTAGCTGAGGCCGGGCCGGTCGATCATGTTCGCTTGCGGTTGGGACAGCGCCCCCAGAATGGCGTGGTTGGCGAAGTAATAGATTAGCCATACTGGAAGCGGTACACAGTGCGTACCCTACTGGGCTATATATTACCGTATTTTTTATTTATCAATCGCCCAATGAATAGCCCTAATATAGACACACTAATCACAATTCCAAGATAAATGATGGTAGAAAAAAAATAGAGATAAAAATGAAAATAAAAATTTCCAAGCATACCTATCTGTAAGTAAACGTACATCATCATAAAAATATCAAAAAAACCAATTTTTTCCTTTAGTTCAAGTAGTAGAGACAATAAAAATAAATATCCTAAGCCGATTACGAACATTGTAAAATACAATATCATATTATGATATAAATTCCCCAGCCCTATTGCTGAACTAATTGTAATCATTATAAAAAGCGAAGCCAATATTTTTTTAGATTTATTAAAATAAATTAACAAGCGAATCATTGATATTACCTTCCTGCGCATGCATCTTTTAATGAGATGCCTATTACGGTAGTCAAAGCAGCAGCCACTATAATCAGGCCAAAGGTGATGGGAACCGCAGCTAATAAAAACCCAGTTATTAGAGTCATTGCAAAACCTAAAATAAAATTACAACTAGTCGTGTCACCAATTCCTTCTGCAATCCCTGCTAAAATCAGTAACAATCCAGCAATAAAAAACCCTAAAATAATATGATATATTAGCAACCCTGCTACGAATGGGGCTGTAAGAGTACCGGCAATACCTGCACCAATAAAAGCCATTACAGATATTATCATTGTGAGAACGCCAGGTATTACTAAATCCCCCCCATTCCCTCCTCCCTCAATCAAATACGCCCCGCTACCCGTTTCAGGATCAACGATAATATAGCCCACCCCGCTGAACCCATAAGCGTTGATGGCCTTCTCATGCACGGTCACTTCCTTGCCGGTGGCGAGGGCATTCTTAATTTCCGCCGCGACGCTACGACTGACCGAAAGTTGCGGCAACACGGTCGCGGCGTTCTTGGAAGTGATCGTGAAAACCTTCTGGCCCTGGCGGGCGGCGAGGGCGAGGGCCTTGACCGCGCTGACCGCTTGCGGGCAGTCGGGCAGGGTGGGGTTTTGCATCTGGCCATTCTCGTCGGGGTAGCGGCACTGCGTGCGGTCGATCCAGAAGGCTTCCGGCGTGGCGTGTTCCAGGGCGCTGGCCTGTTGCCCGCGCAGCCGGTTGTAGGCGATCCAGGCGGTTGAATCGTTGGCTTTGCTCCAACGGATGGAACGCAGGTGGCCGATGTCCAGGTTCAAGCCCTTGAACTCCACGCGGGCGGTGAGCGTGCCGTAGAGTTTAATCGGCTGGGCGTGGAGATGAAACAAACCGTAGCTGAGGCCGGGTCGGTCGATCATGTGGGCTTGCGGTTGGGACAACGCCCCGAGGACGGCGTGGTTGGCGAAGTAATAGATTGACCATATCGGAAGCGGTACGCGGTGCGTACCCTATCGGGCTAATTATCTCCATTTCCGAATAAGATTTCCATATTTGATAAAAGACACCCCTAAAAAAGATAGACTGAACCCACTAATATCTATGAAAAATGCTATTGCTATTCCTATCCCAAGTAAGATATAGCCATAGTATAAATATATGGCTTCCTCATACAGGTTTAGAAGCTTCGCTTCGTAAGATAATCTTAAAAAGATTGAGATAAGAGCGATAATAAGTATACAAATTTTTAATTGAAATTTAATTCCAGTAATCATCGTAATGGATACAAATGCTAATATAATTGTTGCAAGAATTAATGGGTCATGTTTGTCATAAATTTTAATACTTGATAATTTTATTTTCATCATGGAATGCATGCCTGAAGTGGCGAGGTGGCAAACGGTATAAATAATAAAGACAAAAGACCCATAATATTACTTGCTGTACTGACTATCTTTGTAGCAGGTAGGTATTCTGAGCCAATAGCAGCGATTAGTAAGGCCAGTGCAAAACCTCCGAAGAAGCAGCTACGGTTAAAATCGTTGCGATGGGTCGGGAACGGCAGCGCCAGCAGCGCGATCAGCAAGACCCACAGCCCCCAAAACCCGCAACCCCCCCCCGCGCATTTCCCGCCGTCGCCCGTGGACGCATATCTGAACATCCGCCTGTAATGGAAACGATCCCTGTTTTGCTTTACATGTTTCTTATAGGTTACTTCGGTAACTCCTTCCTAGTCAATCCTCCGTTTGGGGCGATGCTCCACGAAAATCCCGTCATCGCCTTGTAATAGTTTCAAAATGAAACTAAGATGGAAATTCAAGGACAAACTGGTTGATGGAACCTTGCCGCCGTCGCTGGAGAACGCCATGAGTGCTGTCATTGCCGAGAACATCATCCGGGATCGTCGCCTGTCGCCGGCGCGGGTGCCGCCCACCGTGGTCGAGACGCTGGACGCCGCCGAGCGGGCGGCGCTGACCGCCCACATCCAGCGGCTGCTGGTCGAGCGAGACGCGACTTTGGTCGCGCATTACTACACCTCGCCCGAGTTGCAGGAACTGGCCGAGGCCACCGGCGGCTACGTATCCGATTCGCTGGACATGGCGCGTTTCGGGACGGAGTGCAAGTCCAGCACCCTGGTGGTGGCCGGCGTGCGGTTCATGGGCGAGACCGCCAAGATTCTCAACCCGGAAAAGCGGGTGCTGATGCCCGACTTGCACGCCGAATGCTCGCTGGACCTGGGCTGTCCCGCCGACGAATTCACCGCCTTTTGCGACCAGCATCCCGACCGGACGGTGGTGGTCTACGCCAACACCAGCGCGGCGGTGAAGGCCCGTTCCGACTGGGTGGTGACGTCCGGCATCGCCCTGGAGTTGGTGCGCCATCTGGCCGAGCGCGGCGAGAAGTTGATCTGGGCGCCGGATCGGCATCTGGGCGCCTACGTCCAGCGCGAAACCGGGGTGGATATGCTGCTGTGGAGCGCCGCCTGCGTGGTGCACGAGGCGTTCAAGGCCGACGGACTGCGCAAGCTGCGCGCCGAACATCCCGACGCCCAGGTGCTGGTGCATCCCGAATCACCGTTGGACGTGATCGCGCAAGCGGACCTGGTAGGTTCGACCACGGCCCTGGTCAAAGCGGCGCGCGATCTGCCCGCGAGGAAGTTCATCGTCGCTACTGACAACGGCCTGTTTCACAAGATGAAACAGGTGGCGCCGGACAAAATCCTGCTGGAAGCGCCCATCGCCGGCAAGGGCGCGACCTGCGTCAGTTGCGCCCATTGTCCGTGGATGGCGATGAACGGCTTGCGCAATCTGGCGCGCGTGCTGGAGACGGGCGGCAACGAGATCACGATTGACGAAGCGGTGCGCGAACGGGCGGTGCTCCCGATCCGCCGCTTGCTGGAATTCGCCAGGCAGCGCCAGCGGGTGGTGCTGGGCAATAACGACGCCTGAGAGACTGTATGAAAGCCCCTCTCCCGCGAGCGGGAGAGGGGTAGGGGTGAGGGGTCTTTTCATTGGGTTAGCCCACCAGAGGCTATATGAAAATGCCTCTGAAAACGGAACGGCGGATCGGTCAGCCGCAAGACGCCATTTGCAACGGCTCCGCCAGCGGTTTTCCATCGAACCACACCCGTTCGCCATCGAGCCGCAGCCGGCCCTCCGCGAACCAGCGGATCGCCAGCGGATACAGCCGATGTTCCTGCTCCAGCACTCGCCCCGCCAAGGTGTCGGGATCGTCGCCCGGCAATACCGGTACTCGCGCCTGGACGATGATCGGCCCGCCGTCCAGTTCGGCGGTGACGAAATGAATGCTCGCGCCATGCTCGGTTTCGCCGGCGGCCAGCGCCCGTTCATGAGTGTGCAGGCCGCGAAACCTGGGCAGCAGCGAAGGGTGAATGTTGAGCAACCGGCCCTGGTAATGGTCGGTGAAGCCGGCGGTCAGCAACCGCATGAAGCCCGCCAGCGCCACCAAATCGGGTCGGTAACGGTCGATCAATTCAATCAGCGCCGCTTCGAACGTCAGCCGGTCGGGGAAGTTTTTATGATCCAGCTCCAGCGCTGGAACGCCTGCTTGCCGTGCCCGTTCCAGACCGTGCGCGCCGGGCCGGTTGCTGATGACCGCCGCCACCTCGACCGGCAATTCCCCGCGCGCCGCCTGATCGAGAATCGCCTGTAAATTGCTGCCGCGCCCGGAAATCAACACCACCAGCCGGATTTTCCGCGCCCCGCTCACGGTTGAAACTCCACGAACGGTTCGCCGCCGCCAGCGGCGATCCGGCCCAGCGGCCAGACGGCTTCGCCCGCCTCCCGCAGGATCGCTTGCGCCCGCTCCGCATCTTCCGCCGCGACGCAGACCACCAGCCCAATCCCGCAATTGAAGGTGCGCCGCATTTCTGCCTCGGCCACGCCGCCCCGTTGCTGGAGCCATTGGAAAATGGCCGGTCGTTGCCAGCCTTGCATATCGATCACCGCTTTCGTATTCGCCGGCAGGACGCGCGGGACATTCTCGGTCAGACCACCGCCGGTGATATGAGCAATGGCGCGAACCTCGATCTGTTCCAGCAGTTTCAGAATCGGTTTGACGTAGATGCGGGTCGGAGCCAGCAAGGCCGCCCCCAGGGTCGAATCGGCGAAGGGTTGATCCAGCGTCGCGCCCCTGACCGTCAGAATCTTGCGGATCAGCGAATAGCCGTTGGAATGCGGACCGGAAGAAGCCAGGCCCAGTAGCGCGTCGCCGGGCTGGATTTTGGAGCCGTCGATGATCCGCGCTTTCTCGACCACGCCGACGCAAAACCCGGCCAGGTCGTAATCGCCATCGCCGTACATACCCGGCATTTCGGCGGTTTCGCCGCCCACCAGCGCCGCGCCGGCTTGTTCGCAACCGTCGGCGATGCCCTGGATCACGGCCGCCGCCACTTCAACATTCAGCTTCCCGGTCGCGTAATAGTCCAGGAAAAACAGCGGTTCGGCGCCAACCACCAGCACGTCGTTGACGCACATCGCCACCAGGTCGATGCCGATGGTGTCATGCCGGTTCAATTCCAGCGCCAGCTTGAGCTTGGTGCCCACGCCGTCGGTGCCGGACACCAACACCGGCTGACGATAGCGGTCCAGCGGCAGTTCGAACAACGCGCCAAAGCCGCCCAGTCCACCGAGCACGCCGGGTCGCAAGGTGCGCCGGGCGTGCGGTTTGATGCGGTCCACCAGCCGGTTGCCGGCGTCGATGTCCACCCCCGCGTCGCGGTAGCCGAGCGTGGGAGGTTGCGGATGGGAGTCGTTCACGGATGAGGCGCCTCTTGACGGTTGGGTTCCCGCTAGCGGAATTTAAAGTTGTGCTATCTTACCGCACTTCGTTTTAAAGCCAGCCAATGCCAGGGAATCGCCGTGATCGCCGAGTCTTACAATCCGCAACTTATTGAAGCGGAAGCACAACGCCACTGGGACGAGCAACGCGCCTTCGCCGCGCGCGAGGAGCCGGGCCGCGAGAAATACTACTGCCTGTCGATGTTCCCCTATCCCAGCGGGCGGCTGCACATGGGCCACGTGCGCAACTACACCATCGGCGACGTGATCGCCCGTTATCAGCGCATGTTGGGTAAGAACGTGTTGCAGCCGATGGGCTGGGACGCCTTCGGTCTGCCGGCGGAAAACGCGGCCATGGCGGGCGGCGTCGCCCCGGCGCAATGGACTTTCGACAACATCGCCTACATGAAACGGCAACTGCGGTCGCTGGGGTTCGCGGTGGACTGGGAGCGGGAGGTGGCGACCTGCGCCCCGGAGTATTACCGCTGGAACCAGTGGCTGTTCCTGCGGATGCTGGAGCAGGGCATCGTCTACCTCAAGACCGGGGTGGTGAACTGGGATCCGGTGGACCAGACCGTGCTCGCCAACGAACAGGTGATCGACGGGCGCGGCTGGCGCACCGGCGCGGTGGTCGAGAAGCGCGAGATTCCCATGTACTACATGGCGATCACCCGCTACGCCGAGGAGTTGTTGACCGAACTCGACCACCTGCCCGGCTGGCCGGAGCAGGTGAAGCTGATGCAGAAGAACTGGATCGGCAAGAGCCATGGGGTGCGGATCGGTTTTCCCTACCAATTGCTCCCCTCTCCCGCCAGCGGGAGAGGGGTCGGGGGTGAGGGTGCATCCGGCACACTCTGGGTCTTCACCACCCGCGCCGACACCCTGCTGGGCGCGACCTACGTCGCGGTGGCCGCCGAGCATCCACTCGCGCTCCACGCCGCTCGAAACAATCCCGCGCTGGCCGCTTTCATCGACGAATGTCGGCACGGTGGCGTGACCGAGGCCGAACTGGCGACCCAGGAAAAGAAGGGGATGTCTACCGGCCTGACCGTCACCCACCCGCTGACCGGCGAGCCACTCCCGCTGTGGGTGGCGAACTACGTGCTCATGGGCTACGGCGAGGGCGCGGTGATGGCGGTGCCGGCCCACGACGAGCGCGATTTCGAATTCGCCCACCGCTTCGATCTGCCGATCAAGCCGGTCATCCGCACCAGCGCCGGCGACGAAACCCCCGCGCCGTGGCGGGACGCTTACGCCGATTACGGCGTGTGCGTCAACTCCGGGAAGTACGATGGGCTGGACTTCGAGCAGGCGGTGGATGCCATCGCCGCCGATCTGAGCAACCGAGGTCTGGGCGAAAAGAAAGTCACCTGGCGGTTGCGCGACTGGGGCATTTCCCGCCAGCGCTACTGGGGCACGCCGATCCCGATCATTCACTGCGAAGCGTGTGGCGCGGTGCCGGTCCCGGACGCGCAATTGCCGGTGGTGCTCCCCGCGCATCTGGTGCCGGACGGTTCCGGCAATCCGTTGAACAAATACCCGGAGTTTCGCCACTGCGCCTGCCCGCAATGCGGGAAGCCGGCGCGGCGCGAAACCGACACCATGGATACCTTCGTCGATTCGTCCTGGTACTTCTTCCGCTACTGCGCGCCGGACGCGACCGCGATGGTGGACGCGCGGGCCAACTACTGGATGCCGGTGGATCAGTACGTCGGCGGCATCGAGCACGCCATTCTGCATCTGCTCTATTCCCGGTTCTGGACCAAGGTCATGCGCGATCTCGGTCTGACCAGGGTGTCCGAGCCGTTCGCCAACCTGCTGACCCAGGGCATGGTGGTCGCGCCCACGTTTTACCGGGAGGGCGCGGATGGCCGCAAGCAGTGGCTCAACCCCGCCGAGGTCGCGGTGCAAACCGACGACAAGGGCCGACCGGTCGCCGCCACGCTGCGCGGCGACGGCCAGCCGGTGCTGATTGGAGCCATCGAGAAGATGGCCAAGTCCAAGAACAACGGTGTGGACCCACAGACGCTGATCGAGCAGTACGGCGCCGACACCGCTCGCCTGTTCATGATGTTCGCCGCGCCGCCCGATCAGGCGCTGGAATGGTCGGATTCCGGCGTGGCCGGCGCGTACCGGTTCCTGCGCCGGCTGTGGGTTTACGCCGCCGAGCATCAGGACGCCATCCGCGCCGCCGACGAGGTGGACGCGGCCGCTCTGACCGAGCCGTTGCGCGCCATCCGCCGCGAGGTGCACGAAGCGTTGCGGCAGGCGCTGTTCGACTTTGGCCGCCACCAGTTCAACACCGTGGTGTCCGGCGGCATGAAAATCATGAATGCGCTGGCGCGGATCGAGACCGGCGCGGAGGCCCAGGCCGCCGCCGTGCGCCGCGAGGGCATGAGCATCCTGTTGCGGTTGCTGTCGCCGATTGCTCCACATATCACTCATGCGCTGTGGCGGGAACTGGGCCATGGCGAGGACGTGTTGAGCGCGGCCTGGCCGGAACCCGACGCGGCGGCGCTGGCCCGGTCGCTGGCGACGCTGGTGGTGCAGGTCAACGGCAAGCTGCGCGGCCAGATCGACGTGCCGGTGGACGCCGACCGGATCGCCATCGAACAGGCCGCCTTGACCGAACCCAACGTCCAGCGGTTTGTCGAGGGCAGGCCGATCCGCAAGCTCGTGATCGTGCCCGGCAAGCTGGTCAACGTGGTTTGCTGAGTCGCCGATCATGCGCTGGATCGCTTGGACCGGATGGGGACTGCTCGCTCTGCTCTTGACCGGCTGCGGCTTCCAGTTGCGCGGCCAGGCGCAATTGCCGCCGGAACTGGCGGTGGTTTACGTGCAAAGCCAGCAGCCCATCGGTATTCCGCCCGGCGTTCTAAGTCGGAGATTGCCGCTGCTGTTGGCCAGCAGCGGGGTGACCGTCACGCGCGACCCGGCCCAGGCGACCGCGATCATCACCATCCTGAACGAGGGCAGCGGCCGGCGCGCGGTGGCCGCCGACCGCTTCGATATCAAGCGGCAATATTTCCTGGCCTACGACGTCTCCTATCAAGTCACCCTGGCCAATGGCAAGACCCTGGTGGCGGCGGAAGGTCTCAGCGCCAATCGCAGCCTGCTATTCGATGAGAACCGGGTGCTCGGGTTCGAGGCCGCCCAGGAATACCTGGTGGACAGCATGGCCGACGATCTGGCCTGGCAGATCATCCGCCGCTTGCAGGCCGTCAAGTCGTGAGGATTCGTCCCGACCAGGTGGCCGCGCATCTGCGCAAGACCCTGGCGCCGCTGTATCTGGTGTTCGGCGAGGAACCGTTGCAGATTCAGGAAACCGCCGCCGCGCTCCGCGCCGCCGCGCGGGAGCGAGGCTGCGACGAGCGGGAATGCCTGGCGGTCGAAACCGGATTCGACTGGGCGACGTTGCGGCAACGGGCGGCCAGCCGGTCGCTGTTCGCCGGTCGGCGGCTGCTGGAATTGCGGCTGGGCAACGCCAAGCCCGGCGACGCTGGTGCGAAGGCGCTGGCCGAGTACGCGGCGCGGCCGGCGGACGACGCGGTGCTGCTGATCACCGCCGGCAAGCTGGATTGGCAAACCCAGAAAAGCCATTGGTTCACCGCGCTGGACGGCGCGGGCGTCATCGTCCAGGCCGCGCCGGTGGAACCCGGTCAATGGCCCGGCTGGATCGAACGCCGGCTGCGCGGTCGGGGTCTGAATCCCGCGCCGGACGCGGTAGCCCTGCTGGGCGAGCGGGTCGAGGGCAATCTGCTGGCCGCCGCCCAGGAAATCGAAAAACTGGCGCTGCTGGTCGACGGTCCGGCGTTGACCGTCGAAGCGGTGCTGGCGGCGGTGGGCGACAGCGCCCGTTACAGCATCTATGATTTCGTGGACGCCGCCCTGCTGGGCAAGCCCGAGCGCGTGGCGCGGATGCTGGAGGGCCTGCGCGACGAGGGCGTCGAACCGGTGCTGGTCAACTGGGCGTTGCATCAGGAAGTCCGTCGCTTGGTGGCGCTGGCGTTCGCCCGGGACCACGGTCAGGCGCTGGAAGCGGCGCTGGCCGGACAAAAAGTCTGGGACAAGCGCAAGCCGTTGTTGCGTCAGGCCCTGCAACGGCTGGGCTGGGACGATTGTCGAAATCTGTTGCGCGCCTGCGCCCACACCGACTGTTTGATCAAGGGGGCCGAGGTGGGATCGCCGTGGGATGCCTTGTTGGAGAACGGCCTGCGGCTGGCGGGGGTGGAACTGTTGGCAACCGATGGGTAAGACACTGAGTTACCGAGGCATTGACCCGAATGAATGACGTGAATCTGGCTGGCGCGGATGCCGTCAACCAATACATGACCAAGGTCGGCCAACGTGCCCGCGCCGCGTCCCGCATCGTCGGGCGCGCGGAAACGCGGGCCAAGGACGCTGCCCTGCTGGCCATCGCCGCCGCGCTGGAAGCCGCCGAGGAGACCCTGCGCGCCGAAAATCGCAAGGATATGGACGCGGGCCGCGCGTCCGGCCTGGAACCGGCGCTGCTGGACCGGCTGGAACTCACGGCCAAGGGCGTGCGGGCCATGGCCCAGGGTCTGCGGGAAGTGGCCGCCCAGTCCGATCCCGTGGGCGAGATCACCGGCCTTAGATACCGCCCGTCGGGCATCCAGGTGGGACAAATGCGCGTCCCGCTGGGTGTCGTCGGCATCATCTACGAATCGCGCCCGAACGTGACCGCCGACGCTGCCGCGCTGTGCCTGAAAGCCGGCAACGCCGCCATCCTGCGCGGCGGTTCCGAGGCGCTCCATTCCAACCGGGCCATCGCGGCCTGCATCCAGCAGGGGTTGGCCGCCGCAGGCCTGCCCGCCGACGCGGTGCAGGTGATCGACACCGCCGACCGCGCCGCCGTCGGCGCCCTGATCCGTATGGCCGAATACGTGGACGTGATCGTGCCGCGCGGCGGCAAGGGCCTGATCGAGCGGATCAGCCGCGAGGCGCGGGTGCCGGTGATCAAGCATCTGGACGGGGTTTGCCACGTTTATATCGACGACCGCGCCGATCCGGACAAGGCGGTGACGGTGGCCTACAACGCCAAGACGCAGCGCTACGGCACCTGCAACACCATGGAAACCCTGCTGGTGGCCGCAGGGGTCGCCGACCGGGTGTTGCCGATCCTGGGCCGAATGTACCGGGAGGCCGGCGTGGAGTTGCGGGGCTGCGCGCGGACCCGCGATCTTTTACCCGGTGTCAAGACCGCCACCGAGGACGATTGGTACGCCGAATATCTGGCGCCGATTCTGGCGGTGCGGGTGGTGCGGGACATGGACGAAGCCATGGACCATATCGCCGTGTACGGCTCCGCCCATACCGACGCCATCGTCACCGAGGACTACGGCCGGGCGCGGCGGTTCCTGCGCGAGGTGGATTCCAGCTCGGTGATGGTGAACGCCTCCACCCGCTTCGCCGACGGCGGCGAATACGGGCTGGGGGCGGAGATCGGCATCAGCACCGACAAATTGCACGCCCGCGGCCCGGTCGGCGTGGAAGGCCTGACCACCCAGAAATTCGTGGTGCTGGGCGACGGTCATATCCGCCAATAGAATCGCCCGCGCTCGGCGCTCGGTTCAGGACAGCTCGACGATCCCATGGCGCTCCATCCCATCGGCATTCTGGGCGGCACCTTCGATCCCATCCATTACGGCCATCTGCGGCCGGCGCTGGAATTGCTGGAAACGCTGGAACTGGCCGAGGTCCGTTTCGTACCCTGCCGGGTTCCGGCGCACCGCGCGGCGCCGTCGGTCACCGCCGAGCAGCGGTTGGCGCTGGCCCGGCTGGCCACGGCCGATCAGCCCGGCTTTGTGGCCGACGATCGGGAGTTGCGCCGCGAAGGGCCATCCTACATGGTGGATACCCTGGCCTCGTTGCGCGAGGAACTGGGCGACGCGCCGCTGTGTCTCCTGCTCGGCGCCGACGCCTTCCGGGAGTTGCCGAGCTGGCGGTGCTGGCGGGAATTGACCCGGTGGGCGCATCTCGTGGTGATGCGGCGGCCCGGCGCGACGCAACTCCTGCCGCCGTTGCTGGCGGAATTCGTTGCCCCGCGCCTGCTCGACGATCCGCTCGCGCTGCGCCGGGAGCCGGCCGGCGGCATCCTGTTCCAGCCGGTGACCCAGCTCGACATTTCCGCCACCCGGATCCGCGCCCTGCTGGCGCGCGGCCAGTCCCCCCGCTACCTGTTGCCGGAGGCGGTGCTGGCCGCCATTCGCGATCAGGCGCTGTACCGGTCACTGTTCATTGAAACTTCGATCCCCGCGTAAGGAGGCAGACCCAAACCCATGCAACTCGAAGCCCTGCGGAACACCGTCGTTGACGCTTTGGAAGAACTGAAGGCCCAGAACCTGACGGTCCTGGACGTGCGCGGCATCGCCAGTTTCACCGATTTGATGGTGGTGGCCAGCGGCGCGTCCACCCGTCAGGTCAAGGCGCTGGCCGACAAGGTGCTCGAACGATGCCGGCTGGCCGGCGTTCGCCCGCTGGGGGTCGAAGGGGAACGGGAAGCCGAATGGGTGCTGGTGGACCTGGGCGATATCGTGGTGCACGTCATGCTGCCCCAGACCCGGGATTTCTATAACCTGGAAAAGCTCTGGTCGGTCGATTATCGCGCCGGGGCGCAGCGTGGGGTGGGCGGCTGAAGGCAACGGGCGGGAACGATGAAGATTCATCTACTCGCCGTCGGGGTCCGAATGCCGGAATGGATCGAAAAGGGCTACACGGAATATGCCAGGCGACTGCCGCGGGAATGCGCCCTGCGTCTGCTCGAAATTCCCCCTGGCCAGCGCGGTTCCCATGCCGACGTGGCGCGCATCGTTCGTGCCGAGGGCGAGCGGCTGCTGGCGGCGGTCCCGGCCGGTTCGCGGGTGATCGCCCTGGATGAGCGGGGCCAGGAATGGAGCACGATGGAACTGGCCGGGCGGTTGTCGGGCTGGCTGGGAGAAGGTCGCGACGTCAGTCTGCTGGTGGGTGGGCCGGATGGGCTGGATGCCGCTTGCCGTGCCCGCGCCGATCCGCTCTGGTCGTTGTCGCGGCTGACGCTGCCGCATCCACTGGTGCGAGTGGTGGTGGCCGAACAAATCTACCGGGCCTGGAGTCTGTTGCATAACCACCCGTATCACCGCGCCTGACATGTCGGCTCCCTGGATTTACCTCGCCTCCGCGTCGCCGCGTCGCCGCGAACTGTTGCGCCAGATCGGCGTGGCCTATCGCCGCTTGCCGGTGGAGGTGGATGAAACCCCCTGGCTTGACGAGACGCCCGACGCCTACGTGGCTCGGCTGGCGCTGGCCAAGGCGCGGGCCGGTTGCGCGGCGCTGGGCCGCCGGCAGCCCGCCCCGGTCTTGGGCGCGGACACGGCGGTGGTGGTGGACGGCGCGATTCTCGGCAAGCCCCGCGACCGCGACGAGGGGCTGGCGATGCTGGCCCTGTTGTCCGACCGCGCGCATCGGGTGCTCAGCGCGGTGGCGCTGGCCGTCCCGACGCGGGAGGCGGTCAGGGTTCAGGAAAGCCGGGTTCGCTTCCGCGTCCTGACCCCCGCCGAATGCGCGGCCTATTGGGACAGCGGCGAGCCGCTGGACAAGGCCGGCGGTTACGCGATTCAGGGCCGGGCGGCGGCGTTCGTGACCGAATTGCGCGGCAGCTACTCCGGCGTGATGGGGTTGCCGCTGTTCGAAACCGCCGAACTGCTGCGGGCGTTCGGCATCGACCTTTAGCATCCTTTCACTTCCGACGGACTGAGCTCTCATGGCGACGCGCGCCGAAGGCGGCACGGGCGACGAAATCCTGATCAACGTCACGCCCCGCGAAACCCGGGTCGCCGTGGTCGAGAACGGCGTTCTCCAGGAAATCCTGATCGAGCGGGCCGGCAGGCGTGGCCTGGTCGGCAACATCTACAAGGGCCGGGTCGCCCGGGTATTGCCCGGCATGGAGGCGGCGTTCGTGGACATCGGTCTGGAACGCGCCGCGTTTCTGCACGTGTCCGACATTCGCCCCGAATCCGCCGCGACCGGCGACGACCGCGCGGCCCTCGCCATCACCGATCTGACGCGCGAGGGTCAGGAACTGGCGGTGCAGGTGATCAAGGATCCCATCGGCACCAAGGGCGCGCGGCTGACCACCCACATTACCTTGCCGTCGCGGTTTCTGGTGTTCCTGGCCGATTCCGACGTGACCGGCGTGTCGGTCAAGATCGATGGCGAACGCGAGCGGCAGCGCCTGAAGGAAATGGTCAACGCCTTTCGCGCCGAATTCGGCGGAGGGTACATCGTTCGCACCGCGGCGGAAGGAGCGGAAGCCGGGGCGCTGCGGGCCGACATGCAGTTCTTGCAGCGGCTGTGGGACTCCATCCGCGAGCGGATTCGGGAAACTTCCGGCGTCGGCGCCCTGTACGAGGACCTGCCGCTGGTGTTGCGGGTGTTGCGCGATTTCATCGGCGACAGCGTGGAGAAGGTCCGCATCGATTCGCGCGAGACCTGCCAGCGGATGCTGGCCTTCGCCGATCGGTTCGTGCCGGAGATGGGACCGCGTCTGGAACACTATCCGGGCGAGCGGCCGATCTTCGAGTTGTACGGCATCGAGGACGAAATCCAGCGGGCGTTGAGCAAGAAGGTGCCGCTCAAGTCCGGCGGTTATCTGATCGTGGACCAGACCGAGGCGATGACCACGATCGATGTCAATACCGGCGCCTACGTCGGGCATCGCAATCTGGAGGAGACCATCTTCAAGACCAACCTGGAAGCGGCCGCCGCCATCGCCCGGCAATTGCGACTGCGCAACCTGGGCGGAATCATCATCCTCGATTTCATCGACATGGCGAGCGAGGACCATCGCCAGGCCGTGCTGAAAGCCCTGGAAAAGCATCTGGAGAAAGACCGGGCCAAAAGTCACGTTTCGCAGGTCTCGCCGCTGGGACTGGTGGAGATGACCCGCAAACGCACCCGCGAGAGCCTGGAACAAGTCCTGTGCGAGCCGTGTCCGCTGTGCGACGGACGGGGTTCGATCAAGACCGCCGAGACGGTGTGCTACGAAATCTTCCGCGAGTTGCTGCGCGAGACCCGCCAGTACTCGCCACGCCAGTTCATGGTGCTGGCCGCGCCGGACGTGGTGGATGCGATGCTGGATCAGGAATCGACCAGCGTGGCGCAACTGGAAGCCTTCATCGGCATCCCCATCAAGTTCCAGGCCGAGGCGCTCTATCCCCGCGAGCAATACGACGTGGTGTTGATGTGAACCGCCGGTGGCTGGGCGCGGCCCGCCGAACCTTCCGTTGGACCCGCTGGCTGGTGCTGGCGCTGCTGTTGCCAGCGTTGCTGGTGGCGGGATTCGGGCAGTGGTGGCTGCTGCCGCGACTGAACGAACATCGCGCCGCGCTGGCGGCGGCGCTGGGCGAGTATCTGCGCGTGCCGGCGCGGATCGAGGAAGTCGCCGCCGAGCGCGAGGGGGAGTGGCTGAGTCTGCGGTTGCGGAACGTCAGCCTGCGCGATCCGGTCACGGACGCGGCGCTGGTCCAGTTCGACCGGGCGGCGGTCACGGTGGACCTGTGGCGTTCGCTGCGGGAGTGGCGGCCGGTATTCGGCTACATCCGGCTCGAAGGCGTGAATCTGACGCTGGAGCAGGTCGCCGACGGAATACCGCGGTTGCGGGCCGACAGCGGCCCCGCCGAATCCGCGTTCTCGTTGGCGGAGGTCGCCCGCTGGCTGTTCGACGTGGGGCGGCTGGATATTCTGGGGGACCGGCTGACCGTGCGCGGCCGCGATGGCGGCGCTTTGGACCTGCGACATCCTTATTTCCAGGTGCGGGATACCGGTACCGGTCAACGCCTGGTCTTCACCACCGAACTGCCCGCCACGCTCGGCGACCGGTTTTATCTGGAGGTTGAACGTCCTCGGGCCGATCCGGAATCCTGGCGGGGAGCTTTCACCCTGCACCCCGACCGGCCGCATCCCTTCGCGTGGAGTTGGCGTGGCGACCAGTGGCAAGGACGGATCCAGGGATTGCGCGTTCAAGAGGTAGCGGCCTGGGCCGCGCCCTGGCTGGAGGCGCCGGTCCGCCGGTGGCTCGCCGCGCTCGATCCACGGGGCGACGCCCCGGACATCCAGGCGCGGGCCGAACCCGCCACCGGCGCCTACGCCGTGACCGCGCAATTGCGCGAGGTGGCGTTCCAGCCGGTCGATGGCCTGCCCGGATTCGAGCGGTTGAGCGGAACCCTGGAATTGACCCCCGGCCGGGGCCAAATCGCGCTCGACAGCCGCAAGGCGCGGTTGGACACCGCCGGTCTGCTGCGCGCGCCGGTCACGCTCGACACCTTGGCCGGGACGGTGATCTGGGCGCGCGTGGCGGAAGGCTTGCGGCTGGAAAGCGCCGGCCTGGATTTCACCAACGCCGATCTGAACGCGCGGGTATGGGGCGCTGTGATCGTTCCCGATCAGGGTACGCCGCTGCTGGATTTGCACGGTCGCTATCGCGACGTGAAGGTGGGTACGGCGCGGCGCTATTTGCCGGTGACGGTGATTCCACCCGACGGCGTCGCCTGGCTGGACCGGGCGCTGGTCGGCGGCCGGATCACGGCGGGAGAAGGGGTGTTGCGCGGTCCGGCGACCGACTTCCCGTTCGATCGGGGCGAGGGACTGTTCGAAACCCGTTTCCAGGTCGAGGGGGCGGTGTTGGATTACGCACCCGGCTGGCCCCGGCTGGAGGCGGTGCGCGGGACGGTGCGATTCCGCAATCGCGATTTGTGGGTGGAGATCGACGCCGGGCGCGTGCTCGATGCGGACGTGGCGGGAGCAACCGCGCGGATCGACGATCTGGAAAATCCGGTGGTGTGGGCCAAGGGCCGCGCCCGGGGGCCGGGCGCCAGTCTGTGGCAAGCGTTCAGGGACAGCCCCGTCGGCCAGGATCTGGGCGAGGATTTGCCGGAGTTGCGCATCGGCGGCGCCAGCGCGCTGGAACTGGAACTGGTGATTCCGACCGATGTCCGTCCCAGCCGGGCGCGGGGACGGGTGGAGCTGCTGGACAACCGCGTCGCGTTGCCGGACGGAAAGCTGGAACTGGAACGCACGCGCGGCGTGCTGCGTTTTACCGAGTCGAGCCTGGAAGCCAGGGGGTTGCAAGCCTGGCTGCGCGACGAACCGATCCGGCTCGATCTGGATCTGGTTGGCCGCCCGGGCCGCCGCGATCTGCGGGCGCGGTTGCAAGGTCGCCTCGGGCTACGCGCGCTGATCGGGGAGCCGCTGGCCGGAACGCTTGAACGCACCGTCGGTGGCAAAAGCACCTGGAACGCGGTGTTGACGGTTCCCACTCACCGCCGCGAGCGGCGGGACGATGCGCCCCCGTTCAGACTGGACATGAACTCGGACCTGCGCGGGGTGGTGGTTCGGTTGCCGGCCCCGCTGGGCAAGACCGCCGACGAGTCCCGCCCGCTGAAGATCAGCCTGCGACCCCGCGCGCGCGATGCGCTGGAACTGTTGCTGAGTTATGGGGAGGGGACGCGGGCGGCGCTGGAACTGGTCGATCCGGCCGGCGCTCCCCGCCTGACCCGTGGCGAAGTGCGCGTCAACGCCGGCGCGGCGAAGCTGCCGGAGCCGCCGGGACTGGCGGTCGTCGCCGAGTTGCCTCGGTGGGAACTGGCCGCGTTTCCCGCCGCCCCGGAGGAAGCCGCCAGTCCACGATCGGAGTTGCGCAGCCTCGAGGCCCGGATCGGCGAATTGGTGCTGGGTCGGCGGGCCGTTGCCGGCGTGACGGTGAGCGCGACGCGCCGGGACGACGAGTTGCGGCTCGATTTCGACGGCAAGACGCTGGCCGGGCGGGTGATCGTCCCGGACCAACCCAGCCCGGAACGGCCGGTCACCGCGACGTTGCAACGACTGCACCTGCGCCGCGCGGCGGAATCCACGCCTTCCGCCGCTCCGGATGCGGCCAATGCCCGCGTTCCGGACCCGCGCCGGATGCCGCCGCTGACGCTGACCGCGACCGATCTACGCTGGGATGGCGCGGAACTGGGTCAGTTGCGGCTGGTGGCCATGCCCCGCCCCAACGGCGTCCGCTTGGCGGAATTCAAACTGGAGTCCGAGCGGCAGCGCATCGACGCCACCGGCGACTGGGCCTGGGCCGGTCGTGGCCAGACCTCCCGCATGCGGGGGACCTTGCACAGCCGGGCGCTGGGCGACACCCTGAGAACGTTCGGTTACGCCTGGGGCGGTATCGCCGGCGGCGAGACCGAGGCGGAACTGGCGGTCGAATGGCCGGGGGCGCTGTCCGAACTCGCGCCGGAGCGGCTGGAGGGTACGCTGAAGCTGACGGTCGGCCCCGGCCAATTGCTTGAGGTCGATCCCGGCATGGGGCGCATGGTGGGTCTGTTCAACGTGCAAAATCTGCTGCGCCGCCTCACGCTCGACTTCAGGGACCTGGTGCAGCCCGGCATGAGCTTCGACCGAATTACCGGCCAGTTCGCGTTCCAGCGCGGGCAGGCCCGCACCGACGATCTCACCATCGAAGCGCCGGCGGCGCGGATTCGGATCGAGGGTCGAACCGATCTGAAGGCGCGCGATTACGACCAGCGCATCACGGTGATTCCCCGGATCGGCGGCGCGTTGCCGGTCGCCGGGGCTCTGGCCGGCGGGCCGGCGGTCGGCGCGGCGGTGCTGCTGGCCGAACGGTTGCTGCAAAAAGGCATCGAACAGGCGACCCAGTACCATTATGCGCTGACCGGTTCCTGGGACCGGCCGGTGATGAAATTATTGGAAGAACCACAAACCGCGAACCCGGTAAAAGGGTTGGTGGGCGATCAATAGGTAAGAGGTGTCCGATGCCGAGCATCGCCGCGATTCAGATGGTGTCCGGTCCCGATGTCGCCGAGAATCTGGCCGCCGCCGCCGAGCTGTTGGCCCAGGCCGCCGCGCAAGGCGCGCGACTGGCGGTGCTGCCGGAGAATTTCGCGCTGATGGGCCAGCGGGAGACCGACAAGCTGGCGGCGCGGGAAGCGGAGGGCGCGGGGCCGATTCAAACCTTTCTGGCCGAGCAGGCGGCCCGGCATCGGTTGTGGCTGGTCGGCGGCACGATTCCGTTGCGAATCGCCGGCGACGATAACCGGGTGCGCGCCGCCTGCCTGCTGTTCGACGAACAGGGTCGGCGGGTGGCGCGTTACGACAAGGTGCATCTGTTCGACGTACAGGTTGTGGGCAGCGCGGAGCGCTACGCCGAATCGGCCACCATCGCGCCGGGCGACCGCTATGTCGTCGCCGATACGCCCATTGGACGGCTCGGGCTGGCGGTGTGCTACGACCTGCGCTTCCCGGAGCAGTTTCGCGCCCTGGTGGACCGGGGGATGGAACTGCTGGCCCTGCCGGCGGCCTTCACCGTCACGACCGGTCTCGCCCACTGGGAAACGCTGTTGCGCGCCCGCGCCATCGAAAATCAGTGTTACGTCGTCGCCTCGGCCCAGGGCGGAAAACACGCCAACGGCCGGGAAACCTACGGCGACAGCCTCATCATCGATCCGTGGGGAGAAATTTTGGCCCGGTTGCCGCAAGGACCGGGCGTGGTGCTGGCCGAGTTCGACCGGGAACGGTTGGAGAACGTGCGGCGACAATTCCCATCTCTGCAACATCGGGTGCGTTGCGAGGTTTAACCATGGCCACCGATACTCTTGCGCTGGCCCGCCAGCAATTGCTGACCCCCGCCGGTCTCGGCGAGGACGATTTGCACCGCGCCTTGTCCTGTTTGCTCGGTCATGCCGTGGATGGCGGGGATTTGTATTTCCAGCTTCGCCGCGCGGAATCGTGGTCGCTGGAGGACGGGCAGGTCAAGAACGCCAGTCACGCCATCCGCCAGGGCGTCGGCGTGCGGGCGATCAGCGGCGAGAAGACCGGTTTTGCCTATTCGGACGAAATCGTCCTGCCGGCCTTGCTGGAAGCCGCGACCGCCGCCCGCGCCATCGCCCGCCACGGCGGCGAGGGGCGGCTTCAGGTCTGGCGACCCACCCAACGTTCGCCGTTGTACGAACCGCTCGATCCCCTGGAGACGTTGTCGGCCGAGGCCAAGGTGCGTTTGCTGGAGCGGGTGGACGCCGAAGCCCGCCGCCAGGATCCGCGCGTCAAACAGGTGATGGTCAGTCTGGTCGCCGTCCAGGACACCATGCTGGTGGCCGGCGCCGACGGCGCGCTGGCCGGCGATGTGCGCCCATTGGCGCGGCTGAACGTGACGGTGATCGTCGAGCAGGACGGCCGCCGCGAGCAGGGCGGTTCCGGCGGCGGCGGCCGGGTCGGTTACGGCTGGTTTTTGGACGAGGACCGTGCCTTGGGTTACGCGCGGGAAGCGGTGCGGTTGGCGCTGGTCAATCTGGACGCGATCCCCGCGCCGGCCGGCACGATGACCGTGGTCCTGGGTCCGGGCTGGCCGGGGATTCTGTTGCACGAGGCTATCGGTCACGGCCTGGAAGGCGACTTCAACCGCAAGGGCACTTCGGCGTTCAGCGGGCGGATCGGCGAGCGGGTGGCTTCGCCGTTGTGCACGGTGGTGGATGACGGCACGCTGGCCCAGCGGCGCGGTTCGCTCAACGTGGACGACGAAGGCGCGCCGACCCAATGCACGACCCTGATCGAGCGCGGCGTGCTCAAGGGCTATTTGCAGGATCAGTTGAACGCCCGGCTGATGCGGATGGCGCCGACCGGCAACGGCCGGCGGGAATCCTACGCCCATTTGCCGCTGCCGCGCATGACCAATACCTACCTGTTGCCGGGCGCGCACGATCCAGCGGAAATCATCGCCTCGGTGGCGCGGGGGCTGTACGCGGTCAACTTCGGCGGCGGCCAGGTGGACATCACCTCCGGCAAATTCGTGTTCTCCGCCAGCGAGGCGTATTGGATCGAAAACGGTCGCGTCACCCGCCCGGTCAAGGGCGCGACCCTGATCGGCAACGGCCCGGATGTGCTCACCCAGGTTTCCATGGTCGGCAACGACCTGCAACTCGACGCCGGGGTCGGCACCTGCGGCAAGGAGGGCCAGAGCGTGCCGGTCGGCGTGGGGCAACCGACCCTGAAGATCGCGGCGCTGACCGTGGGCGGAACGCAAGCCTGATCTCGCCATCCGATAGCCGAAGACCAGCCATGTCCGAAATCATTGCTCGCACCGCCGCGCCGCTGCCGGCGCGGGATCACCTGGAAACCCTGGTCGCCGCCATTCTGGCCGAGGCGCGCGTCCAGGGCGCCAGCGCCGCCGAGGCGGCGGTCAGTTTCAGCAGCGCCTTGTCCGTTACCGTCCGCATGGGCGAGGTCGAAACCCTGGAACATCACCGTCAGCGGGGTCTCGGCGTCACGGTCTATTTCGGGCAAAGCCAGGGCGCGGCCAGCACCGCCGACTGGCGGCCGGAAGCGATGCGCGACACCGTCCAAAGCGCCTGCGCCATCGCTCGCCACACCGCCGCCGATCCCTGCGCCGGCCTGGCCGATCCCGACCGGTTGGCGCGGGAAATTCCCGATCTCGATCTCTATCATCCCTGGCCGCTGACCGCCGAGGAGGGCATCGATCTGGCCCGTGACTGCGAAGCGGCGGCGTTGACGCTGGACTCGCGCATCCGCAACTCGGAAGGCGGCAGCGTCGCCACCCATGGCGGGCTGATGGTCTACGGCAACTCCCACGGTTTTTGCGGCGGTTATCCCACGACCCGGCATTCCGTCAGTTGCTCGGTGATCGCCCAGGACGAGAGTGGGATGCAGCGCAACCACTGGTACTCGGCGGCGCGCGACCGCAACGAACTGGAACCGCCAGTCGCGGTCGGTCGGAAAGCGGCGGAACGGGCGCTGCGTCGTCTGGGTAGCCGCCGGCTGGGAACCCGGCAAGTACCGGTCTTGTTCGCCCCGGAACTGGCGCGGGGTCTGATTGGCCACGGCATCGCCGCCATCCGGGGCGGCGCGCTGTATCGCAAGGCTTCGTTCCTGCTGGATCGGCTGGGGACGCCAGTCTTCCCCGCGTTCGTGACCATCCGGGAACGGCCACATCTGCGCAAGGCGTTGGGCAGCGCCCCCTTCGACAGCGAAGGAGTGGCGACCGCCGACCGCGATCTGGTCAGCGGCGGCGTGTTGCAAGGGTATGTGCTGGACAGCTACTCGGCCCGCCGGCTAGGGATGGAGACCACCGGCAACGCCGGCGGCGCTCACAACCTAATCGTCGAACCCGGCCCGCTCGGTCACGCGGACTTGTTGCGGCAACTGGATACCGGGCTGTGGGTGACCGAGTTGCTCGGCCATGGCGTCAATCTGGTGACCGGCGACTACTCGCGCGGAGCGGCCGGCTTCTGGGTGGAGCACGGCGAAATCCAGTTTCCCGTTCACGAAATCACCATTGCTGGCAATCTGGCCGAGATGTTTCAAGGCGTCGTAGCAGTCGGCAACGACATGGATACACGCGGTGGCATCCGCTGTGGCTCGCTGCTGCTGGAGCGGATGACGGTGGCGGGGGAGTGAGGGCGGCGGTCAATCCGGCCATTTGGGCGGAAGCCCAGTAGTAGGTTGGGCTGAACGTAGTGAAGCCCAACATTTCAGGATATGGCCGAGCAACGCCGCGTTTTTGCCCAGCCCACGGCTAGCGGCATGACATGGGTACGGAATTGGTGTGGCCCAGTCAATTTGAACGCCTGTCGGACACTGGTGGAAATTCACTGATGGACGCTGGCTTTCAAAGATATCCGATCAATTTCAAGCCATGTGACTTGCAAAGAAATATTCTGATAACGAGTCCGCTGGATCAGATCGGCGAGTAAATCCGCATTTCCGCTAAAGTCAACGATAAAAATCGCCAAGTCTCCGCTAAAGCTTTTCAGGGTTGCTTTCTTGACGCCAAGAAGCCTGGCAAACCGACTGCGCAACAATTGCGCCTGGCGATAGTCGGTATTAGCAACAGTCACTTCGATGGGATGACCGTTGTTGGCCTCATCCTGCCAGCGGGTCAGGGTGCTTTTCAAAAAATCCGGAAACAGGGTTTCAGCCGCCTTGGTGTAGGCCGCCTTTAGCGCATCCGAGTTGTTAAGTCCAGCGCCATTGCCCATGGTTGAACCGGTCGCGATCAGGCGGTTGTTGTTGCGCCAATGAGCAGTCGCTTCGACGGCAGCAATGGCGCCATGCATGGAGTTGAGTTCGGATTGATTTCGAATGCGCCCGGTCAGACGCACGATAATATCCGCTTGAGATGGATCGCTTTGAATGACTTGAAAACCTTTTTCGGCCAGGGCTTGCTTGAAAAACTGGGCCGACTGCGAGTCGGCCAACCCCTCGTCGTCGCCTTGAACAAGAATAACGGGATTACCCACTGCTTGCAGGATAATACCCAAAGCAGTCAAATCATCCAGCACAGGTTTGGTCATAACCGTCACTTGCACCGTGACGGTCAACAGATCATCGTCCATGTTTTCTTTCAGAACCTGGTAGTTCTTCACATAGCCTTGCGTTTTGCTATACACGCCGCGCTCAATGGATTCATAATTACGGGTATAACTCTCGGCATTGATGTAGCTACCCAGGAGTTGGGTGAGCGCGGCGCTAAAAGCTTCTCGCAAGGCGTGCTGGCGAGCTTGCGGTAGGTTATTTTCTACCAGAATGGCCTCGCCGGACACGGTAATCGTCATCGGCTGATCATCGGCCATAACCGGTCCCGCCCAAGAGTACCCCATCAGCAACAAGCAAAGCCCAGCTAACCTAAAATGAGCAGTTTTCATTATTCGCTCTCCAGCAGATGAAATGTGCTTAGCTGATCAACTTGTCGCTCGAAAATTTTCAGTTGATTTTCGTAGTGCGCGGCCCGTTCGGTCGATCCCAAGCGTCGGTGAATGATTACCACGGCCTGTAATGCTTCCTTGAAATAGGGGCCTTCCTGGGCGGCGCGCTCCAGCAGGGGCAGGGCGATTTCAAGTTTTCCAGTCTCCATCCAAGCAAGGCCGAGAGAGTGGCGGACCTCGCGGCCTACTGTCTTATCGGAAACCAGGCTATTGAGCTGGTTGATAAGGTCGGTGTAACGGTGTAACCCCATCAGCGCGCGTCCCAAGCCGAGCTGAGCCTGTGCGTTATTGGGTTCCTGCTGGATGAGTTGTCGGAAGATGGGTTCAGCCTCGGCAAATCGCTTCAGTGCTATCAAGGTTTGCGCAATATTAAAGCGTACCATGGTTTTTTCCATTCCACCGGTTGCCAATAGTTGGTTGTAGACAGTTAATGATTTTTCATATTGCCCCAGTTGAAACAGAGTATTCGCTTGCCAAAAATTGATATCAGCGCCCGCTTCTTTAGCCTGCGAGAAGGAATTTAAGGCTTCGGCATATAACTTAAGCCGATACTGAGCCTTGCCTTTCAATAAGAAGGTTTGAGGGTCCCGGAAGCCCAGCTTGATTGCTTTATCCAGTTCTTCCAAAGCCGGTTTGGGTAGATTGACCGATAAATACTCCTCGCCCAACAGGGCATGTTCCAAGCCGGTGGTGGCCCAGCGCAGGTCAAACTGGAGCAGTTCTTGGCGGCCTTCGTCAATCAGCCAGATTTGGTCGCCTTGCAGGGCCAACCGGGTTGGTTTTCGCAACAAGCTCTTATAACTATCGAACTGATATTGAAGTTTTAGTTCAGGAGACAAAACCAGCAGGGTTTTTTCCATCGAATTTAAAATCAATAAGCTTCCCTCTCTTCCCAGCTCAAAATCACTGATATTGGAGTATATATCCTTGGCGAGAATCTGGCGCACGATTATTTTTCCATTTTGATACTTTACCAGTTCCCGACCATCGGTTTGCAGGCAAAAAGCCGTATCGAGGCTAGCGGCCATGCATTGTATAGCGGTCGCATCCAACTGCTGAACCTGAAGCTTACCTTGAACCAGCATCCATAGCTTTCCAGTTGATTTATCCCATATCGCCATACCTTCGTTGAACCGGTTTATGGCTGTCGGCGTTACCAGTGGTTGTTCCGGACCGCCGTGGATTTGGAGAAGTTTGCCATTCTTATCGAACATTTGAACTTGATGTAGTGTTTTATCCGTCACCCATAATTGATCTTGTGCATCCACTGCAATCGCCTCTGGAAATAAACGTGCGGGTAAGCCGTTTTGGCGTGGTTCGATTGTGAAAAAACGTTGAGTTATTTTATCCAACTCCCATAATTTTCTCTGCGATGAGCTGCTGATATAAATATCTCCTTGAGGAGAAGCCGTAATATCCAGATTCACCCCAATATTGCTAATATCAACATGTTGTCGCCACTCAAGGTAAGGGGTCTTCAAGGATTCCTCATGAGCAGCACAGGCTATGGAATTTAAGAGTATCAAGCTAATTACGATTAGAGAAAAAGACTTCGCTGGAACTGTTTTCATGAGTTATAACGATCCTGTCTGATTCGTGGAATCACCGTTTCGAACGCAATCGTTCAGGCCCCCTCTTGTCTTCCCCATTTTGATGGACTTCGCGCCTCGGCTCATCCTGCAAATATTTATTCAACCCCTCACCATTTACAAGTGAGGGGTATAAAATATTTAAAGGATAGTGTTATTTCGGCCACATCCAGCAAGCCACTGGGTGGGACTTGCTGAAATCTCCAACCTTATACTTGCCATCAATCTTTTTCAAAGACAATCGATGATTCGCATCGGAAGAGGAATTATTGAAGTTCTGTTCGATAACTTCAACATAATCGCTTCCCACCGCGCGAATTATGGCACAGTGGCCATGTTTACCTCCATTCGAGCAGATAACGTTACCCGGCTGAGGTTTATCGCTGGTTTTACCATTGTCCGACTTTTTCAACCCTTTTTCGGATGCCCTGGCACAATAGGAATTTGCGTCTCCGCCAGCAATTTTCTTATTAAATATGGCCTTAAAATATCGTGCTACATACTCGACGCATTGCCATTTCCAGCCAGTAGTATACCCCGAATAGGAACTGGGCTGGTCAGACACATAAATAGACTGGCAGTTACTATAAGCAGGTACGCCGTTATAAGTACCCGTTATCGCCCCGAATCGGTATTTATTATTTTGGCATGAAGCGGGGGGATTGGCAGCCGCCGTCGGTTGCCTATTGGCCTGAATCGCTCGTCTTCCTGTGTCTACACTTGGTGTTTCAGCGGGAATGAAACCGAGCATCTGCATGAGTAGTTTTGAGCTGTCCTCGGCGACTATCCGATACAATACGAGCTGGCTTTCCGAATCATCCACCAGCAAATTCTGCATCAGCTTTTCATACTCGGAAGTTTTAAAAGCCAAAGCAGGTTTTCCCTCCAAGGTAGTGACTTCCTGCACGGTTTCACTGAGATAGTGAACGGGCAAGGTGGCGTCGGTATTGAAATTATTGTCAAACCAGGACCTTATTCCCGTAATGCTCATTATTTGGTAAATCTCGTAGGGTTTTTCATCGGTGTCTGTTACCCCGCTCCGATGATCGACCATATTGCCTAAAAGCATTGCGCTATCTGAAGACTCCTCCACAGGTTGAGAGTCCTCCTCCATGGATTGACTAAACGCTGCGCCACTCAAACAAAAATTCAGAATCAGGGCGCTGGACATCAGAAGTTGGTTGGTCTTCATTGCTATATCTCCAAGGTATATGACTACTGCCGGGATCGCCGGGGCTTGTGGGTGAACTTTTCAAGTGACACCTGCCCCGCGCTTACCTAGGCCATGGGCGGGAAAATTTAAAATCCTGGTAAAGCTTCGGTGAAGATGACCTTATGTCCGCCGGCGCCGACCTTGGTCCGGATCGACCAGTATTCAGGGCTGGATCGGTTAATATGTATTTAAATAATACAATTTTCTTTAAAAGTGCGCCCTTCACGAGCACAATTCATGACCTCTATTCTCCAATGTTGTATAAAACTTAATCATTGATTTTTGAGGAAAATCTAATAAGTTTAAATGGATCAGCCAAAAGCTGGCCGGAAGCCGGTTCCCGCCATACGGATCGAAGGCTTGGTTTGTGTAGAGCGGGCGTGCCTGCGGACTTACCACTTTTCAAGGATTTCCCGCCCATGTTTTGGCCAAGAGGAGCCAAGATGATACCGTAAGCCTCGATCCCCATATTCACAATAATTTTCATGGAGTTACCTTTAATGAACATGCCCAGGTCTGGGTTACCCATCGCACTGGCTGGTCTGCTTCTGCTGAGCACCGCCCAAGCTCAGGATAGCGGCGCCGGTCATCTGTCGGTGCGGAAGGAAGCCGGGGAACCGATGGTGCAAACCGTCAGCACCCTCGAAAACGAGATGATCGGCCGTATCGACTGGGACAATAAGACCGTCTACGCGGTGGGCGACGGCGTGCCGCCGATGGATGCGGTCAATCCGGCCCAGGCCCGGGTGCGCGCCAAGCGGGCGGCGATTGACGAAGCCATGGCTCGCCTGCTGGAAACCGTCAAGGAAGTGAAGGTGGACGCCGAGTCCACTACCCGCAACTTCATCAATGAGAACCGCACCGTGCAAACCCGGGTGTCGGGGCTGATCAAGAACGCAACGGTCGCGGAACTGCGTCAAGCCAGCGACGGCAGCTATCAGATCATGATGTCGATGCCGATGACCGGATCGGAGGGACTAACCGCCTCGCTGCTCCCTACCCAGATGATCAGGGTTCAGCAGGCCAAGACCGTGACCCACGCAACCCATGCCCCTCTCAATCCGCCACAGACCTCGACGCCCAGCGTTCCATCGGCTGGTCAGTCAGCCGCCACGTTCCCGCAAGCTACGCCTGGCGTTTCCTCGGGCGACGCGCCGGCCACCCTCGCACCAAAGCCGGCGATTTACACCGGGTTGATCGTGGATGCTCGCGGCCTCAATCCCAGTCCCGCCGCGTTCCCCAAACTGATTTCCCAAGCCGGAGACGTACTTTACGACCTGACCATCGTCGATCCCAACGCCGCCACCGAGCGGGGAATGTGCGATTACAAGAAATCTCTGGATGTTGCTCGGCAACAGCCGCGCACTGGCCTCAATCCATTAGTGGTAAAGGCGGTGGCTACCAGCGGGACCAATAAAACTGATCTGATATTGGACGACGAAACCGCGAAACAGGTGAAATCGGCCGAGACTGGCGCGGGCTTCCTTCGCAATGCTCAAGTGATTGTGGTGGTAGATTGAGCGCCAACAACATCCTATTCAACTTTTTAATAATCCAGTGAACGTTATCCGAACAACAACCCGCATCTAGGGAGAAAAACATGCTTTATACGACCTGCATTCAATCAACGCGCCGCCCTTATACCTGGCCGGCATTCCATGCGGTTATCCTGCTGGCTGGCAGCCTGAGCGGCGGACTGGCCAACGCACAGACCACTCATGAGATCGACTGCCAGCCAGGCAAAGTGTGCCGGGAAAAAGGCACCCTATTACCCTTGCGCGCCTTGCCCCGGCCGTTCTCGAACCTGTACAAATCGAAAGAGGCCAAGGACGACAACGTGTTGGCTGCCAACGTCAAGGCGTTTTTCCCCGTTTATGTATTTGACCGCCAGGAAGTGGACTATACCAATCCTGCCGACCCCAAGGGCTGGTATCAGGTGGGCTCCACAACTAGTCAGCCGCTGGGCTGGATGCAGGCCAAGGACGTGATGGAATGGCGACAGGCACTCGTGGTGTCCTATACCCATCCCGGCGTGGGCGAAGAGGCCCGCAAACCCGTCTTGATGTTCAATACCAAACAGGCGCTGGAAGCGGTGGTTGGCGCAGCGGATCGGCCAGAACAAGCGAACAAGCTTTACGAGCAGATTAAAAACAAACAGTATCCGGATGCCGTAATCTCCATGGAGCCTAATCAATTCATCGATATTGGGAATAAGTTCTATATTTTGCCCGTACTGGATTACAAGGTGGAGAACCGCTTCGATGACGAGACCCGCCTGTTGCAAATTACCGCCGCCGTACCCGAGCAACGTTCCAATCCCGGAGAAAAACCGCCAATGGGTGGCGGGAGCGACAAAATAGAAGGTGAGGCTGCCAAAAACCTGACTGCGGACATCGTTTTTGTCATGGATCTCACCAAGTCGATGGGACCTTATGTGGACATGACCAAGGAGACTATTGCCCAATTAGCCCGCACTGTTACTAAAGATCCGGAGATCAGCAAGGCAGTTAAATTTGGTATCATCGGCTATCGCGATAAAGTCGAATTGATACCTGGATTGGAGTTTCTCGCCAAAAATTTTACCCCTACATTGCTTGAAGATGAACAGTTCGTTGAGGTGGTTAATAAAGAGGTAAAGGCTACGTCGGTGGACAGTAAGGATTACGCCGAAGAAGTCTATGCCGGCGTCAAGGAATCTTTGACTTCGACACAATGGAGACCTACTGGCCCACACTTTTTAGTTTTGATCGGCGATGCCAGTGCCCATGATCCAGGACATCCACAAAGCACCACTAACTTGGATGCCTTGGGAGTCCGTAACCTCCCTGAATGGGATAAGAATGTTTATGTTTTTGCCATTCATTTACGGGATGAGAAATTTAAGGCTGACTGGGAAATTGCTGAACGGCAATTCGGCACTATTGCCACTAACGATCAAAGCAAACAACCAGCGTTGTTCCCCGTGGATGTTACCAAATCGGCTGATTTTAAGGAGGCGGCTGATACAATATCGAAAGATATTGCAATAGTAATTGCGGATGCCAAGAAAAAGAACATGGTTGACCCAGGAAAGATCGCCGTAGCTATTCCGGTCTTATCGGAGACGGGGGAGGCGACCAAACCATCGACCGCCACCTCACCGGTCTTATCGGAGACGGGAGGTGGGGGCGCACCAGTTCCGCCCAGCAAAGACAGCGATATGGATAGAACGATCCGACAGGTGATCGCTGGCGCGCTGATTAGCTATCTCGGCACTATATCCGGCAAACCGCCGCGCGACGTCACCTTCTGGGCTATGGACCGTGATCTGGTCGATCCGAGGAAAAGAGCCCTCCAAGTCCACCTGCTCATCAACCGGGAGGATTTGAGCAGTCTGATTCTCGCCTTGGAGCGGGTCACCGACGCCCTGGCGACCGCCGAACTCACGCAGATGAAGTTCTTCGAATCGCTGCAAGCCATCCTGGGAGAAGCGGCCAAGGGCCAGGACATCAACTTCGAAAAAGCCAAGAAACTGGCCGAATCGAACCTGTTGCCGAAATGGATCGAAAGTCTGCCTTACAAGAGCGCCATTTTGGAGATGAGCGACGACAAGTTCGAGGCCATGGCGCCCGCCGAGCGTTCGGAACTGGAAAAGGGTCTCAAGGCTAAGTTGCAGTTGTACAAGGACATCAGCGAAAAAGTGGATGCCTGGAAATCGCTGAGCGAGCAGGATCAGGATGCGAACGCCAACAAGGTCTATCCCCTGGCGCTGGATGTCTTGCCGTAAGGCGGCCGGCGATGACACCGACGGCTGAAACGCGGGGCGCGGTGGGCTCCGGGACCGGAACGGCCGGCCCTATCCTGCGGCTGGCCAACCTGCGCAAGACCCGCGAACAGGGAGAAGTCCGCTTCGAACTGCTCGTTCCCGCCTTCCACCTGCACGCCGGCCAGTTCGTGGCGGTGGTCGGCGAGAGCGGCTGTGGCAAGAGCACCCTGCTCGACCTGCTGGCGCTGGTGTTGAAGCCCAGCCACTGCGAGGCCTTCTGGCTGGCGGCGGGCAACGGAGCCGGGCGCGGCGTCGATGTCTGGCAACTGTGGAACGCGGGCGCGGAACACAAGCTGGCCGAAATCCGCCGCCGCGATTTAGGCTACGTGCTCCAGACCGGCGGGCTGCTGCCGTTCCTGTCGGTCGCGGAAAACATCCACTTGCCGCTGCGCATCCTGGGCGTTCCCATCGACCGCGCGGAGATCGAGGACCTGGCCGAGTGCATCGACATTCGGGCCGTGCTCGGGAAAAAACCGCAGCACCTGTCCGGCGGCCAGCGGCAACGGGCGGCCATCCTGCGCGCCCTGGTCCACAACCCGCGTCTGATTCTGGCCGACGAACCCACGGCAGCGGTGGACAAGAACCGCGCCCGCGCCATCGTCCAGGACTTCAAGCGCCTGGCCTGCGACCAGGGTGCCACCATCGTTATGGTGACCCACGATTACCGCCTGGTGCGGGACCTGGCGGACGTGACCTACACCTTCGACGTGACACCGGTTTCCGCCACCGGCATCCAGTCCGTCTGTCGGTTGCAGGAGGAGGGAACCGAATGAGCGCGCCGGCGCAACCCTATCACGCCAACGCCAAACGCCACGGCGGCACGATGCGCTTCCTGGCCCTGGTCGATCTGCGGCACGAATGGCCGCTGAACCTCTGCCTGATCCTGGCGCTGGCCGCCGTGCTGGCCCCCCTGCTGCTGCTGCTGGGGCTGAAAAGCGGCGTGGTCGACGCGATGCGCCAGCGGCTGGTGCAAGACCCGGTCTACCGGGAACTCAAGCCGCAGGAAAGCCTGAATCTCAACCCAGCCTGGTTTGAGACCCTGGCGGCCCGGCCCGAGGTCGCCTTCGTCATTCCGACCATTTTGCGCGGCTCGTCCATCATCCGGGTCGGCAAGTCGGACAGCGAACAGGCCGTGTCCATGGACCTGCTGCCCAGCGGCCCCGGCGACGTACTGCTGCTGGAGAACGGTGGCGTCGTTCCCCAGGAGGGAGAGGTGGTGCTGTCGGCGGATGCCGCCGCCAAGCTGGGTGCGCGAGCCGGCGATACGCTGCGGGCGCGGATCACCCGCAGCCGCGCCGGCCGAATGGAGACCGCCACCGCCGATTTCAAGGTCGGCAGCGTGCTGTCGCCCCGGGCCGACGCCCAACAGCGGGTTTACGCGCCGCTGTCGTTCACGACCGACGTGGAAATCTACCGCGAGGGCCGCGCCGTGCCGGGCCGGAATTGGCCGGGCGGTCTGGCCACGCCCTATTTCAGTTTCGACGGTGCGTTCGTGGTCGCGCCCGATGGACTGGATGCCCTGGTTACCAGCGGTCTGGTGATCGGCACCGGCTTCGGCGCCGTGGAGTCGGTCGCGCCAGCCGAGTTCACCCGGCGCACCGGACTGAGCGTGGCCGACGATGCCCAGGTTTACGACGTGCGGGTGTTGAGGGAACCGGTGCAATGGGCGTCGCTGCAAGCCGTGCGGGACAAGCTGCGTGGGCGCGAGGTCGCCGTAATGCCCTACGTGAAGGAGATGACACTGACCCTGGAGCCGGCCGGGGGAACGCCGTTCACCGTCGCCGTGGTGGGTTTGTCGCCCTCGCCGCCGGAACAGCGGCTGTTGAATATCCCCGACTTGCCGTGGGGACCGTTGAAGGCGGAGACGCCCTTTGCCGAGTATGCGCAACTCCTCCTACCTGCTGCGCTCCAGCCGCCGGCCGAACCGACGGTGACCGCCACCCTGAGCGGAGTTTCCCGCCCGGTGCGCTTCCCGCTGCGGCTTGCCGGTTCAAGCTTTAACGGCCGCGCCGTGGCTCCGCTGGAACTGCTGGCGGCGCTGCGCACCGCTGCCCTGCGCGAAGTGGGGTATTCCGCCGAGCAGAGCAGCCTGTTACTGGCGCGCACCGGCTACAGCGGGTTTCGCCTGTACGCGCGCGGCATCGACGACGTGGCCGAATTGCACCGCGGCCTGCGCGACCAGGGCATCGAGACTCTGGCCAAGGTGCAGGACATCGAACGCATCCGCTTGCTGGATCAGGCTCTGACCCGGTTGTTCTGGCTGGTGGCGCTGGTGGGCATCGTCGGCGGCATCGCGGCGCTGGTGGCCAGTCTGTACGCGGCGGTGGAGCGCAAGCAGCGCGACATCGCCATGATGCGGCTGCTGGGCCTGTCGCGCTTCGCGGTGTCGCGCTTCCCCGTCTATCAGAGCGCGGCGATCGCGGCGCTGGCGGCGAGCCTGGCCATTCTTGGTTTTTATACCCTGGCGGCGGTCATCAACACCGTGTTCGCCGCCGGGCTGGGACTGGGCGCACGGATCTGTCAGTTGCCGGTGGGCACGCTGGTCCAGACGCTCATGGTAACGGTCGCGGCGGCGGTGGGCAGTTCGTTGTTTGCCGCCTGGCGGACCACGTTGATCGAACCGGCGGAGGCGATCCGTGTTGAATAAAGCTCGATGGGTCCTGAAGGGGTGGTTGTTGACGGGTTGGGTGCTGGCCAGCGCGGCGCTTGCCTGTCCCGGCGGGCAAGGCGGCAGCGACAACCGCTTCGATCCCTGTCCCGCATCGGGCGATTTCGCGCTGCCCATGCCGGGTGGCCTGAAACTGGTGTTCCGCGAGGTCAAGGTTCCCGGTCGGGCCTTTTGGGGCGACAGCCGCCGCATCGTGCAGACCGGCGACCCTCGGGGCGGTCCTTTTCAGGGCCAGCGCAAGAGCATGGTCGGCGGCGCTTTCCTGTCCGCCGGCTCCAACGACTGGAACTACTACCTCGGCAAGTACGAAGTCTCCAAGGCGCAGTTCGCCGCCGTTCTCGGCCGGGGCGACCTGGCGCGGGGCATCCAGCGGCTGATCGAACTCTCCGGCGATCCCGACGACAAGAAGCTGGCGGACCTTACCGGCGACGATCTGAATCGGATGCTGGCTTTGCCGGTGGCCTGGGTCAGTTGGTTCGCGATCCAGGAATTTATCAATAACTATAACTTATGGTGTTTGAACGACTTTACCTGCAAGCAAAACGTGCCGGTGCTCAAGGCCGAAGGCGAGAAGGAAGGGGCGCCGGGATTCGTCCGCCTGCCGACCGAGACGGAGTGGGAATACGCCGCCCGAGGTGGCTTGACAGCGGTGGACGCCGGGCGGTTTGACGAGGAATTGCCGGTCAGTCGCACCGACTTGCCCAAATACGGGTTCGTCCAGCCGGAAGCCAAGTCCAAAACCCGGCGTATCGGCTCGCTGGAACCGACCGAGGGCGGTTTCTACGACCTGTTTGGCAACGTCCAGGAACTGACCGCCGAGTGGTTTCAGGCCGATATGGGTCAGGGCAAGTCCGGCGCGCTGACGGCCCGGGGCGGCAGTATTTACAACACCAGGGACAATATCCGTTCCGCCTACCGCAGCGAAATCCCGCTGTATCAGAGCAAGGGCGAAAAGATGGAGGAAGGACGCAACCCCTCCACCGGGTTTCGCCTGGTGTTGGTCGCCCCGGTGCTTCCCACCCAGAAGTACATCAGCCAGCTTGAGAAGGACTACGAGAGCTATATGAACTCCCTGCGCGGCCAGACGCCGGTGGGGGAGACCGCCGTCAACAGCGCGGTGCAAGCGGGGAGCACGATGGCCGATCTGGTCAAGAATCTGTCGGCGTTGACCGGGATGGCGCCCACGACCGATCCCCAGCAGGTGCTCCAACAGTTCAAGGCCTTGAAGGCCGGGCTGGAAAAGACGACGACGGAGCTGAAAAACACGGCGATGAAGCTCGATCTGGGCAACCAGCAGATCTGTGACGGCTACGTCAAGCACGCGATTATCTTCAGCAACCTCTTGGTGCGATCTTATCGGGACCGGGTGCAGAAACTGAAACTCAGCGAGGCGCTGTCCCGAAACCAGAATCTCAGCGCCCAAGATCAACAAACCATTCAGCGCCTGCAAGCCGCCGCGAGCCACGAAGAGAAGCAGATGGCGTTTTATTTCAAGAAATACACCGACGAAATGGCTCGACTGGCGGAATGCGGTGACCGGTTGGCGCAGCGCAGCCTGGAGAATTTCCGGGCCGAAATCGGACGGGGTAACGTTTCGACCGCCGAGCAGGAGTCCTTCAGTTTGTTCGCCGAGCAGTGGTCGCGGTTCCATGGGCGGCGCGCGATAGCGCCGGAATGGCGCGAGCAGATCATCAAGGCGTTTGAGGATAAGAAGCTGTTGATGCAACTCTAGAATGATCAACCGGCCGGGTTTTCGTGCCCGTGACACTGAGGAGAGGTTGAAAGCCGGTGGGTTGACGACGCGAACAAGTGAATGGTTGGGGAGAATACGGCGATGTTAAAGGTTCGCCCGTTCGGGCAGTGGATCGGTTGGGCGTTGCTGGTGGGGGTTATCGTTGTTTCCGGATGCGCCACCCCACCGAATTCGGGTTCCGGTACGCGCGAGAATACCGTCTATGTCGTGCAAAAAGGAGATGACCTTGGCAAAATCTCGCAAAAAATGACGGGCACCAAGGATAATGCGCGAGCTATCGCTGAATACAATGGCATCAAGAATATAAATAAGCTGAAAGCCGGGCAACGATTAACCATACCGGCTCATTTCAACATGGCGGGGACAAGTAGCACGTCAGGCACGGGATCGAGCGGTTCTTTGTCAGGCTCTACCAGTTCGGCGACCATCACCGAAGGGGCGATGGTTGGAGCTGCGGCGGGCGCCACTATCGGACTGGTGGCGTGTGGAAAAAAGAAAGGCGCCGAGTGCGCTCTATTGGGTGGGGCTATTGGGGCCATCGCCGGGCTGGTGGCTGGTATGTTCGTGGATACCAAACAAACCGAGTATGCTTCAACTGAAGATTATTACGACGCGCAGATTAAGGAAGCGACCCAGATGAACCAAGCCCTGGCTCAACATAATCGGAATCTACGTAATAGCATCCAGGCGGATCGGCGCCAGATGGATAGCTTGATCGCTCAATACCAATCCGGCAAGGCGAGCAAGAGCCAATTGGCAACGCTGCGCGATGATATTGATAAGAAGCGTGATTCGAACAGGAATAACTTGGATGATCTCCAAAAAGAACTTGGAAAGCAACAGGATCTGTTGGCTAAGATGCAGCAGGATAAAAGCCCGAAGGCTGATTTTTTAAGAAAACAGATCAAAAAGACCCAAGATGAAACCACTGCTCTACGCAAGAGCGTCGATGAAATGACAAATCTGAGCGCAAAAGTGGGCGGGTACCTTTGATGATAGGGATATGAAAAACCAGATGACTTCTTGAGGAGAAAACGCTGATGACTTACCAATCCATTCTGAAACAGGGTTTGATTGGAACTGCTGTGGTTCTGCTGCTGAGCGCCTGCGCGAGCGATCCGTCCGCGTGCGACCCCAGAAAGGGGGGCTTCATTGCCGGGCTGTCCGCCATGGGTTCCGGCTGCTACGAGAAACGGATCGAAGAAAAACAGGAAAAATTATCATCGGCCCAATCGTTGACCGAGCGGTTGCAAGGTGAACAAAAATCGCTCAGACATGAGAAAAGTAGTACCGCCAGACAAAAGAGTCAAACTCAAGGGCGAGCTTCTCGTACCACTGGAAGTCAATCCTCCGTCAGTCCGACCAAAGCGGCGGCGACGAAGAAATCGCAACAAGGAGATTCCGAAGAGATCAAGCAGTTAGAGCGAGAGCTTAAAAAAGCCACCGAGGAACGGGATCGAATGACGAGGGATGTGTCTGGATCGATAGTGCATTGATTTTATTTCAGGTTCTTCGACGGTTGTTGTGGAAACCGTCGAAGAACCAAAGTGTTTGGAGATAGCCATGAAAGAAAACACAGCGATGAATAGGGTCCGTTTTTCGGTAATTTTGTCGGTAGTTTTATTATTGATGATTAACTCTATGGGGATGGTGGCGGCCGAGGTTGATAAAACTGATTCTGCTGTTCAGCCAATCATAGATAATTTAGCAAAAAATGAGAATGCTAAGGTAACGATGGAAGATATTAATTTTCATAATATTCTTGGTAGAAGCTTTCTCGTTATCTTACCTGGATTTGATATGGAAGGTAATTTTGTCCGTGGCGCCAGTGGTAATGGCGATATTCTCGTTTATATGAAAAAGGGTGCAAATTATATTCTTGCAGGCAAATTGGATGGTAATAGTTACGAAATTAAGGAAATGAGAGGAAGGGTGGGTTTGATTAAAAGGTCTCATGCAAGTGGGGGTTGGGAACCGCCAACCGCTTATGAACTAATGGGTGATAAATTTGTGGAGTCTGACAAATACGAAGTATCAAAAAGAGACAATGCAAATTGGTTTGACGTCAACGCTCGTGTATCTTCACTTTACGACCTCAGTGACGAAGTCACGATCAAGACGATTCTGGAAAGAGCCTTGGAGGAGGGAAAAAATAAATCAGGCCGCTATGGTTATATTTCGGTTCTTGTTTATCAGAACGACAGACTTGCTGTTAGGCTGATTGGTATTGGTAACAATAATTTGGATTCGGCTGAAAAGGCCATTACCGCTTCCGAGCTTGATAATATCGCGAAACGCAATCAAGAACAGATTATTTTGGAACTTAGAAAAGGAAATGTCAGTGTTGTTCGAAGCATGATTGAGAATGGGACTAATGTTGATACAAGAGATGAAGGAGAAATTAAGGGAGATACTGGTCCTGGTCCTACTTTACTAATGCTAACGGCCTGTGGAAAGGTTTGTGGTATTAGTTTGAAACAGGAGGAACAAATCGCTTTACTGAAAGTTTTATTGGATCATGGGGCCGATGTAAATGCTCGAACCCCTTGGGGTGCAACAGTTCTAACTTACGCTGTTGCGGGTGAAGGAAACGACATTAAAAATGAGGAAGAAACTAAAGGCGGTGCTTTGCGCTTACCGATTGTCAAGATGATTCTTGAGAAAGGAGCAAAAACAAATGTAGGGCTAGGCCATGGCTATGATCCTATAGCAAACGGCGATACATGTTTAACGCGGGCTGCCCAACATGGTTATTATCAAATAATAGATTTGTTGTTTCAGTACGGGGCTCATGAAGGCTTGGATCAGGCTTACAAATTTGCCAAGGGGCAGAACCATACTCAAACCGCAAAGCTGGTCCAAGATAAATTTTGGAGCAATTTCAAGTCTAACTGTTTAACCAATAGCGGATTTTCCAAATCCTTGATGATTGGTGATCCCGTTGATACCGAGAACTATGCCATTTCAATTGTTCAGGGAAAGCGGACTGTCTCGGATTCTGATATAAATACCGTGATTTGTATTTTTGACAAAATGAACGAAAAGACGGAATTTGCCGAACCGGGCGCGTTCAAGGAGTTTCCATTTGCTTTGGATGCTTTAGCTAAAAGTAAAGATAAGCAATTACAGCAAGAGACTCAAAAATCAATCTGCAATGCCGCACAGCAATTATTATCTACCGAACCGTATTTAGATAAAAGCAAGAAATACAATTGTCTATTAGATAATGAATTTAATAAATTCTTGATGGTTGGAGAGCCTGCTAATACAGAAAATTATAGTGTTTTTTTAATCCAAGGAAAGCGGTTCAAGACGGATATCAATCTTAGTACCGCTATCTGTATTTATGATAAAAGACATGAAAATATTAAATTTGTAAAGCCTAATGCATTTACGAAATATCCTTTTGCTTGGGCTGCATTGTATCGAAACGATGATAATACACAAGTTGATCCTAATAAATCCAATTGCAATGAGGCACGACAACTATTAAATAACTATATAAATGGCAACAAATTAACACGTATTGAAGCTAAAAAATTGATCCAAGCCAAATTAAATGAAGGGAGATATCATAATACCAGATTATTATCTTTGGGAGATCGTTCTGAATCAATGAATGATAAAAATGGAATAAAAAATCTTGCTCGAGAAGGTTATTTAACAACTAGGGTTTTGGGATACGGTTCTTGCAATTATACTTTAACTGATAAAGCAGAACCTTATGTTAGTTCGATTGAGCATATCTCTAAAACTGCTTATGATGTTTATATCATAGTTAGTAAAAAAATTATCGTTAGCATTGATGGAATTACTAAACGATCTGATACGGAAAGCATGGTAGAATACAGTTACACTTTAGAGCAAACCCCGATAGGAAAGCTGTTCCTACCAGATGAACCTGGTCTGGGAATAACCAAAAAAGAAAGAGCACATTTTGCTCTATTTGATGACGGCTGGAAGGTTGAATCGCCCCGATAAGATGAATATCACTAACCAGTCTTACCTATCGGTGGTGGTAATAACCGATTATGTGCGAACCTCTAATTCCTACCAAATCTGCCTCTCTTCCCGCCCACTAGATCTGGAACACAACCTGCGGCCAATAAAGGTTATAATGATCTAGCGAGACGGAACCCCTGGTGGTAGTCGCGGTCGGTCGGGTCGTCCCAGGACCGGAGGGCGGAACGCACCCTATTGGGATAGCGGTACCAGGAGCCGCCCCGCACCGCCACGCGGTCTGTATCTTTAGTGGAACATCTTTCTTCCGCGCCATTGTAATATTCTTCGTACGCCGAGCAGGTCAATTCCCAGACATTGCCCATCGTGTCGTATAGCCCCCATGGATTGGGCTTGAACGAACCCACCGGCAGGGTCTTTCCGCGGTAGACGTCGGTTTTTGCCCCGCAGTCCGGCGAGCCGTAGCCGAATCGTCCGTCGTAATTTACTTGATCGGTAGTCACGCAACGCCCTGTCCAAAAGGGTGTCGTCGTTCCCGCCCGCGCGGCATACTCCCATTCCGCTTCCGTCGGTAGGCGGTATTGTTTACTCGTCTGCTTTGAGAGCCATTCAGCGTAGGTCACCGCCTCGTTCCAATCCACATTGATGACTGGCCGCCGGCCCCGGCCCCAACCCTGATCGCTCGGCTTCTCTCGCCCCGTCGCCGTACAGAACCGGTCGTACTCCTCGAACGTGACTTCATATTGGCCCATGGCAAACCCATTGATTCGCACGTCATGCTGGCGCTCGTCGGGCTGGCGCTCCGGCTCGTCCGCCGACGAACCCATCGTGAAGCTCCCCGCCGGAATGACTACCATCGCCGGTCCCCGCGTCCCGTCGCTTAGCGTGTCCCGGAATACCTGCCCTGCCCGTGGCTGGCTCCCTTTGGGAGGCGCTTCTTGTGGAACCGATGGCCGGAAGGGCGACGGCACGGCGGCGCTGACCACCGGGGTAGGCGACTGAGGCGATGAGGTTGATGCCGACGACACGAAGTAGAAATCCCCCATCAGCGAGGACGATTCCCACGGCACCTGTCGATTGCCGGTGGCCTTGGCGACCTGAATCCGCACCTGCTTGAACAACTGCTCGATCCCCAACCCCGGCGTGCGCATCGCTTGCAGCAGCCCGGCGGTGTAGGGGCTGTTGCGGCCCGCACCGTCCGCCGCCACCGCCCCCGGCGCGGTGGCGTAGGCGATGATGCTCCCAGTCGGCGCGTCCATCCGCGCCAGTCCCTTGGTTTCGCTCCGGTACCAGCTCCGGTAGGGGTTGTTGCGGCAAGCGTCCAGCACCACGATGTTCAGCCCGTTGCCGGCCTGTTCCATGTTGCGCAGTATCCGCCCGGCGTTGACCGCTTCGTATTCCACGTCGGCTTCGCTGGCGATGGCGGCGCTCACCGGGATCAGGAAGTTTTCGCCCTTCACCTGCGCGCCGTGCCCAGAGTAGTAAAACAGCCCGACCCCGCCCCGCTCCTTGAGCCGCCGGGCGAAGTCGCCGACCACCGCGTCGAACCCGCGCTTGTCCAGATTTTCCCGCTGGACCACCTCGAAACCCATCGCCCGCAACGCCTCGGCCACGTCCCGCGCATCGTTGACCGGATTGTTCAACGGACTGTCGCGATAACCGGCGTTGCCCACCACCAGCGCCGTGCGTGGCTCGGCCAGCGCCAACACCGGCCACAACAGCAACACCCACAGCCAGCGCCGCCAAGAAAATCCGGTAGTCCTGAAATCCGAATGATCCATCGCGCGTTCCCCCTGACGATCTTTAAAAGATAGATAATTTTAAGAGATCGGAGTTTAATTTCCCATGGAAATTCAGTGCGGTACAAGGAAGAGCATGGCGTCCCGGGCGCTTTGACCTATAGTAAGCCATGACTTCGCGGGAGATCCGCCATGCGTTTTTTCAACACCGAAGGCCCGGTCCGGCCTGAAGACCACTACATGTTGCCGCCCCTCCAACGCTGGAATCTGGACGACGTGCTGCGGCTGATTGACCAGAAAAAATACTTCCTGCTCCACGCGCCGCGCCAAACCGGCAAGACCACCTGCCTGCTGGCGCTGGTGGATTATCTGAACCGGGAGGGCCGCTACCGGGCCGTATACGCCAATATCGAACCCGCCCAGGCCGCCCGGGAAAACGTCCCGATGGGGATGACCGCGGTCGTCGAACAAATCGCCCGGGGCGCACGCGACCAGGTCCATGATCGACAGGCAACGGACCTGGCCGAAACCCTCATCGCCCGTTCGTCGGGGACGACGCTGGTGGAGGAATTCCTGACCCGCTGGCAACAGGCGGCGAGCCAACCGACTGTGCTACTGCTGGATGAAGTCGACGCATTGATCGGAGATACGCTAATTTCCCTGTTGCGGCAGTTGCGGGCCGGATATCCCAAGCGGCCGGCGCAATTCCCGCAGACGGTGGTTCTGTGCGGAGTGCGGGACTTGCGCGATTACCGGATTCATGCCCGTTCCGAGGCTGCGCCCATCACCGGCGGTAGCGCGTTTAACATCAAGGCTAAATCGCTGCGGCTGGACGACTTCAACGCAGCGGAGGTGACGGCGCTGCTCCAGCAGCACACGACCGAAACCGGGCAGGTCTTTACCTCGGATGCCCTGGATCGGGTCTGGGCGCTGACCCTGGGCCAACCCTGGCTGGTGAATGCCCTAGCCTACGAAGCCTGCTTCGAGATGCGGGAAGATCGCGACCGGAGCCGACCGATTACCGTGGAGCGGATCGAACAAGCCAAGGAGAATCTGATCCTGCGGCGGGTGACGCATCTGGATCAATTGGCCGACAAGTTGCGCGAGGCGCGGGTGCGGCGGGTGATCGAACCGATGCTGGCCGGCGCGGCGTTGGGCGAAGTGCCTGAGGACGATATTCAATACCTGATCGATCTGGGCCTGTGCCGGATGGCTGCCGGCCAAGGCTTGACGATTGCCAATCCCATTTACCGGGAAGTGTTGCCGCGCACGCTGGCGTTCACCCCCCAAGCCTCCTTGCCGCAGATTTCCCCCACTTGGCTCAATCCCGACGGCAGCCTGAACCCGGACCAGTTGTTGACGGCGTTTCTGCACTTCTGGCGGCAACACGGCCAGCCGCTGCTGGGTAGCGCCCCGTACCACGAAATCGCCCCCCATCTGGTGCTGATGGCTTTCCTGCACCGAGTGGTCAACGGCGGTGGGACCCTGGAGCGGGAATACGCCATCGGCTGGGGCCGGATGGACCTGTGCCTGCGCTATGGCCCGGTGACGCTGGGCATCGAACTGAAGGTCTGGCGCGACGGCGAACCGGACCCGCTGGCGGAGGGGCTGGAGCAACTGGATGGCTATCTGGCCGGGCTGGGGCTGGCCGGCGGCTGGCTGGTGATCTTCGACCGGCGCGCCGGGCAGCCGCCGATCCGGGAACGCACCTCCAGCAGTGAGAGGCAAAGTCCCCAAGGCCGGCGAATGACCGTGGTTCGGGCCTGAACCCGGCGCGGTAGCCCCGTGTTCCAGGGGTATCAAGGTTTGTCTCGGAACGTATCCGGTTTTGGAGGTGGCATCGGCTGTGGAGTCGAGGAATAGGGCGCTTTTGGCGCGACGACCGGTGCGGGCAGTTCCGCTTTCAGGCCCGCGCTGGCCGGCGATCTTTGCACGCCGACCAGATCAATCGGCGGTAAAGCTGGAAAGAGCGGAAACAGCAGCATCCTCGCATCGAGACGTTTGGCGAGCGTTTTTTGCAACGACAGCGCTGCTGGTATCGCCAAGGAGGGACCGAGGCAAAGGCGCCAGTTGCCTGCCGGCGTGATCAGGGAAATCGGCTGGTATTTTCCACCGTCCTGGTTCCATCCAAGTTGGGTGATGCCCTGTTCCAAAGCGAGTTGGGTGCGATAAAGTTCTGCTCGGCAAACCAGGCGATGCGTCTGGTTATGCACCTCGATCAGCCGCAACAGCGCGGCAGTGTCGTGAATGTTGCCGTTATGGCTAACATCAGGAGCGATTCCCCGGCCCGCGCAATACTGACCGGCCGGGTCCAGGATGCGTCCGACCGTCAGTTTCAGCCCATCCTTGGCGGGTAATTCGACGAGTTGTTGCGTCAGGCATTTGCCGAAGCTGGATTGGCCCACCAGCACCGCATACCCGTAATAGTGCAGGGCGCGCGTAAACACTTCCGCCGCGCTGACCGTATTGGGTCCGATGAGAAGGTAGACCGGACCGGGCGCTACCCGTTGATCGTTCCGACTTTTGAACGTCACCGTCACCTGATCGCTGGTGACGGTGGTGGCGATGGGCGCCTGCCGGGGCAGGATCAGCGAAATACTATCCAGTGCTTCCAACAAGTCCCCGCCGGTGGCGTAGCGCAGATCGATCACCAGCGGTTTGTCGGCGGAGGCCAGTTGCTTCAGGGCTTGGCGAAGCAGGGAAACCGTGTAGTTTTCCGCGAAAACGTGTAACCGCAGGATGGGTTGCCCTTCGATCTCAATAATCTCCACGGGTGGAACCTGGAACGGCTTCATCCGAACCGTGGCCCGCACGGGCTGGGTGGTGATCAGATCCAGCGCTTCGATGCGCACGCGCGAACGGGTTTTGACCAGGGTCGCCAGCGTTGCCAAATCCGATGTAGATGCGTCCCAAGTCTCCACCCGGATCAACTTGACCGGATCGTGAATGCCGGCCCGATAGGCGGGACCGTCGAGGAACGGAACCAAAATCCACCCGTCCTCGGAGTTCCGGGTCACCAGGGCGCCGATGCCGGGCTGTCGGATGTCAACCGCATGATTTTCGCGGGCAAATTCCTGGGGATTCAAATAACTTGAATACGGATCGAGCATCGCTAGAAACGCTTGCAAGCCGGTAAGGGAATCGGTGGGAATAACCGTTAGCGAGGGGTGATCGATATGTCGCTGACTGATGAATTTGGCAATGACGGTTAAATCGGAAGCAGGATCCGCCAGGGTGGCGGTATTGAAGAGGGCGATCATTAATGCGGAGGCAACGAGGCGAGTGGGTAACATGGTTTGAAGAGAGCATCAAATGGTCCAATCTTCCCTCGGCGCCTGAGTGGCTTTTGGAAAGCGGCGACTAATACTTTTTAGGAACAGGTCTATTGACTTTGGGATAGCGGATCGTAATCGTTCGCTGGCTTCTCCCACTGACCGGAGCCTGGGCTAACTTGCGGACCCTGTCTGGCCAGCCAGTAGCGCCCGCAACCGGGCCACTTCCGCTTCGGCGGCCGCGGCGCGCTGGGCTTCCGCATCCGCCCGTTGCCGTTCCTGGTCAGCCCGTTGCATCGCCGCGGCCAGGGTTTCCTGATCTGTGGGCAGCAGGTCTCCTTCCAGCGTCGCCCAACGCAGCCAGGTGGCTTCGACATCGGCGTAAGCACCCCGCCAGCGGATCAGCGCCAAGTTCAGGCGCCGGCTGATCAATCGCCCCTGAGCGTCGGGCGCCAGCGGCTGGTAAATCCCATGCGCCAATTCAAATCCGGCCCAGTCGTCTGGATCGAAGGGATCGAACCAGAAATATTCGGCGACCCGGAGCTGGTTCTGATAGACCCGTTTTTTCCGACCCTTGTCCTCGTGAGCGGTTTGCTCGGAAAGCAACTCGATGACCACATCGGGTCCCTTGCCCTCTTCCCACACGACCCAACTCTTGCGTTCACTCCGGGGGACCTCCAAGGCTATAAATACATCCGGCCCGCGAAAATCCTGATTACGCACCTGCTCCATGCTGAAATAGACAAACATGTTGCCGCCGACGTAGCCGCCTTCAGGTTGCCGGTTAATCCAGGGTTTCAGTGGATAGATCAGCAAATCCATCTGAAGTTTGTGGCGTTCGGTTTCCATGGGCATTCCATCATCGCTGGGCAGATCATTTTGGGTGGGAGGGATGAAGATATTGAGATCGGCCGGTTCAATCACAGCAGCTTGTGGCATGGCATTGGCCTCATGATTTGAATTTTAATTTGAAATACAAATAACTTTTGGATTTGGCAAATCAGGAATATCATTTAATCTAGAAAAATGATATCCGCTTTCATTTACGGAAGGTTTACCATCATCCTCAAGGTAAGGAAAGACAAGAACTAGCTCCGCCTTGATAAGGGTTGGCTGTTGGCATGAAAAATCGGGTTTCTTATATAAAGAAATTAGCCTTGGCAATGTAGACAATGAGGAAATAAACTGCTCAAATTGTAATTGCCGTGCATTCGCTGTAATTTTTATGGGTTTTAAATTGTAGAAATAACCCAGTTTTATCCCCAATGGCTGAAAATTCTCGAATTCAAGTCCACTCTTCTTGCCTAAATTACTAACGTCTTCCAAAAAGCCTGGGAGTTCCGTTTTAGTGGCGACTTTTCTAACCAGCATATCATATTTACTCCGAATTTGCGGTAACTGCAAATTATCCTTAATAATATTATCAATATTATAACCGAGAGAATCCAACCTAAGACAAAGCTGGTTTACAGTTTTATCTAATTCAGCGCATTTCATACTGGCTTTTTCTGCTACAGCCATATTGGATACACCCTCCACAACGATTTTCTCCAATCCTTGAGCCACCAGCGGCGTTTTTGCCAGTTCCACCTCGGCGGCGGTCAAAATGGCGGCGGTTTCCACCTCGACCAGGCGTGCATGGACCGCTACCGCATTGCCTTCATCGGTGATCGTGCCCAGCAACATCCCGACCGCGCCCAGCAATTTTCCAACTTGTTGCGCGGAATTTAAATCGATCAGGCCTGAATAACTTAATTTTTGTTCCATGATCACTTTTTCCAACTGGCTACGTTCGATCACCTTGAGCCCTCTATTCACCAACGCGGTAATCAACTTTTCTTGCAGGCTGATACTAAATTCAGTCAAATCATTATTATAGGTGAAAGATGCTACCACCAGGCGTCTTGTTTTCCTGTCAGCCCCATAGATTTTATCGCCCGGTTTGGCGATCCGCTTCGCGTTTCCCGCCATGTGGGCAAGTGCCTTATCCCGGATCAGCTTGATAATCCTTGCCGTACCCAAACTTTCTTCATCGGAGCCAACCCTCTCGTTATCCACCCGAACCGGCGGTCTGGGCCGCATCAGTTCTACTTGACTCCCTTCGGTCAGACTCCCCTGCCGATCAATCTGGATAAACAACACACCGGTTTCGCCGACCTGGATGACTTTACCCTCGCCGGAAGCGGTCAACATTTCTATCAATCGCCCCATTTCCGTGGTCTCCCGTTGTTTCAATGACTTGTGGGAACCCATGGCAATCTCCGGTGCGTTCGCATATTGTTGCCGCACCTCTGCGGGTCGCTGCGCCCTTTCAACGGGCGTGGTCAGTATATTCATCAATTGTTCTACCGCATGATCCACCTCCAAAGCATCCTGGGCCGAGGCCGCACTCGCCAGAGCCAGCAGGCCGACGAACACCCACAATCCGGCTATTCCTTTCATATTATTCCTCACTGTTTACTCTCCTCTCCCGCCGTGTGGGCGCGGTGATGGGTCGCTCAGGCGCGCACCACGTGGATGCGTCGACCCTGGGGACTGGTCTGCTCGATGGCGACCGTGCGCTCGGCCAGCGGCGGCTGTCCAGCCCGGCAGTCGAAGATCACCAGCCAGCCCGTGTCCAGACCCAGCCCGGTCAGATAACCGTCCAACTGCGTCAACCCCTCCTTGAGTGGGTCCGGGGCGCCGTCGCGCCACACCTTGAGTTTCATGGCCAGCGTGACCGCCCCGTACCGCAGACAGAGGTCCATCCGTCCCGACCCGATGGCGTATTCGCGTTCCAAAGTTCCATCACCGTTGACGACCCGGTGCAGGAAGGCCATCAGCACCAGATGGGGGACGATCTCGTGATAGGGCGCGCTGCCCAGCAAGGGCTGGCCGTGCTGACGCCAGAAGGCCAGAAAGGCGTCCAGCAGGTTTTCGGGGTTCAGGCTGCCGTCGGCGTTCAACCAGGTCGGGATAATCTGCGGCAGGGTATCCTGGGGACCGCTGGCCAGAGCGCGGGGCAAAACCTCGCGGTAGATGGGATTGGCGACCACCAGCCCGCCCGCGCCATCACGGCGCAGCAGCCCCAAGTCGACCAAATATTGGCGATCATCTTCCGGCATGGCATCCATAAGAGCGCCGGCCAGCATCGGCTCAATGACCCGTCGCACCCGGTCTTCGCGCAGCTTGTCAGCAAGTTGATCCAGGTGGGTCACCCGATTAAGGATCAGCCGCTCTTTGGCCTGGTCGATCAGGTCCACCGTAATCGGTCGGCTTCGATTGCGCCCCGCCGGCATCTCGAAGCAGGCCTCGTAGGCCAGGGCATTGACCAGCCAGGGTTGGCCCTGGGTCAGATGCCAGACCCGCGCCAAGGCTTCGGGCGTAAACACCTGTCCGGTCTCGATGGTGTGTTCCTGAAGCAGGGTCGCCACCTCGGCCGGGGTGAAATCGCCCAGGCGCAACGATTTCGCCCGGACGTTGAAAGCACTGCCGCCGGCGATCATCGTGGCCCCGGCGTGAGAATGAATCCGATAATCGCGCAGATCGCGCACCCCACACAGAATCACCGTCTGCGGGAAATGGTGGGGGCGCTGCTCGTAGCCGGCCCGCAACTGGCGCAGCAACGAAATCAGCGTGTCGCCGATCAGGGTATCCACCTTGTCGAGCAGCAACACCAGCGGGCGCGGCGATTGGGCGCACCAGCGAGTGAGAAAAGCTTCCACGCCCACCAGGAGCGATGGACTTTGGAGAACCTCGCGAGCCAGCGCGTCGGCGTGGCCGTCTCCCAGCCGCCAAGTAGCGCTGTTGGCTATCGCCTGCACCACGGCGACCATACCGGCCTCGACCCGTTCGCGCGCCGCCTGGGCAGCTTCGATGTTGACGTACAGCGCCCGGTAATGGCCTTCGCGGTTGAGATGCTCCATCAGCGCCAGCAGGCAGGTGGTCTTGCCGGTTTGGCGCGGGGCGTGGAGCAGGAAGTATTTCTTCTGGTCGATCAGTTCCAGCACGTCGTCCAGATTCCAGCGTTGCAGCGGCGGCAGGCTGTAGTGGTCTTCAGACCGGACCGGGCCTTCGGTGTTGAAAAAACGCATGAAGTGGCTCCGGGGGGCGGGGGCAGCATCGGGGGCGGGTTTCAAGCCCGGTTGTGATGAATTTAATCCCCCGAAGAATTTATTGAGGCTTCAATCCCGCAATACTGACGGAGAAATCTCTGATACCGCCACCGGGAAAATATTTGGCTGTAAAGATGAATTCCTTACCCGACAAGCCGCCATTTCGGAAAAGAATATCGGAGATACGGGGTGCGCCAACCGGAAGATTACGTCTTCTATCCATTTCGGCTTCTTTAAACGAGTATTGATTTCCCTCATTGTCGACAAGATACGTGTTTTCCCCGGGATCAGCTAGACCTAACTCATAATCGAGCTTTGTCCTGTTCCAATATCTCAATTTCAGCAGCAACCCTTCTGGCTGTTGTACAAACGAAACGACTTCTATTCTCACGGCATCATTTTCAAAAAACAGGGAATTCTTATCCACTTTTTTCCCCGTCCCTGCCCCTGATTTTGAAGAACCGCCCGTGACTCCCGATTCCGTAGCGATTTTCTCCAGCCCTTGGGCAACCAAGGGTGTTTTCGCCAGCTCCGCTTCGGCGGCGGCCACGATGTCGGCGGTCCCCACCTCAACCAGGCGCGAATTCACCGCCACCGCATTGCCCTGATCGGTGATCGTGCCCAACACGATTCCGCCCGCCCCCAGCAGCTTGCCAATCTGTTGCGCGGAACTTAAATCGACCAGCCCCGAATAGCTCAACTGCTGCTCCTTCAACACTTTTTCCAACTGGCCGCGCTCGACCACCTTGATGCCTTTGTTCACCAGAGACGTGATCAACTTTTCCTGAAGGTTGATGCTGAATTCAGTTGGATGGTTGTTGTAGGTGAACGGCGTCACCACCAGCCGTCCCTTTTGATCGCCGGCGGCATAGACCTTGTCGCCAGGCTTGGCGACGCCCTTGGCGTTTCCGGCCATTTGCGCCAGCGCCTTGTCCTTCATCAGCTTGGTGATGGTCGCCATGCCAACGGTTTCTTCTTCGTAGCCGACCGTTTCGTTGCCGACCCGAATCGGCGCTCCGGTGCGCTTCAGTTCCACCTGGCCGCCTTCCGCCAAGCCACCCTGCCGGTCGAATTGGAGAAACAGCAGCCCGGTTTCCCCGACCCGGATCACCTTGCCCTCGCCGGCGGTGGTCAGCCGCTCGGTCAGTAGCCGCACCACGCTGTCCACTTCTGAAGCCGCCTGGACCCGCGTCACACCGGCTAGCGTCAACAATGTCGCGAATACCCAAATCATCGCGGTTTTCTTCATGTAGGTCTCCCCAAAATCGATAGCGCATTGCTTACCCAACATCCGTGCCGGAAAGATCCGCCTTACTTTTCCATGGGCGGGAAAATGCGATCCTCTGGTATCCGCTCAGTCCAGCAGGATGCCGACCCGCGCCGCCGTCAGGAAATCCGGCCCCGTCGTCGCCGCCATCACCACCTCGCCCAGCCAGTCCTCCAGCACCAGATCCACCCGTTCCACGCCGACCGCCTCCGCCGCCTTGACGATGAGCGGATGGTCGCCCAGGTGCGGGTCGGTTTTCAGGCCGGCCAGCGAACGGCCATAAATGCACAGGCCCCGCTGGACCAATGCGTTAGGATCGCTCACGGTCAGATCGTACACGACCCGACCGGAACGGGTGACCAGGCGTGGAAACAGGCCCGGCTTGGCCTGAATGCCCTGGGTGTCCACCACCAGTCCGGTATATCCGGGTTGCTCCAGCTTGCTCGACGGCCACCGGCCGCTGGAATCCCGCTGGGCCAGCCGGCGCAGTTCCAGCGGGGTCAGGGCGGCCAGCAAACCGGTTCGCCCCAGCAGGGGGAGACGGGTTAGCAGGTGTATGCTACCGTCGTCGCCATGCCATTCGTCCACGATTTGGATCTCCTCCGCCAGGGCAGCTAGTTTGCCCCGAATCGCCGGGGTCGCGTCGATGACCGCTTGCAACGGAGTTTCCGCGTTAAATCGCGCCGCGCCGAGCGTATCCCACAGACCGGCCATGGCGGCCCGCAACGCCAGCGCGCGTCTTTCCGGCAGCGGTGGGAGGGGATGGATCGGCGGCGGTTCCGCCTCGCCCAAGGCGTAAACCCAATAGCCTTGCCAATCCAAATATCCCACTGGCTCCGGCCGCCGGAGGAACGACGCGAATTCTTCGATGTCGACGCCGCTTCCTTCCGGGGTTGCCGCATGGGAAGCAAGCAGGCCGCGCACGCTCTGACCAGGGGATGACGCGGCGGGCGTGGATTGAAGATCGACGGGCAAATTTTCCAACTCAAGCAACAGCGTCGCCACCCGTTCCGACGAGAGCGTCGCGCCCGCCGCGCTCGGCGTCTCGGCGGCGCGAGCCTGCCATGCCGCCAGTTCCCGGACTGCGTTGTGGTGCTGTTCCTGCTGTTGCCAAAGCGTTTCCAGCCGCGCGGCCACGGCGTTCCGACTGGCGTACCGTTGTTCGAGCCAGACGCGTAAGGCTTCCAGATTCCCATGTGTGACGCCGGCGAAGAACAGCGGATGATTGCCTTCGCGCAAGCCGGCCTGATAGCGCGCCTTGCCCTGATTCAACAGGACCGACAGGCGCGCGTAGGTCAAGGTGTTTTCCTGGAGGTCGCGCGTCAGCGCATGCAGGCCCTCGCGCAGCGTTGCCAGCCGTCGCTCGATTTCGGCGCGGCGCGTGGCCAGTTGATCGAGGGGCTGGCGGGGAAGGCTGGCTAGGACGGCGGTCCAAGTCAAAGCTTTGGCCCGAGCGAGCAGTTCGGGCGCAAACTGTCGCAGCAGCAGGTAGGAGGGGGCCAGACCCAGCAGGGCGCCAACCAGTAATCCGGCCCAGAGCGATCGTCGCGTATCCATGGTGGCACCTGAATTTTTTACCAATTTTAGTAACTTTCTTTCCCATTGTCTGAATCAGGTGGATGCTGGCGTAAAATTGCCGTAACCATGAAGGTCGAAGGCCCGAAGCCCGGCCTTCCTGGCGGTGATGGCACCGAAACCACGAAGCAAGAAAGGCGATGAGCAATCAAGGGGAATGGCTGTATCAGGGTATGATCGCGCGCCGGCATCTGCTGGCTTATCTGCGACGGTTGTGCATCGTGCATCATCGCGAGGGGTTGCTGTCCCGGATTTGCGCGGCCTGCGCCAGCGCGGATTCGGGTATCGCCCTGGATCGGGCGGTGAGGGTCTGGGGTGAAGGGCTGCAACGGAAACTGGAGTCGGTGATTCGCGGCGACCCCGACGAGCGGGGGCAAATGGCGCGGGCCGCCATGGGCTTGCTGTTCGACAGCGCCGGGCAGGCGCAGGTGATCGCGAGTGTGCTGGAACCGTTATGCGCGGCGTATCGCCATAACCGCGAGAGCCGGGTGGAGCAGTTGCTATGGAATGTGCTCAGCCAGCATTTCAAGGACAAGATGGATCAGTTGGACGGGTTCGGCGGTGGGCCGGGTTCCCACCAGTTGCAGGCGCTGCGCCGGATCGAACAACTCGGCCGGGAGTTGGAGAAGCGGCGTGGCAAGCCGTATGGCGATCTTCCGGAGTTGGCGACCGATCTGCTGGTGGAGATCCAGACCAGATCGCTGTCCAACCTGCCGCAGACCGTGGCGACGATTCTGGAATATTTGTATGCCTCAAACGCGCGCGCCGCCGAATCACTGGATGACGATACGCAGCGGATCGAATTGGTCGCCGAATTTCTGGCCACGCCCGACGCGCTGATTCAACTCGAACAGTGTTTGGAGAATTTGTCGTCCGAGTTGCGTCAAGCGTTGGCGATCAAATTTGGCCTGGACGACGAACCGGTTTTCCTGCGGGAGATCGATTTCAAGAACCACTATGGTTTCGGCTGGGAAACCTTGCGCAAGCGCGCCGATCACGCGCGGCGCCTGCTGGCCGACTGCCTGCGCCGGTAAGCGGCTTTGATGGGGATCACGGCGATGAACAGAAACAAACAGGTCAAGCTCTTGGCCGCAGTGTTGGCGATGCAGGACGAGGCAGCCGCTCCAGTGGCGGCTGGCGCGAGTGCTGAGACTCGATGGCGGGAGGCGCTGGCGCGAAAAGGGGTTTTGCCGGAGGAGGAACGGCGGGTGCTGCTCCATTCGCCATCGGCGCGTCGCCAGTTTTATTTTATGGCGGACGTCGCGCGCGCCGAAGCCTACGCGCGCTGGAAACGGGCGGGCATCGAAACCGCCTTGCGTTATCGGGCCGCCGCCAGTCCGACGGTCGAGCCCTTGAAGATCGAGAGCAACCCTCATTTCACCCTCGTTCTGTTTCCCCTCGATGCGGAAGGCAAGACCTGGAATTTATTTCTGAAGCTGTCGCCCACGTTCCGGCCGCTGGCGAGCGATGGCATCCGGCTGGTGGATGAAGAGGGAGAGGTTTGGCTGGCCGGCCAACCGGATAGCGATGGTGAACTGAGCGGCGATTGGCGGTTGGAAGGGTCGCCGCTGGATCGTTTGCACCAGCGGCAATTACAGATTCAGCCCGGTTAGAGCCATGCTGGAGCAGCGCGAAGCCGCTATCGAATTTCCCACGGCCGGCGCGAGCGGCGGTCTGAGTCAGGTTAAGGTCAGGGCGTATCTGACCAGCCACGAAGGTCGGAAATCGTGCTCGTACTCAAACCGCACGACCGAGATCAAACAGATTCTCGGCCATGCCCGCGATGGCGAGGGTCTGGCGACGGTTCAGATCGATGTGGTGATCCGCTTTAGCGATCCGGACTTCGAGGGCAGTAGCTATGGTCTGGCGTTGGCGCTGGCGGATAAACGGGCGCGGTTCGGCGAGCGGGGACCGTTCGAACGGATCATCGCGACTGGGGTTTTGAGCAAGCCGGGCTGCATTGCCAGGGTGGAAGCCTTTCCGCAAAAGCTGGCGCTGGTGTTGGAGAAACTGGATCAACAGTCGCTTTTCGTGTTCCCAAAGGAAAATCTGGACGATCCCGCTGTATTGGAAAGGACGATGGTCGGTAAAGGAATGATGCGCGCGGTCAGCCATTTGAATGAGTTGCACGATTTATGGCAAGCCGAGCCGGTTCCATCGCAACGTAGCGCGGCGCCTGTCCCACTCACTGCTCACGAAGCGTTGCGGGAACCCTCTAAACCGATTCCATCGCAATACAACGAGGCGCCTGCCCCTGCCAAGGGTTATTTTGTCAGGGGAATGATTTTGGGATTCTCTGTCGTAATGCTGATCACGGGTTTGTCGATTGTTTGGTTCCGATCCCTGGCGAATTTCTGAGGGGGCAAGCGATAGCATCACCCGGTTTTCGCAGTGATTCTTTGCTTGTCCCATCCGTGAAACCAGAGCAAAGGATCGAATCGGCCGCGTCCTGGAAGTCGCATAGCACTCAGACCCAGGTAGAAATGAAAACGGCGGTCAATCCAGCCGTTTGCGCAGCAGGAAATGGAACCGTCCGTTATCCTCGCGCGCTTCCAGCAGGGCATGGCCCATCTGCTGGCTGAAAGCCTCGAAGTCCCGCACTGACTCGGGGTCGGTGGCGACGATCCGCAACACTTGGCCGCCGCGCAGGCCGGCCAGCGCCTTCTTGGCCTTGAGGATCGGCAGGGGGCAGTTCAGCCCGGAGGCGTCGAGTTCGGCGTCAACGGTCATCATGGCAGGAAGTCGTTGGGCTGGCTTGGCAAACGACCGTTTTCTGGTCGATTTGATAGCCGTTTTGCAACATATCGCTCAACCCGCCCTTGTTCTCCACCTGGCGGTAGCCCATCTGCCGCAGCGCCTGTTCGGCGATGCCGGAGCGGCGGCCGCTGCGGCAGTAGAGGACGATGCGGCTGTCGCGGTCCGGCGCGACGGCGGCGATGCGGGCGGCGATCTCGTCGTAGGGAATGTTGATGGCTTCTCGCACATGTTCCGTGCGATATTCATCGGCGGTGCGCACGTCGATAATCAACGGTTGACCAGGGGCCGGTGTGTTCGGTCCAGCCAGCGCCAGGGTCGAAAACAGCAGCGCGGCGAGCCATCCGGTCAGTTTTTTCATGACATCTCCTTTGGAATTGACGAAGGCCGATTGGAAGCCTTGCCGTTATAACGAATTTCGTGGCTGTTGCTCAACCGGATACGGCTGAACGAGAGCACAGCACCTGTTTGATGTTCCCACCACCCAGGAATGACTCCCATGTTGATGTCCGGCCAGGATTACCGTGATTCGTTGCGGCGCTGCCAGCCGCGAGTCTATGTCAACGGCCGTCTGATTGAATCGGTGGCCGACGAGCCGTTGCTGGCGCCGGGCGTGAACGGCGTGGCGCTGACCTACGACTTTGCCCTGCGCGAGGACTGCGCGGCGCTGATGCGGGCGGCCCGGCCGGATTTGGCCGGCGGCCAGCCGGTGAACCGGATGATCGCCATTCCGGCGTCGACCGAGGATTTGCTCGACAAACTGGAGGCGGTGCGGCTGGTGTGTCAGGAAACCGGCTGCGCGCAACGCTATCTGGGCGGCGACGCGCTGGCCGCGATTCGCCAGACGACCGCGCGGGTGGATGCCGACCTCGGCACGACCTACGGCGAGCGCTTTCACGCCTATCTGGAACGGGTGTACGCGGAAGACCTGGCGCTCGGGGTGGCGATGACCGACGGCAAGGGCGACCGTAGCCGCCGGCCCAGCCAGCAGACCAATCCCGACGCCTACGTCCGCATCGTCGAGCGCCGCCCGGACGGTATCGTCCTGTCCGGCGTCAAGGCGATCGTCACCGGCGCTCCCTACCTGCACGAATTGCTGGTGATGCCGGGGCGGAACATGACCGAAGCCGACGCCGCTTTCGCGGTGTGCTGCGCCGTGCCGGTCGACGCCGAGAATCTGACCCTGGTCGCCCGGCCCGCCGGGCGGCCTGGCGAAGCGGCGGCGAAATTCAGCGCCCGCTACGGCCAGTCCACGGCGGTAGCGGTGTTCGACCGGGTGTTGGTGCCCTGGGAGCGGGTGTTTCTAGCCGGCGAATGGATGCACTCCGGCTTTCTCACCCACGAATACGCGACGCATCACCGCCATACCTGCATCGGCGCGCGGGCCGGCTTCGGCGATCTGCTGATCGGGGCGGGCGCGCTGATGACCGAGGCGAATGGGCTTGACCTCAACCGCGCCGCCAGCCTGCGCGAGCCGATGGTGGAACTGATCCAGATCGTCGAGGGCTTCTACGCTTGCGGCGTGGCGGCCTCGGTCTACGGCATTCCGGACCCCGCCGGCGTCATGGTCCCCGAACCGGTGTTCGCCAATATCGGCAAGCTGCTGCTGGCCACCCAGATTTACGACATGCACCGGGTCGCCCACGAGGTTTCGGGCGGACTGATCGTGGCCCTGCCGGGGCCGGACGAGGATCACAATCCGGCCACCGCCGGCCGGCTTTCGGAACTGCTCGCCGGGCGGTCGGATATTCCCTACGAAAAACGGATCGAGGTTGCGCGCTTCATCGAGGACCTGACCGCCTCATACCAGGCCGGCTGGTATTCGGTGATCTCGCTGCACGGCGGCGGTTCGCCCGAAGCGATGAAGAAGGAAATCTGGCGCCATTACCCGGTCGGCGACAAGGTGGAACTGGTGGAACGACTGCTGGAGCGCGGCGTGCTGGCCGATGGAACGCGCCGTCTCAGCCGCCAGCGGCAGCCAGGCCGCTGCTGCGCGGAAGGCTGCGTGGACCCCGCTGCCCTGCCGTCGCCGGGGTCCGCGGGAGCCAGTGCTTCAACCGGGCTGAATTCCGCCCTGTGCGCTCCAGGATGGGTACTGGCAAGCCGGAAGCCTTGAAGCACGATCTCGTGGGACTTTGGTCCCGCCGCCTGTCCCAGCGGGATCGGTTGATTTACCGATTCGACGACTCGTCAATCCGTATTTTCGCCATCGGCGGACATAACGAGGATCGTTGAGGCAGCGGGGTAGGCCGGCACGCGGTGCGTACCCTGCTCGGCTGTCTGGATCCTCCTAGTCGCGGACGGTGGGGATTGGGGCATATGCGCCAACTTAAGGGATAAGGTATTGAAGAAGCTGTAAAAGAATAG
>JARSSO010000039.1:1476-63063 GCA_029624765.1 Candidatus Contendibacter sp. | reverse complement strand
CTATTCTTTTACAGCTTCTTCAATACCTTATCCCTTAAGTTGGCGCATATGGGGCATAGCCGTGCGCTTGGAACTCGAAAGCGTGGAGATCGGTCACCGCGACCCGCGAAGCGGCGTCCTCTCCGAACAGGGTTTGCTGGAACGCGCGGCTCACCGCCCGTTTGCGCAAATCCCGGATACGCGCTTCCAGCCGATCGCGAATCAGGAATTTTTGCAGGTTGGCGCGAGCCAGTGTGAAGCCTTCCCGGCGCAGCAACTCGGTCAGCCAGGCCGCCACGAAAGCCCGTTTGCTGGCGTGGGTGAGGGACGGTTCCGGCAGGTTGCGGCACAGCCACGTCGCCAAACGCACTTCGTCCCAATGCTCGGGCGGGTAGACCAAACCCAGATCGCGCTGGAGGTCGGGCAAAAAGCGCGACACGATTTTGCCGCTCGCACCATCGACATCGATCTCGCCGCCCTCCGACACGTTCAGGCCGGCGCCCAACGCGGCCAGATCGTCGGCGGTGGGCGCGGCGTCGTAGGGCGACAAATCCCACGGGTAGTCGAGCGCTTCGGGGTCGTCGAACACCATCCACAGACTCCCCTCGCCCTTTGGGAGAGGGGCCGGGGGTGAGGGCGTCCGCAAAGCCAACCGCGGCACGCGGAAGCGCTCGCCGAGTTCGGCGGGCGTCTGGAAGAACTCGATGGCCGTCGTGCGGCTGACCTCCGCCGCTTGAACGATGGCCGCCGCAGCCGTCTGGGTGGTGACAGCAGCCTTGAGCGATTCGGTTTCGTCTTCGGTCAACGGCGCACTGATGGTCAGCGTATTGAGCTTGCCGTCCCAGGCGACCTTGTCGCGCACGGGTTTCGGTACGCTTTTGAGGTCCGGCTTTTCCGGCAAGGTGATCGCCACCGGCCGAACGATCACGCGCCCGGCATGGCCTTCCAAATCCAGTCGCGCTTGCTCGGCTTTGGCCGCGGTCACGAATTCGGCCACCTCGCGGCGCTCGAAGCCGGCTCCCGCCACCAGACGGTCGCGCAAGGCGCTGGCGGTTTCGGCAAACCCGCGGGAGACGACGAAGGCGTAGGACTGATTCAGCGCCCGCGCCTGCCGGTGGTTTGCGCCGGGTTGCCGCAACACGCGACCGAGCAATTGCTCGACCGCCGTGGCCGAATGCAGGGCCGCCATGCTGACCAGAATATAGGCGAACGGGCAGTCCCAGCCCTCGGCCAGCGCCTTCTGGGTGATGACGAACTTGATCGGGCACGCCGGGTCGGCAATACCGAGTTTGTAGTCGGCGTCGATCTGTTCGAGCCCCTTTTCCTCGCCGGTGGCGACCACGATCTCGCTGGCCGGAATGCCGTGATTCGCGATCAGTTCGTTGCGGACGCGCTCGAAATCCAGCGTCTCGACACCCGCTCGGCGCGGCTCCGCCTGGATCAGCACGATGGGGCGCAGGTACGCGCCGCCGGCTTGCCGCTCGTCGTCGGCCAATTTGTGCAGGGCATCGCGGCGACCGATGGCGTCGGCCAGGCACTGTTGCCAGTTCGGCTCGGTTTCGAGCACGACCGGCAGCTTGATCATTTCCTCGGCCTTGAGTTCGGCGGCGGACACGCTGTGCAGCACGTTGCTGGGCGTGCGTTCGAGGTCGGGGGTGGCGGTCAGCTCCATGACCCCGCTGGGACGGAAGCGCGCCAGCATGTCGAAGGCCAGTTCCGTTCGGCTGTTGTGCGCTTCGTCCACGATCACGAACGGCCGGCGCAGCCGCAGCACGTTGGCCAGCGAATGCGGAATCGTGCGATCCGCGCCTTCGCCCTCGGTCAACAGTTCGTCGCGCTGCGTGGGCGACAGGTGGTCGAAGTGGTGCATCAGCGCGCCGCTCGACTGGTAGACCTTGCGGCATTCTTCTTCCTCGACCTGAAACGCTTGCCGGGTGGCGACGATGAGGGTGGTCGAGGTGTCCAGCGTGGCGCGGGTGACGCTTTTGGCTTCCTCCAGATCCATCACGGTGATCGGTCCCACCTCGCGCAAGGCGCCGTGGTAGGGATGCCGCCGATCCGCGAGCGCCTTCAAGGTCTGTTGCCGAATGGGCTTGCTTGGCACCAGCCACAGGATGACGCTGTGCTCGCAACGCAGCAGATGCGTGTTGACCCGCGCCACGCTCTTGGCCGCGAGCCAGGTCTTGCCGCCGCCGGTGGGCACGCGCAGGCAGAAATACGGCATGTCCTTGGGAAAGCCCGACAGCGGGTTGTAGGGCAAGCCGCGATCCCACAACCGTTCGGTGGTGGCGGTAAAGGCGATGGAGGGGGAGGGCAGCTCGTGGCAAGCCTTGAAGTACGCCTCCACGCTGTCGAGGACTTGCTGTTGATAGATTTTTGGGACAAAAGCACTCACACGGGTTTTCCGTCTGCGGACGTTGCGGCTTGCTCACGGTCAATCGCGCCAGGTGCGCTGGGATAAATATGTTCCATGACTCCATTATGCACGACCACGATTGCCGTCCCCGTTTGCGCTGCAATCTGCCGCGCCCGCTGGGCAGCGCGCAGCAGCGCCGCTTGGGAGCCTCGTAAATCTGCGTCACGAGCCTGTTCAATCGGTTTTGTGTTCATGTGCTTTAAACCTCCAGCGCGTAAGGCGTTTGCTTGAAGGTGATGCCTTCGCGTCCGGCGCGGGCGCCCATGCGGTTGGCGGCGGCGTAGATCACCTTTGGCCCGGCGAACTGCGGGAGCCGGTCGAACACGGCTCCGGTGAGCACGTTGCCGCCGGCAACCGATGGATCCTTGAGGACGCCGTTGTAGAGGAGATAAATCGCGCGGCCGTCGTGGACGCCCAGCAGGGGCGATAGCGTTCTTCCCTCTCCCGCTGGGAGAGGGCCGGGGTGAGGGAAGCCGGTTCCGGTTTCCGCGAACCAGACGAATTCCGCAAGCTGCGCGAAGGTCACGTCGGGGCGAATCTGGCCGTCGGCGTCGAACAGCGGTTCGGCCGAAAGGCGGCAGAACTGGAAGCCGCCGCCGAGACCTTCAACGCTTTTATCCCCTCGCCCTTTGGGAGAGGGGTCGGGGGTGAGGGCGCCTTTGGCGTAGCCGCCGGCGACGCGCTTGATGCGCTCGGCGGTCACGTTTTCGGCGATATTCGGGTCCATCTCGACCAGGATGAAACGGCGGTTGCCGCCGTCCTTCGCGTTGGCTGAAAGGACTGCATGGCCTGTAGTACCGGAACCCGCGAAGCTATCTAGGACAATGGATTCACGATGTGTAAATGCCTGGATGAACTTTTCGACAAGTGTGGGTGGCTTTGGGAACTCAAAGGTCTTTCCGTCGCCGAACATGCCCTTCAGTTCGTTTGTTCCCTGTTGCGTGTAGATCGACTCAATGATCGAGTAGAGCTTGGAGCCTCGCTCATCACCATCCGAGTCGCGGAGGTATTGTTTGTAATTCACTGACCATCGCTCACGAACCTTCTTGATGACGAGTTCGTTTGCTTCCAAGGCAGCAAGCGCCCGCTCCTTTGCCCATTGCCACTGTTTTTCTGGCCAAATTTCTTCACCTTGATAGGGTATTGCGTATCTGAGGTTTGGGCGAGCATCCATGCTGTTTGTGGCGAGTGGCTGCAACCTAAATGGTCCTCTTATCTCAAGTTTCTCATCCTGAAACTTGTAGTAACGCTTTACTTCATCGCTTGGCGGTAGTTCAATTTCGCCGACTCGTTCCTTGTTACGCGCGAAGCAGAGAACGTATTCATGTAGATTGACGACCTGCTTTGACTTTGCGCCGCCGCCGTAGCTCTTTTTCCATATAAAGGTCTCGATGCGATTTGCTGCACCAAAAATTTCGTCGAGCAAAAGCTCTGCATGGCGCTGCTCATTGCTGTCCAGTGACATAAGGATTACGCCATCCTCGCGCAGAAACTGCCGCAGCAACACGAGGCGCGGATACATCATGCACAGCCAGCGGTCGTGCCGGTCCAGCGTTTCGCCTTCCTTGCCGACCACTTCGCCCAGCCACTTGCGGATTTCTGGGCTGTTGACGTTGTCGTTGTAAACCCAGCCCTCGTTGCCGGTGTTGTACGGCGGATCGATGTAGATGCACTTGACCTGCCCGGCGTAGCGGGGTAGCAGCGCCTTGAGCGCGTGCAGGTTGTCACCCTGCACGATCAGGTTGCCGCCAAAATTGCCCTCACCCCCGACCCCTCTCCCAAGGGGCGAGGGGAGCGAAAGTTCACCCGCCTCTTTCCCACGGGGCGAGGGGAGCGAAAGTTCCGACACCGGCTCCAGCAGCCGGAACGGCACGTCCTGGTGATGTTTGACGACGGCTTCCTTGCCGATCCAGTTCAACGTAGGCATGCGGGTTCTCGGTTCCGATTTCTGGTGGCGGGCGTGGTTGGATTCCCGTCCACGCTCAGGCGTCGGCGGCCGGGTGCGGCGGTTCCGCCGCGCCCTGTAATCAGTAGGTTGTAAACATCTTATTGATATCCATATCCACGTCGGAAGGCGCGACGCGCCGGCCGGCGGTTACCGACCCGACACCCCTTCCACCGCCGCCGCGTTCGCCAGCAAGTGATCCGGGTTCAGCGTGCCGACCACCACGCTGCTAACCCCCGGCTCGGCGAAGATCAACCGCAACGAGGCCCGGACCGGGTCGACCTCCGATACCTGATCCAGGTGGCCGCTGAGCAGACCCTTCTTGATCAGCACGCCCTTGCCGGCGGCGTGGGCGGCGCGGATCACCGGCAGTTCCTCGCGCTGGGACAGGTTGTAGGTGACCATCACCACATCGCAACATTCCACCGCCCGCAGCCCGCCAACGACCGTCTTGCTGGACATGCCGACGGCTCGAACCAGTCCCGCCCGTTTGAGATCGAGCAGGGTCGGCAATACTCCTTCCCGTTCCAGAATCGTCAGATCGTCGCCGCCGGAATGAATCAGCACCATGTCCAGCGTCTCGACGCCCAGCCGGCGCAGGCTGCGCTCGACGCTGGCGCGAGTAGCGGCGGCGGAGAAATCGAAATGGGACGCACCGGCGTGGAATTCCTCGCCGACCTTGGTCACGATCACCCAATCCCGCCGACAGCGCCGCAGCAATCGACCCAGCCGTTCCTCGCTTTCGCCGTAGGCGGGCGCGGTATCCAGCAGGTTGATGCCCAAGTCCCAGGTCAGCTCCAGCAGCGCCAGCGCCTCCAGGTTGGACGGCAAGTCGAAGGATCGAGGGTATTTGACGCCCTGGTTGCGGCCGAATTTCACCGTGCCCAGCCCCAGCGGACTGACCCTGAGACCAGTCGCGCCCAGCGGCCTCAACTCCATTCCAGGTCCTCGCGGTCCCAGGGCGGGACTGCCACCACCGGCCGGGGCCAGTTCGCCAGCGGCAACAAATTCACCGGCCGGGGCCGTGCGCCCAAGGTGTGCAACAGGGTTTCGACGCGTTCGGCCAGCAGTGGCGCGAACGCCAGCTTGGTGGGCCAGACGGCGAGTACCCGCCCATTGCGGCAAATACCCGGTTCGGCCGGCCGGCCACCTCGCGGTTGATGCGCTTCGGCCCGCTGGACGGTGAAGGTGGCGAATTCCACCGGTGACCAGTCCACCCACGGCAATAGCGCTTTCAGCTCCCGCCGCGTCGCCTGGATCTGGTCGTAGCGGTTGCGCTCGACTCCCGTTTCAGCCAAGCCGCCGCCGAGATACCAGATGGGTCGCCCCTCGATGTCGTGGTGGCTGGTGACGGTCAGTCGCGGCAGGTCGCTGGCGCCCAGACAGTGGGCGTAAAACGGGTCGAGCAGGGTCGGACCGCGCGCCATGACCATGTGCAGGGGGCGCAATTGCAATGTCGTCCACGGCAGCACCGCGTTGCCCGCGCCGGCGGTGAACACGGTGTAAGCCGGCCGGATCGCCCAGGTCCGCTGGCCGGGGTAACGCAGGGTGAACGTCCCATCCGCCGTCGGCATGGCCGGTCCCTGATGGAGAATGATCGCTTCACGATGGGGTTCGGCCAGCGCCGCCAGCACCGAGGCCACGTCCACGATTGGCTCGTCCAGTCGGTACACCGTGCCCCGGAAGCGGGGATGGCGCAGCGCGGGGGGATATTCGACCGCGTCCGCCTCGGCGATCTTCTCCATGCGGCCCTGCATCAACTTGCCGGCGAAGAAGGCCGCCAGCCGCGAGGTGGGGGCGCGGGTCGTCCACAGGTATTGATGATCGGCCAGTAGCCGGGCGGCGCGAAGGTCCAGGTCGCCCTCCCCGCGCAGGCAGCGTCGCCACGCTTCCGGCATCCCGGCGATGGCGGCGGCGGAATCGCCGATCTGGCCACCCAGACTGTATTTGACGCCGCCGTGAATGATGCCCTGCGCGCACAGGGTTTGCCCGACGCCCAACCGTTGATTTTCGATCAACACGGCGCCGTAACCGCGCTGGCGCAGCCGGGCCAGCAGCCACAGACCGGCGATGCCGCCGCCGATGATGACGATGTCCACGTTCAGGACTGGATGCAACGGTTTCATGGCCGGCGCAGGATGCGAGCGATGGTGCCGGTGGTCGAGCAACCTTCGATGTAATCCATGACCACCACTTGGCCGCCGGCGTCCCAGACGGCGCGGTTGCCGGGAATGTGGGTCGGATCGTTGTCGCCGCCCTTGACCAGGTAATCCGGCTGGACCGCGCCGATCAGCCGCTCCGGCGTGTCCTCGACGAAGGGAACGACCCAGTCCACCGCCGCCAGCCCGGCCAGCACCCGCATCCGTTGCGCCAGCGGATTGACCGGCCGGTCGGGACCCTTGAGCCGGCGCACCGTGGCGTCGGCGTTGACCGCCACGATCAAGCGATTGCCCAGCCGTTTCGCCTGTTCCAGATAGGTCACGTGCCCGGCGTGCAGAATGTCGAAGCAACCGTTGGTCATGACGATGGTTTCGCCGTGGGCCTTGGCGTCGGCCACCGTCCGCAGCAGTTGCGCCTCGTCCAGCACCCCGCGCGGCGGTTCCTCGTGTTCGTACAGCGCCCGGCGCAACTCGGACACGGTGACGCTGGCCGCGCCCAGCTTGCCGACCACGATGCCGGCCGCCAGGTTGGCCAGGGGCGTCGCCGCCGCCAAATCCAGCCCGGCCGCCAGCCCGGCGGCCAGCGTGGCGATCACGGTGTCGCCCGCCCCGGTCACGTCGTAAACCTCGCGGGCGCGGGCCGCCAGATGCAGCGGTTCGACGCCGGCGCGCAGCAGGGTCATGCCCTGTTCGCCCCGGGTGATCAGCAGGGCTTCCAGTTCCAGCCGCTCGCGCAGCGCCTGACCTCGTTCGGCAAGTTCTCCTTCGTCGCGGCAGGGGCCGGCCACGCTTTCGAATTCGGCCAGGTTGGGCGTCAGCAGGGTCGCGCCCCGGTAGCGGCCGAAATCGCGACCCTTGGGATCCACCAGCACCGGCTTGCCGACGGCGCGGGCGGCGCCGATCAACGCCTCGACCTTGCGCAGCGCGCCCTTTTGGTAATCGGACAGCACCACGACATCGCTGTCGGGGAGGTGGGCGGCGAAGCGTTCCCGCAGGGCGGCCGGTTCGAAGCCGGGGAAGCCGTCCTCGAAGTCCAGCCGCAGCAACTGCTGGTTGCGGCTCAGGACCCGCAGCTTGGTGATGGTGGCCTGGCCGGGCTGGCGGATCAGCTCGCAAGCCACACCCAGCCGGCGCAGTTTGGTTTCCAGCGCCACAGCCGCCTCGTCGGCGCCGGCGACCCCGAGCACCCGGACCCGGCCGCCCAGGGTGGCGATGTTGACCGCCACGTTGGCCGCGCCGCCGGGTCGTTCCTCGACCGCCTCGACCTTGACCACCGGCACCGGCGCCTCTGGCGAGATGCGCGCGGTGGGGCCGTACCAGTAGCGGTCCAGCATCACGTCGCCGGCAATCAGTACCCGGGCCGGCTCGAACGGGGGAATCTGCGGTTTCATGGATTATTTTCGGGAATGTTTCGCGCAAGCGTCATGATAGCATGGGACGCGAAAACCCAAGGTCAAGGCGTGAAGACGCCTGCTGGTCAATCCCCACTCGTCGCTTTCCGCACCATGAACAGCAAGGATTTATATCTGCGGCTGCTGGGCCATGTTCGACCGTACAGCCGGATTTTCGCGCTCTCGCTGCTGGGCACCGTGGTGGCGGCGGCCACCGAGCCGCTGATTCCAGCCCTGATCCAACCCTTGTTGGATGGCAGCTTCGTCGCCAAGGATCCACATTCCATCCGGCTGATGCCGCTGCTGCTGGTGGCGGTGTTCGTCGTTCGCGGCGTGGCCGGCTTCGTGGGCAGCCTGGCGATGGAGTGGGTCGCCCACCGGGTGGTGATGGACCTGCGCAACGCCCTGTTCGCCCGATTGCTGGTTCTGCCGACCCGCTATTTCGACGACCATTCCGCCGGCAACCTGCTGTCCCGGCTGACCTACGACGTCACCCAGGTGATGACCGCCACCACCCAGGCGCTGGTGGCGCTGGTCAAGGATGGGTTGTCGGTGATCGGCCTGCTGGGCTGGATGCTGTATCTGAACTGGAAGCTGTCGCTGCTGGCGTTCGTGATCGCGCCCGGTATCGCCGTGATCATGCGGCTGATCAGCCGGCGGCTGCGGCGCCTGAGCCGCGAGTTGCAGGAGTTGATGGGCGATTTGACCCACGTCATCGATGAAATCCTGCAAGGTCACAAGGTCATCAAGATTTTCGGCGGCCAGGACTACGAGCGGGCGCGGTTCCACCGGGTCAACAACCGCGTTCGCCAGTTCAACCTGAAGCTGGCCACCCTGTCGGAGGGGAGCGGACCGCTGGTGCAATTGCTGGCGGTCGTCGCCCTGGGCGCGATGATCTACCTGGCCGCGCTGCAATCGGCCGCCGATCAGATCACCGTCGGCGGGTTCGTGTCGCTGTTCGGGGCGATGGCGATGCTGTTGTCGCCGCTCAAGCGGCTAACCAAGGTCAACGAGCAGTTGCAGCGCGGGTTGGCGGCGGCCGAGACCCTCTTCGCCCTGTTGGACGAGTCGCCGGAACCGGATCGGGGGACCCGAACCCTGGGCCGCGCCCGGGGCGAAGTCCGTTTCGAGCAGGTCGGTTACCGCTATCGGGCCGACGGCGCCGAGGTGATCCAGCACTTCGACCTTGAAGTGCGACCGGGCGAGACCATCGCCCTGGTGGGGCCTTCGGGCGGCGGCAAGACCACGCTGATGAGCCTGCTGCCGCGCTTCTACGAACTGGAGTCCGGCCAAATCCGCCTGGACGGCGTTTCGATCGGCGACCTGCGCCTGGCCGATCTGCGGGCCAACATCGCCTGCGTCAGTCAGGACATCGTGCTGTTCAACGACACCGTGGCAGCCAACATCGCGTATGGCGCCGGCTTTCGGGCCAGCGAAGCCGAGCTGCTCCAGGCCGCCGAGAGCGCCCACGCCATGGAGTTCATTCGCGAGCTGCCCCAGGGCATGAATACCCTGATCGGCGAAAACGGCGCGCGGCTGTCGGGCGGCCAGCGCCAGCGACTGGCCATCGCCCGCGCCCTGCTCAAGAACGCTCCGATCCTGATTCTGGACGAAGCGACCTCGGCGCTCGACACCCAGTCGGAACGCAAGGTCCAGCAGGCGCTCGACACCTTGCGCCAGGGCCGCACCGCCTTCGTGATCGCCCATCGGCTGTCCACCATCGAGAACGCCGACCGCATCGTGGTACTGGACCGGGGGCGCCTGGTCGAGATCGGCACGCACGGCGAATTGCTGGCCCGGAACGGGCTGTACGCCAGCCTCTACCGGACGCAGGTGGATGGCAATCAAACAACAAAGTTGCTTTTAGAATAAAATTGGTTTCAAATGCACAACATTCCTGGCTGCATGGATTTGGCCTTGATTCTGGTCATGAATGTGGATGATGCGCGGCAACATGAATGCTTACAAGAAACTGGCGCCGCTGTTGCGCCAGGCGTTCCGTCAAGGCGTCGACGCGGCGGCCCGGGGCGAGGACCGTAATCCTTATGTCCCGAACAGTTACCTGCACCACGCTTGGGTGGCGGGCTGGGCGACGCTCGCCCGCGGTTGGGACGCCGACGACTTGCAACTGTCCGGCGGGCGAAGTGCCGCCGACCGCTGGTAGCCGCGCCGATCCGGGTTGCGGTGGGTCTTGACCCGACCGGCTAAAATGGCGGAGCGGGCGAACCGCGCGCCGCGCGATAATGTTGCCGGCCGGCTTACAGGGGAGTCATCGAAATGATTGAACCAACCCACGACAAACCACTGGCGCGGGCCTATCGCCGGATGATGGAGCGGGTGAAACTCCGTTTGGAGGAACTGGAACAGGCCGAGCGGGACGCATTGCCCCAGTTGCGCGCCAGCATCGAGCACGCGGCGGAGAAGGCGGTGGAACTGGGGGAACTGACCCGCGAGGAAGCGCGGTTGATCGGTGGCTATCTCAAGCGCGATCTGGAGGACGCCGGCCAGTATCTGACCGCCACTGGCCGCGATCTGCGGGCCTGGCTGCGCTTCGACGTGGAGTTGTTGGAAGACCGGCTGTTGGACTTTTTCCAGCGCGGCGTCGACCAGTCGCGGCTGGAATTCCTGACGTTCGAGACCGTCGAGACAGAGGTGGAGCCGGTCGAGTATCGCGGCGGCGAAATTACCGGTCCCGGCACCTTGCACTGCAAGTCTTGCGGCGAACCGATGGTCTTTCGCGCGCCCGCCGCCATCGCGCCGTGCCCGGCGTGCGGCGGGACGGTTTTCGTGCGCGTCGGCGAGGCAGCGCGAGAGACTCGTAGGTAGAAACCATGATACGCCTGTCAATCTGCCTGATTTACCGTGGGGCCGAATTATCCTTAAATAGACATGCTTGAGCTGGTTTCCACAGCAAAGCGTGTTTTAAGCTCAATATCCTGTACTTGACCGCCAGCCGGATTTGCTGGCGGTTTTTTTATGTCCGCGTTCCAAGGCGCCCAGGTTGCCTGGGGCGCCCCGACCGCCGTGGATATTCAGGCTCCATCGGGAATGGGCGTGAATACACCGTAGGTCGCGCCCTGGCCCAGCGACTCGTCGACGCGGAGCCAGACCTTCCTGACGCATGCCTGCCAGGGCCAGCGGGAATCGCGGATCAATTCCGCCCAGAACCGCTCGAACAGCAGTCGGGCTAGGTTTTCGGCGGTGATGTTATCGGTCGCCAGCACCGCCACCTCGTCGGCGGGCAGCACGTAACGCTTGCCGCACAGCCGGAACGCGCATTCGTCCTCGGCGGCGGGCAGCCACTCCAGCCAGGGATTGTCCGCGGCGATCAACACCTTCTCGTCCCAGTCGGCGCAGACCGCGCGCAACGCCCGCTTGAAAACCTCGTAGCTGAGCATCCGCGCCAAGGTGGGCGATTCGGCCAGTTCCACATCCAGTTGCACCTGGTAGTTATGGCCGTGCAGGCGTTCCTTGCGGCCATCGGGGAACACGGTCATATGCGCGGCCGCGAACTTGAGATTGTCCTTACGGATATGGAGGGTCCAACTCGGCTGTCCGTCGGGGAATCCGGTCATGTGCGTGCTTCCGTTGAATCGGTCAGGGCGCGCAGCCAGTCCGCTAGCGCCGCACCGTATCGGGCCAAAGTGTAGCGTTGTTCCACCAGCGCCCGACAGTTGGCCCGGTCGATCCGGTCGATTCGCTCCGCCGCCGCGCCCAGGCCATCGACATCGTCCGGCTTGACCAGCCAGCCGGTCTCGCCGTCGCGGGTGTAATCGCCGATCCCGCCGCGCCGGTAGGCGATGACCGGCGTCCCGCAGGCCAGCGCCTCGATGCCGACGATGCCGAAGGCTTCCAGCCATTTCGGCGTCATCAGCAACGCCCGGAATTCCCGCAGCGCCTCGGCCAGCGCCGGCATGCGCGGGAAACCGCCGTACCGAACCGGCGCGGCGGGGTAGCGTTGCGCCAGTTCGCTCCAGTAGGCCGGGTCTTGCATGGCGCCGAACGCCGTGACCGCCAGGCCGGTGCGGGCGGCAAAGGCGAAGGCATCTTCCAATCCCTTTTCCGGCGCGATTCGCCCGAGCCAGCAAAAGGAGCGCCGGGGATGGACATTGTAACGATATCGCTCAAGGTCCAATCCCGGCGGGATCAGCCGAACCGGACCGGTCAGACCGAAACTGGCGACCTGGGCAGTGCTCAGAAACGCGAGCCGGCGCGGATGATGGACGGCGATCCGGCGGATCTCCCAAGTCAGTGAACGGTTCAACGCGCCCATGCTGATGAGCGAGCCGAGTGGGCAGGGCAGAAGGTCACTGGCGCACAGCGGCAGCCAGTCGTAGGAAAAATTCAGGACGACATCGTCGGGCTGGCCTTGATGCGCCAGCCAGCGCAGCGCCGTGACCAGGAAAGCGTCGGCTTCGAGCGGCGGCGGCGCTGTGTGGTCGGTGGTCACGGCGGTGGGCGCCAACCGGCCGGGCAGGGCGAGCAGTTCCGGTACGTCGGCCACCGAACCGGCGGGCGCGATCACCTGGGTGGGGTAACCGAGGGCGTGAAGCTGGCGGGCGGCGACGACGACCATGTGTTCCACCCCACCGCCAAGCCCGGAACCCAGCGGTGCGACCGCCGTCGAGAGCAGATGGACGCGCATGGTTCCTCCGGGGTGGGCGATCTCGCGATTATAACCGGCGCCGGCGCCTGGATTGAGAAACCGCAAGGCGGGGAACGCGCCGGCGTGGCCGGGGTCTTTGCCGATAACGAGCGGGCGGGCGGGGGAAAGCGGCATGAAGATTGTGGAGCGTGGTTGGGTCGGGGTCGCGCTGGCGGGTTTGCTGGCCGGTTGCGCCCTGGATCGGCCCCGCCCGCCCGACGATCCGGTCGCGGCGCGTTGTCTGGAGGGTTACGCCGCGCTGGACGCGGCGGTCGCCGAACACGGGGTGACGCCATCCGCGTTCGCCCGCGTCGCCGGTTTTCCCTACCTGCGGGTGGACCGATTTCTGGCCGATTTTCGCACGCAACCCCTGAATTCCGCCGAGACCGCCGCCTGGCTGGCGCGGCTGAACGCGCTGGACCAGGAAGCCCGACGGGTGGAGTGGGCGTCGCTGCCGGAATCGGTCAAGGCGGAATTGAACCGTCGTCACGCCCCCGCCGAGACGGTTCCCATCGCGCTGGCGCGCTGCGCGGTCGCGCTGCGCGACGCCGACGCGCGCGATCCCGACCGGCTGGCGCTGATCCGGGAACGGGCGCGGGTGGCGGACGATTACGTTACCCTGAACCAGGTGCTGGGACTCTATCCGCTGACGATGGCGCCGGTGGATTTCGGCATCCACCGCTATCAGGAAGAAGTCCGCGCCCGGTTTGCCCGACCTCTGGCGGATTGGCCGGCGCAAGGCGCGCTGCGTCGCTACGGATCGCCCGCCGCACCATTGGTTGGCGCCGATGGTACGGCGATTCCCCGCGATGCGCTTGGCATTCCCGAACCAAACCCGGTCCAGCTTGAAAAGCTGTTCACGGCCCATGCGCCGGTCTGGGAAGTGGATATCGTTGCCGACACCGACTGGCCCGGCGCGCCGTACTGGCGAGCCGATGGCGCTCCCACGGTCGATCCCGCCCAGCCGGCGGTTTATCGCTACGCTTCCCATGCCCGCTGGCGCGGCGAGCCGCTGTTGCAACTGAATTATCTGATCTGGTTCGCGGCCCGTCCGAGCACCGGCCCGTTCGATCTGGTGGGCGGGCCGCTGGATGGGGTGTTGTGGCGGGTGACGCTGGATCGCGCGGGGCGACCACTCCTGTACGACAGCATTCACGCCTGCGGCTGTTATCACCTGCTGTTTCCCGGCCCGGCCTTGCGCCTGCGCGCCGAAACGGCGGACTGGGCCGAACCGCCGCTGGCGCCACAGCCAGCGCCAGCGGTGCGGCAGGGTGAGCGTGTCGTGGTCCGGCTGGCGTCCGGTAGCCACGAGTTGCAACGGGTGTACGCGGACCGGCCGGGCGCGGTGACGAGGCTGGACGAGCGGGAGTATGCGGCGCTGTACGCCGCGCCGGTGGAAAACGGCCCGCCGCGCGGCCTGTTTGGACCGGATGGATTGGTGGCCGGCAGCGAACGGGCCGAGCGCTGGTTGCTGTGGCCGACGGGCGTGCCCTCGCCCGGCGCCATGCGCGAGCGCGGCCGACACGCCATTGCGTTCGTCGGCCGGCGGCATTTCGACGACGCGGATTTCCTGGACCGACTGTTCGAACCGACGGAGGCGAGGCGATGAAATTCGAAATAGGGCTGGGCGCGGCGTTGCTGGCGGTTTCGGTCCTGGCGGGCGCGGCGGATGACGAGCTGATGATCGGCCGGTTTTCCGCCGGTGATCTGAACGGGTGGCGCACCAAGGCGTTTCAGGGCGAAACCCGTTATGGCTTCGACGACAAGAGCGGGCGGCGGGCGCTGTTCGCCGCCAGCCAGGGCGCGGCTTCGGGACTATACCGGGAAATCCGGGTGGACTTGAACCGCACGCCCTGGCTCAACTGGTCGTGGCGGGTAGACCGGGTGTTGAGTGGCGTGGACGAGCGCGCCAGGGCGGGCGACGACTATCCGGCGCGGGTGTACGTGGTCGTGTCGGGCGGCGCGGCGTTCTGGAAAACCCGTTCGCTGATCTACGTCTGGTCCAGCAACCAGCCGGTGGGCGCGACCTGGCGCAACGCTTTTACCGACAATGCCCGGGTGATGGCGCTGCGTTCGGGAACGAAGGACGCCGGCCAGTGGGTCAGCGAGAAGCGCGACATCCGCGCCGATTTTCGGCAACTGTTCGGCGAGGAGATCGACGCCATCGACGCCGTGGCCCTGATGACCGATACCGACAACAGCGGCCAGAGCGCCACGGCCTGGTACGGCGATATTTACTTCACGGCGCGATAGGCGGGCGTGGTCCGGCCAATGCTGGCTCGGTCCGGTCAAGCCAGGCGGTTTTCAATCCCTGACCCGCAGCACGATTTTGCCGCGCGCATGGCCGCCCTGGCTGATGACCTGGGCCTGGCGGGCCTCGCTCAGGGGTAGCACCGTGTGAATGATCGGTTTCATTTGCCCCTGGTCGATCAACTGGGCGATCTCGACCAGTTGCGGGCCGCTGGGCTGAATGAACACGAAGGCCCGGCGAACGCCGTAGGCGGCGGCGGTCGCTTCCGGCGGCGGGCTGATCACCGAAACCAGGATGCCACCCGGTTTCAGAACCTGCCAGGAGCGTTCTTGAACATCACCACCAATGGTGTCGAGCACCACGTCCACCTCCTTGACCACCTGCTCGAACCGGGTTCGGGTGTAGTCGACGAACTGGTCGACGCCCAGGTCCGCCGCCAACCCGGTATTGACCGCCGAGGCGGTGGCGACGACCCGCGCGCCCCTCGCCTTGGCCAGTTGTGCCGCGAAGCTGCCCACGCCCCCGGCGACGGCGTGGATCAACACGGTCTGGCCAGCCTGCAATTGGGCGGCGTCGACCAGCGATTGCCAGGCGGTCAGAGCGGCCAGCGGCACGGCGGCGGCGTGAACGGGGTCCAGCGTGGCCGGCTTCGGCGCGACCTCGCTGGCCTTGACCGCGATGAACTCGGCGTAACCGCCGTCGCGTTCGATGTTCGGTCGGGTGTAAACCTCGTCGCCAACCTCGAAGACGGTCGCGTCGGGACCGACCTCAACCACCGTGCCGGCTACGTCCCAGCCCAGGATCAGCGGCAGCCGATGGTTGAGGAAACCTTGCAGGTGGCCTTCGCGGATTTTCCAGTCCACCGGGTTGATCGCCGCCGCCCGTACCTGGATCAGCAGGTCGTCGGCCTGAGGCAGGGGCCGGGGCACGTCTTCGTAATGCAGCAATTCGGGGCCGCCATAGGCGTGAATGCGCACGGCTTTCATCGTCGTCATATAGAGGACTCCACGGGTTAGGGTCGAATCAGGGGCGCCGGGGGCCGACGCGGGTGCGGTTCGGGACCGGGCGCGTTAGGATGAACAAGGCTGCTGTCTCCCAATCTCCGATCAAGCCAGGAGTATTCGCCATGCCCACATCCACCGCCACCCTCGTTTTACCCTCCCCGGCGCCCGGCGTCGAGCGGACGCTGCGGGTTCATCGTTACGGCACGCCCGGCGCCCGGCCCAAGGCCTATTTTCAGGCGGCCCTCCACGCCGACGAGATACCGGGGTTGCTGGTGGCGCAACATCTGTTGCGCGGTCTGGAGCAGGCCCAGGGGGAAGGTCGGCTGGCGGGCGAGGTGGTGGTGGTTCCGGTCGCCAATCCCATCGGTCTGAGCCAGCATCTCAACGGAAGGCTGCTGGGCCGGTTCGATTTTGAGGGCGCCGGCAATTTCAACCGGGGTTTTCCCGAGTTGGCGGCGGACGCGCTGGAACGGATCAGGGGAGGGTTGAGCGAGGATCCGGCGGCGAACGTGGCGCGGGTTCGCGCGGTGCTGCGGGATCTGCTGGCGGAACGGACGGCGGCGCGGGAAACGGACGCGCTCAAGCTGGAACTGTTGCGCCTGGCCATCGATGCGGATTGGGTCTTCGACCTGCACTGCGATGGTGAGGCATTGCTGCATCTGTACGCCTCCCGCTGGCAGCGCGACGCGGCCGTCGAACTGGGCGCGGACTTGGGAGCGGCGGCGATCCTGCTGGAGGAAGAGCCGGGCGGCCATCCGTTCGACGAAGCCTGCGCCGGACCGTGGTGGAAGTTGCGCGCGGCGCTGGTGGAGGAGGGACCGGCGCCGCTGGCCTGTTTCGCGACCACGGTGGAATTGCGGGGCCAGGCGGATGTGCGCGACGAGGACGCGGCGGCCGACGCGGCGGCGCTGCTGCGCTTCCTGCAACGGCGTGGCGTGGTCGCCGGCGAACCGGAACCGTTGCCGGAACCACGTTGTGAACCGACGCCGCTGGACGGGGTGGACGTGCTGACCGCGCCGGCGGCGGGTGTGTTGGTCTATCGGAAGCGTCTGGGGGAGCGGGTCGCGGCGGGCGAGGTGGTGGCGGAGCTGGTCGATCCGCTGGGCGAACCAGTTGGCGCGGCCCGGACGCCGCTTCGCAGCGCCGCCAGCGGCCTGCTGTTCGCCCGGACCACCGAGCGGCTGGTCCGGCCGGGGCAAAAATTCTGCAAGGTGGCGGGACGGGAGCCGCTGAGCCACCGCCAGGCAGGCAAGTTGCTGGAGGATTGACGGCAATCCGTTGAGGGGAAACCATTCCCCGCCACGTCAGGCCAAGACCCATTTTTCGGAGAATCCATTGCATGAGCACCGACGATTCCCTGCCCGCCATTGCCGAACCGGTCCGGACCGCCCTGCGGCTGCTGATCGTGGGTTCGCTACTGCTGGCCGTGTTCTACATCCTGCGGCCGTTCTTGCCCAGCATGTTGTGGAGCGCGTTCATCGTGATCGCGGTGTGGCCGGGCCTGGCCTGGTTACGGGACCGCTTCCGCTGGAACCGGGCGGCCTGCGCGTTGCTGCTGGCCACGGTTTTGATCGCCTTCGTCATCGGCCCGTTGCTCACTGGTATTTTCGCGCTTGCCGAGCATGGTGAAACGCTGTTTCAGGACGCCAAGACAGCGGTCGAGCGGATTCCCGACGAGCCGCCGGCCTGGGTGGGAGAACTGCCCCTGGTAGGCTCGCGGTTGGCGGAATTTTGGCGGGACGCCGCCGCTGGTGGCGACAGCCTGCGGGCGCGGCTCGGGCCGGCGGTGCAGGCGGGCGGGCGCTGGCTGTTCGGTCAGGTGGGCGCGGTCGGTGGGCTGTTTCTTCAGTTTCTGCTGGTGGTGGTGTTCACGCTGGTGTTTTACCTGAATGGTGAAACGCTGGATGAAGTGGGCCGGCGCCTCGCCCACCGTATCGGTGGGGAACGGGCGCTCCAGGCCCGCGATCAGGCGCGGCAAGCCATCCGCGCCGTGGCTTTCGGGGTGGTGCTGACCGCCCTTCTTCAGGCCGGTCTGGCGCTGATCGGCCTGCTGATCGCCGGGGTGCCCCTGGCGATTTTGCTCGCCTTCGTGTGTTTCCTGCTGGCCATTGCCCAGTTCGGCGCCGCCCTGCCGCTGTTGGCCGTGGCGGGATGGTTGTACTGGGGGCGGGACGAGGCCGGTTGGGCCGTGTTCATGGCGATTTGGGGCCTGGTCGTGGTGGGGGGCGTGGACAACATTATCCGGCCGATGTTGATCACGCGCGGCATGAGCATGCCGCTGACTCTGGTGTTCCTGGGCGTGATCGGCGGCCTGCTCGCCTACGGTCTGATCGGGGTGTTCCTGGGGCCGACCGTGGTCGCGATTGCCTATACCTTGCTGCTGGCCTGGCTGGCGGAATCGCAAACCGGTTAGCTCTGGCTCGGCATCGGTTATGATTGAAATCTTCCATAAACCAACCTGCACGGGAGATTAGCCATGGATCTGATTGGATTTTTGTTGATCGGTTTGATCGCGGGCTGGATTGCCACCCAGTTCATGCGCGGAGGCAGCATGGGTCTGGCGGGCAATCTGGTCATTGGGGTGATCGGCGCTTTCGTCGGTGGTTTTCTGTTCCGCCTGATCGGGTTCGCCGCGGTTGGCCTGATCGGTCACCTCATCACCGCCACGGTGGGCGCGGTGGTGTTGCTGTACGTGGTGCGGGTGCTGAAGAAAGCGTAAGTTTTTTCGTCGATGGACGCGCTTTGGCTGGCTCTCGCCTTTTCGCTGGGTCTGGCGGTCCGTCATCTGGGATTGCCGGCGCTGGTCGGCTACCTGGCGGCGGGGTTCGTGCTGAACGCGCTTGGTCAGCGCGGCAGCGAACTGCTCGATCAGATCGCCCACGCCGGCATCTTGCTGTTGTTGTTCAGCGTCGGCTTGAAACTGCGGATCAAAAGCCTGGTTCGACCCGATGTCTGGGGCAGTGGGTTGTTGCATCTGGCGCTCAGCGGCGGTCTGCTGAGTCTGGGGCTCCTCGCCGTTTTGACCCTGCCGACGGGGCAAGCGGTGCTTCTGGCCACCATCCTGGGTTTTTCCAGCACGGTGCTGGCGGCCAAGGCGCTGGAGGAAAAAGCCGAGTTGCGCGCCTTTCACGGCCGGTTGGCGATTGGCGTCCTGATCATTCAGGACCTGGCGGCGTTGGCCCTGATGGCGTTCGCCGGCGCGGTGGCGCCCTCGCCCTGGGCGTTGCTGGCGTTGGGCTTGCCGCTGTTGCGGCCGCTGGTGATGAAAGTGTTGGACTGGAGCGGCCATGACGAACTGCTGGTGCTGTACGGTCTGACGCTGGCGCTGGTGGTCGGCGGGCTCGGCTTCGAACGCCTCGGCCTGAGTTCGGAACTGGGCGCGCTGCTGCTGGGGGTGCTGCTGGTGGGGCATCCCAAGGCGATGGAGCTGTCCCGATCGGTGTGGTCGCTCAAGGAAGTGCTGCTGATCGGCTTCTTCCTGCAAATCGGCCTGATGGGCTGGCCGAGCCTGGCCGCCTTGGGTGGGGCGCTGGCGTTGACGCTGCTGTTGCCGCTGAAGGCCGCGCTGTTCTTCTTCATCCTCGTCGCGTTCCGGCTGCGGGCGCGCACCGCGTTCCTGGCGGCGCTGGCGCTGACCAGCTACAGCGAATTCACCCTGATCGTGGTGCGATTCATGGTCGGCAACGGCCAGTTGGACGCCGGCTGGCTGGTGATGCTGGCGATTGCGGTGGCGGTGTCGTTCGTGCTGGCCGCGCCACTGAACCGCTTCGCCCATGGTCTGTACGAACGACTGGCGGTGCGATTGACGCCCTTCGAACGGTCCCAGCACCATCCCGACGAGCAGCCGGTGTCGCTGGGCAGCACCCAGATTCTGATCGTCGGCATGGGTCACGCCGGCGCCGCCGCCTACGATTTCCTCAAGAAGCGCCAGAACGTGCCCGAGCACCCACACAAGGTGCTGATGGTGTCGGGCATCGACTCGGATCTGGCCAAGGTCGAACGGCATGTTCACGAAGGGCGGCGGGTGGTGTACGCCGACGCCGAGGATCCCGGCTTCTGGCATCGCCTGCGCCTGGACGGGATCAAGGCGGTGATTTTGGCCATGCCGGACCTGGAGGCGAAGCGCATCGCCAGCCGGCAATTGCGGCGGCGCGGCTTCCAGGGCCTGATTGGCGCGGTGGGCAGCTATCCAGAGGAGGAGAAGACGCTGATGGCGGCCGGGGCCGACATGACCTTCCTGACCTTCAACGAAGTGGGCGTCGGTCTGGCCGAGCATGTCTGGGAAGCCTTGCAAAAGCGGGTCGGAGCGCAATCCGAGCGCGCGGCGGCCTGACACCATTTGGCGCCGGCGCGGTCTATTTCGGTGCATTCCAAGCCCGCGAGGATCCACCATGAGTCACAAAATCAGCAAGACCGACGCCGAATGGCGCGCGCAACTGACCCCGGAGCAGTATCGGATTTGCCGCCAGAAGGGCACCGAACCAGCGTTCACCGGCGCGTATCACGATTGCCACGAACCGGGGGTCTACCGTTGCGCCTGCTGTGGCGCTTCGCTGTTCGACGCGGCGGCCAAGTTCGATTCCGGCACGGGCTGGCCGAGCTTCTGGCAGCCGGTGGCGGCGGACCAGGTCGCCACCGCCGAGGATCGGAGCTGGTTCATGCGCCGCACCGAAGTCCTTTGCGCCGACTGCGGGGCGCATCTGGGCCATGTGTTCGACGACGGCCCGAAACCGACCGGTTTGCGCTACTGCATCAACTCGGCGGCGCTGAAGCTGGAGCAGGATAAGTGAATCCCTGACCGGGCCGTCCCTTCAAACCCGCAAGGACTGTCTTAGCCGCTCCACGCCCTCGGCCAGTCGCGGAACGGCGTTGGTGTAGGCGAACCGAACGTGCCGGCGCGGCAAGTGGTGGCCAAAATCAAGACCCGGCGTGATGGCGACGCCGGTTTCCTCCAGCAGGCGCAGGGCAAACCCATGGCTGTCGTCGGTGAGGCGGCCGCAGTCGGCGTAGAGATAGAACGCGCCGTCCGGGGTGACGGGAATCTCGAAACCCAGTTCGCGCAGCGCCGGCAGCAGAAAATCCCGCCGAGCCTGAAATTCCCGCCGGCGCTCCTCGAAGATCGCCCGCGCTTCCGGCTCGAAAGCCGCCAGGGCGGCGTATTGCGCCGGCGTGGAGGCGGCCAGAAACAGATTCTGCGCCAGCTTCTCGGCACCGCCGACGCAGTCGTCCGGCGCGACCAGCCAGCCCAGCCGCCAGCCGGTCATCCCGTAATACTTGCTGAAGCTGTTGACGACGAAGACCCGTTCCGAATACGCCAGCGCGGTTTGCAGCGGGGCGCCGTAAGTCAGCCCATGGTAAATCTCGTCCATGATCACCCATCCGCCGCGCGCCTCGACCGTGGCGACGATGGCCGCCACCTCGTCGGGCGCGATCACCGTGCCGGTGGGATTGGCCGGCGAGGCCAGCAACACGGCCACCGTCCGCGCGCCCCAATGGCGCTCGATCAGCCCGGCGGTGAGTTGATAACCGGTCTCCGGCCCGACCGGAATCCCCACCGCCTCACCTTCCATCAGTCGCACGAAATGGCGGTTGCAGGGATAGCCGGGATCGGCCAACAGCACCCGGTCGCCGGGATCGATCAGCACCGCCGTGGCCAGTTGCAACGCGCCCGAGGCGCCAGGGGTGACGAGAATGCGCCGGGCGGGAATCTCGACCCCGTACCGCTCCCGATAGTGGTCGCTAATCGCCTGGCGCAGCTCCGGCAGACCGGCGGCGGCGGTGTAGCGGGTGCGGCCCTCCGCCAGCGCCCGCTGACCGGCGGCCACAATCGGCGCGGCGGTTGGAAAATCCGGCTCGCCGACTTCCATGTGGATGATGGAGCGGCCCGCCGCTTCCAATTCCCTGGCGCGGGCCAGCAACGCCATGACGTGAAACGGCGCGATGTCCGCCATCCGCCGGGCGGACGCGAACCGGTCAGACGCCAAATGCCCGCCCCCGGTCGTCCTCGTCCTCGTCGTGAATGGCCAGATCGGCCAGGTTGGCCGCTTGTCGACCGACACTGGTAGCCTCGGCGCTTTCGGCCAGCCGGATCTTCAGACCGACGTTGTTCTTGGAATCCGCGTTCTTGATGGCTTCCTCCTTGGAAATCTTGCCTTCCCGGTACAGCTTGAACAGCGACTGATCGAAGGTCTGGGTGCCCGACTCGGTGGACTGCTCCATCGCGTCCTTGACGTAGTCGATCTTGCCCTTCTGGATCAGATCGGCGATGTAGGGCGTGTTCAACAACACTTCCACCGCCGGCACCAGGCCACCGGTCAGCGAGCGGACCAGTCGCTGCGAGACGATGGCGCGCAAGTTCAGCGACAAATCCAGTAGCAGTTGCGGCCGCACGTCCTCGGGGAAGAAGTTGACGATGCGGTCCAGCGCGCCGTTGGCGTTGTTGGCGTGCAGGGTGGACAGCACCAGATGGCCGGTTTCGGAGAAGGTCAGCACGTATTTCATCACCTCGCGGGCGCGTACCTCGCCCACCAGGATCACGTCCGGCGCCTCGCGCATCGCGCTGCGCAGGGCGTTCTCGTAGTCATGGGTGTCGATGCCGATCTCGCGCTGGGCGATCACCGACTTCTTGTGCTGGTGAGTGAATTCGATCGGGTCCTCGATGGTGATGATGTGACCCGGCGCGCTGGAGTTGCGATGGTCGATCATCGCCGCCAGGGTGGTGGACTTGCCGGACCCGGTGGCTCCCACCAGCATGATCAGCCCGCGCTTTTCCATCACCAGTTGCCGCAACAAAGGCGGCAGGCCCAGCTCCTCCACCTGCGGGATGTCGCCCTTGATGTAGCGAATCACCATCGACACCTCGCCGCGCTGCCTGAATACGTTGGAGCGGAACCGGCCGACCCCCTGCAGCGGAATGGCGAAGTTAAGTTCCCATTCGTGTTCGAATTCCTTGATCTGGTCGTCCTTCATGACCGAGTAGGCGATCTCGCGCACCTGGCCGGGCGCGAGCACCTTGTTGCCGATGGGGCGCACCACGCCGCCGATTTTGATGTTGACCGGCGCGCCGACGTGAAAAAACAGATCGGAGGCGCTTTTATCGACCATCAGTTTGAGATACGGGGTGATGTCCATTGGGATTCCTCCGCGTTGGGCCAGCCGATTCAGACCGTTGAGCGCCACCCGGTACGCCTCGGCCATGGTCGGATATCATTAGAAGGTGATTATAGCTTAACTCCCTTTGCAAGGGTGGCGAAACAGGATGGATACCGGTCAAGCCGGTCATCCGGTTCCCGGCGCTCGCATCGATGCGACCCAACGCGCCCTCTGGAGATGGACCTGTCGCCACCGGCGTTAGCAACTAAACTATCCAGGGTGGGTCAACAACCATCATGATTCCGATCCCCGGCCCTGCGACAATTTCAGCCCTCGAACGCGGAGTGCGCCCATGCTTCCCCAGATCAAGACCATTCTCTACACCACCGCCCTCGGCAGCCACACGCGACCGGTCTTTCGTTTCGCGGTCGGCCTGGCGCGACAGCACAACGCCCGGATCGTTCTGCTGCACGTGGTCGAACCGTTGAACAACTCGGTTCGATTCCTGATGGAATCCTATCTGTCACCGGAAAAAGCCCAGGAACTGCACCACGAAGCGACCCGCGGCGTCCTGGAAAAATTCCACGCCCGGCTGGAGGCGTTCTGCGCGGAAGAACTCGGCGCCACCCTCGAACAGACCGAGACCATCTCGGAAATCCGCGTGGTCAGCGGCGTTCCCTACGAAGTCATCCTGCACGAGGCCGACCGTTGCGAGGCCGACTTGATCGTCATGGGCGCCCACACCGGCGGTGCCCGCCGCGTCGATTTTCTGGGCTCGACCACGCGCCGGTTGACCTTGCTGTCCAAGCGGCCGGTGTTGATCGTTCCCGTCACCGACAGCGCCAGCAATGAATGGCCCGAAGCGCTTATCTAACCGCGCTCGTTCCCGGACCGGCGAACGAAGGCTGGGCTGGGCGGTGGCGCTGCTGCTGGCGCTGCCGGGTGGACTCGCGCGCGCCGGGGACGACGAAGTTTACACCTGGAAGGACGCCGCTGGCCGGGTGCATTACGGCAACCGCCCTCCCGAGGGGCAGAGCGCCGAACCGGTTCAGCTCAACGCCCGGCCGGTCACCGTGCAACCGACCCGGCGGATCTACACCTGGACCGACGCCGAGGGCAAGGTCCACTATGGCGCCCGCCCGCCGCCCGATGTCCCCGTCAAGGAACTCAAGGAAGAAGACAGTTCGTTGTCCACCATTCGCTCCGCCCGGATTCGCGAGGGCGAACGGCAACTGTTGCGCGAACAAGGCGGGCAGGGTCGGTAAGCCGCGCCGGGACGCCGTCATTTTCCGACGGATTCTTCATCGAGCGACGGCATGACCAGGCCGGATCGCCCTCACCGCCACGCATCCGGCCAGCGGCGCTGAAGCTCGTCCAGCCAAAGCCGCCGCAGTCGTTGGCGCGTCGTATCCGGCGCACCTTGCAACAGGGCGCGGTAGTAGCGATAGGAAGCGTGGTTCAACGCTCGTTCGGTTTCCGGTAGCTTCTCGATGGTGCGAAGGGTCATCATGGCAAACTCCTTAATCCGACGGCTCATCAGGTCCGTACCCATGATAAAAGCAATAATTGTGCCCATTATTCCGACCAGGATGCGCGACAGCCACGATCCCAGCGGATTGCCATCGCCATGAATCCAGATGATTATTGCCATGATCTGGCTGCTCGCCAGGATTCGGATTTCCGTTACGGCCTGCTGGGTCTGCCGCTTGGTCAACGGCAAGCCCTGACCGCGCTCCGGGCGTTTCAGCTTGAAACCGCCCAAATTGTCAGCGAGTGCCACGATCCGGGCGTGGCCCGAGCCAAGTTGGACTGGTGGCGGACCGAAATCGAGCGGCTGTTCGCGGGCGAACCGCAACACCCCGTCACCCGTGCCCTGCGTCCGCGGCTGTCCCAGTTCGATCTGCCCGAGGAATACTTCCGGGAAATACTGGATGGAGTGGCGATGGATCTGGACTACGACGCCTACCCCAGCTTTACCGAACTGACCCTGTACGTCCACCGGCGCGGCAGCACCCCCGCCCTGCTGACGGCGGAAGTCCTGGGTTACCGGGATCGGCGAGCCACCCCACGCTTCGCCCATGAGGCTGGCGCGCTGTTGTTGCTGTTTGATCTGCTGTGCGACGTGCGTCCTCACGCCCGGCTCGGGCGGTTTTATCTGCCGGTGGACGAAATGCGGCGGTTCGGCGTCGATCCCGGCGCGCTGTTGGCCGCGCAGACCACCGATCGCGTCCGCCAACTGTTCGCTTTTCAGGCCGAGCGGATCCATGCTTACCACCGCCGGGCGCTGGATCATCTACCGGATGGCGATCGCTACGCGCAGCGCGGCCTGTTGATTCGCCTGGAGCTGGCGCTGGCCCTGCTGACGGAAATCGCCGAGGACGGCTACCGACTGCTGGAACAGCGCACCCGTCTGACGCCGCTGCGCAAGCTGTGGGTCGCCTGGCGGACGCAGCGACGCGAAAAACGTCGCCATCGCCGTCAATAATGGAGACCCGGTCGACTAAAATTGGGTCAATCAATCCCGTCGAACGTAAGGTACCGCCATGAAGGACTATCGACCCGCCGCCGATTTGTTGAAAGAACGGATTATTCTGGTGACGGGAGCGGGCGACGGCATCGGTCGCGCGGTCGCGCGCCGGTTGGCCGCCCACGGCGCGACCGTGATTTTGCTGGACCGCTTTATCCGCAAGCTGGAACAGGTCTACGACGAAATCGAGCGGGCGGGTGGCCCCAGACCGGCCATCTACCCGATGAACCTGGAAGGCGCGACCCCCAGGGATTACGCCGATCTGGCGCACGTGCTGGACCAGGAATTTGGCCGGATGGATGGCCTGTTGCACAACGCCGCCCTGTTCGAGGGGCTCACGCCGATCGCCAATTACGACATCGAGTTCTGGTACCGGATTTTGCAAGTCAACCTCAACGCTCCGTTCCTGCTGACCCAGGCCGTGCTGGGCCTGCTGAACCGTTCGGTCGACGCCTCGGTGGTGTTCACCGCCGACCGGGTCGGCGACGACGGCCAGGCCTATTGGGGGGCCTACGCGGTGGCCAAGGGCGGCGCCCAGACCCTGATGAAACTGCTGGCGAGCGAACTCGAAGCTAATACCCCCATCCGGGTCAACAGCCTTGATCCAGGCCGGGTCCGCACCGAGCTGAGCCTGCGGGCCTATCCAGGACGCGACCCGGCGGAATGGGCTCGTCCGGAGGATATTCTAGGTGCCTATCTGTATCTCCTGGGGCCGGACAGCAAGGGCGTCACCGGGCGGACCTTCCACGCCCAGGTTGAGGGGATGGCGGGGGTGGGCATCGCAATCCCCGTTGAGTAGTCGAACGACTTCGTCCCGCGCCCCGGATTCCGGCATCCGGGGTCCGGCCAAGCTTTTCCAAGTGGCGGCGCGGGTGCCGGAAGCCTGAGAGACTGTCGAAAAACTCGTCGTTGATTGGTTGTTCTCGGTTGTTTTCGCCTTGGTTGACTCACCATTCGTCACCGAAAACATACTTCAAGTCAACCTCGATCTCTTCAAAGGGCGGTATCCTTGCTTTGTCGATCTCTTGTTCGACTCCAAATTCCACGGAAAAAGTCACATGATACTTCCCGTCAACCAGTTTGTAGGCGATCAATGTCTTATCTTCCGGAGAAATCACCCAATAATACGGAACCTTGCTACGCTGCAATAGCATGAAGTGGTGGAACAGGTCCTTCCTTTCATGCGTTGGCGAGGTAATTTCGCAAACCCAATCGGGTAGGATGTTCATTATCCCCCTGGGTCTGAGCGGTACACGTTCCTTCCGCCACCCTGCCAGGTCGTGGCTAGGGCATTGAATTTCATTATACTTGACACTAATCTCCGGCATTATCCACCATCCTCCCGGACCATCCTTTCTTTTGAATGGCGAGACTTCGTCGGAAATACTTGATTGAATGAGTGCGTGCTCGGAGCGCGCCATGGGTCGCTTGACAATCTGGCCGTCGATCAATTCGACACGTTCGCCGTCGAATTGCAGCAACTCATCCACGGTCTTTAGTTTTCTTGCTTCCAAGATGCCTCCGTAAAGCAAATGTCAGGTCCGACCAGGTGACGTTGACATTAATACCGCGTTCATTTTCTTCCCGCATTATCATAAGTGGCCGTGCCATTACCTCGACTTCCGTCACAAGGATAGTCTTACCACGGACGATGGCCAAGCTGGCCAACTTTTCTTGAAGCTGGATTTTCAGGCGGCTGATTCCGCGATCCGCCCGGATGCGGCCGTCCAGCTCTCCGCGTTGCGGCCTCTCGTTCACAGCGCCCCCGGATCCCGGCGGATGCGTGTATATTGGCCGCCTTGTAGCTCAACGCCGAGGAATCGTCATGACCTTGCCCGACCCCAATCCCGCCGTGGCCCTGGCGCTGGCCGAGGATGTCGGCGGCGGCGACCTGACCGCCGCCCTGATCCCGGAAGAGGCCCAGGCCGAGGCCACCGTCGTCAGCCGCGAACGCGCCGTGCTCTGCGGCGCGGCCTGGTTCGACGCCGTATTCCGTCAACTGGATCCGCGCATCCACATCGAATGGCGATTGGCCGACGGCGACCGCGTCGAACCGGACCAACTGCTCTGCACCCTCCATGGCCCGGCCCGCGCCCTGCTGACCGGCGAACGCACCGCGTTGAATTTCCTGCAAGCCCTGTCCGGCACCGCCACCCTGGCCCGCCGTTACGCCGATCTTGTGGCCGGTACTGGCGCGATCATTCTCGACACCCGAAAAACCCTGCCGGGTCTGCGGCTGGCCCAGAAGTACGCAGTGCGTTGCGGCGGTTGCCAGAACCACCGCATCGGCCTGTTCGACGCCGTGCTGATCAAGGAAAACCACATCATGGCCGCTGGCTCGATCACCAACGCCATCGTCACGGCCCGCCGCCTGCATCCCGGTGTCACGGTCGAGGTGGAAGTGGAGAGCCTGGCTGACCTGGAAGAGGCATTGGCCGCCCGCCCCGACATCGTCATGCTCGACAACTTCGATCTGGCGACCATGGCCGAGGCGGTGCGGATCACGGCGAAACGGGTCAAGCTGGAAGCGTCGGGCAACGTCACTACGACCACCGTCCGCGCCATTGCCGAAACCGGCGTGGACTACATTTCCATCGGCGGGTTGACCAAGGATGTCCGCGCCGTGGACCTGTCCATGCGTTTCAAGACCCGGTGACCCACGCTGATGAAGTTTCTGTTCCGCATGGCCGTACTTGCGGGCGCCTGGGCGCTGAGCGCGTTGGCGCCCGCCGCCGACGGTTTGCCCGTCGCTCCCTATCAGGCCCGTTACGAGGTTTACGCTTCCGGTTTCTCCGTCGGCGAGGCGGTGATCACCTTGACCGCCACCGGGTCGGGCGCCTACCGGATGAGTTCCGATGTCCGTCCCAACGGTCTGGTCACGCTGCTGGCCTCCGGCCGCATCCACGAGCAGGTCAACGGCGAAATCCACGAGGGCGCGATTCAACCGCGCCAGTATGAACGGCTGCTGGATACCGGCAGGAAATCCAATCACATGCAACTGTGGTTCGATTGGCCGGCCAGTCAGGTGCAAGCCCGCTACAACGCCGACCGGGCGACTTTGCCGCTCGCGCCCGGTGTGGTCGACCCCCTCAGCCTGCAACTGGTGGTGATGGCGGATTTGCGGCGCGGGCAAGTCCCCAATCAATACAGTCTGGTGGACCGGAACGAGATCAAGACCTACCAGATCCGCAACCAGGGTCGGGAAATCCTGGAGACTCCGCTTGGCAGGCTGAACACCGTGCTGATCAACCAGTACACGCCCGGCAAAACCCGGATGACCACGTTCTGGGTCGCGCCCGAACTACAATACCTGCCCGTGCGGATCACGCAGGAGAAGAAAGGCAAGGAGGAGTTGCGCATGGAAATCCGGGCAGTCGAACGCTAGCCTTACCATGCCGCGCCCGAGAATTCACCCAGCATCAGCCCCATGACCCGCCTGATCCGCCATCCCGCCCGTCTGCTGGTTTTCAGCTTCGCCGCCGCCATCCTCGTCGGCGCCGTGCTGTTGACCCTGCCGCTCGCCAGCACCGGTTCTCCGCTCGCCTTCGTCGACGCCCTGTTCATGGCCACCAGCGCGGTGTGCGTGACCGGATTGGCGGTGGTGGACCCCGGCGGCGCGTTGAGCGGTTTTGGCCAGGCCGTGTTGCTGGGACTGGTGCAAATCGGCGGTTTGGGCATCATGACCTTGTCGAGCACCCTATTGCTGTTGATCGGCCAGGACATCTCGCTGTCGAGCAGCGACGCGGTGCAGGACAGCTTTTTCACCAGCCATCGCCTCAGCCTGGGAACCTTGCTGAGCCTGGTGTTCCTGTGGACGCTGACCATCGAGGCGCTGGGCGCCGTCGTGCTGTTCCTGACCGAAAGCCAGCGGTTGCCCCTGGGAAAGGCGGTCTGGGTCTCGGTGTTTCACGCGGTTAGCGCGTTTTGCAACGCCGGTTTCGGGCTGCGTCCCGACAACCTGATGGCGGACCGGGCCAACGCCGGCATCGTATTGCCGATATCGTTGCTGATCATCCTCGGCGGGCTGGGATTCGCGGTGCTGGCGGAGCTGGCCCGCTGGTCGCGGCGACGCTGGCGGGGGCAACGGACCCCGCTCAGCCTGCACACCAAGGTGGCGTTGACCATGACCGGGGGGTTGCTGGTGGTGGGGATGGTGGGCTTCGTCCTGTTGGAGCGCGCCAATCTCCTGGTGGGGATGAATCTTGAAGAAGCGTTGCTGGTCGGCTGGTTCGCCTCGGTCACGCCCCGCACCGCCGGCTTCAATACTGTGGATTACAGTCAGGTGACGGCGGCGACCCTGTACTTCACCATCGTGCTGATGCTGATCGGCGGCTGCCCCGGTTCGACCGCTGGCGGGGTCAAGGCCACCACCCTGGGCGTCCTGCTGGCCCTGGCGCGGGCGCGGTATCGCGGCGAGCGGGGCGTGCGGCTGTTCAACCGCAGCGTGCCGGAGGCCAACATCGCCAAGGCGACCTGGTTGGTGGCGCTGGCGTTTGTCATCATCATGGTGGGGACCATCCTGCTGTCGGCCGTGCAAGTGAGCGGCCAGTTTCACCCGCGCACGGTCGAATGGTCGCTGGGTCTGCTGTTCGAGGTGGTTTCGGCGCTGGGCACGGTCGGGTTGTCCACCGGCATCACGCCGCAATTGAACGAGGCCGGCAAGGTTCTGATCATGCTGCTGATGTTCGTCGGTCGGCTGGGACCGTTGACCATCGCCATCGCCATTGCCCAACAGAAACACCGCCCGGCGGTCGCCTACGCGGAAGAGCAGGTCATGGTCGGTTAACCGGGAGAAGAGGAATCGTCATGCGGATCGCGGTATTGGGATTGGAGGACTTCGGCTTTCATCTGGCATGCACCTTGAGCGAGCTGGGCGACGACGTGATGGCGGTGGACCGGGACGCGGACAAGGTGCAGGAGATCATGCGCCATGTCGGCAAGGCGGTGGTCGCCGACGTGGCCGACCGGGAGGCCCTCAAGGACTTGGGCATCCGGCACATGGACGTGGTGGCGGTGGACGTGGGCGAGCGGTTCGAAACCAGCGTACTGCTGACCCACTACCTGCGGGAACTGGGCATCCCCCGGGTGCTGGTCAAGGTCGCCAACGCCGATCAGGGCAAGATTCTGAACCTGATCGGGGCCAGCGACGTGGTGCAGCCGGAACGGGAAAGCGCGGTCAAGACCGCCCATCTGATTCACTATTCCCGGTCGAAGCTGCTGGACGCGATGGCGTTGGGCGATGGCTACTTCGCGCTCACCTTGCGGACCCCGGCCGGGCTGGTGGGGCGGAAGGTGGCGGACCTGGAATGGCTCGACCGTTATCACGTGAATCTGTTGGCCATCAGGCCGGCAGCGGAGCAGTCCACGCCCTTCGTTCCCGACGCCGATTACCCGTTGGCGCGGGATGACGTGCTGGTGGTGGTGGGCGAGGAAACGAAGTTGATCGAGCTGCACCAGAAATTGAAATGATTCTCCCCGCGTCGGTCTCCGCGGTTGCTCGCAAACCCCGGAGCTGGCGCATCCCGCATCCGTCAGGTTTCGCCACTCAGGGAGTTTCCGTTATGTCCGAATCCACTCCGTGCATTTTTTGCAAGATCGTCCGGGGCGAAATCCCGGCGGTCAAGGTCCACGAGGACGAGCGCACGCTGACCTTCATGGACATCCAGCCGGCCAGTCCGGGCCATGCGCTGGTGATCGCCAAGGCGCACGCGCCCAATCTGCTGGAAATCGCCGAACCCGATCTGTTGGCGGTGGCCGTGACCGTCCAGCGCATCGCCCGCGCGGTGCAAAAGGCGCTGGCGCCCGACGGTCTGCGCATCGGCCAGTTCAACGGCGCCGCCGCTGGCCAGACCGTGCCGCATTATCACGTGCACGTCGTGCCGATGCGGGAGGGACAGCGCGCTGGCGCCCACGGTCGCGCGCCCGCCAGGATCGAGGAATTGAAGGCGGTGGCGGCGCAAATTCGGGAGGCGCTGGCGGATTAGTGGTCCGCCAGCACGGTGCAGACCACCCGGCGGTCCCGGCGCGGACCGTCGAACTCGCAGAAGAACAGATTCTGCCAGCGCGACAGGCCCAGTTCGCCGTCGATGATCGGAATCACTTCCGACGGTCCCACCAGCCCCGCCTTCAGATGAGCGTCTCCATTGCCATCCTGCTCGTCGTGCAGCCAGACCCCGCGCGGGATCAGCTTGCGCAGCAGGTTGACAACGTCGGTTTGCACGCTCTCATCCCAGTTTTCCTGGATCATCAGCGCGGCGGTCGCGCCCTGGGCGTAAACCGCCGCCACGCCCTGGCGCACGCCGCTGGCCTTGACGATGGCAGCCACCCGCGCGGTGATGTCCACCAGTTCCTCCCGGTGCTGAGTGGTTAAATGAATGATGTCGCGCATCAGACCTCCGTGGCCGGCGGGCTTTCCACCGCGCCCCTGAGCACCACGCCGTCTACCCCGACGATCCGCAACCGGGTTCCGGCCGGGCAGTCCTGATCCACCATCACTTTCCAGGTGCTGTCGTCCACCCGAATCTTGCCATGGCCATTGATGATCGGTGCATCTAGGGTGAACACCCGGCCGACGTATTGGTGGCCGCGCCGGTTGAGCAGTGCGTCGGCGGTTGGCGTGGGATGCTGCCGCAGCCGGATTTGCCAGGCGACGATGGAACCCACCGACAGCACCGCGAACAGCAGGACCTGCCAGGTCCAGGCCATGCCCGGCGCCACGGCCAACGCCAGGCCCACCAATAGCGCGGCCACTCCCATCCACAGGAAGAAGAAGCCCGGCAGGAGCGCCTCGACCGCCATCAGCGCCACCCCCAACAGCATCCAGTTCCAGTAGGTCGGCTCCAACAGCCAGGCGCTCATGAGCGGGTTCCCGCTTTGCTCATCGTTTCCTGCACCAGTTCGGCGATGCCGCCCAGGGTGCCGATCAGTCCGGAGGTATCCAGCGGCATCAGCAATACTCTCTGGTTCGGCGCCGTCGCCAGTTTCGCCACCGCATCGACGTATTTCTGCGCCACGAAGTAGTTGACCGCCTGCACGTTGCCCTTGCCGATGGCCTCCGACAGCATCAGGGTGGCGCGCGCCTCGGCCTGGGCCAGCCGCTCGCGGGCCTCGGCGTCGCGGAAGGCGGATTCCTTGCGACCTTCCGCTTCCAGGATCGCCGCCTGCTTCTGGCCCTCGGCGGCCAGGATTGCCGCCTGCCGCTCGCCTTCGGCGGTGAGAATGGCGGCGCGCTTGTCCCGCTCCGCCTTCATCTGCCGGGCCATGGAATCCACCAGGTCCTTGGGCGGAGCAATGTCCTTGATTTCAATCCGGGTGACCTTGATGCCCCAGGGCGTGGTGGCCTCGTCGACCACGGTCAGCAGGCGAGCATTGATCTCGTCGCGCTTGGACAGCAACTCGTCCAGGTCCATCGAGCCCATCACCGTGCGGATGTTGGTCATGGTCAGGTTGAGGATGGCGAATTCAAGCTGGTTGACTTCGTAGGCAGCCTTGGCGGCGTCCAGCACCTGATAGAACACCACGCCGTCCACCTGGACCATGGCGTTGTCCTTGGTGATGATTTCCTGTGAGGGTACGTCCAGCACCGTTTCCATCATGTTCATCTTGCGCCCGATGCGGTCCACGATCGGAATGATGAGGTTCAGGCCGGGGCGCATGGTCTCGGTATAGCGGCCAAACCGCTCAACCGTGTATTCCATCCCCTGCGGCACCGACTTGACTCCCAGGAAAATCAGAATGATGGCGAAGATCGCCAGTCCGATGACGAATGTGGCAAAGCCTTCCATAATGCGGCTCCTCTCGTTGCGAAGTGAAGGAATCAGGTATCCGGCAGGATGGCGCCCGAGCGGGCGTCCACCCTCACGTGCAGTGGCGGGTCGTCCTCACCGTTCCAGGCCACTACTTGCCAATAGGGCGCGCTGTCCTGGTTGCTGTAGAGCGAGGCGGAATCCAGCGTGGCGCGTCCGGTTCCGGTCTGAGCGTCCAGCGTCGCCAGAGCCACGGGCAATACGCTGTCGAGATCGCGGAGCCAGGGGCCGAGCACGAGCGGAACCAGCGGCGAGTGGGCGGTCCATTCCGCCCATTCGGCGTCATCGGTCGCCTGCTCGAATTCCCGCTCCATGGCGGTGACCGACAACTCGCCGGCTATTGGCGCGACCACGGCATCGAAGCCGCGCAATCGGCGAATCCGTCGCTGGTTTTGATCGGTGCAGCCGCGAAACGAGTAGCGCAGTTCCAGGATCAGCACGGCGTCGCCGTCGCGGTCCAGTTCCACCGTCACGGCTTCCAGTACCGCCTGGGGATCGGTGCGCCGGGCCAGCGGCAAAACCTGCTCGTAGCCGGCCCGCGCCGTATCAATGGCGACGCCCTTCGGCAGGGGCTGGCGAGCGACCACGATGCCGGAAGCGCCGCCGACGAACGCCGTGGCATCGATGCCGTGCTCGGCCAACAGACGGCGCGCGCGGCGGTCGGCGGCGCGCAGATGCAGACTGGCCAGCGGCCAGGCCTGGCGCCAGACGCCCATCAGCGCGCCCCATGGGTTCAGGCGGGCCGTGCCCGTCGCCGCGTTGGATCGTAGCCAGCCTCGGGCGATCAGAGACTGGATTTCCCGAGCGTAACTGGCGGCCAGCAGGCCGGCGGGATTGTGGACAGCCTGTTCGACTTTGGCCAGACTGACCGGCTGGTTTAGGGCGGTGACCAGTTCGCGGTGCAGGACTTGCAGCGCCCGGGGGTCCCAAACGTCCTTGAGTTGCAGGCGGGCCAGATAGTCCGGGGCCGGCAGACTGTAGGGCAGGTTCAGATTGTTGGTGGTCAGCACCCGGCCGTCGCAAAATTCGGTGGCGAATTCGATGAACCCGCGCGCCGGCCGGCCACCGCCGTCGATTTCGATCCATGCGGCGATGACCCCCGTGCCCTGGTTCGGCTGGCCCAGCAGGCGCAGCCAAAGAACCGCGTTCTGGATCAGGTCGTCGCAGCGGAAGTCGCCGTAAGACACGAAGCCGTCGGCGGCCAGCGCCTCGGCGGCATCGGTGATCTCGATCCAGGCGGCGTCGGGCAGATCAGCTTCCTGGATCGGGACGAAACGTGGCCGCAAGGACTGGCGCAGGCGAAGCAGCGCCAGCGGAACTCCCAGCAGGAACTGAAGCAGCAGGACCGGCGGGGCGACGACCAGCCATTTGAGCACGCGAATCAGCAGGACCAGCGCGAGCGAGGGCAGCAGCACCAGCGCACGCAGCAACGACCACGGAAAGCGGCGCATGGCTCAGGTCTCATCGTCCAGCCGGCCCAGGCTGAAGAACCGGCCCTGGCTCCACACCCCGTAGTCGCGCCCTTGAGGATCCGGTCGCTCCTCGCCCAGTTCCACTAGCTCCAGAAATACCGCCCGGCTCAACAGGGCGCGCAGCCGGCCACGCACGTGCAGATAGGGCGCGGGTTCGCCGCCCGGCGTCCGATATTCGACCGTGAGCGGATGGTCGGGGCCGGCGACGACGACATCGCCGACGTTGGTGGTGAAGGTCAAGCGCCGCGCGCGGCCCTGGCCGGTCGCGTCGAGCCGCACCGCCAGAAACGGAGCGTCGTCCACCTGGATGCGCCATTTTTCCACCGGCGTGACCAGGTAGTAGTGACCGTCCGGGTCGCGGCGCAGGATGGAGGCGAACAATCGCACCAGCGCCTCGCGCTGGAATGGCGTGCCTTCGTGGAACCAGGTTCCATCGCGGGCGATGCGTAGATCCATCTCACCGCTGAGCGGTGGATTCCAGCGCTCCACCGGTGGCGGGGGACGGTTGGCTGGCAGTTGGTTCGCCAGATCGGCGGGGTCGGGCGAGGAAGGGAGCATGGGTTCCGGCACGGTGAGCGCATTCACTCATATTTTATTATGAATGATGGAAATCCGTGATGAAGAACCGTTGTCCGAATCGCGGCCCCAACCCTCGCCCGCAGCCAGCGCGAGTTGGGGCGATAAGAATTAGCCCTCGACCGTGGCCCGCCGCAAATCGCGGTAAATCCGCATGACTTTGTCCGGGAAGGACGAACGCGTTCCCAGACTGCCGTTGTAGTTGAGCAACGCCCGGCGCAGGTTGCCGGAGTGATCGTCGAGGTAGCTGGCCAGAATCCGGGAGCCGGTGTGGATGTTCTTGGCGGGATCGAACAGAGCGTGGCTGCCGCCGATATCACGGATTTTACGGGAATGGGAGCCGGGCATGACCTGCATCAGGCCGCGGGCGCCGACGCGGCTGACGGCTCGCTCCTTGAACGTGGATTCGACGGCGATGATGGCGAGGATCAGTTCTGGATCCACTTGGTGAATTTCGCCGCTACGGATTGCTTCGGCGACGATTTGCCGCGCTTTGTGTTCGGGAACCCTATACCGGGTTTGGATGTGCCCGCTGAGGCGGGTGACTTTGCGCTGCTGGGCCAAAGCGGCGGCGCTGGCGGTATCGGCGGGGATGAGGGTTACCCCGCGTTGCTCGGTGGCGATCGTGGCCACCGTCACGGTATTGGCGATGCTTGCGGCTTCCTGGCCATGGGCCGTTTCCAGCGATTGAGCCAGAACCGTGGTTGGCATCAGCATGACCGCGCCCAACAGACCTGACTTAAAGGTCAGAGTGAGCCTGTCCTTGAGGCATTCCGTGAATTCCATGAGACCTCCATCGTTGATCAGTACGAACTGATAGTGCTCGATGGACTCGTATCCCGCATCGGCGAGGGGTTTCCCAACCCGGATCGGATGGTCTCGATCCCCGCGAATCCGACCTAAGCAACTCCGGGCCAAAGCCTGCCGAGCTTGGCTTCCGGTGTCGCCTGACGTTCCCAGGGCAGTATTTACAACGTGACTGGCCTATGGCAGGAACATATTGCAATACAGCAACACGGCGGTATGAAAACATGATGGAAAAACATTTTGCAAGTATCTAATTGGCAAATGAATACCTTTTGTTGGCCTTGAAAAAATTTTCTGATCAACGATCATTTTTTATTTTTTTGATATAAAACAACAACTTATTAAAAAATTTGTTTTTTTGATAAAAAATTTGAATTTTGTTTTAAAACAAAATCTTAAAAATTTTTTGAAATTTTTAAATGATATCGATTCTCGGGCAAGAAGCGGTCGCAAAGGAAAGCGAAAGGTTGTTGCGAAAAAGAATGACGTTATAAATGAATAATATATTAGATTCAATGGGTTATGAGAGTATGTTTGATGATTGATAACAAATTGATTTATTTTAACAAGCTTTTGAAATATAAATTTTTTTATAAATTGATTGTAAGCGGTGCCTGGCCGGGAGCCACGAACGAGGGATGCGCCGCGGCGCGCGGCGCGCGGAGGACGACGCGGGTAAGGTATGATCGGCGCGGCGCTGGCGCGCGGAGCGTTGCTCCGTTCGTCGGGTTCGCCGGTGATCGACATGACTGAGGCCGATTCGGAGGAATGACGATGGGTAACCGACTTTCCAAGATCTACACCCGCACTGGCGACGGCGGCACGACCGGGCTGGGCAATGGCGAGCGGGTCGCCAAGGATTGCCCGCGCATCGAGGCCATCGGCGCGGTGGACGAGCTGAATTGCGCCATCGGTCGGGTGTTGGCGCACGACCTGCGGGAGGAGATTCGCGGCTGTCTGCAAGAGGCGCAGCACAAGCTGTTCGATCTGGGCGGGGAACTGAGCATTCCCGGTTACCAGGCCGTGCGCGAGGAAGACGTGACGCGGTTGGAAACCGTGCTGAACGAATTCAACGCCCAGTTGCCGCCGCTCAAGGAATTCATCCTGCCGGGCGGCGGGCGGGCGGCGGCGGATTGCCACATGGCGCGGGCCATCTGCCGACGCGCCGAGCGGCGGGTGGTGTCGCTGGCGCGCGAGGAGGAGATCGGCGATTCAGCGCGGATCTATCTGAACCGGCTGTCGGATTTGTTGTTCGTGCTGTGCCGGATCCTGGCCCGCGACGATGGCGGGGTGGAGGTGGCGTGGCGCAACCCGAATCGGGCCAAAGGCTAAAGACCAGGGAATCGAAATTTCCCGATTGCTTTTCCCTTCATTTTTCCAGGACATACCGCCCCGGCGCTGCTTCCAGGGGCGGATGGTCGGCATTGCCGAACGGCGGTGGCGATCCCAGGGGACCGCAACGTTCGTCCAGCCAGCGCGTCCAGTCCTCCCACCAGGAGCCGGAGGTTTTTTCGGTTGTCTTCCGCCATGCCTCGGCGTCGCGCTGGCCAGTGGCGTCGCCGACCCAGTAGCGCCGCTTGGGTGGCGTGACCGGGGGATTGATGATGCCGAGAATGTGACCGGACGTGGCCAGCACGTAACGCGCTGGTCCGCCGGTCAGGCCGCACAGTTGGAAAGTCTGTTTCCAGGGCGCGATATGATCCTGCTCCGCTCCGACCGCGTACAGCGGCTGCCGGATCGCGCCGAGGTTCAGCCGGCGCCCGCCGATCTCCAAATCGTCCTGAACCAGCCGGTTGTTCAGATAAAGTTCCCGCAGATAGAACTCGTGCATCGCCGCCGGCATTCGGGTGGTGTCGCAGTTCCAGAACAGCACGTCGCTGGGCGGCAGTTCCTCGCCGTACAGGTAGCTGTGCATCACGTAGTGCCAGATCAGGTTGTTGGGGCGCAGCAGGCGGAAGGCGGTGGCCATGTCGGCGCCGTCCAGGTAGCCGGCGGCGTTCATCCGTTGCTTGAGAAAGTCGAAGCTGGATTCGCTCAGGAACGCGCCGATCTCGCCGGGATCGCTGAAATCCACCAGGGTGGTGAACGTGGTCCAGTGCGCGACGGGATCGGCGGCGCGGTCGGCGGGGTCGGCGTTCAACCAGGCCAGCAGCATCGCCAGGGCGGTGCCGCCCAGGCAGTAACCGGTGGCATGAACCTGGGGAACGCCGCAGATGGCGCGGGCCGCGTCCAGTGCCGGTCGCAGGCCCCGCAGCAGATAATCGTCCAGGGTGGTGGCCCAAGCGTCGGGACCTGGGTTCTTCCAACTGGTGACGAACACGGTGAAACCCCGGTCGACCAGATAACGGACCAGGCTGTTGTCGGGACTCAGGTCCATGATGTAGTACTTGTTGATCCAGGGCGCGACCAGCACGACCGGTACGGCGCGGACCCGGTCGGTGGTCGGCGCGAACTGGATCAGTTCCAGCAGCGCGTTGCGCAGCACCACGCGACCAGGTGTGGCGGCCAGGTCGCGGCCGACCTGGAACGCATCGGGTTCGACCATCCGCACATCGTGGGCGGCCAGGTCGCGCAGCCAGTTTTGCAGACCCCAGAGCACGCTGTAGCCATGGCTGGCGATGGCGCGTCGCAACGCCTCGGGGTTGGTCCAGAAGAAGTTGGAGGGGGCGATGGCGTCCAGCCATTGTCGAACCCAGAAGGCCGCTCGCTGGCGGCGGGCCGGAGCGATGCCCTCGGTGGCGTGAATGGCGTCTTCCAGCCAGCGGCCATAGAGCAGGTAGATTTCCTTGAGATAGGCGAAGCCGGGATGATCGATCCAGGTCTGGTCTTGAAAGCGCTGGTCGTGGATGACGGCGGATACCACGGGCTCGCCGGGAGCACCGAGGCTGGCTCGGGCGAAGTGATGGTGAACCCGGTGCGCGTCCAGGGCCAGCCCCTGCAGACTGGCGGCCAGCCGTTCGGGCTGGCGGAGCCAGGCTTGTTGCACCGCCAGGCTGGAGCCGACGATGTCGAACGGGTCGAGCAGCGATCCGGGCAACGGGGAAACAGTGGAGGCGTCGAACATCGGGGCGTTCATGCGGATCCTCCTGCGCCATGGATAGGGGGCGCGGTCGGGCAACACATTCCACACAGTTCACGCCGTTATTGTACTCCTTATGGCCGCGCGAGACGCCAACATTGGTGAATTTTAGGGTCGCGGGCGAAGTCGAGCGGCAAGGTGCGCCGGCTCCAATCCTCGATGCGCAGATCGGTCAGCGCGGCCGTGTCCAGACGAAACTTGCGGGCGTTGGTGGAGAAGATCAGCGCGCCGTCCGGCGCGAGCAGTCGCGCCGTCTGGCGAATCAGTTCGACATGATCCCGCTGCACGTCGAAGGTGACCTCCAGCCGTTTGGAGTTGGAGAAGGTCGGCGGGTCAAGAAAGATCAGGTCGTAACGATCCCGTGTCCAGATCAGCCATTGTCGGCAGTCGGCCCGGATCAGTTCGTGCCGGGGACCGTGGAAACCGTTCAGATCCAGGTTGCGTCGCGCCCAGTCCAGATAGGTCGCCGACCAGTCCACCGTGGTGGTGTGGGCGGCGCCGCCCAGCGCGGCGTGGACGGTGGCGGTGCCGGTGTAGCCGAACAGGTTGAGGAAGCGCCGCCCGTTCGCCTGCTCCCGTAGCCATCGCCGGGTGAGGCGGTGGTCGAGAAACAGGCCGGTGTCGAGGTAATCGGTGAAATTGACCAGCAGCCGGGCCGGTCCCTCGCGGACTTCGTGAAATCGGCCTTGTTCGGCGTGCTTCCGGTACTGGCTGGCGCCTTTCTGCCGCTGGCGCACCTTGAGGAAAATCCGGTCGGGTGCAATCTCCAGCACCGCCGGCAGTGCCGCCATCACCCGCTCCAGCCGCTCGCGCGCCCTGGCGGGGTCCACGCTGGGCGGCGGGGCGTATTCCTGGACGTGCAGCCATTGGGCGTAGCGATCCACCGCTACCGCGTACTCCGGCAGATCGGCGTCGTAGAGGCGATAGCAGGTAATGTCTTCCCGCGCCGCCCAGCGCTCCAGATGGCGCAGGTTCTTGCGCAGGCGGTTGACGAAATCCTCGGCGCCGGTGGCCACGACCCGCGCCAGCGCGGCGGCGCGGGCGCGCTGGTCGGACGCATCCCGGTCCACGAAAAAGTCCGGCTCGACCTGGAATTGCAGCAGCCGGCACTCCAACGGGCCGTTGTGAAAGACGTTGGTTTTAACGGCGCACAGTCCCATGCGCTTGCCAAGCTCGGGATTGCCGGTGAACAGCGCCGCCCGCCAGCCGACGAACCGGGCTTTCAGCCGGTCGCCCAGTTGGGCGTACAACGCGCCCAGTTCGTCCTGATCGCCCAGCCGTTCGCCGTAGGGTGGGTTGGCGATGAGCAGTCCCGGTGGGCCGGGAGGCGGCTCCACGCCAGTCCAGTCGCGGCATTCGATCCGCATCCGGTCGGCCACGCCGGCCCGGCCCGCGTTGATCGACGCCGCGCGCACCGCCTTGGGATCGCGGTCGCTGGCCCGGATCGGCGGGATGCGCGTCCGGCCCGCGTCGCGCCGTTCCCGCGCTTCGGCCAGCAGCCGGTTCCACAACGCCGGGACGTGGCCCAGCCAGCCGCTGAAGCCCCAGTGTTCACGCAACAGTCCCGGCGCGTGGTCGCCGGCGATCCAGGCCGCTTCGATCGCCAGCGTGCCGGAGCCGCACAGCGGGTCGAGCAGGGGACCGCCGACGGCGGCGATGGCCGGCCAGCCCGCTTTCAGCAACAGAGCGGCGGCCAGCGTCTCCTTGAGCGGCGCGGTCACGGTCGCGGCCCGGTAGCCGCGCCGGTGCAGACTGTCGCCGGACAAGTCGAGATTGACCGTGACCTGACCATCGCGCCAGCGGGCGTGAATCCGCAGATCCGGCTGGCGCGCATCCACGCTCGGCCGCTGGCCGCAGCCCGCCCGGAACCGGTCCACGATGGCGTCCTTGATCCGCTGCGCGCCATAGTGGCCGTGGTCGACGCCGGGACCACCGCCGCTGAATTCGACGCTCAAGGTCCCATCCGGGGCCAGGTGCTCTTCCCAGGGCAGGTCGTGGATGCCGGCGTACAGGGCATCCGCCTCGGTGGCGGGAAATTCGGCCAGCGGTAGCAGCACCCGGCTGGCGGTGCGCGACCACAGGCAGGCGCGATAGGCCAGTTCCAGTGGACCCTGGAACGCGACGCCGCCGCGCGCGGGGCGAGGCGTCGCCGCGCCCAGTTCGGCCAGTTCCGCCGCCAGCAGCGGTTCCACCCCGGCCGGCGCGGTGGCGATGAAGTTGTGTTCGGGCATCGGTTATTCCTCGACGGCGACCCGAACCAGCGTCGGTTGCAGGAGGCGCTGGACATCGGTCGGCGCCAGGCCGACCAGAAAACCGCGTTTGCCGCCGTTGAGATAGACCCGCGGCAGATCGAGGATACTGGTTTCCAGGTAGATCGGCATGGGTTTGCGGACGCCGAACGGCGAGGTGCCGCCAACCAGATAGCCGCTGTGCTTGTTGGCGACGGCGGGGTCGCAGGGAACGACGGTCTTGGCTCCCCGTAGCCGCGCCAACTCCTTGGTGGAAACCTTGCGGTCGCCGTGCATCAGCACGATCAGGGGCTGTTTGCGGTCGTCCTCCATCACAAGAGTTTTGATGATCGCGTGTTCGTCCACCCCCAGACAGCGGGCGCTGTACGCGGTCCCGCCGTGCTCTTCGTAGGGGTAAAGATGGCCGGTAAAGACGACGTTGTTTTTTCGCAACAGGCGAATTGCGGGCGTAACTGGAAATTTTTCTTTGCTCATAAATATCTTACTAAAACAGTCGTTGTTAATTTGCCATCTTAATAATTTGTTGTATAGGAGATAAAATTCATTATTTTTTTAATAATAAAGTGGCTTGAAATAAAGGCGGCCTCATATTAAGTATTATTTAATCAATGGATTTCGACAAGAGAGACTGATTTTGTCCTTTTTTGATGAATATCAATATTCTGTTGCAATAGGGATAACGAATCCAGTTGGACAAGAAAATGCAGTGGCGTTTCTGTTGCTAAATGGCAAAAGGGTATTGGTACAACTGATTCTTGATTTAAGAAACTCGGTTTGGCTAGAGTTTAATAAACTCAGATGACTGGGGGGAGGATATCCAGAACATGCGAACCGACGTAGCGCTGCAACCGGACAAGAACGATCCCAATAACGAGGAGAAACGGCTCGACCCGAGCCGGCGAGGGTTTCTGAAGTGGGCGGCTGGCGGCATCGGCGTGCTGGCCTTGGCGCCAGGGCTGGCCAGGACGGCGGTTCTGCGCGAACGCTACCTCTTGTTCCATAATCCCAACACAGGCGAGAGTGTCCGTCAAGTTTACTGGACACCACGCGACGGTTATATCCGCGAGGCCGTCAACACCATCAGTTGGGCCTTGCGCGACCATCACAACGACCAGGTCCGACAGTTCGATTCCAACGTGCTGGACCAGCTCTATGCCTTGCAGTTGCAACTGGGCTTGGGTCAGCCGGTCAACGTGATCAGCGGCTATCGGTCGCCGTCCACCAACTGGATGTTGTGCGAGGGCAGCCGCAGGGTAGCGCGCCGGAGTTATCACATGCAGGCCATGGCGCTCGATATTCGCGTGCCGGGCGGCCGGGTGTCGGATCTCTACCGGGCGGCCCGTTCGCTGGGCGCGGGGGGGGTGGGGTACTATCCCCGCTCCAACTTCGTGCACATCGACAGCGGTCCGGTGCGGTACTGGAGCTGAGCGGCATGAAAAAGGGGCGGTGAACACCGCCCCGATTCTTTTCAGGATCCGCCCGAGACTACATCATCCCGAGCAGTCGCGGCAGCCAGAGTGACAACGGCGGCCAATAGGTCACAATGACCAGGAACACCAGCATGGTCAGCAGCCATGGCCAGACCGCGACCGTCAGTTCGGTGATGCCCATGTGGGTGATGCCGCTGGCGACGTAGAGGTTGAGGCCAACCGGCGGATGGCACATGCCGACTTCCATGTTGACGACCAGCATGATGCCGAAATGCACTGGATCGATGCCCAGTTTGATGGCGATCGGGAACAGAATCGGCGCCATGATCAGGGTGATCGACGAGGGCTCCATCACGTTTCCGGCCAGCAGCAGCAGGATGTTGCAGCCAAGCAGGAACAGCCAAACGCTCAGGTTCTGATCGATCATCCACTGCGCCATCGCCTGCGGGATGTTCTCGTGCGTCATCAGGAAAGAGAACAGAATCGCGTTGGTGATGATGTAGAGCAGCATCGCGCTCATGTTGGCGCTGTCGAGCAGCACCTTGGGCACTTGCTTGAGCGTCATGTCCTTGTAGACGAACACCGAGACGAAGAAGGCGTAGACCGCGCTCATCGCCGCCGCTTCGGTTGGGGTGAACATGCCGGTGTAAATGCCGCCGATGACGATCACGATCAGCAGCAGGCCCCACATGCTGTCCTTGAACGTGCGCAGCACGGTCAGGAGGTTGGCCCGTTGCAGGCGTGGGTAGTCGTTCTTCCAGGCCCGGTACCAGGTGGTTGCGCCGAGCATGGTGGCGAGCACGATGCCGGGGACGACGCCAGCGATGAACAACTGGCCAACCGAGGTGTTGGTGGCGACCGCGTACATCACCATCACGATGGAGGGTGGAATCAGGATGCCCAGCGCCCCGGACGTGGCGATGACCCCGGCGCCGAACCGCTTGGGAAAGCCTTGGGCGACCATGGCGGGCAACAGGATCGAGCCGATGGCGACCACGGTGGCGGGACTCGATCCCGATACGGCGGCGAACAGGGCGCAGGCCATGACGCCGGCCAGCCCCAACCCACCGTGCAGGTGACCGACGCAGGCGGTGGCGAAAGCAATCATCCGCCGGGCAACGCCGCCGTGGGTGAGGAAGTTGCCGGCCAGGATGAAGAACGGGATCGCCATGATCTCGAACTTCTCGATGCCGGTGAACAATTTCAGGGCGACGCTCTCGATCGGCACCTGGGTCATCGTGAACAGGAAGGTGAGCACGGTGAGCCCGAGCGAGATCGAGATCGGCATCCCGGTCAGCATCAGGGCGATGAGCAGGCCGAAAATGAAGGCGGTGGTCATGACTTACCTCCCGTCTGGCTGGAAGGATCCGCTGGAGTCGTGGCGGGTTCGTGCAAGGTTTCCACGGTCTCGATGCCTTCCACCTTAGTGTGATCCGGCCGCGGGAGACTGCCGGTGCGAATGAAGCGGTAACAGGCTTGCAGGAAGCGGAAGCACATCAGATACGATCCGATCGGCATCCCCAGATAAACCAGCCACATCGGCAGCTCCATATCCGCAGAGACTTGCTCGGTATAAAACAGCTCGTGGACGAAGAGGGTGGCAAACGTGCCGACGGTGCCCGTGAACAGCGCTCCGGCGAGCAGCCCGAAGATGATGAATTTGTTGCGCCATTCGGTGCTGAGCGCGTTGATCAGTACGTCGACGCCCACGTGGATGCCGGTGCGAACGCCGTAGGCGGCGCCGATTTTCGCCATCCAGACGAACATGTAGATGCACAACTCCTGCGCCCAAGCAAAATTGAGTCCAAGAAGGAAATCCTGGACGCCGGGAATCGACAGACCGGATGCGTAGCGATGGACGACGGCGACGAAGATGATCATGGTCGCCGCCGCCATGAGGAAGGTGATCATCACCTCTTCAAAGCGGTCAAGGAATCGGAGGATCATTATTTTTTGACCTCGCAGGCAGTGAAACGCCCGTTTTGAGGCGGGCGTTTCCAAGGAGTGGCTACTTCGCCGCCGCTTCCTTTTGGATGGAGGCGACCAGATCCTTGCCGACCCGGTCGCTCATTTGTTCGTAAACCGGTTTCATGGCCTCGCACAGCGCCGCGCGCTCGGCCGCCGTTGGCTGGAAAAACTCGGTCTTGCCGGACGCCTTCATCGCCGCCAGCGCGTCGTCGTTGTCCTTGCCCGCGACCTCGTTGGCGTAGACGGTGGCTTCCTTCATTGCCTTGTCCAGCGCGGCGCGCACGTCGACGGGCAGACCTTCCCAAAACTGCTTGTTCACGATCACCGCGTAGCCCAGATAGCCATGGTTGGAAACGTTGGCGTACTTTTGCACCTCGTGCATTTTCTGGGTGTACATATTCGACGGTGGATTCTCGGTGCCGTCCACCACCCCCGTTTGCAGTGCCTGATAAACCTCGGAGAACGCCATGACTTGCGGGATCGCGCCAAGCGAGCGCATTTGCGCATCCAGCACTTTGGAGGACTGGATTCGCATCTTCTGGCCCTTGAAGTCCGCCGGAGTCTTGACCGGCTTGTTCGAGCTGAAGATCTTGAAGCCGTTGTCCCAGTAGGCCAGCCCGACGATGCCCTTGGGATAGAGCTTGTCGAGCAGTTTCCTGCCGATGGGTCCCTGAGTTACTTTGTGCAGCCCTTCCTTGTTCGGGAAGACGCAGGGAAAATCGAACACCTCGAACTCCTTGGCGCCCAAGGGTCCGAACTTGGCGAGCGAGGGGGCCAGCATCTGCACGGCGCCGAGTTGCAGCGCTTCCAATTCTTCCTTGTCCTTGTACAACTGGCTGTTCGGATAAACCTCCACCTTGACCTTGCCGTTGGTGTACTTCCCGGCCAGTTCCTTGAATTTCTCCGCCGCCCGTCCCTTCGGCGTGTCCGGGGCCACCACGTGGCTGAACTTGATGACGATCGGTTCTTCGCTCCAGGCGGTGGGGGCGATGAGGCAGGCGGCGGCAACGAACAGGGATGCTGACAGTTTGCGCATGAGCGATGTTCTCCTTTGGGTATCTTTAGGGTAAGGGCCGGATGCGCGCGCGCCCGACCTTGATGTTTAAGGATAGATGACGCTATGACAAATGCGCGCAAGATACGCCACGATGGTTGTTGGGTCTTGGAGGTGGCCGAGTCAGTTGCGAATGCCGGTTCCCCGCCGCAGCAGCCACAGGCTGTAGCCGAACAGAACGGCGATGAACAGGAGGATGATGGCGAAGGCGGCGCGAATGTCGATGTCCGACACGCCAAGGATGCCGAAGCGGAAGGCGTTGATCATGTAGAGGATCGGATTGAACAGCGACGCCTCCTGCCAGAACGGCGACAGCATCCTGATGGAATAGAAGATGCCGCCGAGATAGATCAGCGGAGTCAGCACGAAGGTCGGGACGATCGCGATATCGTCGAAGCTCTTGGCGAAGATTCCGTTGATCAACCCGCCCAGGGCGAACAAGATCGAGGTCAGGATCATCACCGCCAAGGTGAGCAAGGGATGCTGCCAGCGCAGGTCGGCGAAAAACAGCGAGATCAAGGTTACCGCGCCGCCGACCGCCAGTCCTCGCGCCACCCCGCCGCCGACGAAGCCCAACACGATGATGGTGTTGGGCAGGGGCGAGACCAGCATTTCCTCGATGTGGCGCTGGAATTTGGAACTGAAGAACGAGGACACCACATTGGAGTAGGCGTTGGTGATCACCGCCATCATGATCAACCCCGGCGCGATGTACTGGGTGTAGCTCAACCCCTCCACCGGTCCCAGTTGAGCGCCGATCAGCTTGCCGAAAATGACGAAATACAGCGCCGTGGTGATCGCCGGCGGCAGGATGGTTTGAATCCAAATGCGCAGGAACCGCAGGCTTTCCTTGAGCAGGATGGTCTGTAAGGCTATGTATTGATTGCGGATATTCATTATGGATAAAAGTCTTGGAAGGGCTGGCGGTCGTTGTCGCTGTCAAACGCGTGGGCGCTTACTATACTGCAAATGGTTTCTTGGCCCGGAGAGGATGCGCGAACATGGCGGTGAAGGCGGGAATGTGGGCGCAATCCGGCAATCGACCACAGGAGGAACCCAGCATGTCCGATGAACAGGCACAGACCGAAACGGCGATCACCGAAGACACGGAGCTTTCTGAGTCCCAAGAGCACGACGCGGAGCCGAGATTGCCGATGACCGGCGTTCGGGTACTGGACCTGGGGACGTTCCTGGCCGGCCCGCACGCCGCGTCGGCGCTGGGTGAATTCGGCGCCGAAGTCTTGAAAATCGAGCATCCCATCGCTGGCGATCCGATGCGCCGTTTCGGCACGCCGACCAAGCGCCACGATGCCACCCTGGCCTGGCTCAGCGAGGCGCGGAACCGCAAGTCGGTCACCATCGACTTGCGTCAGCGGGAAGGTGTCCAACTGTTTTTGCGCCTCATCGAAAAATCCGACGTGCTGATCGAAAATTTCCGGCCGGGCACGATGGAGGAATGGGGTCTTGGCTGGCCCGCGTTGAGCGAGGCCAATCCGCGGCTGGTCTTTCTGCGGGTGTCGGGATATGGCCAGACCGGGCCGTATCGCCGCCGCTCCGGCTTCGCCCACATCGCCCACGCCTTCGGCGGCTTGTCCTATCTGGCCGGATTCCCCGGCGAAACGCCGGTCGTTCCCGGCACGGTGCCGCTCGGCGACTACTTTTCCAGCCTGTATGGCGCCATCGGCATCATGATGGCCCTGCGCCACCGGGACAAGACCGGGCGCGGCCAGGTCATCGATATCGCCATCTACGAGTCCGTGTTCCGTCAACTGGACGAGATCGCCGCCTCCTACGGGCTGTTCGGCAAGGTGCGGGAACGGGAGGGCTCCGGCAGTTTCGTGGCCGTGCCGCACGGTCACTTCCGCACCCAGGACGACAAGTGGGTCGCCATTGCCTGCACCACCGACAAGATGTTCGAGCGTCTGGCCGAGGCGATGGAACGGCCGGAACTGGCGTCGTCCGCCCTGTATGGCGAGCAACGCAAGCGGCTGGCCGCCCGCGGCGAGGTCAACCAGATCGTGATCGAGTGGGTGGGTTCACTGCCGCGCCAGGAGGTGTTGAACCGCTGCCTTGCCTGCGAGGTTCCGGTCGGGAAACTCAACAGCATCGCCGATATCTTCGAGGACGAACACTTCCAGGCGCGGGGCAATCTGGTCAAGCTGGAAGAACCGGGGCTGGGCGAGGTCGTGGTTCCCGGCGTCGTGCCCACCCTGTCGGCCACGCCGGGCCGGATCACCAGTCTGGGTCCGTCCCTGGGCAACGCGACTTACGAAATCATGCGCGAGTTGCTCGAACTTTCGGCCGACGAAATCAAGCGGCTGCGCCAGCGCAAGATCATCTAGCCATTTTGTCCGGGTAAAATTTTTTCGAGAGCACGATCATGACCAGCAAAACGAACGAGGATGCCCTGCCGCTGGCCGGTATTCGGGTCGTCGACGTGGCCACGGTGATCGCGGGGCCGTATTGCGCCGGCATTCTCGGCGAGTTCGGCGCCGAGGTGCTCAAGGTGGAACACCCGATCGGGGGCGATATTTGCCGGAAGTACGGCACGCCCACCCAGCGCGGGGATACCCTGGCCTGGCTGAGCGAGGCGCGCAACAAGAAATCGGTCACCGTCGACCTGCATCGGCGCGAGGGGGTGGAAATCTTCAAGCGGCTGGTCGAAAAGGCCGACGTGCTGTGTGAAAACTTCCGGCCCGGCACCCTGGAGAAATGGGGTCTGTCGTGGGAGGTGCTGCACGAAATCAATCCCGGCCTGATCATGCTGCGGGTGACCGGTTACGGCCAGACCGGCCCGTACAAGGACCGGCCCGGCTTCGCCCGCATCGCCCACGCCGTCGGCGGCATCGCCTATCTGTCCGGAATGCCCAAGGGCACCCCGGTCACGCCGGGCTCGACCACCCTGGGGGATTACCTGACTGGCCTGTACGGCTGCCTCGGGGTGCTGATGGCGCTGCGCTATCGCGAGCAGACCGGCATCGGTCAATACATCGACGCCGCTCTTTATGAAACGGTATTCCGCTGCACCGACGAGCTGGCGCCGGCTTACGGCATGTTCGGCGTGGTCCGGGAGCGGCACGGGCCGACCCACAACGATTTCGCCTGTCCCTACGGTCACTTTCCGACCAAGGAAGAGGGCAAATGGGTGGCCATCGCCTGTGCCACCGACAAACTGTTCGCCCGGCTGGCCGAGGCGATGGGCCGGCCGGAACTGGCTTCGTCCAGCCTGTACGGCGAGCAGAAAATCCGGTTGGAGAATCGTCACGACGTCAACGAAATCGTGCGCGACTGGTGCGGCTCGCTGACCCGCGATGAAGTATTGAAGCGCTGTTACGCGACCGGTGCCCCGGCGGGACCCCTGAACAATATCGCGGACATTTTCGGCGACCGCCAATTTCACGCGCGGCGTAATCTGGTTGCCGTCGATGTCGAAGATTTGGGCGAGACCGTCATCGTGCCGGCGGTCATTCCCCGTCTGTCCGAAACGCCGGGGAGGATTCGTCATCTCGGTCCCAGGCTTGGCGAGCATACCGATGCGGTGTTGACCGAGCTGTTGGACATGAATCCGGAGGAGATCGGCGAATTGAGGAAGAAGCGGGTGATATGACGTTCCTCATCTCATTGGCAAACTCTCCAGTCAAGATGCCATTACTTCTCGCAGTGTAGCCAGAAAAGGTGAACGAGAAATGAGCACAACCATTGGTCAAATTCTGGATAACTTTTTCTCGCCATTTTCCGTTGAAAGGCTCTGGGTAATGCCCGAAACGGACAACTATACTACGATTGTCCGCAGGTGGCAGCCTGTCATTGACGCTGTCAATCAGGCAAAAGCGAATCTCGCGGCAAATTGCCCACTCTGGAAAACCAGTCGGATGACATCCGGATCATGGAAGCCTGGGAAGACGGACCCACCGGCTACCGATCCAAATGCTTATAGTATCTGGGTGAGTAGTCCACCGGGAACCGACCCGGATACCTGTAGGGACGCATTCATCGTTTATGCCGGTTCGATAGCTGCTCGCGCGGCTGCGCGTGCGCTAGGCGGCGTAATACCACCGTTGAACACGATACCGCTGCCTACCGTTCAGACGTGGGAGCTGTACACCTGCTCGATTGGATCGTTCGGGATATCCGCGACTGTCGACAGCGTCGATTGCGCCGCGAAAACGGCCAAGATGAATATTTGGATGTATAATATCATGAGTAAAAAATCCTTTGGCCGATTCGCGAGCCATCCGGTTTTTGCGGCGTCCGGAATGGAAAAACAGTATATGTGGTGGAACTGGTCGGAATCTCATGCATGGGGTTCCGGGGGTGCCGCTGGCGGTGGTCCCGGTGGTCCTGGACGCGGTACGGTCGACTGGTAAATCCGGCGATTGGCGATCGCGGATCGCCACCGTGTTCGGATCATGCTTTTCGCGAATTTGTTGTGAGTATCAATTCCCTCGCAGGTTTGAACCTGTGGACGGAGCAGCCTTCGGATGAAGCCATAATGACGGGTTTTTGACCTGTATCCAGACTTTCACGCCTGGTTGAAATTCACCGGTTCCTGGCCGGTGATTTTTTTAGTCGAGGTTAAAAAATGCGCGAAAATGCAACTGCATTCATACCGTTCAATAACCGGTCCTTCATCAACCCGCACCGTTTTCCGTGGCATTGGGCATGGAGGATGAAGGGTGTTCTTTTGGTTTCGATGCTTGTTGTCCTGGCTTGTTGTGGGTCCGAAAGTGAGCAGAGCAGCAAAGCAGTTGCCGCAAACGAGCAGCCTAGCGTCTTGCTGGAATCGGTGCGGATCGGTAATCGTTCCGTGCAATTCTATATCGACCTTGGGGTAGACAGTGCCGTCCTTGGTTTCTCGGTCGAGAATGACGCAGGTCAACGACGATATTTCCCGCTATTTGGCTCTACCTATCGCGGGATTCCATCCGTTGCTTTGGATGTGTTTGTGTCGAATTCGCAAGAAGAAATGTGGGTTCTTTCTTCCTGGCCCGGATACGAGATTCTCGCCTATCATCGTATGGATACCGACCAGTGCATAACCCGATATGGGGAGATTAATTCCTTCGATAAGCCGATGCCCAAGATTCTTGGCGGTGGAACTGGAGTGAAGCTTTTCCCGGAGATGGATGTTAAAAAATTATCCAAGGTAGCGACTTTCAAGTATGATGGAAAAAGCCCGAATGGCGCAAACATTCGATGAAGGTTAAATGGTAAATTAAGCTATGCTTTGGTTGGGACGCGGTGTCCCGAAGCGATCCTGATGGTAATTGTTCAAACTCCCCTCCGGTTTGCCCTGTCTTGATGGGCTTCGCTACGCTCAGATCATCCTAAATAAAAACAAATAGTTGTAGGATGGGCTGAGCGTGGCGAGGCCCATCTTGGTGTTGGGAGGAGAGCGGAAAAGCGTGGAGATCACAAAACGATGACTGACGTGAAGTTGCGAGACTGGATAGGCAGAAAGGAAGAAATTCGGGACCGTGTTTATCCGACGCCGGCCAGGGCGCTTGCTCTTACCTTCGATTATCGGGATTTTACGACCAGGGCAGGCGATCCCCTGCCCGAATTGTGGTACTGGCTATATTTTCTGCCGCTCGTGGCCAGCGGGGAGATTGGCTCCGATGGCCATCCGAAGCGCGGCGGTTTCTTGCCGCCCATCACCTTGGAGCGGCGGATGTGGGCCAGTGGCAGATTGACCTTTCACCAGGATTTATTCATCGGGGAAGAGATCGGCAAAACCTCGGAAATTCTCAAGGTGTCGGAAAAGGAGGGAAAGACGAGCCGCATGGTCTTCGTTACCGTCAAGCACTCGATTCACTCGGCGCGGGGAGTCGCGGTCGAGGAAGAGCAGGATATCGTTTATCTGCCGATGCCCAAAGCGTTTGCACCGGCGGCGCCCAATCCGGTTCCCGACGATCCGCAATGGAAAGAGGCGTATGCTGTCGATCCGGTGCTGTTGTTCCGATTCTCCGCCCTGACCTTCAATTCCCATCGAATCCATTACGACCTCAAGTACGCCACCGAGGTGGAGAAGTATCCGGGCCTCGTGGTGCATGGTCCGTTGCAAGCAATGCTGTTGCTCGAATCGGCGAAGCGCAACAATCCAGGTCGGAAACCGGCAAGTTATCGCTTCCGGGCCATGCGACCCCTGTTCGATTTCGATCAAGTATCCCTCTGTGGTCGACCCAAGCTCGACGGTGACCATGAATTATATACGGCCAACGGCGACGGCAATATCGCCATGCAGGCGACAATTTCCTGGAGATGAACCGATGGGTGAAAGACTGGAACGTTCGGTACTGCTGGCGCCGGCCTCCAATTGGGGCATGATTCAAAAAACCGCCGCCGCCCGCGCCGATGCGGTCTGCATCGATCTGGAAGACGCGGTGGCGCCCGATGAAAAGGAAGCCAGCCGGGCCAACGTGGTCCGGGCTTACCGGGAACTGGATTTCGGCAATAAGCTTCGGATGTTCCGGATGAATGGATTGGATACCCATTTTGCCTATCGGGACCTGATTGAAATCGTCGAAGCGGCGGGCGACCGGATCGACTTGATCGTCATCCCCAAGGTAAATCGCCCCGAAGATGTCTATGTGGTGGAAACCCTGCTCGGGCAGATTGAAAGCTATAAGAAATATTCGCGTCCGATTGGAATCGAAGCACTCATTGAAACCGCGCTGGGCTGCGTCAACATCCGGGAAATCGCGGCTTGTTCCGAGCGATTGGAGGGTTTTGTCTACGGACCCGGCGACTATGCGGCGTCGGTGCGGATGCCGATGGAGTCGATTGGGGAACTGGACGAAAACGACCGGATTTATCCCGGTCATCGCTGGCACCATGTCATGCACTCGATCGTGAGTGCGGCGAAAGCTTACAACAAGCGAGCCATAGATGGCCCCTTCGCCGGGATCAAGAACGCCGATGGCTTGACGCAAGCCTGCAGGATCGGGCGGGCGATGGGTTTCGACGGCAAATGGTGCATTCATCCGAGTCAAATCGAAACCGTGAATCAAACCTTCGTTCCGTCGGAAAAAGAGATTGACTGGGCGCGGACGGTTCTGAACGAGTACGAAGCCGCGTTGCGGGAGGGCAGGGGGGCTATCAGCGTCAAGGGCAAGATGATTGACGTGGCCTCGCTCCGGATGTGCGGCGCCATCGTCGAAAGAGCCAAGCTGGCTGGATTACTCAACTGAGAGATTGCAATGGGAAAGATTTTGGAAGGCTTGCGGGTGGTCGAGGGCGCCGCATTCGTGGCGGCGCCCCTGGCGGGGATGACGCTGGCGCAAATGGGCGCGGAAGTGATTCGTTTCGACCGCATCCGGGGCGGACTCGACCATCACCGCTGGCCGGTGACTCACGACAACAAAAGTTTGTTCTGGGCGGGTTTGAACAAGGGTAAACGCTCCCTCGCCGTGGATGTGAGCACGCCGCAAGGGCAAGAAATCGTCACCCAACTGATTTGCGCCCCCGGACCGAATGCCGGAATTTTCCTGACCAATCTCCGGGTCCGGGGCTGGATGGACTACGAGCATCTAAAGCAGCACCGGGAAGACTTGATCATGCTGACGGTGCTGGGCACCCGCGACGGTGGGCCGGCGGTCGATTACACGGTCAATCCCGGCGTCGGCTTTCCCTACGTCACCGGCCCGGAGGATTCCGGCGACCCGGTCTGCCATGTGCTGCCGGCCTGGGATTGCATCACCGGCCAGATGGTGGCCCTGGGGTTGCTGGCGGCGGAACGGCACCGGCGGCTGACGGGGCAAGGGCAATCGGTGGAAATCGCTCTGAAGGATGTCGCCCTGGCCATGCTGGGCAATCTGGGAATCATCGGCGAGGTGATGGTCAACGACTTCGACCGCCCCAAGTATGGCAATTATCTGTACGGGGCCTACGGCAACGAATTCGATATCGCCGACGGTCGCAAGGTGATGGTGGTCGGCCTGACCCGGCGGCAGTGGGACGGCTTGTGCGCGGTGACGAGATTAAAACCGGAGTTCGATGCCCTGGGCGCGCGCCTGGGTCTGGATTTGAACCGGGAAGGCGACCGTTTCAAGGCCCGCCAGGAAATCACCGCGCTGTTGGCGCCCTGGTTCCGGGCGCGGAAGGTGGAGGATTTCGCCCAGCCCTTCGACGACAACGGCGTGACCTGGTCGGTGTTTCGCACCTTCAAGCAGGCGGTCCGGGAAGACCCCGATCTGTCCTTGCGACACCCGATGTTCAGCATGATCGAGCAACCGGGGATCGGGGAATATCTGGTTCCCGGTTCCCCGTTCGAATTTAGCGAATTCGAGCGTGAGCCGCCCCGGCGGGCTTCGGTGCTGGGCGAGCACACCGACGAAATCCTGTCGGGCATCCTGGGCCTGAGCGATCACGAGATCTCCAAGCTGCACGAGACGAAAGTCGTGGCCGGGCCGCGCCGCTGAGCACTGGCAAGGCGGCTCAGGCGGCGGCTTCGCTCTTGTCCACCAAGCGCAAAAACAACTCCTCCAACCGGTTCGTCTTGTTGCGCAGGCTGGAAACCTCGATGCCGCGCGCCGACAATCGCGGGAACAGGGCGTTGAGGCCCTGTTCCCTGGCCACGTCCACTTCCAGGGTGTATTCGTCGATCCGGCGGAGTGGGTAACCGGGGATTTCCAGCGACTCCGCCAGCGGTTGGCGCAAATTGAGCACGAAGGTTTCCAGATGCAGCCGGCCCAGCAGGGTCTGCATCCGGGTGTTCTCGATGATCTCGCCCCGGTCGATGATGGCGATGTGCCGGCACAGGTTTTCCGCCTCTTCCAGGTAGTGCGTGGTCAGGATGATGGTGGTGCCCTGGGCGTTGATTTGGCGCAGGAAATCCCACATCGACCGGCGAATCTCGATGTCCACCCCGGCGGTCGGTTCGTCCAGGATCAACAGCTTCGGTTCGTGCACCAGCGCGCGGGCGATCATCAACCGCCGTTTCATCCCGCCGGACAACTGACGGGCCATCTCGCGTCGTTTCTCCCACAGGCCAAGTTGCCTGAGGTAGGTTTCGGCGCGCCGATGAGCCAGGGCGCGGGGAATGCCGTAGTAGCCGGCCTGATTGACCACGATCTCGACTACCGGCTCGAACTGGTTGAAGTTGAATTCCTGCGGCACCAGGCCGATGCAGGATTTGGCAAGGCTCAAGTCGCGATCCATGTCATGGCCGAACACTTGAACCTCGCCGCCGGTCTTGCGCACCAGCGAGCAAACGATGCCGATGGTGGTCGATTTGCCGGCGCCGTTGGGGCCGAGCAAAGCGAAGAATTCACCCTCGGCGACTTCCAGATCGATGCCGCGCAAGGCTTCCAGGCCGTTAGCGTATACCTTCCGCAGATTGCGGAGCGCGAGGGCGGGGGTTGTCATGCGGGTTTCGGCGGCGCGGCGCGCGGGGTCATGGCTGTTGGGGCAGCAGAAAGGGTTCGAACTCGGGAGTGTAGCGTTCCTGAAAGCTTTTTCCGTCCGGGCTGACCAGGATGAAGAAAGCCGCCAGGTGATGGTCGGTGGCGAGCTTGAAGCCCTGCTCCGCGCCGGCGGCCATCAACGCGGTGTCGATGGCGTCGGCCTGCATGTCCAGTTTGCTGACGACCGTGACCGACGCCAGGGTTTGCGGCACGGGTCGGCCAGTGCGCGGGTTGATGATATGCGAATAGCGCTGGCCGTTTTGTTCGAAATAATTTCGATAGTCGCCCGCCGTGGAAACGGCGTGGTCGCTGACGCGAATCAGGCGTTCGACCGCGCGCTGGCCGGGTACGGGCCGCTCGATGGCGATGGTCCAGGGTTGTCCTTTGCCGTTGAGGCCCTTGGCCCGCAGATCGCCACTGATCGAGACGAGATAGTTGTGAATCCCCCGCGCTTCGACCAGGTCGGCCAGTTGATCCACCCCGTAGCCTTTGGCGAGCGCGGATAAATCCACGTAAAGATCGGGGCGGTCCTTTTTCAGCGCCGGTGGTTCGGCGCGGGCCTGCAGTCGCCAGTAGCCGACCCGTTCGCGCGCCTGGGCGATGGCCTGGTCCGAGGGAACTTGATCGCGGCGCGGTTCCGGCCCGAAGCCCCACAGATTGACCAGCGGTCCGACGGTGATGTCGAAGGCGCCGTTGCTCAAGTCGCTGATGCGCAGCCCCTCGGCGACCACCTGCTGCAACTCGGGCGAAACCGCGATCCAATCGGTGCTGGGGTTGCGGTTGAAGCGCGACAGCTCGGAATCCGGGTCGTAGGTGGACATTTGCTGGTTGACGCGGGTCAGCATCGCGTCAACCTGAGTTTTGAGGTCGGTGGGGAGGGTCTGCCCCGGCGCGGGGACCAGCTTGAGTTCGTAACTGGTGCCCATGGTGGAGCCGGCGAGGCGGACGGTGAAATCGGGCGCCGGCTCGCAGGCGGTCAGCGCCAGGCCGGCTAGCAATGGGATGGAAAGATGGAGGCAAGAGGGACGCATGGCAAGGAATGGCTGCCATCCATTCGACCCCTCTCTCCCGCTGGAAGAGGGGTCGGGTTGGGGCGAGTGGGAGCGAACGATTACCAGTCCTTTAGGCGTTGGCTGCTTCCATCGCGGCGATGGCGTCGGCCATGCTGACGATGCGGCGAGCGCTTTCGACGTGGAGGTTTTCGACCAGCCGGCCATCGACCACGACCACGCCTTCGCCGCGCGCCGCCGCCGCCGCGTGGGCCTCGATGATGCGCCGCGACCAGGTAACATCCTGTGGCTTGGGGGTGAATACCTTGTTGCAGGGGCCGACTTGCTTCGGGTGGATAAGGGTCTTACCGTCGAAGCCAAGTTCCTGACCCTGCTTGCAGGCCGCTTCGAAACCGACCTCGTCGTTCAAGTCGAGATAGACCCCGTCGAGAATGGCCAGCCCGGCGGCGCGGGCGGCCAGCAGGCACAAGCCGAGCGAGACGAGGAACGGCAGGCGTTCGTGGGTGTGGGCGCAATCCAGTTCCTTGGCTAGATCGGAGGTGCCCATCACCAGACCTTCCATGCGCGGCGTCGATTCGGCGATCCGCTGCGATTCCAGGATGCTGCGCGGGGTTTCCATCATCGCCCAGATCCGCATGGACTCGGGGGCGCCGTTGGCGCGCATGATCGCTTCCATGTGGCGGATGGCGTCGGCGCTTTCGACCTTGGGCAGGAGCAGCCCGTTGGCGCCGGATTTGGAGGCCATGGCGATGTCCTCGTAGCCCCACTTGGTCGACAGGGCGTTGACGCGAATCAGCACTTCGCGCATGCCGAAACCGCCGGCGGCCACGGCTTCACAGACTTGCTTGCGGGCAAGTTCCTTGGCGTCTGGAGCGACGGCGTCTTCCAGATCAAGGATTAGACTATCGGCGGGCAGGGCGCGGGCTTTTTCCAGGGCGCGGGCGTTGGAACCGGGCATGTACAGCATGCTGCGGCGGGGGCGGGCGGATTTGGGCATGGGTACAAAATCTCCTTGGAATTTTGGAGTGTGGAATTGCAAACCATGGAAAACCGGATTCAGGGGTCCGTGCTGCTTCGCGGACCAGAGGTGGCTAATCATACACCCGTGGCCTCGATGGAAGGAGAGGGGCTTGATTTCCGCCGCTCGCTTGGCAGGCGCAACAGATCGGGTCGCTCCACCAGTTGCCTCTTGCGGGTAGCGGCCGAAAGCATCCGCCGATAATCGCGCTGCGAGCGAATACATCCGCGTCATGCTGGAACGGCGTTTGTGTGGATGTTGGGCGCTCCGCGTGGCTGAACTCATCGCCGTGCCCTGGTCGCCTCAGTCGTCGCCTTGGTAATCCAGTACGCCGACGCTGGCGCTCCGCCAGCGCGACGCTATAATTGTGACAGAAGTCCAGACCATCGCACGGTTCCTTGGCGAGCGTGTGGGCGCTGCCCAGCCAGTCGATTCCGCTGTGCTGAATGTCCCTCGTGGTGTCGGGTCCACTGCGGGGGACGACGAGCGTGGTGGGGTTTCCAGGACCAAAGGGCTTGTGTATGGAGTTATACCGCTGGAACAGGCAAGCAAAATCAATTCATTGATTTCAATAATGACTGATTTGCGTAGATAGGCCGAAACGACATAATTACTTGTTTTGGACAGATGAGGATTCTAATGAGCATCGAACTCACATTCAAAAGTGTCTGCGCAGCAATTAAGAAGCAGGGAAAAAATGACCCAGAGCTGATTAAAGCTGTCGATAACCTGCTTGGCCTCGCGCTCATTTGCTCCCCTGCCGTGCTCGGGTCGGCAGCCACAGCACTCTTTCCGACTTTGGCCGTTAAAAATGAACTTGTGAAGATCGGCAAGAGCGTCTTCGACAAGCTCACGAAGAAAAAGGACGAGGATTACCTTCTTCGCTACGAAACCATGCACACCGCATACGGTTTGTTGGTCTTCACTGCATTCTTCGATGCGCTGGATTCCCGCCTTCCCGAAGCCCTTCGAAAAGAAATCGGGCTTCTGGAATCCGAGAAAGCATTCATCGCAAAAGAAGGAGTGAAAAAGTCTTCCGCTCACAAACAGAATGAACATACATGCGAAGTTCACGACGCGCCAGTTTCCACGACGACCATAGCATTCCCCCACCCGACCGAGACGTTGACCGAGCAATGCCAAAGGCAGACTAAGCTTTGGAAGCAGATGTCCCAAGGGTTTGTCGAGTTCGTGCAAAAACTGGCATTTTGGGAGAATGCAGACGAGAAGAAACAAGCGGTCTTCTTGAGTGGATTAGAGAAACTCGAAGATGAGGCAGCAAAGTGCTTCGAGGCCCAGTATTTCGAACTGGCGCGAAAATTTGAGGACTTTGCCATTTGGGCAAACCTGCAGGCGCACAAGGGCACAAGTAAGTTGATCGCGGGACTGTCCGATTATGTGAAGTACCACGCAAAGTTGAGTGCGGCATCCGAAAAAAGCATTGATGTTGGCTTTGCGAGCCTTCGCCAAGCCGTCCTTAGCATTCCCGAAACGCTCAGAATCGAACAAGCAACGGAAATTGCTGACAGCTTCAACAAGCACTACCAAGCTCGAATCAATGAGCCCATCATCGAAGATAAAGATGTTGGCGACGAAGATGGACCGAGGCTTTCGTTCCCTAAAATCTGTGATGCATTCGTCCCACAAGCGTTCAGGGTACTTCGGCAAGTGGGAAAGTCACGCCGCCTAGAGGACGAGGCAACTTGGAACAACTTGCCGAGGCGAAGCGACTTGGGGGCTTTCTTGTTAAGCTATCTCAGCTCGCCATACAGCACTGATACTCCACTGCTCATACTCGGGCATCCAGGGAGCGGTAAATCGTTGCTCACCACGATTCTCTCCGCGCAGTTGATGTCAAAACAGTTTACGACGATTCGCGTGCCATTACGGGAAGTAAACGCTGACGCTGATATTCCAACGCAGATTGAAGAATTCATCAAGCGCATCAGCGGCGTGAGCTTTGATTCTTGGATCAAGCTCAGATCGCTATTTAAAAATTGTCCGCCCATTGTGATCCTTGATGGTTATGATGAACTGTTGCAGGCCAGCGGGCAGGTGTTTGCGAGCTACATCATGGAGGCTCAACGGTTTCAGCAGCATCAAACCGAGCAGGGGTGGCCTGTCCGCATCATCATTACGAGCCGCGTGACTCTAATTGATAAGGCAGCCGTTCCCGTGGGATCAACCATCATCCGGCTTTTGGAGTTTGATGAGTATCAACGTGAATGCTGGTCGGTCATTTGGAACAAGGCTAACGCAGCCTACTACTGTGATGCGGAAATTGAAAAGTTCGCGTTGCCCTCGGCAACAGAAAAAGGGGCGGATAAGATTCTGAACCTTGCAGAACAGCCATTGCTATTGTTGATGCTCGCCTTGTATGACTCCCAAGGCAATCAACTCCGAACGAGCCAAGGCCTCGACCGTACAAAGCTTTATGACAGCTTGCTTCGGCGCTTTGTCGTTCGGGAACGTGGTAAGGAGAAGGGCTTTAATGACGGAAAGGCTAAGGAGCGAGAAAAAGCCCTTACCGTTGAAATGCAGCGCCTTGGGGTAGCCGCGCTGGGCATGTATAACCGACGGAAGGTCCACATCCTCTCAGCAGAGCTTGATGACGATCTTGCGTTCTTTAAGCTTGAGCGCGAGGTGGCAGCCAAGTCCAGGAAGGCATTGAGCCAAGCCGATCTTTTGTTGGGCAGCTTTTTCTTTGTTCACAAATCGAAAGCTCAACATAGCAGCGGCGCGGAAGATACCCATGAACAATCTTCTGCTTTTGAGTTTTTACACAACACCTTTGGCGAGTTCTTGACAGCAGATTTCATCATTCGCCGTTCGGTGGCACAAGTACAGGCACTACGCGCTGCCGAGGCGAATGAGCTGCTGCGTTCCATGATGGATAAAATGATGGTGACCGCAGACGGTTTCGAGAGAGACTGGTTTGCCAGCTTGGTTTACACACCACTGTTCACCCGCCCTGTCATTCTTGAGATGATCCGTGAATGGACACCGCATGTTCTAAAAGAGCATGCGCTATCTGAGGGCGAATTTGTCGAAACCTTGGACAAGATTGTCTTGAACCAAACCAAGCGTCTGCTTAGCAAACGCGAGATGCCACAAATCATGCGGAAGGAGACGGCCCAAGAGGGGTATCGCGTGCCTTTCGGTGACCATCCGCTGGTAGGACACATTGCCATCTACAGCATCAATCTTGTTCTCCTACGGTTGGTTTCAGGCAAGGCACCGTTCGCTTTTGACGAGTCCGAGATCGCAAGCTACGAGGATGGAACGCGCCCGTGGGATCGGCTGGTGCACATTTGGCGGTCATGGTTTTCTCTAGGGAACCTGAACGGATTAACTGCCGTGATGGTGGCTGACCGCAGCGAGAAAATGATCAAAGTGGTAGCTAAAGATAAATTCCAAGCAGAGGAATCAGCGGGCAAACTTCAAGAGTTCCGCAACGTAGCGCTTTCCTTGGGCGACGATGTATCGGCGTGCATTGCTGGCTTCTACTTGTTTAATCCGTCAATGGGTTCATCTAAAGAGTTGGATAAGCTCGAAAAGAAGGCGCTTGCCGAAGGCTTGGATCTTGGTATGCCCGCGATGGTGACGAAGTTACAAGTATTAGCACGCAACGTTGATCAATCGCCAGACGAGTTCTTTGAACACAGTCGTCGCACCCTGGAACAGGCGATGCGACTCAGTCGGCCCGATCAAATAGAATCTATCTGTCAAGTGATCGCCCGCACACTAGAGCAATCTAATGTCCGTCGATATCACGGCCCAGGGCGCAGCCGAGGATTTCGAGACATCTTTGATCCCGACTTTGCCGTGGAACTCGCAATGCGCAACCCGAGGTCCGCGAGGATTTTCTTTGCGCTAGGGAAACGACTCTACGACTCTGAATGGATTTTTGAATTCTCTCGCCGCTTTCTTGATTACTTTTCGCACAAGATGCCACTGCTTGAAATCGAGGCTTCAAGTTCGCGTGCAGGAGAATCCTTCGAGTGGCTTCAGTTGTTTAAGGAGATTGGCGGTTCTGGCACATTTTTCCACTATGCACGTAACCGAGGAGATATCCACCCTACTAAATTCCTTGATCGAATGCTGGACCCGCGCTACCTGCTGGAACTCAGCGAGCGCAACCCGGAGGGGGCGCTGGCGTATCTGCAAATCCTTCGCGAGCTGGGGGGCGGGCGCGACTTCGAGGAGTTTGTCGGTCGCCGCATGGACCCGAAGCTCATCGATCGCCTGTTCGACCCGCGCTACCTGCTGGAACTCAGCGAGCGCAACCCGGAGGGGGCGCTGGCGT
>JARSSO010000039.1:0-1376 GCA_029624765.1 Candidatus Contendibacter sp. | reverse complement strand
TGGGGGGCGGGCGCGACTTCGAGGAGTTTGTCGGTCGCCGCATGGACCCGAAGCTTATCGACCGCATGTTCGACTTTAGACGGATGCAATACTTACAAACGGTGAAGATAGAATCACTAGGTGTTTGGCTAGCTTTAGCACGTCTATTTAATTCGAAGTCGGTACTCAATGAACTTGGCCAAATAATAGAGGGATTACTTATGCACCGGCCGTCATTCAGGACTCGGCTTTCCGCCCTGCCAATTGCCTCGCTTCCAGACTTACGCTGGCTTGCGGAGCAAAATAAATCAGAAAAGCTACAGCTTTTCGTTGATAAACTGACGTGAAGCGCACGTTAGCCCTTCCAATGCCAATGAACTCCACCGACAACTCGCGCGACGGAAGCTATTAGGGTCTTGTCCTCCTTCTGATGGCTGTCCCTTTGTTCTGGGCCGCATCCAAAAATTCTATGCCGCCTACCAAGGTGAGATCAGACACTATTTCAGGACGCTGTACAACATCATCAATTTCGTACATAAGAGCGCCGTCCCAGACAAGAAGCTCTATACAAACTTGGTACGGGCACAGCTTTCAAGCCAGGAACTGCTGCTGCTCTTCTACAACTGCGCCAGTTCTTTAGGCTCAAACCTCTTGTTGAGGAATATGCCCTGTTGAAGACTTTGCCTCGCGAGCTTCTATTTGCACCAGAGGCTCATCCCTCAATTTACTCCGAAGGCGCCTATGGGCAGGGCTAATCCTTCGGTCAACCGGACCGCCCGTAAACAGAGCTTGCGGATTCCCTCCGCGCTGTCGATTCCGGCGGTGGGTTACCGCAAACGTTAGTCGGGAGGGTGGGGCCAACACAGGAGAGGCATCGTGAGTAACATCGAGCGATTGCAGGACGCCGCCTTGAAACTCCTTCTTGAAACATCGGACAAGAAGGCAAGTGAAAGGCAACTTCAGCGCAGGGTGCTCTTTATACTAAGGGTCAAATTTGGGCCTTTATCCCGTGATCCGCAACTGCCAATAGTTTTCCAAGAAGAGCACATTTTTATTGGTAAATCTAGCCACCCGAAGCGAGTGGACTATATAAAAAAGGGTACCAATCCGATACCAATCGAGTTGGCCGTTCGCCCTTCCGATGGAAACTCAGAGTTGTATGGGTACAGAAATCGGGATGAACTTAACAAACTAACACGCTATACACCTTCTAAGGCACGTCTCCGAGCACTCCTGTTAGTGGATATGAAGGACCAACCAATCGACCGTGCGCGCCTAAAACAAAGTTACGATACAATTCTATCTGGGCCAGGAAATTACGAACGCACCTCAGTTAGAGTTATATATAGCGCCCCTATGCCATTTGTGGAATTTCCAAATACCAACCCGGTTTGACA